>NZ_RWIN01000001.1 GCF_009761815.1 Pseudomonas sp. PB120
CGCGCACCGCCGCCAGCAGGCTGACGCCGCTGGTGGTGCCATGGGCGGCGTACAGTCGTTGCGGGTCGACGGGCAGTGTCAGCGGTCGGACCTGATGGCCGAGTTCGCGCAGCATCTCGACCGTCTGCTCCAGCACCGCCGCAATCTCCGGGTGCAGCGCTGCGCCGGTCATGTCGGCACTGACCACGCCGATGCGCAGCGCACCGGGGGCACGTCGTACCTCTTCGCTGAACGGGCGCGCCGGTTCGGCCAGCCAGTAAGGACTGCCGCGTTCATGGCCATGGCTCACGTCCAGCAACAGCGCCGAATCGCGCACGCTGCGCGACACCACGTGGCCACAACTGGCGCCGAACCAGCCTTCGAAACTGGCCGGGCCCTGAGGGTTTCTGTAGCGCGTAGGCTTCAGGCCGAACACGCCGCAGTAAGAGGCCGGGATACGAATCGAACCGCCGCCATCGGTGGCATGGGCCACCGGCACGATGCCGGCCGCTACGGCGGCGGCCGCACCCCCCGACGAACCACCGGCGCTGAAGTCCAGGTTCCAGGGGTTCATCGTGCGCCCCCATTGGGCGGATTCGGTGGTGGTGGTCATGCCGAACTCGGGGCTGGCGGTCTTGCCGAACACCAGCGTGCCGGCGTTCAGGTAGCGGTCCACCAGGGTGCTGTTGACGCTGGCGGGCGGGGTGTCGGCCAACAAACGCGAACCGTTGGTAGTGACGGTGCCTGCCAGATAGGTGTTCAGGTCCTTGAGCAGGAACGGTACGCCGGCCAGCGCGCCCTGGCGTTCGGTGCCGGCGGCCTGGCGGGCACGCAGCTGGGCAAAGGCAATCTCGTCATGGCGCATCACCACGGCGTTGACCTGCGGGTCGAGTTGGTCGCAGCGCTCAAGGGCGGCGCGCAGCAAGGCTTCGGGCGCCAGGGTGCCGTTGCGCACGCCTTCGGCCATGGCGGTGGCATCCAGCGCCAGATAGTCGGCCTGGGACAGAAAAAGACTTGCGTCAGTGGTCATTATTATTTCCTCGGGTTGCAGTTGCCCGTTCCAGAGAACCATGAGGCTGGAAACAGGGGGCTTGAGTCAAAGGGATGTGACGTGCGGCGGTACTCAGAACAGGAAGTTCAGCGACTCCTGCAGCAACAGCGCGTCACTGTGCACCGGGGTGAATACCGGGTTGTGCGTGTAGGTCAGGCCGCTGATCAAATAGATGCCGGGGGTCAACCGTGCCGCGTACGAGGCCGTCGCTGCCAGCGTGTAGCCAGCGGTGTCCATGTGGTAGCCGGCGTACACGTCGCGCAGTTCCTTGCTGTAGTAACTCTTGGTCACGCCGAACGCGAGCATGTCGGCCGGCCGGGTGACAAAGGGCCCGACGTTGAACGCGGTAGCCTGCACGGCCTTGTTGATGGCGTTGACCGAATCCGGCGAATAGTCGAACTTGCTGTCCAGGTACCAGCCCCGCGCATCGCCCCAGGGTTTGCTGACCTGCACGGTGCCGGCCAGGTACATTCCGTAGTTGTTGTCGGATTTCTCGCGGGTCTTGAACTCAGTGTATTGGGTGGTGTTGTACAACGCGCCGGCACGAAACCACGCGGCATTCTCGGTGGCGCTGGCGGCGCGCTTGTAGCCGAGCTCGTCGATGAACAAGGCCTTGGCATCCGGCACATTCAGGCGGAAACCGCTGGGGTTGTCCTTCACATCCTGGGCGATACCGCCGGGGCTCACGCTGCGTGTCACCGCCAGGCTGTTGTAGAAGCGCAGCGATTTGTCTCGCACAATCACGTCCAAAGTGGGCGTGGGTTCGGTGGCTGACATGCCCACCTGGAACGGCACCACGCTGCTTGGACCGAGGGCCGCCGTCGAGGCGTTGCCCCCCAGCGCGATGCCGTAGAACAGGCGCACGCCGGTGATGTAGCCGTATTCGAGCTCAAGCTGGTGATTGAAGAACGACTGGTTGATCGCAAACACGGTCATGGTGGTGACACGCGGGTTGGCCGGCGTGTAGTTGGCGCCCACCCACTGCGCGGCCAGCGTGAACTGCGCGTCGTTGGCAAAGCCAATGCGGGTCAGGTCGTAAGTCAGATAGGTATTAAGGGACGCGTTGTAGCTGGGGTTCTGCCCGTTGTACACCTGCGGATTGTCATTGTGCCCAAGCACGTCGTAGGTGTAGCCATTGTAGGACGTCGCAGTAAAGCCAAAGCCGTGCTCGGCCAGTGCTTCACGCAGGCCGCCAAGTTCCGGGCTGATACGGCCGCAGATCGGCACGGCCTTGATCACGATTTCAGCGCGGGTCAGGTATTGGTCGTAGTTCATGCAGGTGGGCTTGCCGGGTGCAACGGTCGGGCTGTCGCCGCTGGCGGCGTGCGCGCTGGCACAACCGGCCCAGGTCAACGCCATCAGGCAGGCTTTCATCGTGTACGGCATGGATCGCATCTTCAACATTTCCCCATCCTGTATCAGTCAAGTAGGACGACACCCGACAGTCTTCGCCGCCGGGTTGCAGCACGAGTATCTGTGCATATTCGTCACCAGCGCATGGCGCCAACGGGATCTATCGATGGGGCCAGTGAAAGCCACGTTTTATAAGGGGAAGAGGTGAGTGCAAGGGTCGTTGGATCGCTCCCGGCGATTAGGGAAATGGCGACTTGCGCGGGAATGGTGCGACGCGCTGGGGTGATGCGTTTGGATAGAGCGCACACGACGATTTATAGGCCCGATAACAGATGGGAGAGACATGTGATAAACACGCGGGACTCGGTATACCACTGGTCGATGTCCAGTGCACCTAACCCTTTTTCCTATGCGATGCTGAACCAACAGTCCCTGATCAGGGCCTCAATCAGCTATAGTTGTCAGACACTGACATTAGGGTGCCGAGTATGGAAAAGCTGAGTTTGCAGACCAAGAAAGCGTGGTTCGCCAAGCACCGTAAAGCCAACTTTGCGGCCAGCCTGCGGTTGGAGGGCTTCGTGCCATCACCCAGTGACGGCGAGATCAAGTTGCCCACTCGAGAAGCCGCTCTGAAAGCTGTCCGGCTCGTTAAAGCTTGAATCGCGACAAATACGGTACTGATCAAGCCCCGGATTGCTATCCGGGCACAGATGTACTTATTAATCTTCTTGACCTACGTGACGCCGATGACCTTGACGAGGCTGAGCGTTACCTTAACGAAGTCGCTGCTACGCGGTTAGAGTTCGTCGCGCCGCCCTATAGTGTGATCACCCTTAAGGAGATACACCGCACGTTGTTCGGCAAGGTCTACGGTTGGGCTGGGGAAATCCGAACCCTGGCGATCAGCAAAAGCAACACGCGGTTTTGCAGCCCAGAGTTCATTGAGTCGCAAATCGATAGAGGGTTTTTTTTAAGATCGCCAATGTGGGTTGGTTTGAAGGCTATTCGCGTGACCAGCTTGTTTCGGCTATCGCCGAGTCTTATGGCACGCTCAACGTTGCGCATCCGTTCAGGGAAGGCACGGTCGAACTCAACGCATCCTTTTCGAATGGATCATCCTCAACGCAGGCTACTCAATCGACTGGCAAGCCGTTGGCCGTCAGGAGTGGGTCGACGCCTGTATCTACTCTTACCATGTAGATGACAAGCCTCTCGCCGGTATTTTTGATCGATGCATCGGAACAAAGATCCAAGAAGAAATGGATGTTTGATCGAAGCAAAAAAATCAATGCTCTTCATTAGGGCCCTTGGAGGAATCTCCAAGACGCCAGCTATTAACGCTCGATTTTCTTCAGCGTTTCCACCGCAACCAATGCGCCCTGATCACCCGGCTCAATTCTTCGATGCCGGGGACGATGGCGTCCATGGCGATCGAGCCGAAACCCAGGCGAATCGACGGATTGCTCACCCAGGCGGCGGGGTCCAGATAGAACGCCGTGCAAGGGTCGAACAGCACGCCTTTCGCCTGGCCTTCCATGTACAACTGCGTCAGGTCGTGGCAATGGGGCAAGCGCAACCATAAGGTGGCGCCGCCGGTGGGGACTGTGAAATCCGCCTCGGGCAAATAATCACGCAGCGCCTGGGTGATCAGCGCGACGCGCTGGCCGAGCCGTTCCCGGGCTTGCTGCAATAAACGGTCGTAGTGACCTTGCTCGATGAACAGTGCTGCGGCCACCTGGTTATTGCCGGGGATCTGCCGGATCATCAGCCGTTGCAGCTGGCGCAGTTGTTCGATGACCGGGGCCGGGGCGACGATGTAGCCGATGCACAAACCCGGCGACAGCAATTTGGACAGGCTGCTGAGGTAGATCACCCGGTCGTTGCGGTCTTGCGCTTTGAGCGCCGGTAGCGCGTGGCCGTCGTACTGGGTTTCCGGGTCGTCATCGTCTTCGATGATCACCTGGTCATATTGCGCGGCCATGGCCAGCAACGTCGCGCGCCGTGCCGGGCTCAGGGTGACACCGGTCGGGCACTGGTAGCCGGGTGTGCAATACAGGTAGTCGCAGTGCTCGTAGTCAGCCGTCGGCACTACGCCATGTTCGTCGACCGGCAGCGGCACCACGTGAGCACCGTTGTAGGCGAATACATTGCGCGGGTCCATGAACCCTGGGTCTTCGAAGCCGATACGCGCACCGTCGCGCACCAACAGCCGGGCCAGCAGGTAAAAGCTTTGTTGGCGGCCGAGGGTCAGCATCACCTGGTCGCGGGTGGCGGCGATGCCCCGGCGCGGCAATACCCGGCGAATCAATTGATCGATCAGTTGCGCACTACCGGCATCCTCGCCCTCCAGCCACCAGCGGTCGACGGCCTTCAGTTCATTGGCCTGACGCGTGCACTGACGCCATTGCGACAACGGAAACTGGCGGGGTTCGAACTGGCCGTAAACGAAGGGGTAGCGCACCCGTCGCCAGATGTTCGGACGGTCGGCCCAAGGCACCACTTCGCATTGGGCTTTCAGGCGCTGGTTCCAGTCGGGCTGGGCGCTGGAGGCGGGCAGCTGTTCTTCGGCGATCTGGGTGGGCGGGATGTCGCCGCAGACAAAAAAACCGTCGCGCAACCGCGATTCGATATAGCCCTCGGCGCTCAGCCGTTCATAGACCAGTACCGCCGTGTTGCGCGACACGCCGGTCAACTTGGCCAGGTCTCGACCCGACGGCAGCCGCGCACCCGCAGGCAGTCGCCCGTCGAGTATGGCGGTGACGAATGCCGTGCACAGTTGCACCTGCAGGGGCTCGTCATTGCGGCGGGCCTTGGGGAGCAATTGGCGCCACATCAAGTCATGCTTGCCGGCGCGGGTCAGAGTCGGGGTCAAGGGGTTCGGGTCAACAGCGGTGGCGATGCTTGCCACCCTAACCCAAGACTCTTGTGCAGCGCTACGTAGTCCTTGAGCAATTGCGCCTGGCGCTGGATCAGGTCCTGTTGGGCGCTGTAGCGCGTCCGTTCGGCGTCCAGCCAACCCAGCGCGGTGCTGGTGCCGGCGCGGTAACGTTGTTGGGTCAGGGTCGCGGCGCGGCTGGCCGATGCTTCGACCTGAGCCTGGGCGACGATGTTCTGCCGGTCGATGCCAAACCGCGAAAGCGCCACGTTGGCGTCGCGCAGGGCGGCCAGCACGACGCCGGCGTAATGGGCCTGGGCTTCATCGCGGCGCGCTTCGGCCTGATTGACCCGGGCGGCGTTGCGGCCAAAATCCAGCACGTCCCATTGCAGGTAGGGCACGCCCAGCCAGGCGAGGTTGTCCTTGCGCAGCAGCGAGCCGCCGTCGGTGGCGGCCAGGCTCAGGCTGCCAAACAGGCTGACCTTGGGAAAGGCGCCTGCCCGCTGCTGGCCGATGTTGGCGGTGTAGCCCGCCAGCTCACGTTCGGCGGCGCGAATGTCGGGGCGTTGGCGCAGCAGTTGCGCGGGGTCGCCGATGGCCAGGTTGGCCGGCAAGCCGGGCAAGGGTTGCGGAATGCTCAGTTGGACGTCGAGGGCCGCCGGCGCCTGGCCGCACAGCAGCGCCAGTTGATCGAGGGATTCGAGCACCTGGCCGTCCAGCGTGATGATCGCCGCGCGAATGGTTTGCACCTGAGTCTGGATGCGCTCAACGTCCAGTTGCGAGGCGGTACCGCCGGCACGTCGCTGCTCGGTGAGCACCAAAGTCTGTTCTTCCAGCGCCTCGGACTGGCGGGCGAGGGCGGCGCGTTGTTGCTGGTCGCGCAGGCCGAGGTAATTGAGCGCCACTTCGGCGCTCAGTTGCACCTGGGCATCGGCCACGTCGTGTTGTGCCGCTTGCGCCTGGGCCTCGGCGCCTTCGACGGCGCGGCGGTTGGCGCCGAACAGGTCCAGCTCCCAACTGGCGTCGAACGCACCCAAGGTCAAGTCGGTGTCGGCGCTGTCACCCGCGGAACCGGCATGCAGATACGCGGCGCTCGCGCCTGCCTTGGGCATCCCCTGACCGCGTTGCAACGCTGCACCGGCGCGGGCCTGGCGCAGTTTGGCGAGCGTCACTTGCAGCGTCGGACTGTCGCGCAGGGCGGTGTCGATCAATGCATCAAGCGTCTTGTCGTTCAGGCTTCGCCACCAGGCACTGGCCTGGGGTTGTGCGTTCGACAAGTCGGCGGGGGCGCGGGCGAAGCCTTGTTTGAGTGCCGCCGGGGCGACACTGTCTGGGCCATGATAATCGGGGCCCAATGTGCAGCCGGCCAGAAGCAGGCAGCCGAGGGTGAGGCAGGTCGCGGCGTTGATGGAGGTCATGGTGTCAGTGCCCTGCCGTCGGGGTGCCCGGGGTCGGCATTTTCAAAAGAAGCGCCAAAGGAATGCACAGCAGCAGCAACAGGCTGAGCACATGGAAGGTTTCCGAGTAGGTCATCACCAGCGCTTGCTGGGCGATCTGGTTGGCGAATTGCGCCAATGCCTGCATACCCGCGTGAGCCGCATCGCCGTGCTGGGCAAAAAAGCCCTGGGCCATGTCGGCAACGTACGCCTGGCCCGATTGCGAATTGGCCGTCACGGCTTCGCGCAGACGGTCATCGTGGAGTGCGTTGCGCTGTTCGATAAAGGTGCCCATCAACGCCAGCCCCACGGAGCCACCGAGGTTGCGGGCCATGTTGTACAGGCCGGCGGCATCGGCGATCTCTTCGCGCGGCACCGCACCCATCGATGCGCGATTGAGCGGCATCATCGCCATGATCTGGCCAAGTCCCAGCAGCAATTGCGAGCGGGTAAAGTCATGGCCGACACTGGCGGCGGTCAGGCTGCTGGCAATGACGCAACTGATCGCCAGACAACCGAGGCCCGTGATCACCAACAGGCGAGCATCGACCCGACCCAGCAGGCGCGGCAGGACCGGGATCATCAGGAACGCCGGCAACCCGGACATCAGCATCACCGCACCGGATTGCTGGGCGTTGTAGCCCGGCACCAGGGCCAGAAACTGCGGCAACAGATAAGCCACGCCGTACAACCCGCCGCCAATCACGAACACAATCACGATCACACTGGCAAACGCCGGGTTCAGCATGAGCCGCAGGCACACAATCGGTTGTTTGGCGAGCTTCTGCCCGAACAGCAACATGACTGCGCCCGCCACGGCCAACAGGCTCAGTTCGATGATCAGCATCGACTCGAACCAGCGCTCGCGGTGGCCTTCTTCCAGCACCACGGTCAGCGCACTCAGGCCCAGGGTCAGGCCGATGATGCCCAGCCAGTCCGCGTTGAAAAACGCCGGCCAATGCACGCGCACTTTGGGCAAGCCAAGGTTGAGCAATACCAGCAACACCGCGCACGGCCCCAGGTTGACGAAGAAGCACCAGCGCCAGTCGAGGTTTTCGGTCAGCCAGCCGCCGAGCACCGGGCCCAGCAACGGGCCGAGCAACACGATCAGGCCGAACACCGTCATGCCGATGGGCATCTGGTGGGGTGGCAGGCGCGTGGCGACGAGGACTTGTGCGGTGGGGATCATCGCGCCGCCGGTGAAGCCTTGGCCCAATCGGCCGATGATCATCTGCGGCAGGCTTTGCGATAGCCCGCACAACACCGAGAACAGGGTAAACAACACGGCATTGCCGATCAGGAAATTACGCAGACCGAACACCCGGCTCAACCAGGCGGCGAGGGGGATCATGACGATTTCGGACATCAGGTACGCCGTCGAGATCCAGGTGCCCTCGGTGCCGGTTGCGCCAATCTGCCCCTGAATCTGCGGCAACGCGGCGTTGGTGATGGAGATGTCCAGCGTCGCCATCAGGGCGCCAAGGGCGCCGGCGGCGACGGCAATCCAGTCACTGCTGCTGGCTTTGGCGGCGGGTGCCGCCGACGCGTTAGTCACGGGTGTCGACTTCGACGGTGAGCGACAAGCCCGGCATCAGGCTGTCGCGCCATTGCGGGTCGGCTTGCAGCTGGATTCGCACCGGCACCCGCTGCACGATCTTGGTGAAGTTGCCGGTGGCGTTCTGCGGCGGCAACAAGGCGAACTGCGAGCCCGTCCCCGGCGCCAGGCTGTCGACGCTGCCGTGCAGCACCACGCCGGGCAGGGCATCGACCCTGATCGACACCGATTGGCCCGGACGCATGGCGCCGATTTGCGTTTCCTTGAAATTGGCGGTGATGTACAGCTGGTCAAGCGGCACCACGGTCATCAGTCGAGTCCCCGGTTGCACGTACTGACCGACGCGAACGCTGCGGTCCGCCACTCGCCCGGCCAGGCTGCTGCGCACGATGGTGTCTTGCAGGTCCAGTTGCGACTGGCGCTGTTTGGCGTCCGCGCCTTCGAACTGCGCGCGGGCCTGCTGGAGGGTCGCCTGCAACGTGGCCAGGCGCCGTTCTGCCACCTGAACCTGGGCGGCTCGGGCGTTGCGGCTGGTGGTCGCCTGCTGCCATGAATTGCGCAATTGCTCCATGCGTTCCTCGGTTTCGGCACCGGTGCGGGTCAGTGGTTCATAGCGTTTTATTTGCGCGGCGGCATACGCCTGGTTGGCGATTTCACCTTGCAGCTGCGCCTGGGCCTGGACGATGTCGGCGCGCTGTTGCGCCAGTTCGGCCTCGCCACGGGTGATGTCGGCCTTGCGGGCGGCCAGGGCGGCGGCGGACTGATCTTGCGCAGCCTGGAAGGTGCGGCTGTCAATGCGCACCAGCCGCTGGCCGACGCTGACGGTCTGGTTATCGGTGACGTAGACCTCGACCACCGAACCGCCGACCCGGGGCACCGCGGCCATGCTGTCGGCCTGCAGGTAGGCGTCATTGGTGCTCTCGATGAAGCGCCCGGTGGTCCACCAGTGCGCGCCCCACAGCACCAGGCCGATGACGGCGGTGGAGCCGGCGAGCCAGACCCACTGGCGTTTGCGGGTGCGCTGGGGCGGGGTGGCCAGCGCTGTTTCGTCAACAGCCAGTATCGCGGTCATGTGAACCTCAATTTTTATCAGTTGATATAATTATTACGGTCGGTAAAATTATGTCAACTGATATATTTTCAGGCACACTGCCGTTCTGTCTTGCCCAGGAGTCGTCCATGACCAACACCCCCCGGCGCCGCCCCACCAGTGAAGGTGGGTATTCGTGCGGTGATGAAACCAGCGCCCGGATTATCGACGCGGCCCTCAGCCTGTTCGGCGAGAAGGGCTTCGAAGGCGCGTCCACCCGTGACATCGCCGAGCGTGCCGGGGTCAATGCCCCGGCGCTCAATTACTATTTCAAGAACAAGGAAGGGGTTTACCTGGCGTGCACCGAACACATGGTCGCGTGCATCTGGGCCCATCTCGCCGAAACGGTTGAGCGCGCCCAAGCGGTGCTGGAGAGCGAGTCCGATGCGCCGACGCTGATCGAGGCGTTTTGGTCCATCCAGCTGCGCGCCGCCGAATACATGCTGATGTCCACCGAAGCCCGGCCATGGCGGCAACTGTACGCCCGCGAACAGGCGGGCCTGGGGCCGACCTCCGGCATGGAACGGGTCAGCGAACGCATCGGCAAACCGATCATGGCGGTCAACACGGCGATCATCGCCCGGCTGCTGGGGCGCACGACGGTTGACGACGAATGCGCGATCCGTGCCGTCACCCTGCATGGTCAGGTGCTGCCGTTCCATCAGACCCGTCGCAGCACGATGGACGCGATGGGCTGGAAAACCATGGACCGGGAACGCTTCACTTGCCTGATGAACATCGTGCGCGAGCAGACGTTCAACCAGCTCGCAGCGTTGCGCCCGGACTGACTTCAGGTCTTCCCTTTCCAGGGCACCAGGCGCCGTTCCAGCCAGCGCATGCCGAGGTCGAACAGCAGGGCCATGGCGCCGATCACCAGGATGCCCATGATCACCACGTCGGTGGCCATGAACTTGGACGCGGTCAGCACCATGAAGCCCAGGCCGGCGGTGGCCGCGACCATTTCGGCGGCCACCAGGGTGGTCCAGCCGAAGCCGATGGCGATGCGCATGCCGGTCAGTACTTCCGGCAACGCCGCCGGCATGATCACGTGGCGCAGCACCTGACCGCGACTGGCGCCCATGGAATAGGCCGCGTGAATCTGCTCAATGGCCACCGACTTGACCCCGGCCCGAGCGCTGAGCGCCAGCGGGGCGAACATCGCCAGGTAAATCAGCAACACCTTGGAACCCTCGCCGATGCCCATCCAGATCACCACCAATGGCAGATACGCCAACGGCGGCAGTGGCCGGTAAAACTCCACCAGCGGATCGAAAATCCCCCGGGCTACGCGGTTCACGCCCATCAGGATGCCCACCGGGATGGCCGTCAGCACCGCCAGCACGAACGCACCGAAGACCCGCAACGCACTCCAGCCGATGTGGTTGAGCAAGGTCGCGTCGGCGAAACCGTCGCGGGCCACGTCCAGCAATTGGGCCCAGACCGCTTGGGGCGAGGGCAGGAACAGCGGTTTGACCCAACCCGCGTTGGTCGCGGCGTACCAGATCGCGAACGTCAGCACCACGGTGACCAGGCTCAGGACCATGCTCGAACCGTTGCCTGGCGCCCCGTACTGCTCTCCCGGACGGGCCGGCGCGGCGCGGCGCAATTCGTTGAGGGCGCGCAGCACGGCGTTGCGTTGTTTCTCGTCCAACAGGCTCATGCGGCCTCCTCATCACCGTGGATAATGCTCAGCACCTGTTCGCGCAGGGCAATGAAGTCCGCACTGGATTTCACGGTGCGGGCGTCCTGGCCGGCGAGAAAACGTCGGCCGAAATCAATCGAAAACTCGTGAGTGATGCGCCCCGGACGCGGCGACATGATGATCAGGCGGGTGGCCATGAACAGCGCCTCCTCAACATCGTGGGTAATGAAAAACATCATTTTCGCGGTGCGCTCCCAGATCTGCAGGATCAGTTCCTGCAAGCGTTCGCGGGTCAGGGCATCGAGGGCGCCGAGCGGCTCGTCGAGCAACAGCATCTGCGGATCATTGGTCAGTGCCCGGGCGATTCCGACCCGTTGCTGCATGCCGCCGGACAACTGGTACACCGCGTGACCGGCAAAATCGGCCAGGCCCGTGAGTTGCAGGAAGTACCGGGCGCGTTCCTCACGCTCAGCCCGGGCCACGCCGCGCAACTTGAGGCCGAAGGCGACGTTGTCGAGCACATTCAGCCAGGGCAGCAACGCGTGTTTCTGGAACACCACGCCGCGTTCGGACCCTGGCCCGGTGACCTGATCGCGCAGTTGTGCCACCGCTGAGGTCTGTTGCGGTACCTGGCCGTGAAAATCGCCCAAGGTGATCAAGCCGCTGCTGGGCTGGATGAAACCGGCCATCAGGTTGAGCAGTGTGGTCTTGCCACAACCGGATGCGCCCAGGGCGACCACAAAATCGCCGCTGGCGATGTCCAGGTTGACCCCGGCGAGGGCGGTCACTCGCTGGCCCTTTTGCTGGCCGGGGTAGTGCACCGACACGTCATGGATTTTCAGGCTCAGGCCCATGGCTTTTTCCTCGTGATGGGGCGGCGCGTACCGCCCGTGGCTGGGGTTACTGCGCGGCCTGGACGAAGCCCGGGTTGACCGCGACGCTGTAGTCGGGCAGCAGCGCCGGGATCTTTTTCTGCTCTTTCAAGAACGCGGCGGTGGCCGCCAACGCCTTGGCCGCGCCGCCGTCCTTGCCGGCGCCCAGCCAGGTGGCACCCGCCTGTTCACCGGCCAACGGGAACTGGTAGAGGGCCAACACCGGCGGTACTTCGTCAGGCTTGGCACCGGACTGACGCGCCACGTTGATCACCTGCGGCGAGGCGGCGGTCCAGCTGCCGGGCGCTTTCACGTAGTCGGCGGTGCTGGCCTGCAACACCTTGGTCAGGGCGAGCATGCCGGCACTGTGATCGGCGGCGAACTTGCGGTCGACCACGATGCCGTCAAAGGTGGCTTTGCCCCATTGGGTCAACTGCCCGGAGGTCAGCAACACGTGGCCGCTTTGTTTGAGACGACCCAGGGCCGGGTCCCAGATGAATGCCGCGTCGATGTCGCCGCGCTCCCAGGCGGCCGGAATGTCTGAAGGCTGCAAGTTGATGACCTTGACCTTGCCGCTCAGGCCGAATTGCTCCAGAGCAAACAGCGCATGAAAGTGCGTGGTGGAAACAAAGGGCACGGCCAGGGTTTTTCCCGCCAGGTCTTGCGGCGCGACGATGCCGCTGCCGTTGCGCACCACCAACGCTTCGGCGTCATTGATGTTGTCCAGGATCCAGAACAACTGCGCGTCCACGCCGCGGCTCACCGCAGCGGCAATCGGACTGCTGCCGGCCACGCCGATCTGCACGTCACCGGAGGCCATCGCCAGCATCACATCGCCGCCGCTGTCGAAGTTGCGCCATTGGATGTCCCAGCCGGTCGCTTTCTCGAATGCTTTCTCGGCGATGGCGTTTTTCCACGGGGCGAACATGCTTTGCACGCCGATGGTCACCGTTTCCGCCTGGGCCGCGGTGGCGAGGCCCAGGGTCAGCGCGGCGGCGGGTAACAGCAGGGAGCGTCGAATCCATTGGTGCAGGGGCTTGAGCATGGTGTGGCTCCTAAGGTTGAAGGCGTTGTTTGGCACCACTCGATCTTAGGGTCGGCCCGTTGCTTGCTTTAGATCCAGTTGCGCCGGGCTTTGGTACCAGCCATCCCGCCAGACCTTGGTGGATAAGGCGTTCAGCGCATCGGGTGCGCCATCGGGGTGCGTCGCAGGAGGAGTCGGAACCATGTTGGAGCGTTATTTTCGTCCGTTCGAGGCCGGGCGCGGTTTGCAGGAGCAACTTCGCGAGAGCCTGCTCAATGCCATCCTCGATGGCGCGTTGCCGCCCGGCGACGCCATGCCGTCGTCGCGCAAGCTGTGCCAGTTGCTCAAAGTGTCGCGTAACACCGTGGTGCTGGTCTATGAGCAACTGGTGCAGGACGGTTACCTCACACCCTCGGACCGTCGCGGTTATTTCATCAACGAAAAGTATTTGCGCCAGCAACTCAACGTCAGCCTGCGCCCCAAATCCCCGGCGCTGTTCGAGCGGCCCGATCATGCGCCGGACTGGGAGCGTCGGCTGCAAACCGAATCGGCGCAGATGCGCGCGATCGTCAAGCCGCGCAACTGGCGTGAATACCGTTACCCGTTTATCTACGGCCAGATCGAGGACGACGAACAGACCGCCGCCCGCTGGCGCGATTGCGCACGGATCGCCGCCACGGGCGCGCACATGCGCAGTTGGGTCGACGATCAGGTGATGCTCGACGACCCGCTGCTGGTGGAGCAGATCATCCAGCGGGTGTTGCCCAAACGCGGCATCCAGGCGCGACCGGAGCAGCTGCTGGTCACCATCGGCACGCAAAATTCCCTGTACATGATCGCGCGCCTGCTGGGTCGCCCGGGCCTGGTGATGGGGCTGGAGGAACCCGGCTATGTCGATGCGCGGAACATTTTCAGCCTCACTGGCTGCACGCTGCGTCCCCTGCGCATCGACCGCCAAGGGCTGGTGGTGGACGAGCAAATGCGCGATTGTGAAATGCTGTTCTGCACGCCCAGCCACCAGTCGCCGACCGGGGTGACGATGCCGCTGTACCGGCGTCTTGAGCTATTGGCCAGTGCCCGTGAACACGACTTCCTGATCATCGAGGACGACTACGAAAGCGAGCAGAACTTCCTGGGCAGCAACCACCCGGCGCTCAAGAGCTTCGACGACAGTGGCCGGGTCATTTACCTCGGCAGCCTGACCAAAAGCCTGTTGCCGGGCGTGCGCTTGGGGTTCATTGCCGCCGATGCCGAGTTGATCCACGAATTGCGCGCACTGCGCCGCTACATGTACCGCCATCCGCCGTCGAACAACCAACGCATTCTCGCGCTGTTCCTGGCCATGGGGCATTACGACGCCCATGCCCGGCGCCTGCGTGACCGGCTGGCGCGCAAATGGCGGGTGATCAGCCGCGCCCTGGCCGAGCACTTGCCCGAATGTCACGCCAGTGGCATGGCTGGAGGTTCATCGATCTGGGTCAGCGGCCCGCCAGCGGTGGATGCCTGGGCCTTGCAGCGTCGGGTGGCCCGGCGCGGCGTGTTGATCGAGCCGGGGGACATTCACTTTCTGGGGGAGGGGCGCACGGGCTGTTACTTCCGCCTGGGCTTTGGTGCGATTGCCGAGTCGTTGATCGAGCCGGGCATCGAAGCGCTGGGCAAGGCCTGGCGCGAGTTGCGCCAGGCACAACCGGCCTAGAGGTTTTCCTGGGAGAGGGTGTTCTTGAGGATCTCGAACATCGCATCCACGTCGCTGCGGCTGGCCACTAGCGCCGGGGCGAAGATGATTGCGTCGCCCGTGGTCTTCACGTGCAGGCCCGCGTCGTACAAGGCGCGTTGCACCCGCGCGCCCTTGGCGCCCGGCGCGGCCCCCGGGGTCAGCTGGATGCCGCTGAGCAGGCCGTAGCCGCGCAGGTCGCTGACTTGGGGTAATCCGCGCAGGCCGCTCAGCGATTCCATGAAGTACGGCGCCAGTTGTCGACCGCGACCGAACAAATCCTCGTCACGGTAGATGTCCAATGAGGCCAGTGCGGCAGCGCACGCAGCCGGGTGCCCGGAGTAGGTGTAGCCGTGGAACAGTTCCGGCCCCTGGCCCTGGCTGGCACCGACCACGGTGTCGTAGATCGATTCATCGACGGCCACCGCGCCCATGGGGATGGCGCCGTTGGTCAAGGCCTTCGCCATGGTGATGATGTCCGGCTTGACCGCGAAACTCTGCGCGGCGAAAACCTCGCCGGTGCGGCCGAAACCGGTGATGACTTCGTCGAACACCAGCAGGATGCCATGGCGGTCGCAGATGTCGCGCAGGCGTTGCAGGTAACCGGCCGGTGGCACGTAGACACCGATGGAACCGGCGATGGGCTCGACAAAGCATGCGGCGATGCTGTCGGCGCCGTGGGTGGCGATGATGCGTTCAAGGTCGCTGGCCAGGTCCGCGCCCTGGGTCGGTTCGCCCAATTGATAGCGCTGTTCTTCCTGCCAGGTGTGGCGCATGTGGCTGACGTGGGGCAGGCCGCCGACGGCGAAGGCCTGACGGTTGCGCATCATGCCCGACAGGGCCACGCCGCCGAAGTTGACCCCGTGATAGGCCCACTCACGGGAAACGAAACGGGTGCGCTGGGGCTGGCCTTTGGCGCGGTGGTACGCCAGGGCGATTTTCATAGCGCTGTCGACCGACTCGGAACCGGAGTTGGTAAAGAACAGCTTGTTCAGGCCGGCTGGCAGCAGCTCGCTCAGGCGCTCGGCCAGTTCGAAGGACAACGGCGAAGCGCGCTGGAAATGCGGGGTGAAATCCAGGGTCAGCAATTGCTTGCACACCGCCTCGGCGATTTCAGTACGGCCATGCCCGGCCGCGCAACAGAACAGCCCCGAGCTGCCGTCGAGCAGCTCGCGACCTTCGTTGGTCCAGTAGCGCACGCCCTCGGCGCGGACAAACAATTGGGGGGCGCGCTGGAACTCCCGGTTGTCGGTGAAGGGCATCCATTGGTGGTTGAGGTTCGTTGCCATGGGGTTACTCCTGAGGGCGGGCACGGATCGGCCGGTTGCCCCGCAGCCTAGCCATGCGGCCTCGGCACGCTTAGATCCAGTCGGGCTTTTCGATGGAGCCAGATCGCCCGCCACTGGACCCATTGAAAAGCCCGTCTGGCTCTAAAGCAGCGGTCACTGCCTGACTAGAGTGGCGCCACTGTCAAAGGAGCGCGCCGTGACCCCGGAATTGAATTGGACCTTGAGTGCCTTGTGCGTGCTGGTTGCCGCTGTCGTGCGTGGCCTCACCGGTTTCGGCTTCGCCGCCATCGCCGTCGTCGGTCTGGCGATGCTCGGCTCCTTGCGCGATGCCGTGCCCCTGGTGCTGTGCCTCGAGGTGGCGTCCAGCCTGATGCTGCTGCGCGACGCCTGGGCCGAGGCCGATTACCCGTTGTTGCGCCGGGTTCTGTTCGCGGCGGCGGTCGGTGTGCCCTGTGGCATCTGGCTGTTGACCGGGCTCGACAGTGACTGGCTAAGCCTGGGCGTGTACGTGCTGGTGGCGACGCTGGCCTTGCTGGGGCTGGCACGGGTGGCGTTGCCTATGGGACGCGGGCCTTGGGCGGCGTGGCTGGTGGGCGGCAGTAGCGGGGCGTTGATCGCCGCTTTTTCCATCGGCGGGCCACTGGTGGTCGCCTGGCTCAGCCATTGCGGGCTGCGTGCCCGGGCCCTGCGCGCCACCCTGATCATGTTCTTTTTCGCAGTCGATCTTGCGGCGCTGGCCGGGCTGGCGTTGGCCAAGGCCATCGGCCCGCAAGTCCCACATCAAGCCCTGACACTGTTGTTACCGCTGCTGGCAGGCCTGTGGATCGGCCAGCGGCTGTTCCTGCACATTCGCGCCGAACACGCGGCGCGACTCACCCAATGGCTATTGCTGGCCTTGGCGGGCTTCGGTCTGCTGGGCCGGTCGTGGTCCTGATCCCTGGAGTTTGATCATGCAACCTACTGTGTTTATCACCGGCGCCACCTCCGGTTTCGGCGAAGCCTGCGCCCGACGTTTTGCCCGGGCGGGCTGGTCGATGGTCCTCACGGGCCGACGGAAAGAACGCTTGCTGAAGCTGGCCAACGAACTCGGCGAGCAGTGCGACGTGTTGCCCCTGGTCCTGGACGTGCGCGACCGTACTGCCATGCAAACAGCGATTGAGCAATTGCCGGAGCGGTTCGCGACCTTGCGCGGGTTGATCAACAACGCCGGCCTGGCCCTGGGCACGGAAGCGGCACAGGCCTGTTCGCTGGATGACTGGGAGACCATGGTCGACACCAACATCAAGGGTCTTCTCTACAGCACTCGCCTGTTGTTGCCGCGGTTGATTGGCCACGGTGCCGGTGCGAGCATCGTCAACCTGGGTTCCATTGCCGGCAACTGGCCTTATCCCGGGAGCCATGTGTATGGCGCGACCAAGGCGTTTGTGCGGCAGTTTTCGTTGAATTTGCGTTGTGATTTGCAAGGTACCGGGGTGAGGGTTACCAACCTGGAACCCGGTTTGTGTGAAAGCGAATTTTCGCTGGTGCGTTTTGCGGGCGATACGCAGAAGTACAACGCGGTGTATGCCAATGCCCAGCCGTTGCAGCCGGCTGATATCGCCGAGACGATTTTCTGGTTGATGAACCAGCCGGCGCATATCAACGTTAATAGTCTGGAGGTGATGCCGGTGACTCAGGCTTGGGGGAATTTTGTGGTTGAGCGGGGTGGGGTGGTTTGAGGGTTTTCTGTGGCGGTGTGTATATCCTTTTCTTTGGTCACGGCGGCTAATGGTTTCGCCCTTACGGCGAGTCACTTTGGAAAAGCCCCAAAGTAACCAAAGGGCTCTTGCCCCTTTCGTTCGGTGCCTCGCCTAGGCTCGGCATGCCCTCGCTCCGGTCCCGCTCCGTGGGCCCGCCGCCATCGGCCATCCATGGCCGGGGGCGGCTAACCCGGCATCCATGCCGGGTTGCCCACTGCGCAGAACCTCCACTCGGCCTCTCGAGGCGGCAAGAAAATCAAAAGCAAAAGCAAAAGCAAGGCGGCCTGACAGCCGACCTGATTCTTCTCGCGTACACATTCCACCTGTGGGAGCCAGCCTGCTGGCGATGAGGGCCTGACAGTCGATTAATCTCTCTCAGGTACACCCCAATCCAATGTGGGAGCCAGCCTGCTGGCGATGGACACCCAGACACCGCGATCATCCAGACAGGGCGCGTTATCGTTGACGACCATCGCCAGCAGGCTGGCTCCCACATTTTTGAACCGGGCACATCCACAAAAAAACCAGGTCGGCTTTCAGGCCGCCTCGCTTTGCTTTTGATTGAGGCGCCCCGTTAACCACGATGGCCGGAGTGAGGGCATGCCGAGCCCTAGCGAGGCACCAAGTGGTGGGGCAAGAGCATTTGGTTACTTTGTGCCGGGCCGCGCAGGCTTTTCAAAGTGACTCGCCGTAAGGGCGAAACCATTACCAGCAGCTACCGAAACAACGGATATGTACTCAAGGCAAATCACAAAACCGAAGCCACATGCCGATACCCACTCCTGGACGCATAGCCAGCCGTCCGCACCAGCAACACCACCGCCCCCAACCCCGGCAAGCTCACCAACATCAACGCATACCGCAGCGACTCCTGACCATAAACCGGCAGCAGCAAATCGCTAAAAAGCCCAACAATCAAAGGCCCGACGCCCACGCCCAGCAACGTACTCACGATGGTTTGCAACGCCATGGCACTCCCACGTCGCCCCGGCGACACCAGCTGCGTCACCAGGTTGAACGACGGCGCCACCCACCACACCGCGAAAAACGAATACAGCGCACACCACAGCATCGCCGTAGGAACCGGCACATCGCCAACACGAATCAGCACCCCATCGGACCAGAGCAAGTACGGCATCAACGCGGACAGTGCCGTCAAATGACCCAGCACCGGAATGGAAATCTGCCAATGCGGATGACGCCGGCACAAACGATCACTCAACCAACCGCTGAACAACCCGCCGATCCCCGCCGAAATCCCACAGATCACCCCGGCCAACAACCCCGCGTGCTGCAGTGACAACCCGTGGGAGCGCACCAGGAAACTGGTGTTCCACATCCCGACGGCGTAGGAACTCAGCGTCGCCAGGCCGCCCGCGAGGATCAGGCACCGATAAGCCGGTGTGGCCCAGAGCTGACGCGCTTCGGCCCTCATCCCCAGTAGCGGGGAGGGCACATGAGCATGAGGCGTGAGGTCCCAGCGACCGCGTTGCGGATCGCGCACGACAAAGGCCAGCAGGAGGCTAAACAGCAATGCCGGCGCGCCAAGGGCAATAAACCCGCTGCGCCACCCATAGTGCTCCACCACCCAGGCGCCGATGCTCAAACCGATGATCGAAGAAAAGGTCGGCGCGGACGTGAAGCAACTGATCGCGAATGAACGCCGATGAGGGGGATAAAGGTCTGCGATCACCGACAACGAGGCCGAAGTGGTCGGCGACTCACTGATCGCCACCAGCATCCGCGCAATGGCCAATGCCCAGAAACCGCCCGCCCACCCGCAGGCCATGGTCGCCCCCGCCCAGAGCAGGCACGACATGGCCAGCAAGCGTGTTCGCGGCATGCGGTCCACCAGGCGTCCCGCCGGCAACCCCATGACGGCATACACCGCCGCGAACGCCAGGCCCGAGATCAAGCCCATGGCGGTATCGCTGACGCCGAACTCGGATTTGATCGGTTCGATCATCACCGCGAGTATCTGCCGCCCGACAAAGTTGTCGGCGAACACCATGGCCAGCAGCAACAGCAGGCCATGGCTGCCCCAGCCGACGCGGGTCGGCGGCAGCGTGCCCGGGCCCGCGTTCATCGTGGTGCCCAGAGGTCCGGCAAGCCAGGGTCACTCACCACAATCAGGCGCTTGAGCAAGACCTTCAGGGCTTGGGCGTCGGCGGGGCCGAGCTTGGCCGAAAGGTCTTCTTCCACGGCCTTGGCCAGCGCCAATTGGTGCAGCGACACCTCCCGGCCCTGGGCCGTGAGGACAAAACGCAGCGCATCAGACGAGCCTTCAATTGCCACCAGACGCTGGTGCTCGAGGAACCGCATGCTGGCCAAGGTCACTTCGCGGCCGGTGTAACTGACGAAGGTGTTGATCTCTTCAAGGGTCAGGTTGTCGCGGATGCACAGGATCGACAGGATAAAAAACGCCATTTCGTCCAGTTGCTGATTGCTCAGCATCTGGCGCAGCGCATTGAGCACCTGATAGTGACCGCGCCCCAACAGGTACCCGAGCAAGTCTTCGGTATAGCTGCATTCCGGAGGGGGTGGCGTGGTGGCCAGGCGCAGCTCACTGCGGGGCTTGCGGGTCGCCAGCGCGTATTGGCCGCTCTGGAACGCCAGCGGTGCACGGTCGCTGTGATCGAACGCGAGCACTTCGCCGACAAAGATCACATGGTCGCCGCCCTCATACTGGAACGCCGTGCGGCATTGAAAGCGTGCGGTGCAGTCTTGCAGCAGCGGGGCTCCGCTGACGCCACTGTCCAGCTGGATCTCGGAAAATTTGTCCTCGCCCTGGGTGGCGAAACGGCCCGACAGGGTTTCCTGTTCGGTGGACAGCACGTGGACGTTCCAGTGCTTGCCGCTGGTGAACACCGGCAGGCTGCGGGCCTGCTTGGACAGGCTCCAGAGCACCAGCGGCGGGTTGAGCGACACCGAGTTGAAACTGTTGGCGGTAATCCCGACCGGCGAGCCGTCTTCGGATTGGGTGGTGATGATCGTGACCCCGGTGGTAAAGGTGCCGAGTGCGGCACGAAAAGCCTGGGGATCGAAACTGGCGTTTGGCATTGCCATGACTGGCCTCATGGAGTGAGATTTTCGTAGGGCCAGTATTGGTCGCAACACGCGGCTGAACATCGTCTCAACGGACTAACAGATTTGCGCGTACCTCGTCCGATCGGACGAGGCGTGGCGGGGGGAGGCGAGGCTAGGGTAGAGCCAAGCGCATCGGGCGCTTCACGGCCATTGGGCCAGTACCTGAAAGGGGCCACGAATGAGTTCTGCCACATCATCCGTCCAAGGACTTGCCAGCCTGTTATCCCGACAAAAAAGCGCATTCGCCAGCGCCGGTGCGGTGAGCGCCGATACTCGCCGACGTCGACTCCAGCAAGTGATCGATCTGTTGGTCCGCCACCACGGGGTGTTGACCGACGCCATCGACCTGGATTTTGGCGGCCGGCCGGCCGGTTTTTCGTTGATGAATGATGTGGTCGGCTCGCTGGCTTCGCTCAAACATGCGCGGGATCACGTGCAGGACTGGATGCACGATGAACCGCGTGCCCCATTCGCGCCTTACGATCAGCTCGGTGCCACGGCCTGGGTCATGCACCAGCCCAAGGGCACGGTGGGCATTCTCGGTACGTGGAACGCGCCGTTGTACACCTTGTTCAGCCCATTGGCCTCGGTACTGGCCGCGGGTAACCGGGCCATCCTCCGGCCGTCGGACGTGGTACCGCGGACCGCCGAATTGCTCGCGCAATTGTGCGCCGAACATCTCGAACCGCTGGAGATCGCCGTCGTCACCGGCGACGTCGAACTGGCCGAAGCGTTCAGTGCCCAGCCATTCGACCACCTGGTGTACACCGGCAGCACCGCGACCGGGCGCCTGGTGATGCGCAACGCGGCACTCAACCTGGTGCCGGTGACGCTGGAGCTGGGCGGCAAGTCGCCCGTCATCGTCAGCGCCAGCGCCGACCTGAAAAAAGCCGCGTTCAGTATTGCCGTGGGCAAAGCCTGCAACGGCGGGCAGATCTGCATCAACCCGGACCTGGTCTACGTGCCCAAGGCCCTGCTCGAATCTTTCCTTGATGCAGTGCGCACCACCTACACAGAACTCAACCCGACGGTGGCCGGCAACCCGGATGTGGTGGCGGTGGTCAATCAACGACACCTGGACCGCGTCGAAGGTTACGTGGCGGATGCCCAGGAACGAGGCGCCCGTGTCGAGAGCGTGCCGGAAGCCTTGGCCGTGAATCCACAGGACCGGCGTCGTCCCCTGCGCGTGGTCGTCGACCCGGCGCCGGACAGCCTGATCATGCGCGAAGAAATCTTTGGCCCGGCCATGGTGGTGCTCACCTACGAGGCGCTCAACGACGTCATTGACGACATCAATGCGCGGCCACGCCCGTTGGCCTTGTATTACTTCGGCGAAGACCTGGAAGAGCAGCAATACGTGCTGGATCGCACGGTGTCCGGCGGGGTGACCGTCAACGACGTGATGATGCACCCGGCGATGCACGATGCGCCGTTCGGCGGCGTCGGCGCCTCGGGCATGGGCCATTACCACGGCCGCGAAGGCTTCCTCGAGTTCAGCCACCAGCGCACGGTGTTCAAGGCGCCGGAGTTTGATCCGCGTCGCCAGTGGGGCCTGCTGCCGCCGTACAGCGAGCACTTCCTGGCGGCCATGCTGGCCAGCGTGACTGCCGACTGACCTGGCGCGGGGCGCATCCCGCGCCCCGCCCGTTGCACGAGACAAGCCATTGTTTATGTTCAACACAATCACTATCGCTCAGCGCTTGTGGCTCTGGGCGCTGCTGGCCACGTTGTTGTTTGTACTGGCGGTCGGTTTTGGCGCCCATGGCCTGCAGCAGGCACGCGACAGCCTGCGCGACATCAACGAGGACAACCTGGCGACGCTGCTGATGTTCGGCGACGTCCAGCACCGTCTCGATGAAAGTCGACGTCAGGTCTTGCTCGCCATCCAGCAAGACCCTGAAGGCCCGTTGGTGGCGGCCTTCGACCGTCCCGTCGAAGCCACCCTGAGCACCATCGAATCCAACAATCAGGCGCTTGAAGAGCGCTGGGCAACCTACCGTCAACGCGCCCTGAGCCCTGAAGAACAACAGGCCGCTGATGCATTCACCGAGCATTACCAGGCCTGGAAGGACGAGCTGCAGATCCTGCTTGAAACCTTTCGCGCCGGGGACTTCAGACTGCCCGGCATCCTGTCATTCCTGCGCATGGCTGAGCCGCAAGGCGATGCGGCCGTGCTTGAACTGGGCAAGTTGCAAGCGATCCAGCAGACCGCGGCAGAACACGCCTATGAAACAGCGCAACAGCGTTATCGCTCGACGCTGATGGCGTATCTGGGACTGGCGGTGGTGGGCGTGCTCGCGGGCAGCCTGACCGCGTTTTCCACCCTGACCCGGCTCAAGCGGGCCTTCGCCCAGGCGGGAGCCAGTGTCCGCGCCATTGCCGGCGGCGACTTGTCCCAAGCCATCGAGGTCAAGGGGCATGACGAATTTGCGCTGATGCTGCGTGACATCGCGGCGATGCGCGAAAGCCTGCACGGGCTGATCTCGCAAATGCGCGCGCTGGTCAAACGCGTCAGCAGCGAAGCGGTGCACATGGCCGAATCGGCGGAGCTGGCCTCACTCGCCACCCAACAGCAGGCGGATGCGGTGCGTGGTATTTCCAGTGCGGTCGAGCACCTGTCGGGCTCTATCGACGAAGTGGAAAACCACGTCGGCGTGTCGCGCAGCATCACTCAACACTCGGCGGGGCGTTCGGGCAAAAGCGAAGGCTTTATCCGCGACATGGCGCAGGAGATGAACCGCATCAGCGATGTGATCAGCGATACCGCCGTGCACATTCGCGAACTGGAAGGTTTTTCCGGCGAGATCAGCCACGTGCTCAACGTCATTCGCAACATTGCCGAGCAGACCAACCTGCTGGCCCTGAACGCCGCCATCGAGGCGGCGCGGGCCGGCGAACAAGGGCGCGGGTTTGCGGTGGTCGCCGACGAGGTCCGGATGTTGGCGCAACGCACCGCCAGTTCGATCGGCGAGATCGACCTCACGGTGCAACGCATTCAGGAAGGCACGCTGGCCGTGGTCGACGGCATGGGCCGGGTGGTCAGCCGCGTGCGTGACGGGGTAAGCCTGGCGCATGAGGCCGGCGACTCGGTGGCGCAGATTCGCACCGGCACCGATGACGTGATCCGCTGTGTGGACACCATCGCTACGGTGATCACCGAGCAGGTGCGCGTGACGCGAGAAATGGTCACGCGGGTCGACAGCGTCTCGGCGGGCACCGGCGCGTTGTCGGCCAGTGCCGGCCGGAGTGCGGTGGCCGCGTCGGATCTGGAACAACTGGCACGAGAGCTGGATCAGCTGTCGGCTCGCTTCAATGTGGTTTGAAGCGACCACTGAAAAATAACACCGTACAAAAAACCCTCATAACAATAAATGACAGGGCGCGAGATGATCATGCAAAACAACGAGCAACGATTTTTAACTGCCGAAACACCTACTCTTACTGACGCAACGCAAAGCGGCTGGCTGCGACGCAGCGTGCTCAAGGCCGGTGCCGTGGCTGCGGGTGTCGGGCTCCTCGGGCGATTCGGCGATGCCCGGGCGGCGGCGCTGTCGGACAGCGATTACCAGGGGCTGGACGCCTGGGCGATGAGCCAGGCCATACGCAATGGCGAGCTGCAATCGGCCGACCTGCTGGCGGCGGCGTTGGCGCGGTGCCAGGCGGTCAACCCCCGGGTCAAAGCGGTGAACATGCTGCACGAGGACTACGCCCATGCGCTGCTTTCCCAGCGGCGTGCTGCCGGCACTGAAAAGCAGGGCGCACTGGCCGGCGTGCCGGTGTTGATCAAGGACCTCAATACCTATCTGAAAGGGACCCCGACCACTAACGGTTGCCGGCTGTTCAAAGACGCTCCGCCCGCCGACCAGACCAGCACCCTGATCAGCCGCTACGAGCGTGCCGGGGCGGTACCTTTCGGCAAGACCACCAGTCCCGAGTTCGGCTTGACCACCACCACCGAATCCATGCTGTGGGGGCAGACGTGCAACCCGTGGAACCTGGCCATGAGCGCGGGTGGTTCCTCCGGTGGTTCGGCCGCCGCCGTGGCGGCCGGGATCGTGCCGGTCGCCCATGCCACCGATGGCGGCGGCTCGATCCGCATTCCCGCGTCGTATTGCGGTTTGGTCGGCCTCAAGCCTAGCCGCTATCGCACGCCAAGCGGGCCGAAGCATTTCGAAGGCAGCTTTGGCGCCAGTGTCGCCAACGTCATCTCGCGCACGGTGCGCGATACGGCGCTGTTTCTCGACGCCGGCCAGGGACGGGAAGCGGGCAGCGCCTATTGGAGCCCGCCGCTGGTGCGTTCATATGTCGAAGAGCTGCAGCGCGACCCGGGTAAATTGCGCGTCGCTGTGGTTCGCCACTCGTTGACCGGTGCAGCGCTGGAGCCGGCGATTGCAACCACCCTGGAACAGACCATCAAGCAATTGCTGGGGCTGGGGCATGAAGTCGAAGAGCTGACGCTGAACATCGATCCCCGCCAACTGTTCGGTGTTCACGGTACCGTGCTCGGCACCGGTTTGCGCACTGCGATCCAGGACCGCGAGCAGGCGTTGGGGCGGGTCGCCACGGCGCAGGACCTGGAGAAAGTGACGCTGGTCAATCTGCAGCGCGCCCAGGCCACCACCGGTGAGGACCTGTATCGCGCCCGTCAGGCGTTCGAAACCATCGGTGCAATCATGGAGCAGCCGTTCGAACGCTTCGACGTGATCCTGTCGCCGGTCACCGCCAGCCTGACCCCGCAACTGGGTCTGCTGTCGCTGGATCAACCCTGGGACAGCTACGCGCATCAGGCCATGGGCAGCGCCGGTTTTACCGTGCTGGCCAACGTCAGCGGGCAGCCGGCGATTTCGCTGCCGCTGGGCCAAAGCGACAACGGCTTGCCAGTGGGCATGATGTTCACCGCGCGCCTGGGCGGCGAAGACGGGCTGCTGCGACTGGCCAGCCAGCTGGAGCAAGACCGCCCCTGGGCGGCCAGACGCGCTGTCCTCTAACTACGCAAACTGACTGTGGCGAGGGAGCTCGCTCCCGCTGGGCTGCGCAGCGGCCCCAAAATCCTGTGAGCGCTGCGCACTCAAGCGGGACGGTGCGGCGATCCGACAAGCTCCCTCGCCACAAAGGTCTCTCTTGCAACAGCAATTTCCATAGCCACAAGAATCTTCTTTACCCCAAGCGTTTCCTTCGCCACAGACCGTGACACATCCCTAGTCCGCTTTGACGATGAGCGCGGCCGGTGCAGCCCCGATCATGGGCTGCACTCCGCCCGCAGTCGCGCAGCGTCGTCGGCGGTTATTTCTGACCTCAGCTAATGGCATAACAAAAAATGACGGCTCAAGATCAGTCTCAGACCCGCTACGACGTGATCGTCGTTGGTTCGGGCGCAGGTGCAATGACATCGGCAGTGTTCCTCGCCGACCAGGGTTTCAGCGTGCTCGTCGTGGAAAAGAGCGACAAGTACGGCGGCACGTCGGCCATTTCCGGCGGTGGGATCTGGATCCCCAACAACCACTATTTCGCCCGCCTGAACGGCAACGACGATTACGACACCGCCCTGCGCTACCTGAAAGCAGCGGCGGGTGAGCATGTCGATGAAACCCGACTGCGCACCTACCTGGACAATGCACCGAAGATGATCAAGGAGCTGGCCAAGACCAGCCGCGTGCGCTACGCGGTGGCCGCCAAATACCCCGATTATTACCCGCACTTGCCGGGCGCGTTGGCGGGTGGCCGGACCCTCGATCCGGAGTTCTTCGACACCAGCCTGTTGGGTGACGAACTGGCCAACCTGCGCAAGCCGTCGCCGTCGACCTTGCTCATGGGTTGCATCGCCTGGACCGCCCGCGATGCGCACAAGGTCATGGCGCGCAGTTTCGGCTGGCGCCTGCTGATCATGGGCCTGATGCTGCGTTACAAACTGGACTTCAAATGGCGCCGTAAAAGCAAGATCGACCGCCGTGCTTCGCTGGGCAGTTCGCTGGTGGCCGCGTTGCGACGTTCGTTGATGGACCGCAACGTACCGCTGTGGCTTAACACCGATTTTTCCGGGTTGCTCAGCGAGGGCGGGCGGATCAACGGCATCACCGTGCGCCGTGACGGCGCCGACGTGAACTTGTACGCCCGTCACGGGGTGATTCTGGCGTCCGGTGGGTTTGAACAAAACCAGGTACTGCGTGAAAAATACCTGCCGCAACCGACCCGCATGGGCTGGAGCGCAACCCCGCCGGGGAACAACACCGGCGCGGCACTGGAAGCCGGGCTGGCCCAGGGCGCAGCTACCGCGTTGATGGATTGGGCCTGGTGGGCGCCGACCATCGCGGTACCGGGCGAGGAAAAGCCCCGGGGGATCTTTGCCGAGCGTGCCTTCCCGGGCGCCATCGTGGTCAACAGCCTGGGGCAGCGCTTCGTCAACGAGGCTGCGCCGTACCTGGAATTCGTCGACGCCATGTACCGAGACAACGGCCTCACCGCCGGCAAATCCGTGCCGGCCTGGGTGATTTTCGACGGGCATTTCCGCTACAACTACGCGATGGGACCGTTGATGCCGGCGCAGATCATGCCCGACAGCCGCTTGCGCAAGGAATGGCTGAACACCCTGTACTGGAAGGATGATTCGTTGACCGGGCTGGCCAAGCAGATCGGCGTCGACCCCGTCGGCCTTGAAGCCACCGTGGTCAAGGTCAACGACTATGCACGCACGGGCAAGGACACGGACTTCGGGCGCGGCGGCAATGTGTTCGACCGTTACTACGGCGACACCAACGTCAAACCCAACCCGTGCCTGGCGCCGTTGCGCAAAGGCCCGTACTACGCGATGCGCCTGGATGCCGGGGACATCGGCACCAAGGGCGGCCTGCTGACCAACGAACATGCGCAAGTGGTCCGTGAGGATGGCGAACCTATTGCCGGCCTGTATGCGATCGGCAACTGTTCGGCCTCGGTGATGGGCACCAGTTACCCGGGTGCCGGCGGTACGTTGGGCCCGGCGATGACCTTCGCCTATGTCGCCGCCAATCACCTGGCCCGCGAACGATAGGAGGTGGTATGGCAACCGTCGAAGACAGCTTCTGCACGCCGGTTCAGACCCCTTTGCAAGTCGCCGACAGCGGCGCGCTGGTGTGGGATGAACATTGCGACGTGCTGATTATCGGCTGGGGCGCCGCCGGGGCTTGCGCGGCGCTGGAGGCTCGGGCCCAGGGCGCCGATGTGTTGATTGCCGACCGCTTTACCGGCGGCGGCGCCAGTGCCAAGAGTGGCGGGGTGGTCTACGCCGGTGGCGGCACCCGTCATCAGCAGGCGGCGGGTTTCAGTGACACCCCCGAAGCCATGTTTGACTACCTCAAGCATGAAACCCAAAGCGTGGTCAGTGACGACACGCTGCGGCGTTTCTGTGCCGACAGCGTCAGCAATCTCGACTGGCTGGAAAGTCACGGCGCGCCTTACGGCAGCCGGATGCCACCGGGCGGTAAAACCTCGTATCCGCCGGACGGTTATTTTCTCTACTACTCCGGCAACGAACTGGTCCCGCAGCACGGCGGTCCTCTGCCGCCCGCACCCCGTGGCCATCGCACTGTCGGCAAAGGCCAGTGCGGCGCGGTGTTGTATGGACACTTGAAGAGCGCGTGCCTGCGTGCGGGGGCTCGTCCTTTGCTGCAAGCGGCGGCCAAGCGCCTGGTGGTCGATGCTCAGGGGCGGGTGGTCGGTGCCGAGATCTGGTGCATGCCGCCCGGCAGCCGGGAAGCGAAGTTGCATGCACGCCTGGCCGATCGTGCCGAGCGCTTGCAGAATTTCGCGCCGGGGTACTGCGCGAAGCTGCGTGAGCGGGTCGGCCAGCTCGAGCGGGAGTTCGCCCGGCCACGTCTGGTCCGCGCCCGTAACGGCGTGATCCTCAGCACGGGCGGGTTCATTTTTAATCGCGAACTGATCAAGCGCCATGCGCCTAAGTTCCAGCGCAATTTCAAGGTGGGGGCCACCGGTTGCGACGGCAGCGGCTTGCGCCTGGGCACCAGCGTCGGTGGTCAGGGCGCGGGGCTGGAACGGGTGTCGGCGTGGCGTTTTATCAATCCGCCGTACAGTTGGCACAAGGGCATTGTGGTCAATCGCGAAGGCCGGCGTTTCTGCAACGAAGAAGTCTACGGCGCGACCCTGGGTCAGCCCTTGATGGAAGAACAGGGCGGCAGGGCCTGGCTGGTGCTGGATGCGCCGTTGCGCAAGAAAGCCATCCGCGAGGCCTTGTTTGGCGGTTACT
The DNA here is from genome assembly GCF_009761815.1 of Pseudomonas sp. PB120. GTDB lineage: Bacteria > Pseudomonadota > Gammaproteobacteria > Pseudomonadales > Pseudomonadaceae > Aquipseudomonas. Next base: position 28,946 of record NZ_RWIN01000001.1, read on the forward strand.
GGTGGTTCCAAAGCTTCCCGGCCCTGGCGCTGATGCTGTTCAAAGTGCGCAAGGGCCAGCACCTGAGCGAGCTGGCCGCCACCACCGGGATGAATTCGGCGGTGTTGCGCGAATCAGTGCTGGCCGCCAATGCCGCCGCCCGTGGCGAGGCGCCGGAGCCGTTCGGTAAATCCGAGAAGGGCCGTCAGGTGCTCGATCAGGGGCCGTTTTACGCCTGCGACATTTCCGTCTCCAACCCGGTTTTTCCGCTGGGGGCCTTGACCCTCGGCGGGCTGCGCGTGGACGAAGGCAACGGCGCGGTGCTCGACGGGCAGGGGCAGCCAATCCAGGGCCTGTTTGCCGCCGGGCGCACCGCGCTGGGCATTCCTTCGCACCTCTACATCAGCGGTTTATCCCTGGCGGACTGTGTGTTCTCCGGACGGCGCGCGGGCGCGGCCGTCTCCCGGCTCCTGACTCAACAGCTTCATCCGACCACCGCACAAGAGACGACATGATGACGAACAACCACAACAACAAAAACGGCCGGGTACACGGCAAGGTTGCACTGGTAACCGGCGGGGCCAAGGGTATCGGCCGGGCGAGTGTGCGCCTGTTGGCGGCGGAAGGCGCCCAGGTACTGATCAGCGACGTGGACGTTGCGGCGGGCGAGGCACTGGCCGCTGAAATCGGCCCGGCCGCAACGTTTATCCGGCATGACGCCAGCAGCGAGAGCGATTGGCGCCACGTCATGGCCCATTTGCGCGAGCACCATGGCCGGCTGGATATCCTGCTGAACAACGCCGGCATCCTGCTCCCTGGCAGCATCGAGGACGCGACCCTGGAGGAGTGGCACACGATCATGCGGGTGAACGCCGACAGCGTGTTTATCGGGTGTCGCGAAGGCATCGCGCTGATGAAGGAAACCGGCGGTTCGATCATCAACCTGTCGTCGATCGCGGCCCTCGCCGGGCGCGACGACTACTTGGCCTACAGCGCCTCGAAAGGCGCGGTGGCGGCGTTGTCGCGTTCCGTGGCCGCGTTCTGCCGGCGTCGAAAATACCGGATCCGCTGCAACACGTTGCACCCGGATGGCGTGCTTACGGATATGACCAGCGCCAGCTTGCCCGAGGGGCTCGACCCGACACGCCTGACCATCGACACCGACCCGATGAACCGCATGTGCCTGCCCGAAGATGTCGCGGGCAGCGTGCTGTTTCTGGCCAGCAACGAATCGCGGGCGATCAATGGTGTCGAGTTGCGTATCGACAGCGGGCAGATGGTGATGTGTATCTAACCCGTCGTATTTACGTGGGGAGACAGAAACCTGTGGCGAGGGAGCTTGCTCCCGCTTGAGTGCGTAGCACTCACAAAAATTAGAGTGACTGCCGGATTTTTGGGGCCGCTGCGCAGCCCAGCGCGAGCAAGCTCGCTCGCCACAGGGAGTACGAAGTTGCTAATCCAGTGGGGCGGAGGATTGCTGCTTCATTCCCCCGTAAACTCTGCCGGGCGTTTTTCGATAAACGCTTGCATGCCTTCCTTCTGATCACGCGAGGCGAACAACAGCGCGTTGGCCTTGCGCTCCAGGGCCAGGCCAGCTTCCAGTGGCGCGTCCATGCCCGCCAGGATCACTTCCTTTATTTGCTCTGCCGCCAGGGCCGGCATGGCCGCGATCACGCGCGCCAGTTCCAGGGCGTGGGCCTGCACCTGGTCATCGTCCACCAGGTCGCTGACCAGTCCGGACACCCAGGCTTCCTCGGCACTGATCGGCTGGCCGGTAAGCGCCATGCGCATCGCCTTGACCTTGCCCACCGCACGCACCAGCCGCTGGGTGCCGCCGATGCCGGGCATGATGCCGATGCGGATCTCAGGCTGGCAGAAGCGCGCGCTGCGTCCGGCCACAATCAGGTCGGCGTGCATCGCCAGTTCGCAGCCCCCGCCATAGGCGTAACCGCAGACCGCCGCGATCACCGGCTTGGGGCAATGCTGGATCGGCCCCCAGACCCGCTCGGTGTGACGCTTGTAAATATCGATGGCGCCGACCCCGGCCATGCTGGTGATGTCGCCGCCGGCGGCGAACACCTTGTCACCGCCCGTCAGCACGATGCAGCGCACCTCGGGATCGACCGCCAGTTCACTGAAATAACGCGACAGCAGCGCCTGCAATTCCAGGCTCAAGGCATTGGTCGCCTGCGGCCGGTTGAGCCGCAACAGCGCCACGCCCGGCAGAGGACGTTCGAGCAGAACCGGTGCAACGGATGAATCGGACATGGGCATCCTCAAGGACCAGGCAACGTGTGAATTCCCGTCAGTGTCCTGTTCGCAGCGTTTGATTTTCATCGTCCGTTCAGACGTAGTTTGGCCCCGGGTTCGTCCCTAGAGTGATCCTTGTCAGTAGAAAAGGAGCACATGATGGAGCTGCATTCAGGTCTTGATTACAGCGGCAAGGTGGTGCTGGTCACCGGTGGCACCAAAGGCATCGGCGCGGGTATCGCGCTGGGTTTCCTGGCCGCGAACGCACGGGTGATCGTCTGTGCTCGGCGCGAGCCTGAACAGGTGCCGTCGCACGGTGGCAAGAGCGCGACGTTCGTTGCCGCCGATGTGCGTGACCACGATTCCCTGCAACGACTGTTCGCCACCATCGAACGCGACTTCGGCCGCCTCGATGTGGTGATCAACAACGCCGGCGGCAGCCCCAACGCCGATGCAGCCACGGCGTCGCCGAGGTTTCATGAAAGCATCATCGGCCTGAACCTGATCGCACCGCTCAACGTTGCCCAGCACGCCAACCGGCTGATGCAGGCACAAGTCCAGGGCGGTTGCATCGTCTTCATCGGCAGCATCAGCGCACTGCGTTCCTCGCCAGGTACCGCCGCCTATGGCGCGGCCAAGGCCGGGGTGTTGGCGCTGGTGCAATCGCTGGCGGTGGAGTGGGGGCCCAAGGTCCGGGTGGTCACGGTCAGCCCGGGCCTGGTGCTGACCGAACAGGCCCATCTGCACTACGGCTCCGAAGCCGGTATTGCCGCCGTTGCTGCGGGCATTCCGGCGGCACGCATGGCGGTCGCCGAAGACATTGCCAACGCCTGTCTGTACATCGCATCGCCGCTGGCCAGTTACGCCAGCGGTTGCAACCTGTTGCTGCATGGCGGTGGTGAACGTCCGGCCTTTCTCGGGGCGGCCGCGCAGGTTCTGCCCACCTGATCGACCCGTGGCGGCGGCCGGGTCCGGTCGCCGCCTTCAATTTAAAGGAGACGACTTTGGCTGATCCACAATTGCTATCCGACGCGCGCGCCCTGGTGGGGCGCCAATACGGCCGCGTGTACGCCTGGGATGAGGTCAACGCACCGATGGTCCGCCAATGGTGCGAGATCATGGGCGTGGACAACCCCGTCTATACCGACCCTGCGTTCGCCCTCGGCACCCGGCATGAAGGGCTGATCGCCCCGCCGGGCATGTTGCAGGTCTGGACCATGGAAGGTTTGCACGCCAACAACTATCCGCCGGGCTCGACCGATGAGAACCCCTATGAGGTGCTCAAGATCATGGAGGCGCATGGCTTCATGTCCACCGTGGCGGTCAACTCCGAACTGACCTTCAACCGGCCGCTGCGGATGGGCGAAAAGCTCTACTACACGACGCGCCTGGAGTCGGTCAGCGATGAAAAAACCACGGCCCTTGGCACCGGTTTTTTCGTCACGCTGGTCATGAACCATTTCGTGGAAAAAGCCGGCGGCGATGAACCGGTCGGCGAGTTGTTGTTCCGCGTCTTCAAATTCCGCCCGGCCAATGCCCAGGCCCCCGCAAAAGTAGAGGCCGCACCGGCCAAACCCAAGCGTCCATTGCCGGGCATGAGCGATGACACGCGCTTTTTCTGGGAAGGCTGCGAGAAGGGCCAGCTGCTGATCCAGCGTTGCACGGCGTGCAAGACCCTGCGTCATCCACCGGCGCCGGTGTGCATCGAGTGCCACAGCTTCGACTGGGACACCGTGCAAGCCAGCGGCCGCGCCACGCTGTATTCGTTCGTGGTCATGCATTACCCCGAAGTTCCGCCGTTCGACTACCCCAACCCTATCGGGCTGATCGAACTGGAGGAGGGCGTGCGCCTGATCGCCGGACTGGTCGGTGTCACACGCGAGCAAATCCAGATCGGCCAGCGCTTGCAGGTCGAGTTCCAGCACTTCGATGACCAGCAGACCCTGCCTATGTTCCGGCCGGTAGACGCCTAGGAGCCAGTCACATGGATTTCGAATTAAGTGAAGATCAGCGCGCCATCGCGCAGATGGCGGACGGCCTGTTCGTCGACCATTGCAATGAAGACTACATGCGCCAGTGGGACACCAGCGGCGAGCCGATGATGGCGCCGCTGTGGAAGCTGTGCATCGAGACCGGCCTGCAAGCGCTGGCCATTCCCGAAGAACACGGCGGCAGCGGCCTGGGCATGACCGAGCTGATGCTGGTGTTGCAGGCCCAGGGCAAGGCGCTGGCCCAGGTGCCGTTGTGGCGCCATCAACTGGCGGCCGCGACACTGGCCCGTTTCGGCGCCAGTGACAATAACGGCTGGATCGCCAAGGCCGCCACCGGCGAGGCGCTGTTCAGCGTGTCGCTCGACGGGTTGAACAGCGCGCTGGGGATTGAGCTGCAAGCCAGTGCCAGTGCCGACGGCTGGTTGATCAACGGCCGGGTGGCGGCCCTTTCCCTGGCCGATCAGGCCCACGCCGCGCTGGTGGTGGTGCTGGCCGAAGGTAAACCACGTTTGTTGCTGCTGGACTTGTCAGCGCCCGAGATTCAACGGGTGTCGGGCGTGTTGACCCACGGCGAAGCGGTGGCCGACCTGCACATCGAAGGCTTGACCGTGAGCGCGAACGCGCTGTTACCCGCCGAGGCGGTTGACTGGCTGGAACTGCGCAGCGTGGCCGCGTTGGCCGCCTTGCAACTGGGCGTCAGCGAAGAGCAGATCCGCCGCACCGTGATCTACGTCGGCGAGCGCCAGCAGTTCGAACGCGCCATTGGCAGCTTCCAGTCGGTGCAGATGACCATGGCCGACACGCACATCGCCGTCGAAGCCTTGCGCACCGCGCTGTGGCAACTGGCGTATCGCATCGATGCTGGCTTGCGGGCGCCTTCCGAATCCCTGGCCACCGCGTGGCTGGCCTGTGAAGCGGGCCACCGAATCGGTCACACCGCACAGCACGTGCACGGCGGGATTGGCGTCGACCTGACGTACCCGATCCACCGTTTCCTGTACTGGAGTCGCGGCATCACCGTGGCCCTCGGCGGTTCGGCGGCAAACCTGGAACGCCTGGGCGACTGGCTCAACGATAACGACAAGCTGGGATGGAAATATGACCTCCAAGAACACCAAGCGCTTTGAAGACGTGCGCCCCGGCGAAGCACTGCCGGAACTGGCGGTCCCGGTCACGGTGACCCTGATCAATGGCGGCGCGATTGCCACCCGTGACTATTTTCCCGGTCACCACGACGCGGACGCCGCGCGTGAACTGGGGTCGCCCCATGTGTTCATGAACATCCTCACCACCAACGGGTTGGTGCAGCGGTTCATCGAGCAATGGGCCGGGCCGCTGGTGGAGTTCCGCTCGCTGAAAATCAAGCTCGGCGCACCGAACTATCCCGGTGACTGCATGACCTTCAGCGGCAGCGTCACGCGCCTCGACGCCGACACCCGCACGGTGGAAATCACCCTCGGCGGCAAAAATTCCATGGGCAACCACGTGACCGGTACGGTCGCGGTAGTCCTGCCCTGACAGCCGGAGAGACACAGATGACTGATTCATCGATTTCCGGGCGCGCCGCGATCGTTGGCTTGGGCGCAACCGAATTTTCCAAGAACTCCGGACGCACCGAATTGCGCCTGGCCATGGAGGCCACCTTGAGCGCGCTCAAGGACGCCGGCATCGACCCGAGCGAAGTGGACGGTTTCAGCTCCTATTCCGTGGACAAGGTCCCGGAATACGAAATCGCCCGTTTGCTCGGTTGCAAGGACGTGAAGTTTTTCTCGCAAGTGCCCCATGGGGGCGGTGCGGCCTGCGGACCGGTGATGCACGCGGCCATGGCCGTGGCCACTGGCGTGGCGAAAACCGTGGTGGTGTATCGCGCCATGAACGAACGCTCCTGGTACCGCTTCGGCACCGGTAGCTACGGTTTCGCCGCGACGCCGACCTTCGACAACGTCAACTACGGCTGGTACATGCCCCACGGCTTCCACACGCCGGCGGCCTGGGTCGGGATGTTCGCCCAGCGCTACATGCACACCTACGGCGCGACCTCCGAGGACTTCGGCCGGATCGCCGTGGCGGCGCGGGATTTTGCCGCGACCAACCCCCAGGCGTTTTTCCATGGCAAGCCGATCACCCTGGAAGAACACCAGGCGTCGCGCTGGATCTGTGAACCGTTGCACTTGCTCGACTGCTGCCAGGAATCCGATGGCGCCGTCGCGATGGTCATCACTTCCGTCGAGCGTGCCCGTGACCTGCGGCAGAAACCGGTGACGATCAAGGCCGGCTCCCAAGGCATTAGCCACGGCCAGCAGAGCATGACCTCGTTCTACCGCGACGACATCACCGGGCTGCCGGAGATGGGCGTGGTCGCCCGCGAACTGTATCGCCAGTCGGGCCTGGGCCCGGAGTCGTTCCAGACCGCCGTGATCTACGACCACTTCACCCCGTTCGTGCTGCCGCAGCTGGAGGAATTCGGCTTCGTCAAACGTGGCGAAGCCAAGGAGTTCATCCGCGCCGGGCACCACGCCCGTGGCGGCAAACTGCCGATCAACACCCACGGCGGGCAACTGGGCGAAGCCTACATCCACGGCATGAACGGCATCGCCGAAGCCGTGCGTCAGGTGCGCGGCACAGCGGTCAACCAAGTGGCGGATGTGCAGAACGTGCTGGTCACGGCCGGCACCGGCGTACCCACCAGCGGCCTGATTCTCGGCGCAGCGTAAGGAGCAGCATATGTTCGTTGACCTCACTCCCGAACAACATGCCCTGCGCCACAAGGTGCGGGACTATTTCCAGGCCCTGATGACCCCGGACATGCGCGACCAGTTGCGCGGCCAGGAAGGCGGCGAACTCTATCGCCAGACCATCCGCCAGATGGGGCGCGACGGCTGGCTGGCCGTCGGCTGGCCCAAGGCCCATGGCGGCCAGGGCTATGCCGCCACCGAACAGTTGATCTTTTTTGAAGAAGCCAACATCGCCGGGGCGCCGCTGCCGTTCGTGACCATCAGCACCGTCGGCCCGGCCTTGATGGCCCACGGCAGCGAGTTGCAAAAAGAACGTTTCCTGCCCGGCATTGCCGCCGGCGAAATCATGTTCGCCATCGGTTACTCCGAACCCGGCGCCGGCAGCGACCTGGCGGTGCTGAAAACCAGCGCCCGCCAGGACGATGAAGGCTTCGTGGTCAATGGCAACAAGTTGTGGACCTCGGGCGCCGAGGCCGCTGACTTCGTCTGGCTGGCGGCCCGTACCGATCCGACCCAGGCGCGGCACAAAGGCATTTCGCTGCTGATCGTCGACACCCTGACCCCGGGTTTTTCTCACACGGTGATTCCGACCACCAGCATTCCGACCACGGCCACCTACTACGACAACGTGCGGGTGCCCAAAGAAATGCTGGTCGGGGAGTTGAACGGCGGCTGGAAGCTGATCACCTCGCAACTGAACCACGAACGTCTTGGCCTCGGCACCTGGTCGGACAAGGTGGTGGCGCTGTTCCGCCGGGTTTACCTCTGGGCGCGTGCTCGTGACGAGCAGGGCCGCCGGGCGATGGACAAGGCCTGGGTGCGCAGCTCGCTGGCCGAGTGTTATGCCCGCCTGGAAGCAATGCGCCTGATCAACATGCGCATCGCTTCTGACCTGGAACATGACCGCCTGAGCGTGGCGCTGAGTTCGACCACCAAGGTGTTCGGTTCGGAGTCGGCCATTGAAATCCTGCGCAAGCTGGCGGCGATCGTCGGGGCGAATGGCTCGATGCGCAGCGGCTCGGCGGCCACCTTGCTGCAAGGCGAACTGGAATTCGAGTTGCGCTGCGTGACGACACTGACCTTCGGCGGCGGTACCAATGAAATCCAGCGCGAACTGATCGCTCAGTTTGGCCTCGGCATGCCGCGCGCCCCACGCTGACGCTCGTCCATCAAAAACAAAAACCGTACTCGCCCCTCAACCGGGGCGGGTTGAAGGGGACTTTCATGAGCACTATCGAGCAATTCCGGCACGACACCCGTGCCTGGCTGGAAGCCAACTGCCCGCCGTCGATGCGCACCGGCATGGCTGAAGGCGATGTGGTGTGGGGCAGCCAGAACCCGCAATTTCCTTGCGAAGACGCACGCCTGTGGTTCGAACGCATGCGCGACAAGCGCTGGTTCTGCCCGGAGTGGCCGGTGGAATACGGCGGCGCAGGCCTGAGCGACGAAGAACTGTCCGTGCTGGAAAGCGAAATGCGCCGGATCAAATGCCGTCCGCCGCAAATCAACCTGGGCATCTGGATGCTCGGGCCGGTGTTGCTGGCGTTTGGCAGCGAAGAGCAGAAACGTGACCTGTTGCCGCCGATTGCCCGGGGCGAAGTGCGCTGGTGCCAGGGCTTCTCCGAGCCGAACGCCGGTTCCGACCTGGCCAGCCTGAAAATGGCGGCCCGGGATGCCGGTGATCATTTCGTGGTGGATGGCAGCAAGATCTGGACCTCCTACGGCGACAAGTCCGACTGGATGTACGCGCTGGTGCGCACCGACTTCAGCGCCGCCAAGCACGAAGGCATCAGCCTGATCGTGCTGGACATGCGCAGCCCCGGCGTCAAGCCGCAGCCGATCGATTTGATCAGCGGCAAATCGGCGTTCTGCCAAGTGTTCTTCGATGGCGTCAAGGTGCCCAAGAGCCAGTTGATCGGGCCGTTGAACGGCGGCTGGAACCTGGCCAAGTACCTGTTGCAGCACGAACGCAAGGCGATGTCGAAATTCGGCGAGTTCAGCCTGCCGTCGCACTTCGACCTGCTGGCCTTGATGCGTGAATACGTACCGGCACCCCAGAGCCAAAGCGAGTACGCGTTGCAGGCGCGGGCCACGGCCTGTGCGATGAACGAGCACGCCTACAACCTGACCGTGCAGCGCATGGGTGAAGAGGCTAGGGCCGGCGATGACATCGGCGGCCTGATGTCGATCATGAAGCTGGTGCACACCGAGCAGGAGCGCGACAAGTTCGAAGTCTTGCTCGATGCCATGGCCGGGCATGCCTTCGGTTGGGACAACCCCGCGTTCAGCGAGCAACAACTGGCGATTACCCGCGCCTGGCTCAACAGCTACGCGCTGACCATCTCGGGCGGCGCCTCGGAAATCCAGCTCAACGTCATCGCCAAGCGCGTGCTTGGTTTGCCTGAAGCGAAGAAGTCTGCCGTGAAAACAGGAGCACCGTCATGAGCCTGCGTTATAGCGATGAACACCGTTTGCTGGCCGACAGTGCGCGGGACTTTCTTGCGGCCCGCAGCCCGGTCAGCGCCCAGCGTCGACTGCGCGATGACGCGGTGGAATTGGGCTTCGATGCGCAGCTGTGGCGGGACGCCGTGGACCTGGGCTGGAGTGCAATACCGTTTCCGGAAGCGCTCGGCGGTCTGGATTTTGGCTGCAAGGGCCTTGGGCCGATCTTCGAATCCATCGGTCGCAACCTGTCTTCCACGCCGTTGCTCTCCAGCGTGGTGCTGGGCGGCTCGTTGCTGCACCTGGCGGGCAACTCGGCACAGCAGGCGCAATGGTTGCAAGCGGTGATCGGCGGTGCACAGCGCGTGGCCCTGGCCGTGGATGAGCGTTCGCGCCATGCACCGAACCACGTCGCCCTTGAAGCGAAAGCCGAAGGGCAGGGCTATCGCCTGCACGGCGACAAGTTCTGGGTGGTCGACGGCCTGGGCGCTGATGCCTATGTAGTGGCGGCGCGCACGTCCGGGCAGCCGGGCGACACGCAGGGCATCAGCCTGTTTTTGGTGCCTGCCAATACGCCGGGCCTGACGGTGAGCGCCTTGCCGCTGATCGATTCGCGCAACAGCGCACGCCTGCAATTGAACGGCGTGCAACTGGGAAGCGATGCGCTGCTCGGTGCGTTGGGCGAAGGCTGGGCTGCACTGGAAACGGCGCTGGACCGGGGGCGCACCTGCCTGGCCGCCGAGCTGTTGGGGATGGCCGAGCAATTGTTCGAAACCACCTTGGAATACCTCAAGACCCGCGTGCAGTTCGACACGGCGATTGGCACCTTCCAGGTCCTGCAACATCGCGCCGCGCAAATGTACATCGACCTGGCCCTGAGCCGCAGCGCCCTGATGGCCGCGCTGGCGACCCTCGATGACGCCGGCCACGACGCCCGCACTCGCGCGCGACTGGTCAGCCTGGCGAAATGGAAGGCCGGCGACACGGCCATCAAGGTCGCCAACGAAGCGGTGCAGATGCACGGCGGCATTGGCGTCACCGACGAGCTGGATGTCGGCCTCTACCTCAAGCGCGCGCGCGTTGCGCAGAGTTGCCTGGGTGACCGGGACTTCCACTGCGAACGGTATTCGGCCCACGCGTAAACCCCTGTAGGAGCGAGCCTGCTCGCGATGGCGGCGTGTCAGGCGATGAAGATGTTGAATGTGCCGGCCTCATCGCGAGCAGGCTCGCTCCTACAGGGAATCGAGGGGAGCCCGGCATTTGGGTACGACGCATCACCCTTGTAGGAGCGAGCTTGCTCGCGATGGCGGAGTGTCAGGCAACGAGGATGTTGAAGCTGCCGGCCCCATCGCGAGCAGGCTCGCTCCTACAGGGAATCGAGGGGAGCCCGGTATTTGAGTACGACGCATCACCCTTGTAGGAGCGAGCTTGCTCGCGATGGCGGCGTGTCAGGCAACGAGGATGTTGAAGCTGCCGGCCCCATCGCGAGCAGGCTCACTCCCACAGGTAACCGAGGGGAGCCCGGCATTTGGGTACGACGCATCACCCTTGTAGGAGCGAGCTTGCTCGCGATGGCGGCGTGTCAGGCAACGAGGATGTTGAAGCTGCCGGCCTCATCGTGAGCAGGCTCACTCCCACAGGTAACCGAGGTGAGCCCGGTATTTGGGTACGACGCATCACCCTTGTAGGAGCGAGCTTGCTCGCGATGGCGGAGTGTCAGGCAACGAGGATGTTGAAGCTGCCGGCCCCATCGCGAGCAGGCTCACTCCTACAGGGAATCGAGGTGAGCCCGGCATTTGGGTACGACGCATCACCCTTGTAGGAGCGAGCTTGCTCGCGATGGCGGAGTGTCAGGCAACGAGGATGTTGAAGCTGCCGGCCTCATCGCGAGCAGGCTCACTCCCACAGGTAACCGAGGGGAGCCCGGTATTTGAGTACGACACAAGTCCCCTGTGGGAGCGAGCCTGCTCGCGATGGCGGCGTGTCAGGCGATGAAGGTGCAGGCCACTCCCACAAGTCTTTCAGCTGTTCTGGAGAAAACAATAATGAGCATTGAACGCTGGCAAACGGCGTGGCGCCAACTGATCGCCCCCGGTTCACCTTTTGAAGTGGTGACACCGGAAGATGGCGCGCCGCGCTACTTCCGAAACGCCGCACATGACCTGCTGCAGATGATTGATGCGGGTCGTGTCCACGGTGATCGTGAGTTTCTGGTCTGGCAATCGCAACGCCTGACCTTCAATCAGTATTACGACCAGGTTGATCGCCTGGCCGGGCAGATGGTCGCCCGCTTTGGCCTCAAACCCGGTGAGCGGGTGGCAATTGCCATGCGTAACCAGCCGGCGTGGCTGGTGGCCTTCGCCGCGATCCTGCGCTGCGGCGCGGTGTGTGTACCGCTCAACAGTTGGGGCCTGCGTGATGAGTTGCAATACGCGTTGCAGGACAGCGGCTCGCGCTTGCTGCTGTGCGACGAGTCGCGCCTCGACACCCTGCGCGAAGACCTGGCCCGTGAGCAGCGGGCAACCATCGTCGTCGGTACCCAAAGCGCTGTGCCCGAATACTGCCTGCGTTACGAAGACCTGATCAGCGCACCGCCAGCCCCGGTGCCTGCGCTGCAAGTCGACCCCGATGCACCGGCGATGATTCTCTACACCTCCGGCACCACCAGCCGCGCCAAGGGTGCGTTGTCCAGCCATCGGGCGATCTGCCAGGCACTGACCGCGCTGGATTTCCAGGGCGCGTTTTGCGCCATGAGCTCGCCCGAACGCATCGGCGTGGTGATCAACAGCGGCTTTGCGCCCACCACGTTGTCGGCAGTTCCCCTGTTCCATGTCAGCGGCCTGCACGCGCAGTTTCTGTCGGCCTTGCGGGGCGGTCGGCGCCTGGTGCTGATGTACAAATGGGACGTCGAACGCGCCATCGACCTGATTCGCGATGAGCGTTGCACCCAGTTCAACGGGGCGCCGGTGATGATGCAGCAGTTGCTCGCCTCGCCGCGTTTCGGCAGTGAGCACACCGCCAGCCTGTTCGGCCTGGGCCTGGGCGGCGGCGCATCGTCCGCGAACGTGCTCAACGACATGCTCAGGATCAAGCCTGACGCCATTGGCGGCGCCGGCTTCGGCCTGACCGAAAGCAACGGCATTGGCGCAGCGATTGGTGGCGATCAGTTCGTCTACAAGCCGGCGACGGCGGGGTGGGCGTTGCCGATTGTCGATATTCGCATCGGTGACAGTCCCGACCAGCCGCAGTCGGCCGGCACGCGCGGGGTGATCTGGCTGCGCTCGCCGACGTTGATGAGCGCTTACTGGAACCTGCCCGAAGCCACCGCACACAGCCTGCGCGATGGCTGGCTCGACACCGGCGACATCGGTTACCTCGACGATGAGGGATTCCTCAGCATCACCGGTCGGGTCAAGGAATTGATCAACCGTGGTGGCGAGAAAATCTCGGCCGCTGAAGTCGAGACCTGCATCCTCGACATGCCCGGCGTGCTCGAAGCAGCGGCGTTCGCCATTGCCGACCCGCTGATGGGGGAAACCGTAGGGCTGGCCGTGCATGGCCAGGCCTCGACGCTGCCCCATGAAGCACAAGTCTGCGCATTCATCGCCGAGCGTCTGGCGGCTTACAAAGTGCCCACTCACGTCTTCCGGGTGCTCGCGCCGTTGCCGCGCAATGCCACCGGCAAAGTGCTCAAGGCGCAACTGCAAGAAAGTTTGGGCGCATGACGCCTGCGTAGTCTTTCCGGACGATGTTCGGGCCGGCAGAACACGAACAATGGGTCCCATACCACACAGCCTTATCAGCGAAGGAGGCAACACATGAAAATAACAAGAACAGGTCTCATGCTCGCGGTCGCAGTCACAGCCAATAGCGGGTTTATTGGTTTTGCGCACGCCGAGGTGTCACCTCAGGAAGCCGCCAAGCTGGGCAAGGAGCTGACCTGCGTCGGCGCCGAGCAAGCCGGGAATGCCGAGGGCACGATTCCGCCGTTCTCCGGCAAATACCTGGGTGAAGTGCCAGGCTGGAATCACGTGAAGTTCTCTGGCGACCAACCGGTTGACCCGTACGCGGCAGAGAAACCGATCCTGGTGATCACCGCGCAGAACATGAGTCAGTACGAGTCGAAGCTGACCGAAGGCCAGAAAGCGCTGCTGAAGAAATACCCGACCACCTACAAGATGAACATCTATCCGGGCCATCGGGATTTCCGTTACCCCGACTACATCTGCCGCCGCGCGATGGACAACGCACTGCATGCCAAGATCGTCAACGACGGCGCCGGCTTCACCGGGATCGGCCTGATCCCGTTCCCGATCCCGAAAAACGGCATGGAACTGCTGTGGAACCATCAACTGTCGGCAAAAGCCTACACCGAGGAAAAAACCACTGACCTGGCGTCGGTCCTGCCCAACGGCAGTATCGGTTGGGGCCGTGCCTACGCACGCAACATGGCGATGGGCAGCTCACCGACCGTCGACTCGAAAAGCGAAGACCTGATTGTTTCCTATAGCAACAACATGACCCTGAAGCCCGCCCGGGACAACGGCACCATGAGCATCTCCCACGAACCGTACAACTTTGGCACCGGCACGCGTCAGGCCTGGTCTTACAGCCCGTCGACCCGACGCGTTCGGCAACTGCCGGGGTTTGGTTTCGATCAGCCGATGATCGGTACCAACGGCACCATGACCATCGACGAAGACCGCATGTTCAACGGTTCGCCGGAGCGCTTCACCTGGAAGCTGATCGGCAAGCGCGAGATCTACGCCCCGGCCAACGCTTACAAGCCCAACACGGCTTCCGTCAAATACGCGGACATCCTGACGCCTAACCATCCCAACCCGGAGTACATGCGATATGAGTTGCGTCGCGTGTGGGTGCTCGAAGGCGACCTGAAGGACGGTTATCGCCATGTCTACAGCAAACGCGTGCTGTTCCTCGATGAGGACTTCTGGAACGCGGTTCTGGCTGACAACTACGATGCCCGCGGGCAGCTCTGGAAACATGCCATGGCCAACTACTACTACCACCCGGACATGAGCGGCTGGCAAGTGGGTTCGCAGTTCTTCATGGACTTGAACTCCGGCCAGTACACCGGCTACGGCATGACCAACGAAGCTAAAAAGGGCCCGATTCTCAACGAAGGCAAGTTCTCCCCGGATCAGTACACCGCCGACGCTGCGCGTGCGATAGGTCGCTAAAACCTCAGCAACACGAACGACACGTGAAGGCCTCGCCGGACAACGGCGGGGCTTGTTGCCCACCTGATGTTTAAGGAAAGACGTTATGCCTATTACAGCTGTCAGCGGTTCTGCTTCCGGTATGGGGGCGGCGGTCTGCGCAGTGCTGCGCGCGGCCGGGCACCAGATCATTGGCATCGACCGCGCCAACGCCGAAGTCATTGCTGATTTGTCCAGCCCGTCCGGCCGGCAAGCGGCCATCGCCAGCGTGCTCGAACAGAGTGGCGGCGTGCTGGACGGTTTGATTTGCTGTGCCGGGGTCGGTGTCACGGCGCCTTCGCCCGGCATCATCCTGTCGGTCAATTATTTTGGTGTCAGCGAGTTGCTCGACGGCCTGGTCGATGCCCTGGCCAAAGGCAAGCAGCCGGCGGCGTTGGTCATTGGTTCTGTAGCTGCCACGCTGGCCAATCCCGATCAGCCCATGGTCGCGGCCATGTTGGCCGGGGACGAAGCCCAGGCCCTGGAACTGGCCAACGCCCTCGGGCAGCCACAGACCGCTTATGCCTGCTCCAAGTACGCGGTCACCTGCAGCACCCGGCAGAAGTCCGTGGCCTGGGGCAAGCAGGGCATTCGCTTGAATGTGGTGGCGCCGGGCAACGTGGAAACGCCTCTGTATCAAGCGTCCCTGGACGATGCGCGGTTCGGTCAGGCGGTGCGCGATTTCGTCGCGCCGTTGAAGCATTTTGCCCAACCTGAAGAAATCGCCGCGCTGGTGGCCTTCGTGCAATCGCCCCAGGCCAGTTTCATCCATGGCAGCGTGATCTTTGCCGATGGCGGTATGGACGCGATGGTTCGTCCAACGCGCTTCTGAACACAGGCGTATCTGGAGCGGGCGTATGCCCGCTTTTTGGAGACTGAAGATGTACAAGTGCATCGCCTTGCTGAAAAAAAGAGCTGATCTGAGCCGCGATCAACTGATTGATTACTATGAAAATAATCACGCGCCTCTGATCAAGAGCCTGTTCCCGGGCATCAAGGAGTATCGCCGCAATTTCCTGGACCTGGAGGGGGCTTTTCTGTCGCAAACGGCGTCCATCGATTTTGATGTGGTAACGGAAATCTGGTTCGAAGACCGCGCTGCGTATGACGTCTTTATTGCCGAGAACAGGAAGCCCGATGTCGCGCGCCGCATCGCTGAAGACGAACTGAATGTGTTCGATCGCAACGCAACACGCATGTTCGTCGTGGAAGAAAAGTCCAGCCCCAAGACCTGACGGACAAGCGACAAGTCAAGCGCAGGCCCATCAACCGCACAATAAAAAGAAGGATGGCAGCATGATTGATTTCACAGGCAAGACAGTTCTCGTCACCGGGGGTGGCGTGGGAATAGGCCGGGCAATCGTCGAGGCCTTCGGCCGCGCGGGGGCTCGCCTGGTGGTGGCCGAAGTCGATGCCGAACGTGCCGCGCAAGTGCGCGACTGGCTGGACACCGCCGGGGTCGATTCGCTGGTGGTGGAGGGTGACATCACGCGCAAGGATCGGGTGGACGCCTTGGCCGAACAGGTTGAGGCGCGATTCGGCGGGCTCGACGTGCTGGTGAACAACGTCGGCGATTCGCTGATGATCTTCAAGCCCTTTGATGGCTACACCGACGAGGACATTGATCGCCTGTACGCCGTCAACCTGCAGCATATTTTCCGGGTCACCCGGGCCATGTTGCCGTTGCTGCGCCGCCAAGGTGCCGGTAGCAGCATCATCAGCCTGTCGTCGATCGAAGGCTTCCGCGGCATCCCTAACTGCAGCGTGTACGCCGCGTTCAAATCCGCCATTGGCGGTTTCACCAAAAGCCTGGCGCTGGAGTTGGGCCCGGTGGGTATTCGCGTCAACCAGATCGCCCCCGAAACCACCGAGACGCCACAAGTGCCATTGGCCGTGATGATTGCTGCCGAGCACCGCGAGCAGATCCCGAACTGGGTACCCCTGGGCCGCTTCGGCAAGGTCGAGGACATGGCCGGCGCGGCGCTTTACCTGGCCAGCCCGTTGGCCGCCTGGGTGACCGGCACCACCCTGCACGTGGACGGCGGGGCACTGGCCGCCGCGGGCTGGTACCGCGACCCGCGTGGCACCTGGACCAACATGCCAGTGCTGACTGGCAACGGCTTGAACTTCTGAGTTCCCGTGCCCTGGACACCCTGGGCACGTCCACTGAACAGGCCCGAATCCGGGCTCAAGCAAGAGTGAACACCCGATGAAGATTCTCGTGATTGGCGGGACCGGCCTGATTGGCGGTCATGCCGCGCTTTACCTTCAGGACAATGGCCACGACGTGACCATCGCCGGGCGCAAGCCTGCCGCCGCCGGCAGTGCCCTGGCCGGGTTGAAGCAGCTGCAAGGTGACTACGTCGCCGGCACATTCCGCCGTGAAGACCTGACCGGTTTCGACGCCCTGGTGTTCGCTGCCGGCAATGACATTCGCCATGTACCGCAAGACGGCGACATCGACGCTCACTGGCAACGCGCCAACGTCGAGGCCATTCCACGCCTCTTCGAACTGGCACGCAGCGCGGGTATCCGGCAGGCAGTGCTGGTCGGCAGCTTCTACCCGCAAGTGGCGCCGGAGCTGATTGCGACCGTGCCTTACGTGCGCTCGCGGCACCTGGCGGACGAGGCCGTGCGTGCCTTGGCCAACGCCGATTTCAAAGTGTGCAGCGTCAACGCGCCTTTCGTGGTCGGCGCGGTGCCGGGGCTGAAGGTCGACATGTTCGAAGCCTACACCCGTTATGCCGAAGGCCAGTTCGCACCAATGCCGTTCTACGGCCCGGCCGGTGGCAGCAACTTCATTTCCACCCGATCGCTGTCCCAGGCGATCCTCGGTGCGCTGCTGCGCGGTGAGTCGGGCAAGGCGTATCTGGTGGGGGATGAAAACCTCAGCTACGCGCAATACTTCGAGGGCTTCCTGCGTGCGGCCGGCAACGATGCAGCGGTGCCGGCGCTGGATCAGGAACACCCGATGCTCCCGGACTCCGCAATTTATACCGGTCGCGGCAGCACCGTGAGCTACGAGCCCGACGCGACGGAAACCGCGTTGCTGGGTTACGTGCGCGGCGACATCCAGCGGGCGATTGACGAGGTGGTCCGCCAATACCGTGCATAAATAAGGCGCGGCACTCAAATTGTGGCGAGGGAGCTTGCTCCCGCTGGACTGCGCAGCAGTCCCACCTTCTTTTGGGCCGCTGCGCGCCCCAGCGGGAGCAAGCTCCCTCGCCACAGGGTATGCGTCGCATGTTGTATCTCGTAACTGACTGGCGTTCAGGCGTTTCCCGTCTGTATTTCGAAGGCCGACAGGCTCAAGTCTGTTCCGTCAGTACCGCGCATGAATAAGGCGCGACACTCAAATTGTGGCGAGGGAGCTTGCTCCCGCTGGACTGCGCAGCAGTCCCACCTTCTTTTGGGCCGCTGCGCGCCCCAGCGGGAGCAAGCTCCCTCGTCACAGGGTATGCGTCGCATGTTGTATCTCGTAACTGACTGGCGTTCAGGCGTTTTCCGCCTGTATTTCGAAGGCCTACAGGCTCAAGCCTGTTCCGTCAGTACCGCGCATGAATAAGGCGCGACACTTGAATTGTGGCGAGGGAGCTTGCTCCCGCTGGACTGCGCCGCAGTCCCATCTTCTTGGGCCGCTGCGCGCCCCAGCGGGAGCAAGCT
>NZ_RWIN01000006.1 GCF_009761815.1 Pseudomonas sp. PB120
TCCCACACGAATTGCTTGATTCATTGAAGAAGACGATAAGAAGCAGCCCGAAATTGGGTCTGTAGCTCAGTTGGTTAGAGCGCACCCCTGATAAGGGTGAGGTCGGCAGTTCGAATCTGCCCAGACCCACCAATTTTTGTGTGGGAAACCTGTAGCAATACGGGGCCATAGCTCAGCTGGGAGAGCGCCTGCCTTGCACGCAGGAGGTCAACGGTTCGATCCCGTTTGGCTCCACCACTACTGCTTCTGTTTGTTGAAAGCTTAGAAATGAGCATTCCATGGTGATCATGGTGAATGTTGATTTCTAGTCTTTGGCTAGATCGTTCTTTAAAAATTTGGGTATGTGATAGAAAGATAGACTGAACGTTACTTTCACTGGTAACGGATCAGGCTAAGGTAAAATTTGTGAGTAATTGCGAATTTTCGGCGAATGTCGTCTTCACAGTATAACCAGATTGCTTGGGGTTATATGGTCAAGTGAAGAAGCGCATACGGTGGATGCCTTGGCAGTCAGAGGCGATGAAAGACGTGGTAGCCTGCGAAAAGCTTCGGGGAGTCGGCAAACAGACTTTGATCCGGAGATGTCTGAATGGGGGAACCCACCTAACATAAGTTAGGTATCTTAAGCTGAATACATAGGCTTAAGAAGCGAACCAGGGGAACTGAAACATCTAAGTACCCTGAGGAAAAGAAATCAACCGAGATTCCCTTAGTAGTGGCGAGCGAACGGGGACTAGCCCTTAAGTGGCTTTGAGATTAGCGGAACGCTCTGGAAAGTGCGGCCATAGTGGGTGATAGCCCTGTACGCGAAAATCTCTTAGTCATGAAATCGAGTAGGACGGAGCACGAGAAACTTTGTCTGAATATGGGGGGACCATCCTCCAAGGCTAAATACTACTGACTGACCGATAGTGAACTAGTACCGTGAGGGAAAGGCGAAAAGAACCCCGGAGAGGGGAGTGAAATAGATCCTGAAACCGTATGCGTACAAGCAGTGGGAGCCTACTTTGTTAGGTGACTGCGTACCTTTTGTATAATGGGTCAGCGACTTATTTTCAGTGGCGAGCTTAACCGAATAGGGGAGGCGTAGCGAAAGCGAGTCTTAATAGGGCGTCTAGTCGCTGGGAATAGACCCGAAACCGGGCGATCTATCCATGGGCAGGTTGAAGGTTGGGTAACACTAACTGGAGGACCGAACCGACTACCGTTGAAAAGTTAGCGGATGACCTGTGGATCGGAGTGAAAGGCTAATCAAGCTCGGAGATAGCTGGTTCTCCTCGAAAGCTATTTAGGTAGCGCCTCATGTATCACTGTAGGGGGTAGAGCACTGTTTCGGCTAGGGGGTCATCCCGACTTACCAAACCGATGCAAACTCCGAATACCTACAAGTGCCGAGCATGGGAGACACACGGCGGGTGCTAACGTCCGTCGTGAAAAGGGAAACAACCCAGACCGTCAGCTAAGGTCCCAAAGTTATGGTTAAGTGGGAAACGATGTGGGAAGGCTTAGACAGCTAGGAGGTTGGCTTAGAAGCAGCCACCCTTTAAAGAAAGCGTAATAGCTCACTAGTCGAGTCGGCCTGCGCGGAAGATGTAACGGGGCTCAAACCATACACCGAAGCTACGGGTATCATCTTCGGATGATGCGGTAGAGGAGCGTTCTGTAAGCCTGTGAAGGTGAGTTGAGAAGCTTGCTGGAGGTATCAGAAGTGCGAATGCTGACATGAGTAACGACAATGGGTGTGAAAAACACCCACGCCGAAAGACCAAGGTTTCCTGCGCAACGTTAATCGACGCAGGGTTAGTCGGTCCCTAAGGCGAGGCTGAAAAGCGTAGTCGATGGAAAACAGGTTAATATTCCTGTACTTCTGGTTATTGCGATGGAGGGACGGAGAAGGCTAGGCCAGCTTGGCGTTGGTTGTCCAAGTTTAAGGTGGTAGGCTGGAATCTTAGGTAAATCCGGGATTCTAAGGCCGAGAGCTGATGACGAGTTACCCTTTGGGTGACGAAGTGGTTGATGCCATGCTTCCAAGAAAAGCTTCTAAGCTTCAGGTAACCAGGAACCGTACCCCAAACCGACACAGGTGGTTGGGTAGAGAATACCAAGGCGCTTGAGAGAACTCGGGTGAAGGAACTAGGCAAAATGGCACCGTAACTTCGGGAGAAGGTGCGCCGGTGAGGGTGAAGCATTTACTGCGTAAGCCCATGCCGGTCGAAGATACCAGGCCGCTGCGACTGTTTATTAAAAACACAGCACTCTGCAAACACGAAAGTGGACGTATAGGGTGTGACGCCTGCCCGGTGCCGGAAGGTTAATTGATGGGGTTAGCTAACGCGAAGCTCTTGATCGAAGCCCCGGTAAACGGCGGCCGTAACTATAACGGTCCTAAGGTAGCGAAATTCCTTGTCGGGTAAGTTCCGACCTGCACGAATGGCGTAACGATGGCGGCGCTGTCTCCACCCGAGACTCAGTGAAATTGAAATCGCTGTGAAGATGCAGTGTATCCGCGGCTAGACGGAAAGACCCCGTGAACCTTTACTATAGCTTTGCACTGGACTTTGAATTTGCTTGTGTAGGATAGGTGGGAGGCTTTGAAGCGTGGACGCCAGTTCGCGTGGAGCCAACCTTGAAATACCACCCTGGCAACTTTGAGGTTCTAACTCAGGTCCGTTATCCGGATCGAGGACAGTGTATGGTGGGTAGTTTGACTGGGGCGGTCTCCTCCTAAAGAGTAACGGAGGAGTACGAAGGTGCGCTCAGACCGGTCGGAAATCGGTCGTAGAGTATAAAGGCAAAAGCGCGCTTGACTGCGAGACAGACACGTCGAGCAGGTACGAAAGTAGGTCTTAGTGATCCGGTGGTTCTGTATGGAAGGGCCATCGCTCAACGGATAAAAGGTACTCCGGGGATAACAGGCTGATACCGCCCAAGAGTTCATATCGACGGCGGTGTTTGGCACCTCGATGTCGGCTCATCACATCCTGGGGCTGAAGCCGGTCCCAAGGGTATGGCTGTTCGCCATTTAAAGTGGTACGCGAGCTGGGTTTAGAACGTCGTGAGACAGTTCGGTCCCTATCTGCCGTGGACGTTTGAGATTTGAGAGGGGCTGCTCCTAGTACGAGAGGACCGGAGTGGACGAACCTCTGGTGTTCCGGTTGTCACGCCAGTGGCATTGCCGGGTAGCTATGTTCGGAATAGATAACCGCTGAAAGCATCTAAGCGGGAAACTAGCCTCAAGATGAGATCTCACTGGGACCTTGAGTCCCCTGAAGGGCCGTCGAAGACTACGACGTTGATAGGTTGGGTGTGTAAGCGCTGTGAGGCGTTGAGCTAACCAATACTAATTGCCCGTGAGGCTTGACCATATAACACCCAAGCAATTTG
>NZ_RWIN01000053.1 GCF_009761815.1 Pseudomonas sp. PB120
GCGAGCTTGCTCGCGAAAGGGCCAGATCAGGCGCTACAAATACCAGCTAGTGCGCCTCACCAGCCTTCAACCCCTCCGGCAACTTCCTGGTCAACAACACCGCAATCATGCTGATCCCCAGCGCAATCCCGACAAAGTGAAAAGCATCGTTGTACGCCATGATCGACGCCTGCTGATGCGCAATCTCACTGAGTTTGCCCAATGCCGCTCCCTCGCTGCCCAACCGGTCCGTCAACGACGCCATCCGCTCGGCCACTTGCGGATTGGTCGGCACAATCGCCTCGCGCAAATAATCAAAGTAAGTCTTGGTCCGCGCATCCAATAGCGTGGCGAGAAGGGCGATGCCAATCGCGCCGCCGAGGTTGCGCAAAATGTTGAACAGACTCGACGCCGACCCCGCGTCCTGCGGCAGGATGTACGCCGTGGCGATCAGTGAAATGGTCACCATGATCAGCGGCTGGCCCAGTGCGCGGATGATCTGGATCTGATTGAACTGCGGTCCGGCGAAGTCCGGATTCAGCACGCCCGACGAGAAACTCGCCAGCCCGAACAGCCCGAAGCCCAATGTGCACAACCATTTCGGCGAAATCACCTTCATCAGTTTCGGCACCAGCGGAATCAGAAACAGCTGCGGCACGCCCATCCACATGATCACTTCGCCGATCTGCAGGGCGTTGTAGTTCTGGATCTGCGCCAGGTACAGCGGCAGCAAGTAGATCGAGCCATACAACCCGACCCCCATCCCGACACTGGAAATACTCGATAAGCCAAAGTTGCGATTGCGCAGGATGCCAAGGTTGATCAGCGGGTTGGGTTTGGACGTCTGCACGATCACGAAGGTAATCAAGCTGATCAGCGCAATGCTGCCCAGCGTCACGATCAGGTTCGACTCCAGCCAGTCCTTGCGATGGCCTTCCTCCAGAAACACCTGCAAACAGCCAAGGCCGACGCCCAGGGTGAGAATCCCGGCGTAGTCGGTGCTTTTCAGCAACTCCCAGTGCGCTTCTTTCTTCTCCAGGCCGTACATCAGGCCGGCGATCATGAGCAGGCCGGGAGGGATGTTGATGTAGAAGATGTATTCCCAGCCCCAGTTTTCCGTCAGCCAGCCGCCCAGCGTCGGCCCGATGGAGGGGGCGAACGTCGCGGTCATGGCGAACATTGCCATGCCCTTGGCGCGGTGGTGTTCGGGGAGTTTGATCAGGGTGAGGGTGAACGCCAGCGGAATCAGCGCGCCACCGGTAAAGCCCTGCAAGGCGCGGAAGACAATCATGCTCTCCAGGCTCCAGGCCATGGAGCAGAGCAGGGAGGCGACCAGAAAGCCGAGCGACACCCACACCGCCAGGCGCCGCGCCGACAGCAGCTGGACCAGCCATGCGGTAAGCGGGATCATGATGATTTCCGCGACCAGATATGAGGTGGAGATCCACGAGCCTTCTTCCAGGGTCGCCGACAGCGCGCCCTGAATGTCCTTGAGTGACGAGTTGGTGATCTGGATATCGAGCACCGCCATGAAGGCGCCCAGCATCACACTCATGACCGCGATCCAGTCCCGCCGGCTCGGTTCGCCGACCGGACGGATCAGTTGATCACCGGCCATTGTCAGGGGCGTCTTTGATGTTCACTTTGGCGGTGACCGACATGCCCGGACGGATCTTGCCGTGCAGCGGATTGTCCGCGGCGAAGGTCAGTTTTACCGGAATCCGTTGTACGACTTTGGTGAAGTTGCCCGTGGCATTGTCCGGGGGCAGCAGACTGAATTGCGCACCCGAGGCGGCGAACAGGCTGTCGACTCGCGCTTCGATGGGCGTGTCGCCATAAGCATCGAAGGTCAGCTCGGCTTTCTGGCCGGGCTGCATGTGGCCGATCTGGGTTTCCTTGAAGTTGGCCTGAATCCAGATGTCCTGGTCCGGCACGATCGACATCAGATAAGCGCCGGCCTGCACGTATTGGCCTTCGCGGGCGGCACGCTGGCCGATCAGGCCGCTGATGGGCGCATGGATTTCGCTGCGGGTCAGGTTCAGTTCGGCCTGGGCCAGATCGGTCCTGGCGTTGGCGATCATGGCGTCGAGGCGTTTGATTTCGGCGCTCAGGGAGTTGACTTGCTGACGCTGGCTTTGCGCGTCCGCCTGGGCCTTGGTCACTTGTGAGCGGGCAATGTGGTTGTCGGCGGAGAGGGTGGTTACCCGTTCTTCGGACACATAGCCGGGTTTGCGCAGTGTTTGCGCGCGGGACAAGTCGATCTGCGAACGCCCGAGGCTGGCCTGGCTGGAGGCGACTTGTGCGTCGCTCGCGGCAATCAGGCTGGCTTGCTGGGTCAGTTTGCTTTGCGCTTGCAGGCGTTCGGCCTGGCGGGTGGCGAGGGTGGCGTTGGCCCGGTCGACGGCGAGGTGGAAGTCATCACCCTCGAGCTTGATCAGCAGCTGGCCTTTCTCGACGTGCTGGTTGTCCTGCACCAGCACCTGATCGATGCGCGCGCCCAACTGGCTCGACACACGGGTGATCTCGCCCTGGACATAGGCGTTGTCAGTGCTTTCATAAAACCGTCCCTTAAAAAACCACTGGGCAAAGAAGCCCCCGGCAATCAACAGGACGATCAACAGGAAAATAAACAGGCGACGCTTGAGTTGGGCAGGCATGGGGCAGACTGTAGTCGAGAAAGTGTCAGGAAAGTTATCAGCAGACGAATCTGGCATATAGCCGATAAACGGTAAATGCCAACGGCTGATATTTGGCCATTCACCGCGGCGTAGACGCGTTGTAGACGCAAACTTGGCTTAAATGCCCTGTTCACTGGAGCCAGCCCGGTATCGCCTGTTACCATTCGCCCTTTGTTTGATCTTTATTTCGAGACTTGCCATGACCACCGTCCGCACTCGCATCGCGCCATCGCCTACCGGGGACCCCCACGTAGGTACCGCTTACATCGCTTTGTTCAACTACTGCTTTGCCAAGCAGCATGGCGGTGAGTTCATCCTGCGGATTGAAGACACCGACCAATTGCGTTCGACCCGCGAGTCCGAACAGCAGATCTTCGACGCCTTGCGCTGGTTGGGTATCGACTGGAGCGAAGGCCCTGACGTCGGCGGCCCGCACGGTCCTTACCGTCAAAGCGAGCGTGGCGAGATCTATCAGAAATATTGCCAGCAGCTGGTCGAAATGGGCCACGCCTTCCCCTGCTTCTGCACCGCCGAAGAGCTGGACCAGATGCGCGCCGAGCAAATGGCGCGCGGCGAAACCCCGCGTTACGACGGCCGCGCGCTGCTGCTGTCCAAGGAGGAAGTGGCGCGTCGCCTGGCCGCTGGCGAGCCGCACGTGATCCGCATGAAAGTGCCGAGCGAAGGCGTCTGCGTAGTGCCGGACATGCTGCGTGGCGATGTCGAGATCCCGTGGGATCGCATGGACATGCAAGTCCTGATGAAGACCGACGGCTTGCCGACGTACTTCCTGGCCAACGTGGTCGACGACCATTTGATGGGCATCACCCACGTCCTGCGGGGCGAAGAGTGGCTGCCATCGGCGCCGAAACTGATTTTGCTGTACGAGTACTTCGGCTGGGAACAACCGGAGCTGTGCTACATGCCGCTGCTGCGTAACCCGGACAAGAGCAAGCTGTCCAAGCGCAAGAACCCGACCTCGGTGACATTCTACGAGCGCATGGGCTTCATGCCGGAAGCGATGCTCAACTACCTGGGCCGCATGGGCTGGTCGATGCCGGACGAGCGCGAGAAGTTCTCGTTGCAGGAAATGGTCGAGCACTTCGACCTGAGTCGCGTTTCCCTCGGCGGGCCGATTTTCGACATCGAGAAACTGTCGTGGCTCAACGGCCAGTGGCTGCGTGACCTGCCGGTAGAAGAGTTCGCCTCGCGCTTGCAAACCTGGGCGCTGAACCCTGAATACATGATGAAAATCGCACCGCACGTGCAGGGTCGCGTTGAAACCTTCAGCCAGGTCGCACCGCTGGCCGGTTTCTTCTTCGCCGGCGGCGTGAACCCGGACGCGAAACTGTTCGAGTCCAAAAAACTGTCGGGCGATCAGGTTCGCCAACTGATGCAGTTGATCCTGTGGAAGCTCGAAAGCCTGCGTCAGTGGGAGAAGGACAGCATCACCGCGACGATTCAAGCGGTGGTCGAATCCCTGGAGCTGAAGCTGCGTGACGCCATGCCGCTGATGTTTGCGGCGATCACCGGTCAGGCCAGTTCGGTCTCCGTGCTCGATGCGATGGAAATCCTCGGCCCGGACCTGACTCGTTTCCGTCTGCGCCAGGCCATCGACCTGCTGGGTGGCGTGTCCAAGAAGGAAAACAAGGAGTGGGAAAAACTCCTGGCCAACATCGCCTGATTGACACTAATCCGGTAGCAGCTGCCGAAGGCTGCGTTGGGCTGCGAAGCGGCCCCTCGTGGCCGTTACACATTTCGTCGGAAAGGGTGGGGTGGCCGATTGGCGAGCGCTTCGCCCTCGAACGCAGCCTGCGGCAGCTGCTACAAGAACGGATACAACCCCGGATTTAGGGGGCGAGGGCGGTAAGTGGTTGTTATGTGGGCAAAAAACTTTGAAATATTTTAAAAATAAGTTTGACAGCCTTTCGATGCGCCATTAAGATTCGCCCCGTCCTCAACGATGAGGGGCTATAGCTCAGCTGGGAGAGCGCTTGCATGGCATGCAAGAGGTCAACGGTTCGATCCCGTTTAGCTCCACCAATTTACACTTCAAGGTCAGGCCACACCGGCCTTGAAGCGATCAACACTTAGCGTTGATCAGTTGTATAGAAGGGTTTGCGTCCCCTTCGTCTAGTGGCCTAGGACACCGCCCTTTCACGGCGGTAACAGGGGTTCGAGTCCCCTAGGGGACGCCAGTTTTACAGAAGTAGTGTCGCAAGATGCTGCTCCGCCGCCAGGCGATAAATCGGGGCTATAGCTCAGCTGGGAGAGCGCTTGCATGGCATGCAAGAGGTCAACGGTTCGATCCCGTTTAGCTCCACCAATTTTACAGTTCAAGGTCTGGCCACACCGGCCTTGATTCGATCAGCACTCAGCGCTGATCAGTGTATAGAAGGGTTTGTGTCCCCTTCGTCTAGTGGCCTAGGACACCGCCCTTTCACGGCGGTAACAGGGGTTCGAGTCCCCTAGGGGACGCCACGATTACCCGCTCTGCGGGATTTTATAAGGGTCATTCAATTATTGAATGGCCCTTTTGTTTGTCTGGCGTTTGGCCAAATCCCCCCTTATCCCCCAAACTGATCTTCAGACCAGCGGTCATATCCACGACTTGCAGAAAATTATTATGAGAATAATATTCTAGTCGTAATATTCGGAGGCAACGATGAACGATAAAAAAGCTCAAACCCGCGAACGCATCCTCAAGGCCGCCAGCGCAGCGCTGATCCAGCGTGGCCCGGCCGAACCGAGTGTGGGCGAAGTGATGGGGGCGGCCGGCCTGACGGTTGGTGGCTTCTACGCGCACTTCGAAAGCAAGGACGCAATGATGCTTGAGGCGTTCAAGCAACTGCTTGGCCACCGTCGTGAGCTGATTGCCGACATGGATGAGCAATTGACGGGTGAAGAGCGTCGCGCGTTGGTCGCTGCGTTTTACCTGTCTCGCAAGCACCGTGACTCTTCTGATTCAGCGTGCCCGATCCCGGCATCCGTCGGTGAGCTGGGCCGTCTGCCAGACGAGTTTCGCGTGGTGCTCAATGAGCATCTGGAAATGATGGTCGCGCAGTTGGCGTCCACCCCGGAAGACACCGACAAAGCCTTGGCCGACCTGGCCTTGATGGTCGGTGGTTTGGCGCTGGCTCGCGCGTTGGGGCCAGGAGAGTTGTCCGATCGTATGCTGCGCGCCGCCAAGTCTGCGGTGCTATGACCTGAAGGCACTGGCCTGAGGAGTGAGAGCGATGAGCACGTTGAAGTGGGTTCGTGGCGTTAATGGCACCTTAGGCTGGTTTGCACCAAAACTGGTGGCGAGCAAAATGCGACTGGCGTTCATGACGCCACGGGATTTGCCGCCGCGTGACTGGGAATTGCCGATGCTGGCAAAGGCCGAACGAATCACTTTGCGCTTTGGCCTGTCGGCATTGCGCTGGGGGCAAGGCCCGGCGGTGTTGCTGATGCACGGCTGGGAAGGGCGGCCAACACAATTTGCCAGCCTCATCACCGCCCTGGTCGATGCCGGTTACACCGTTGTGGCCCTGGATGGCCCGGCTCACGGACGTTCCCCGGGGCGCGAGGCCAACGTGGCGCTGTTCGCCCGGGCCATGCTTGAGGCTGCTGCCGAATTGCCGCCGCTGCAAGCCGTCATCGGTCATTCGATGGGCGGCGCCAGTGCGATGCTCGCGGTCCAGCTGGGCCTGCGCACCGAAACCCTGGTGACGATTGCTGCCCCGGCTCGCATTCTCGGCGTGTTGCGTGGCTTTGCCCGCTACGTGCGGCTGCCACCCAAAGCCCGGTCGGCGTTCATTCGCCAGGTCGAGCAAGACGTCGGCATGCGCGCCGCGACGCTGGATGTCGCGCACTACCAGCTTGACATGCCCGGGTTGATTGTCCACGCCGAAGACGACTGCTTCGTCTCGGTCAAAGAGTCTCAGTTGATCCACGAAGCCTGGTTCGACAGCCGTCTGTTGCGCCTGGAAGAGGGCGGTCATCAGCGGGTACTCGCCGACCCCAGGGTAATTGATGGCGTGCTATCACTGCTGTCTGGCCGCAGCTTGCAATCGCGCCAATCGGCTTGAGCATCCGTTACACTGCCCCGGTCGACATTATTTGACCAGGAGTGGGGCATGGGCTGGGATCGGGCAACGCCGTTCATCATTGATCTGGAAGTAGGCGCCGAGGACATCGACGGGCTGGGGCACGCGAACAACGCGGTCTACGTGAGCTGGCTCGAACGCTGTGCCTGGCGCCACTCGCAGCGGCTGGGCCTGGATCTGGTCGAGTATCGCCGGCTGGATCGGGCGATGGCGGTGGTTCGGCATGAGATCGACTACCTGGCCGCGGCCTATGAAGGTGACGAGCTGCAATTGGCGACCTGGATCGTCGATTGGGACCAGCGCCTGAAAATGACCCGACACTTCCAGTTGAAGCGACCGAGCGACAACACCACGTTGTTGCGGGCGCAAACCACGTTCGTCTGCATTGAACTGTCCACCGGCAAGCCCAGGCGCATGCCCGCGGAATTCGTCGAGGGCTACGGCCCGGCGTTGCAAGTCCCGAGCTGACACGATCCTGTGGCGAGGGAGCTTGCTCCCGCTGGAGCGCGCAGCGGTCCTCTTCAATGGAGAGTGCTGCGCACTCTAACGGGAGCAAGCTCCCTCGCCACAGAGGCAGATGCAAGTCTTTCGACCGAGAATCCAGTAAACTGCCGCACGTTTTTCGTCGAGTGTGTTTTTCATGCAAATTGCTTTGGCACCCATGGAGGGGTTGGTCGACAACATCCTGCGGGACGTGCTGACCCGTGTCGGCGGGATTGACTGGTGCGTGACCGAGTTCATCCGGATCAACGACCAGCTGCTCACGCCTGCCTATTTCCACAAATTCGGTCCTGAACTGCTGAACGGTGCGCGCACGGCGTCCGGTGTTCCGCTGCGGGTGCAGCTGCTCGGTTCCGATCCGGTGTGCCTGGCGGAAAACGCCGCGCTCGCTTGCGAATTGGGCTCGGAGGTGATCGACCTGAACTTCGGTTGCCCGGCCAAGACGGTGAACAAGTCCCGTGGCGGTGCGGTACTGCTCAAAGAACCGGAGTTGCTGAACCAGATCGTCGAGCACGTCCGTCGTGCGATTCCGGCGCACATTCCCGTCACCGCCAAGATGCGCCTGGGTTTCGATAGCCCGGACGGTGCGCTGGTCTGCGCCACGGCGCTGGCCGAGGGCGGAGCCGAGCACATCGTGGTGCATGCCCGGACCAAGATGGACGGCTACAAACCGCCGGCGCATTGGGAATGGATCCCGCGCGTGCAGGAAGTCGTGAAGGTGCCGGTGTTTGCCAACGGCGACATCTGGAGCGTCGAAGACTGGCGCCGCTGCCGCGAAATCAGCGGTGTCGAAGACATCATGCTCGGTCGTGGCCTGGTCTCGCGCCCGGATCTGGCGCGGCAAATCGCAGCGGCGCGGGCCGGTGAAGAGGTGGTCGAGATGACCTGGGCCGAGCTGTTGCCGCTCATCCAGGATTTCTGGCTGCAAGCCAAGGCGCAGATGACGCCCCGCCAATCGCCGGGCCGTTTGAAGCAATGGCTGGCGATGCTGACCCGCAATTATCCCGAAGCGGTCGAGCTGTTTACCGTTCTGCGGCGTGAGACCGAGCTGGACCATGTTTCGCGTCTGCTGGGTTTACAGGTGGCAGAGGCGGCCTGAAAAAAACTTCGAAATAATCTCTTGAAATGCAATCAGTGGTCCCTATCTAAGGGTTACGCGATGCCGAATTCGGGTCGCGGAGACAAAAAACCTTGCTGATTGTTTTCAGGAGATTTGAACCATGAGTACTGCATTTTCCCTGGCCCCACTGTTCCGTTCCTCGGTTGGTTTCGACCGCTTCAATGATCTGTTCGAAACTGCCTTGCGCAACGAGCCAGGCAGCACCTATCCGCCTTATAACGTCGAGAAACATGGCGACGATCAATACCGTATTGTCGTGGCGGCCGCCGGTTTTCAGGAAGAAGACCTGGACCTGCAAGTCGAGAAGGGCGTGCTGACCATCAGTGGCGGCAAACGCGACGCGACGGAAGGCGTGACCTTCCTGCACCAGGGCATCGCCCAGCGTGCGTTCAAACTGTCGTTCCGCCTGGCGGACCACATCGAAATCAAGGCCGCCGACCTGCGCAAC
The DNA here is from genome assembly GCF_009761815.1 of Pseudomonas sp. PB120. Taxonomy (GTDB): domain Bacteria; phylum Pseudomonadota; class Gammaproteobacteria; order Pseudomonadales; family Pseudomonadaceae; genus Aquipseudomonas. The sequence goes on from NZ_RWIN01000053.1 coordinate 8,812, forward strand.
GGCCTGCTGAGCATTGACTTGCTGCGCGTTGTGCCAGAAGAGGCGAAAGCCAAACGCATCCCGATCAACGGGACGCAAAAACCAGCTCTGCAGCATTAAGCCAGAGCGATAAAAAAGGGCGCCCTTGGCGCCCTTTTTTTGTGCCCGTGTCCCTTGTAGGAGCGAGCTTGCTCGCGATGGACTTCAGGACGGCACGTTTATCCAGAAGCCCGCGTCATCGTTGACGTCCATCGCGAGCAGGCTCGCTCCTACAAAAATCAGGTTATTTCAGAAGTTTCTGAAACTCCTCCACCGGCAACGGCTGGCTGTGCAAATACCCCTGATAAAAATGGCACCCCAGCCCTTGCAAGAACTCAAGCTGCTCTGGCGTTTCCACCCCTTCGGCAATCACCTTCAATTCCAGGCTGCGTGCCATCGCGACGATCGCGCGGATGATTTCGGCATCGTTGGGGTCGGTGGTGGCGTCGCGGATGAACGACTGATCGATCTTCAACGTGTCCACCGGTAGACGCTTGAGGTAAGTCAGTGACGAATAACCGGTACCGAAATCATCCATGGCGAAACTCACCCCGAGTTTTTTCAGGCGCCGCATTTTGCTGATGGTGTCTTCCAGGTTCTGGATGACGATGCCTTCGGTGATTTCCAGTTTAAGCAGCGAGCAGGGCAGGCCGTGGCTGCCGAGGCTGTGTTCGATGCGTTCGACGAAGTCGTTCTGGCGGAATTGCCGCGGGCTGATGTTCACGCACAGGCTGAAATCGTGCGGGTCGATCAAACCCTGGATCATCAATTGCTTGAAGGCCTCGCAGGCTTCGTCGACGATCCACGTGCCCACCTCCAGGATCAACCCGCTGTCCTCCAGCACCTTGATGAACTCGGTTGGCGATTGCGCACCGAGTTCCGGGTGGTTCCAGCGCACCAGCGCTTCGGCGCCAACGATGCGGTTGTCCCGGGCATCCACCTGGGGTTGGTAGTGCACGCGAAATTCGCCCCGGGAAAGCGCCAGGCGCAAGTCGGTTTCCATGCGCAGTCGCTCGCTGGCGGCCTTCTGCATGGTGTTGTGATACATCTGCGTGGTGTTGCGCCCCGAATCCTTGGCGCGATAGAGCGCGATGTCGGCCCTTTTGAGCAGGTCGGTCGGCGTCGAGCCGTGATCGGGAATCAGCGCGATGCCGATGCTCGGTGTCACTTGCAGACGTTGTCCGTCGAGGAACATCGGCTCGGACAGCAGCTCGCGCAGGGTGTCCGCCAACTCCCGAACCTGAGCGCTGACCTCGTTGCGCGAGCCTTCCAGGCCGCTGAGCAGGACCACGAATTCATCGCCGCCGAGCCGCGCCACCGTGTCTTCCATGCGCACGCTGGCCTCGAGGCGCGCGGTGATGATTTTCAGCACCGTGTCGCCCACCGGATGGCCGAGCGAATCGTTGATGTGCTTGAAGTGGTCGAGGTCGAGAAACAGCAAGGCGCCGCGCAGGTTGTGGCGCTTGAGCAGGGCAATCTGTTGGCTCAGGCGATCCATCAACAGTGCGCGGTTCGGCAGGTTGGTCAGTGGGTCGTGATAGGCGAGGTGGCGGATCTGCGCTTCGGCGTTTTTCAGCAGGCTGACGTCCCGCGCGGTCAGCAGCAAGCACGCCGTTTCATTCAGGGTGATCGGTTCTACCGAGACTTCCACGGTCAGCAGTTCACCGCGTTTATTGCGCCCGAGCATTTCCTGGTGATGCACCCGGCCCTTGATCTGCAGCTCGGCCAGCAGCGCCGAGCGCTGTTTCTCTTCGGCCCAGATGCCGACCTGATACACCGTGCGGCCGACCACTTCGTCGGCGCGGTAGCCGGTCAGGCGGCAGAAGCCGTCGTTGACCTCCAGGTAGCGCCCGGTGTCGCGCTCGGTAATGGTGATGGCGTCGGGGCTGGAGTGGAAGGCCTTGGCGAACTTCTCTTCGCTGGCCTTGAGCGCCGCCTCCGAGCGTTGCTGTTGGGTGATGTCGCGCAGGGTGGTGACGATGCACGGTTGATCGCCGACGCTGATCTGGCGGCTGGAGATCACGCACGTCAGCGATTGCCCGTCTTTGTGCTGAACCTGGATCGCCACGCTATTGAGGCTTTGCTCGCGGATGACTTGCTCGATCCGTTGCAGGCTTTTCGCTGAAGCGTCCCACAGGCCAATTTCATCCGCGCTGCGGCCAATCACGTCGGGAGCGCTCCAACCGAATGTCTGAGTGAAACTGGAATTGATCTCGATGAACTGGCCGGTGTCCTGGCGGGTGACGCAGATAGGGTCGGGGCTGACCTGGAACAGGGTGGCGAATTTTTCTTCGGATGCCACCAGCAGCTGTTCGCGTTCCACCTGGTCGGTAATGTCGAGCAGGGTGCCGGCCATGCGCAGCGGCAAGCCTTTTTCATCACGGTAGAGGCGGGCGCGGCTTTCCAGATAGCGCGAACTGCCATCCGGCAGTTGCACGCGGTAGGTCAGTTGGTAGTTGCCCGCCGGGCCCTCGCGCAGGCTGCGGTAGGCGTCGCGCATGCTGCCGCGCTCTTCGTCGGGCACGCCTTCGAAAAACTCGTCGAAGGATTCATGGAAAGGGATGGGCTCCAGGCCGTGTAACTGCGCAGCACGCGCCGAGCCGTACAGCATGCCGCTGGGAATGTGCCAGTCCCAGGTGCCGAGTTGTGCGGAATCCAGCGCCAGGTCGAGACGTTCCTGGCTGTCCTTGAGGGCTTGTTCGGCGACTTTGCGTTCGGTGGTGTCGAGGAAGGTGCTCAGCAGATACGGCTGCCCTTCGAGCTCGACCTTTTGCGCACTGAGGATGCCGTCGTGGACCTGGCCATTGCTGGCGCGAAACTGCACCTCCATGCTGATCAGTTCGCCTTTGGCCTTTGTGGCCCTGACCAGTTTTTCCCGCTGCTCCGGATGCACCCACAAGCCCAGTTCCACGGTGGTGCGGCCAATCGCGTTCTGCACCGGCCAGCCGAACAGGCTTTCAAAATACTGGTTGGCTTCGGTGATCAGACCGTCTTCCTGGCGGGTGAGAAGCACCATGTTCGGGCACAGGTGAAACAGCGTCGCGAAGCGTTTTTCCGAGCTGCTCAGTGCCTGTTCGCGCTGGCGCTGGTGAGTGATCTCGCGGATCACGCCAATCATTCTTGGGCGGCCGTGTTTGTCCGGCAGCAGGCTGCCGTTGATCTCCAGCCAGTGCAGGCTGCCGTCGGGCCAGCGAATGCGGTGGTGCATCGCCTGTTCCAGCGGCGCGCCGGCAATCACCGCGTGGAAGGCGCGAACGGTTTTCGCCCGGTCTTCCGGGGGCAGCAAGTCGAGGTATTCCAGGTCCGCTGGCAGCGGTTGCCGAGGATCGAAACCGAACAACGCCTGGGTGCCCCTCGACCAACTGATCTGCCCCCGTTCGATGTCCCAATACCAGGCGCCCAAGCGTGCACCGTTGAGGGCGGCGAGCAACTGCGGCGCGCTTTCCCAGCTCTGCTCCGACCGTTTCGGGTCAAGCGCCTGAATACGTGGCATCGGCGGAACACGTTCAACAGATTTCGGCATTGGCAGGCCTTGTGCTGAATTGGGCGATAGGTACGGTCATCAAGGCTCTACAGGAGGCGCACGCGCTAGCCTTGAGTCCCTGGCAAATCGATTTGTGCATCCAGCAAGGCCATGAAGGCCCGTGCTGCGTTCGACAGCGTCCGTTCTGTGTGCAAGATATAGCCTAGCTGGCGAGTCAGTTGTATGCCCGGTAAAGGTATTCGTGCAACTTGATCATCAAGCATTGTGCGTGGCAACACACTCCAGGCCAGGCCAATCGAAACCATCATCTTGATGGTTTCCAGATAGTTGGTGCTCATGGCGATGTTCGGTGTCAGGCCCTGGGCTTCGAACAGGCGCTGGACGATGTGATGGGTAAAGGTGTTGCCGCCGGGGAAAACAGCCGGGTGCAGGGCGATATCCGCCAGGCTGACGGCCCCGTTGCTGATCAGAGAATGTTCCGGGGCAACCACGAAATCCAGCGGGTCATCCCACACCGGCGTGGCCGCGACCAGCGTGTGGGGCTCGGGCGCCAGGGTGATGACCGCCAGTTCCGCCCGGCCATGGAGGATTTCTTCGTAGGCCACTTCCGAATCGAGGAACTGAATATCCAGCGCAACCTGTGGGTAGCGGCGGGTGAATTCCCGCAATAGAGGTGGCAAACGGTGCAGGCCGATGTGGTGACTGGTGGCCAGGGTCAGGCGGCCCGTCACTTCGCCAGTGAGGTTGGTCAGGGCGCGGCGGGTGTCGTCCAGCACATTCAGAATCTGATAGGCCCGTGGCAGCAGGGCGCGGCCGGCCTCGGTCAGGCCGACTTCGCGGCCCAGTCGGTCAAACAGGCGCACCTTCAACTGCTGCTCCAGCCCGGCGATGCGTTTGCTGATCGCCGGTTGCGTCAGGTGCAGCCGTTCGCCCGCGCCAGAGAAGCTTCCGGTCTCGGCAATGGCAATAAAGGCATTAAGGTTGGCCAGGTCCATTCAAGTATTCCAGTTGGTTATCCAAAGCATAAAAAATATGAATTTGAGTTATTTAATGTAACCCCATAGGATCGACCTCACAAGCCAAGGGGTTATTGAACTGTTCAAAGCCCGGGGCATAGAAACAAGCTGATGAGGAAACCGTCTGATGGCCGGCAAAACGCTCTACGACAAGCTCTGGGATTCGCATTTGGTCAAGCAGCGCGACGATGGTTCTGCGCTGATCTACATCGACCGTCACATCATTCACGAAGTGACCTCGCCGCAAGCCTTTGAAGGCCTGCGTCTGGCCGGGCGCAAGCCTTGGCGCATCGATGCCAACATCGCGACCCCGGACCACAACGTACCGACCACCCCGGAGCGCAAGGGCGGCATCGAAGCCATTGTCGACCAGGTCTCGCGTTTGCAGGTTCAGACCCTCGACGACAACTGCGACGAATACGGCATAGTCGAATTCAAGATGAATGACGTCCGCCAGGGCATCGTTCACGTCATCGGCCCGGAGCAGGGTGCAACCTTGCCGGGCATGACCGTGGTTTGCGGCGACTCCCACACCTCGACTCATGGCGCATTCGGCGCCCTGGCTCATGGCATCGGCACTTCCGAGGTCGAGCACGTGCTCGCCACCCAGTGCCTCGTCGCCAAGAAAATGAAGAATATGCTGGTGTTGGTCGAAGGCCAATTGCCGTTCGGCGTGACCGCCAAGGACATCGTCCTCGCGGTGATCGGCAAGATCGGCACCGCCGGCGGTAACGGCCATGCCATCGAGTTTGCCGGCAGCGCGATTCGCGATCTGTCCGTTGAAGGCCGCATGACCATCTGCAACATGTCCATTGAGGCCGGCGCTCGCGTGGGTCTGGTGGCGGCTGACGAAAAAACCGTGGCCTACGTGAAGGGTCGTCCATTCGCTCCGAAAGGCGCGGAATGGGACTTGGCTGTCGAGGCCTGGAAAGACCTGGTGTCCGACACCGATGCGGTATTCGATACCGTGGTCGAGCTGGACGCGACGCAGATCAAGCCGCAAGTCAGCTGGGGTACTTCGCCCGAAATGGTGTTGGCCGTTGATCAAAACGTGCCGGACCCTGCGAAGGAAACGGACCTGGTCAAGCGCGGTTCCATCGAGCGCGCCTTGAAGTACATGGGTTTGACCGCCAATCAGGCGATCACCGACATTCAGCTGGACCGCGTGTTCATCGGTTCCTGCACCAACTCGCGGATCGAAGACCTGCGCGCTGCTGCGGTGATCGCCAAGGGCCGCAAAGTGGCATCGACCATCAAGCAGGCCATTGTGGTACCGGGCTCGGGCCTGGTGAAGGCTCAGGCTGAATCGGAAGGCCTGGACAAGATTTTCCTCGAGGCTGGTTTCGAATGGCGCGAGCCGGGCTGCTCGATGTGCCTGGCGATGAACCCGGACCGTTTGGAATCCGGTGAGCATTGCGCATCGACCTCCAACCGTAACTTCGAAGGCCGTCAGGGCGCCGGTGGTCGTACCCACCTCGTGAGCCCGGCCATGGCCGCCGCCGCTGCTGTAAACGGTCGTTTCGTCGACGTCCGTGAATTGATCTAAAGGAGCGCAGCATGAAAGCTTTTACCCAGCACACTGGTCTTGTCGCGCCTTTGGATCGTGCCAACGTCGACACCGACCAGATCATCCCGAAGCAATTCTTGAAGTCGATCAAGCGCACGGGTTTCGGCCCGAACCTGTTCGATGAGTGGCGCTACCTGGATGTGGGGCAGCCGTATCAGGACAACTCCAAGCGCCCGCTGAACAAGGACTTCGTCCTCAACGCCGAGCGCTATCAAGGCGCCAGCGTGTTGCTGGCCCGCGAAAACTTCGGTTGCGGCTCCAGCCGTGAACACGCGCCATGGGCGCTGGAAGAATACGGTTTCCGCAGCATCATCGCGCCGAGCTACGCCGACATCTTCTTCAACAACAGTTTCAAGAACGGCTTGCTGCCGATCATCTTGAGCGACGCTGAAGTGGACGAGCTTTTCCAGCAAGTTGAAGCGAATCCTGGCTACCAGTTGCAGGTCGATCTGCAAGCCCAGACCGTGACCCGTCCGGATGGCAAGGTGTTGAGCTTCGAAATCGATGCGTTCCGCAAGCATTGCCTGCTCAACGGCCTGGATGACATCGGCCTGACCTTGCAGGACCACGAAGCGATTGCGACGTTTGAAGCCAAGCATCGTGCGAGCCAGCCTTGGTTGTTTCGCGACGCGTAATTGATCGGAAATTGATGTAGGCCACTCCGGCCTCATCGCTAGCAGGCTAGCTCCCACAGGGATTTGTGTACGCCATAAATCCAATGTGGGAGCTAGCCTGCTAGCGATGGCGGCAGTAGAGACACCCCAAGGCTCACCCCAAAAAGGAAGTCCCCATGACCAGCACCGCCCAACACAGCCAGGTAGTCCAAAAGCAATTCGGTGAACAGGCCGCGGCCTATCTGAGCAGCGCTGTCCACGCTCAAGGCACCGAATTCGCGCTGCTACAGGCTGAGCTGGCCGGGCAGGGCGGTGCGCGGGTGCTGGACCTGGGCTGCGGCGCCGGTCATGTGAGCTTTCAGGTGGCATCGCTGGTGAAAGAAGTGGTGGCCTACGACCTGTCGCAGCAAATGCTCGACGTGGTGGCCGCTGCGGCGGTCGATCGTGGCTTGAGTAACGTTGCCACGGTCAACGGTGCCGCCGAGCGCCTGCCGTTCGCCGACGGTGAGTTCGACTTCGTGTTCAGCCGTTATTCGGCGCACCATTGGAGTGACCTGGGCCTGGCCCTGCGCGAAGTTCGCCGGGTGCTGAAGCCGGGCGGCGTGGCGGCGTTCATCGATGTGTTGTCACCGGGCAGCCCGTTGTTCGACACTTACCTGCAAAGCGTCGAAGTGCTGCGCGACACGAGCCATGTGCGCGATTATTCCGCCGGCGAGTGGTTGCGCCAGGTCAGCGAAGCGGGGTTGCACACCCGTAGCACCACGCGTCAACGGCTGCGTCTGGAGTACACCTCCTGGGTCGAGCGCATGCGCACGCCTGAAGTGATGCGCGCGGCGATCCGTGAGTTGCAGCAATCGATGGGCAACGAAGTACGCGAATATTTTGAGATTGAGGCTGATGGTTCGTTCAGTACCGATGTGCTGGTGCTGTTCGCCGAAAAGTGAGCCCCGAACACTAGACTTTTTCCGGGCGTGCCCAAGGGCGCACCGACTGATGACATGAGGAAAGCATGAGCAAGCAGATTCTGATTCTCCCAGGCGACGGTATTGGTCCGGAAATCATGGCCGAAGCGGTCAAGGTGCTGGAACTGGCCAGCGACAAGTACAGCCTGGGCTTCGAGCTGAGCCACGACGTGATCGGCGGCGCGGCCATCGACAAGCACGGCGTGCCGCTGGCCGACGAAACCCTGGAGCGCGCCCGCAACGCCGACGCCGTGTTGCTGGGCGCCGTGGGCGGCCCGAAATGGGACGCCATCGAACGTGACATCCGCCCTGAGCGCGGCCTGCTGAAAATTCGTGCGCAACTGGGCCTGTTCGGCAACCTGCGCCCGGCGATCCTGTACCCGCAACTGGCCGAGGCGTCGAGCCTGAAACCGGAAATCGTTGCCGGCCTGGACATCCTGATCGTTCGCGAACTGACCGGCGGCATCTACTTCGGCGCGCCACGCGGCACCCGCACCCTGGAAAACGGCGAGCGTCAGTCCTACGACACCCTGCCGTACAGCGAAAGCGAAATCCGTCGCATCGCTCGTGTCGGCTTCGACATGGCCATGGTGCGCGGCAAGAAGCTGTGCTCGGTGGACAAGGCCAACGTCCTGGCGTCCAGCCAGCTGTGGCGTGAAATCGTCGAGGAAGTGGCCAAGGATTACCCGCAAGTCGAACTGAGCCACATGTACGTCGACAACGCTGCCATGCAGCTGGTGCGCGCGCCGAAACAATTCGACGTGATCGTGACCGACAACATGTTTGGTGACATTCTTTCCGACCAGGCGTCGATGCTCACCGGTTCCATCGGCATGCTGCCGTCGGCGTCCCTGGATACCAACAACAAAGGCATGTACGAGCCGTGCCACGGTTCGGCGCCGGACATCGCAGGCAAAGGCATTGCCAACCCGCTGGCGACCATTTTGTCGGTGTCGATGATGTTGCGTTACAGCTTCAATCTGCAGGATGCAGCGAATGCGATCGAGAAAGCCGTGAGCCTGGTGCTGGATCAAGGCCTGCGCACCGGCGACATCTGGTCGGCCGGTTGCACTAAAGTCGGTACGCAGGAAATGGGTGACGCAGTAGTCGCCGCGCTGCGGAATCTGTAATCTCTCGGGCCCGCTGCCACTTTCAACTTCGAAAGCAGCGGCCCACTTTTTAAAGAAGGTGTAGTTGCGATGAAACGTGTAGGTCTGATCGGTTGGCGCGGTATGGTCGGTTCCGTGCTCATGCAGCGGATGCTGGAAGAGCAGGATTTCGATCTTATTGAGCCGGTGTTTTTCACCACTTCGAATGTCGGTGGCCAAGGGCCGTCCGTGGGCAAGGACATTGCTCCGCTCAAGGACGCTTACAGCATTGAAGAGCTGAAAACCCTCGACGTGATTCTGACCTGCCAGGGTGGCGACTACACCAGCGAAGTCTTCCCCAAGCTGCGCGAAGCCGGCTGGCAGGGTTACTGGATCGACGCCGCTTCCAGCCTGCGCATGCAGGATGACGCGGTGATCGTGCTGGACCCGGTGAACCGCAAGGTCATCGACCAGCAGCTCGACGCGGGCACCAAGAACTACATCGGCGGCAACTGCACCGTCAGCCTGATGCTGATGGGCCTGGGCGGCCTGTTCGAAGCGGGTCTGGTGGAGTGGATGAGCGCCATGACCTATCAGGCGGCCTCCGGTGCCGGCGCGCAGAACATGCGTGAGCTGATCAAGCAAATGGGCGCCACCCACGCCGCGGTCGCCGATCAACTGGCCGACCCGGCCAGCGCGATCCTCGACATCGACCGTCGCGTCGCCGAAGCCATGCGCAGCGATGCGTACCCGACCGAAAACTTCGGCGTACCGTTGGCCGGCAGCCTGATCCCGTGGATCGACAAGGAACTGCCGAACGGCCAGAGCCGCGAAGAGTGGAAGGCCCAGGCCGAGACCAACAAGATCCTCGGTCGCTTCAAGAGCCCGATCCCGGTCGATGGCATTTGCGTGCGCATCGGCGCCATGCGCTGCCACAGCCAGGCGCTGACCATCAAGCTGAACAAAGACGTACCGATCGCTGATATCGAAGGGCTGATCAGCCAGCACAACCCTTGGGTCAAGCTGGTGCCGAACAGCCGTGAAACCAGCATTCAGGAGCTGAGCCCGAACAAGGTCACCGGCACCCTGAACATCCCGGTGGGCCGTCTGCGCAAGCTGAACATGGGCTCGCAGTTCGTCGGCGCGTTCACCGTTGGCGACCAGCTGCTGTGGGGTGCGGCCGAACCGCTGCGTCGCATGCTGCGGATCCTGCTTGAGCGTTGATTGATTGACGTTGTGAAAAAGCCCGCACCTTGAAAGAGGTGCGGGTTTTTTTATGGAGGCTGTATCGTCAGGAAGGGCCTCTTCGCGGGCAAGCCATGCTCCTACAGGTTTTGTGTCGTTCTCGGGATTTTGGAACAATCGCAATACCTGTAGGAGCAAGGCTTGCCCGCGAAGAGGCCATCAGATCCACCGCAAACCCTTGGCCGAATTGCCTGCAAGCCACCCACCCGGTAAAGTGCCGCTCCCCCCGTTTCGCCAGAGGTAGAACCATGAGCCAGTCCTTTGATATTGCCGTGATCGGCGCCACCGGTACTGTCGGCGAAACGCTCGTGCAGATCCTGGAAGAGCGCGACTTCCCGGTCGGCAGCCTGCACCTGTTGGCCAGCAGCGAGTCTGCGGGGCACTCGGTGCCGTTTCGCGGCAAAAACGTGCGCGTGCGCGAGGTCGATGAGTTCGATTTCAGCAAAGTCCAGCTGGTGTTTTTCGCCGCAGGCCCGGCGGTCACCCTGAGTTTCGCCTCCCGCGCCACGGCCGCCGGTTGCTCGCTGATCGACTTGTCTGGCGCCTTGCCGGCCGATCAGGCGCCGCAAGTGGTCCCGGAAGCCAACGCACACGTCCTTTCTGGTCTGAAAAAGCCCTTCCAGGTCAGCAGCCCAAGCCCCTCGGCCACGACGCTGGCGGTGGTGCTGGCCCCATTGCTCGGCCTGCTCGACCTGCAGCGCATCAACCTGACCGCCAACCTGGCCGTTTCCGCCCAGGGTCGCGAAGCCGTCACCGAACTGGCCCGCCAAACCGCGGAGCTACTCAATGTACGACCACTGGAGCCGACTTTTTTCGACCGGCAGATGGCGTTCAACCTGTTGGCGCAAGTCGGCAAGCCCGATGATCAGGGTCATACGCTGCTGGAAAAGCGCCTGGTGCGCGAACTCCGGCAGGTCATGGCGCTACCTTCTTTGAAGATTTCCGTGACTTGCATTCAAGCCCCGGTGTTTTTTGGCGATAGCTTTAGCGTGACCCTGCAATCCGCGAGCGAAGTCGACCTGGCGAAAGTCAACGCGGCACTGGAAGACGCACCGGGTATCGAACTGGTTGAAGCCGGCGATTATCCGACGGCGGTCGGTGATGCGGTAGGGCAGGACGTGGTGTACGTCGGTCGGGTTCGCCGGGGGATCGACGACCTGTCGGAACTAAATTTGTGGGCGACGTCAGATAACGTACGCAAAGGCGCGGCGCTCAACGCTGTGCAGGTGGCTGAATTGTTGATAAAAGACCTTGTGTAAAAGATACTTGGCAACAATTTGTCGAATGGTTCTAGTCGAGCGCTAAGCTTTGCCGGATGGCTGTTGGCGAGCCACTTCGTGTGGCTGGCATGGCACGAATGAAATGATCGCGCGCGACGACACTTCGCCGCCGCGCGCAATGCCTTACGGCAGCGGCTATTAACACCTTCTCGCTGGCCGAGGAATGTTCAAACAAAGGATGACGCTATGGTTCAAGTTCGCAAACTGGTGTTAGCAATAGCGGCCGCCTCGGCGCTGTCCTCCGGTATGGCGCATGCACTCGGGCTCGGGGAGCTGACCCTGAAATCGACGCTGAACCAGCCTCTGGTGGCCGAAATCGAGTTGCTCGACGTCAAGGACCTCACCGCTGCCGAAGTGGTGCCGAGCCTCGCGTCGCCCGACGATTTCGCCAAGGCCGGTGTCGACCGCCAGGCGTTTCTCAACGACCTGACGTTCACGCCGGTGCTCAACGCCAGCGGCAAAAGCATCCTGCGCGTGACGTCCAGCAAACCACTCTCCGAGCCGATGGTGAAATTCCTGGTTCAGGTGATGTGGCCCAACGGTCGCCTGCTGCGCGATTACAGCGTGCTGCTCGATCCGTCCAAATTCTCGCCGCAAACCGTTGATGCGGCCGCGCAACCTGCGCCGACTCAAACCGTCACCGCGCCGGTCACCGGTGCGACCAAACCGACCCAATACACCACGACGCCACGCGATACCCTGTGGGAAATCGCCGCCAAGGCACGCAATGGTGGGTCGGTCCAACAAACCATGCTGGCGATTCAGGCGCTGAACCCGGATGCCTTCATCGATGGCAACATCAACCGGCTGAAAACCGGTCAGGTGCTGCGTCTGCCGGATCAAACCCAGAGCACCAGCCTGCCGCAACCCAAAGCCATCGCTGAGGTCGCCGCGCAGAACACCGCATGGCGTCAGGGGCGTCGCTATGTTGCGAAGCCCGCCAACGGGCAGCAACAGCTGGACGCTACCAAGCGTGCTCGCGCTGAAGGCCCTTCGTCGCAGGCTGCCAAGGACAAACTGAGCCTGGTCTCTGCGGAGACTGGCAAGAATCGTGGCAAGGGTGCTGCGGGCGACGCCAAGAACCTCAGCAACAAACTGGCCATCACTCAGGAAAGCCTCGACAGCACGCGTCGTGGCAATGCCGAACTGAAAAGCCGCATCACCGATCTGCAAAGTCAGATGGACAAGCTGCAACGCTTGATCGAACTGAAGAACAATCAATTGGCCAAGATGCAGGCAGAAGGGAGCGCTACCGCACCTGCTGCGCCTGCTGCGCCTGCTGCGGCCGCTGAGCCCGCAGCGCCTGCTGCGCCGATTTCCGCCGAGCTGGTGCCCAACCCCGCAGCCGCGCCGGCTGAAGTGGCGCCGGTCGCTCCAGCGCCAGTGGTCACTGCACCGGAGGCAACGCCAGCTCCGGTCGAGACCCCGATCGAGCCGGCACCCGTCGCCTCCGACGAGCAGAAATACAACGATTTGTTGACCAATCCGTACCTGCTGGGCCTGGCCGGCGGTGGTGCAGTGGTGCTCCTGCTGTTGCTGCTGTTGCTGGCCCGTCGTCGCAAGGCCCAGCAAGAAGCCGAGAAGCATCTGCGCATGGCTCGGGCCTTGTCTGAGGAGCAGGAGTTCTCCGTCGAGCAGGATCTGCCGGAAAGCAGCTTCGAAGGTCTGGAGGTTCCGCCGCCAAGCGTGAAGCTCGCGACCGCGCCGACTCCCGTACCCGCACCCGCGCCAAAACCGGCGCCCGCGCCTTTGGTTGCTCCGGTAGTGATGACGACGCCGATCGCTGCACCACTGGTATCGCCGGCTGGCGAGCGCGATGACGATGTATTGAGCAAGGCTCAATCGCACATCGCTGCCGGTCGTCTGAATCAGGCGGCTGCGTTGCTGGAAGACGGCATCAAGCAAGAACCGCAACGCAGTGACCTGCGCCTGAAACTGATGGAAGTCTATGGTCAGCAGGGCGATCGTGATGCGTTCGTTGTCCAGGAGCGCCAACTGGTCGCCAACGGTGACAACTTCGCCCAAGTCGAACAGCTGAAAAGCCGCTTCCCGGCCATGGCCCTCGTGGCCGCTGGCGGTATTGCGGCAGCCGCCATCGCGGCCGAACTGGATGCGCAATACGTCAAGGACCTGTTGCTGGACGAACCGCAGGCGCCAGAGCCGGAGCCGGAATTGCCCGACGCCGATTTCGACAGCGCCTTCGACCTGAGCCTGGATGACCTGGAAGCCGCGTCGCCTGCGGTGGTTGCGCCGGAGCCGGCACCCGAAGAGGTCGTCGAGCTGGACGAGTTCCCGCAGGAAGACGATTTGAGCTTTGAATCGGTGTTGCAGCAGCACACCGAAATCAAGGAAAACCTGGATGACCTGTCGGACTTCGACCTGGACATGGACCTGGGTGGCGATGCCTCGCCAGCGACCTTGGCCGAGGACGATTTCCTGCTGAACCTGGATGACGACCTCAAGGATTTGCCAGCGCCTGCCACACCGGCCGTCCCTGACATGGCGCTGGGCGATCTCGACCTTCCTGCCGATTTCGATCTGTCGCTGGCCGATGAAATGGATGCACCGGATGCCTTCTCGGCCGAGCTCGATGACGTCAACGCCGAGCTTGAAAAGTTGTCCTCCAGCATCGGCGAGCCGACCTTCACGGCCGAAGACGCCATGGCCTCCGCGGCGGACGAACCGGACTTCGATTTCCTCTCCGGCACTGACGAAGTCGCCACCAAGCTCGATCTGGCCCAGGCCTACATCGACATGGGCGATAACGATGGCGCTCGGGATATTCTCAACGAGGTGGTGAGCGAAGGCGATGACGGTCAGAAGAGTGAAGCGCGGGAGATGCTTTCGCGTCTGGTTTGAGTGATCGACGCGCTGTAAACAGAGCGGCAGCCCATTGAGGCTGCCGTTTTTGTTTTATCGGGGTGCGATGGCATTTTCTGGAATGCTATCGCGAGCAGGCTCACTCCCACAGGGATCTCCAGTGTTTACAAAATCCTTGTGGGAGCGAGCCTGCTCGCGATGAGGCCAGAACAACCGGTAGAGATCTCACTGGCATCCCCGCCCGACAGCCTTATAATGCCCGCCTTTGCGTACATCAGCAGGCTGTCCCTCCTTGGCAAACATAGATAACCCGGCCGCCGAAATGGCAGCCGACGGCTTTTACCGGATCGCCTTGGGCGTTGAATACAAAGGCTCGCGCTATCGCGGCTGGCAGCGCCAGGCCTCCGGTGTGCTCACGGTGCAGGAAACCCTGGAAAATGCGTTGTCCAAGGTCGCCGACTCGCCGGTGTCGCTGCTCTGCGCCGGACGCACCGACGCGGGCGTGCATGCCTGCGGACAAGTGGTGCATTTCGACACACAGGTCGAGCGGTCGATGAAAGCCTGGGTCATGGGCGCGAACATCAATTTGCCCCACGACGTCAGCGTCAGCTGGGCCAAGGTCATGCCATCGCATTTTCATGCGCGGTTCAAGGCCATCGCCAGGCGTTATCGCTACGTGATCTACAACGATCAGATCCGTCCGGCGCACCTGAACGAAGAAATCACCTGGAACCACCGCCCGCTGGACGTCGAGCGCATGGCCGAAGCCGCGCAGTATCTGGTCGGTACCCACGACTTCAGCGCTTTCCGTGCCGGCCAGTGCCAGGCCAAATCGCCGGTCAAGGAGCTGCATCACCTGCGCGTCACGCGTCACGGCAAGATGATCGTGCTGGACATCCGTGCCAGCGCGTTCCTGCACCATATGGTGCGCAACATCGCTGGCGTGCTGATGACCATCGGTGCCGGCGAGCGCCCGGTGGAGTGGATGAAAGAAGTGCTCGAAAGTCGTATTCGCCGTTCGGGAGGGGTTACGGCGCATCCGTTTGGGCTGTATCTGGTGCAAGTCGAGTACCGCGACGAGTTCGAATTGCCCGAGCGTTACATCGGTCCACATTTCCTGACGGGTTTCACCGAACTTGACGGCTGACGCCCTCGAACGCATTTGCTACCATCCGGGACTTTCCCGGATTTGCCTTGAGGTTGTATCGACATGTCGGCCGTTCGCAGCAAGATTTGCGGGATTACCCGCATAGAAGATGCGTTGGCAGCGGTTGAAGCTGGGGCCGATGCCATCGGATTCGTGTTCTACGCCAAGAGCCCGCGGGCCGTGACGTTTCAGCAGGCGCGCTCGATCATCAAGGCGCTGCCGCCGTTCGTGACCACCGTGGGTTTGTTCGTCAATGCCAGTCGTTGTGAGCTGGGCGAGTTGCTCGACGCCGTGCCGCTGGACCTGTTGCAGTTCCATGGCGACGAAACCGCTGCCGACTGCGAAGGCTGGCACCGGCCGTATATCAAGGCACTGCGGGTCAAGGCCGGTGATGACATCGCGGCGGCATGCGATGCGTTTCCGAGTGCCAGCGGTATCCTGCTCGACGCATACGTTGAGGGCATTCCCGGGGGAACCGGAGAAGCATTCGACTGGTCTCTGATACCGCAAGGTTTAAGCAAGCCGATTATCCTGGCGGGTGGATTGACCCCGGATAACGTCGCCGAGGCGATTGCCAGGGTTCGACCTTACGCCGTGGATGTTAGCGGCGGGGTAGAGGCGAGCAAGGGCATCAAGGATCACGCAAAAATTCAGGCATTCATCAACGCAGTACGCGGTTGATGTGACGGCTGGCACACTGCCGCCGTCCACAGGCATGGCTGAGGGTTTTTGGGGTGTACGCAGGTCACGTTTAGCTGATCCGGCAACCCGCCAATCATCGCCGCACATATGAATTTAGCTCAAGGGCATACGCGGGGCTGCGAACCAGAGCGTTCGGGCCGCCGGTACTGGAGAAAGAAAGCATGAGCAACTGGTTAGTAGACAAACTGATCCCTTCGATCATGCGTTCCGAGGTCAAGAAGAGCTCGGTGCCTGAAGGTCTGTGGCACAAATGCCCGTCTTGCGAGGCTGTGCTGTATCGTCCGGAGCTGGAAAAGACCCTGGATGTTTGCCCCAAGTGCAACCACCACATGCGTATTGGCGCCCGCGCCCGTATCGACATCTTCCTCGACGCGGAAGGCCGTGCCGAACTGGGTGCGGACCTGGAGCCGGTCGACCGCCTGAAATTCCGTGACGGCAAGAAGTACAAGGACCGCCTGACCGCTGCACAGAAGCAGACCGGCGAAAAAGACGCACTGGTCTCGATGAGCGGCACCCTGCTGGGCATGCCGGTCGTGGTTTCGGCGTTTGAATTCTCTTTCATGGGCGGTTCGATGGGCGCCATCGTTGGCGAGCGCTTCGTGCGCGCCGCCAATTATGCGCTGGAAAACAAATGCCCGATGATCTGCTTCGCCGCCTCCGGTGGCGCGCGGATGCAGGAAGCCCTGATTTCCCTGATGCAAATGGCCAAGACCTCCGCGGTGCTGGCGCGTCTGCGTGAAGAAGGCATTCCG
The DNA here is from genome assembly GCF_009761815.1 of Pseudomonas sp. PB120. Lineage (GTDB taxonomy): Bacteria > Pseudomonadota > Gammaproteobacteria > Pseudomonadales > Pseudomonadaceae > Aquipseudomonas. Next base: position 25,507 of record NZ_RWIN01000053.1, read on the forward strand.
TTCATTTCCGTGCTGACCGACCCGGTCTACGGTGGCGTTTCCGCGAGTCTGGCCATGCTGGGTGACGTGATCGTCGGTGAGCCGAAAGCCCTGATCGGTTTTGCCGGTCCGCGCGTGATCGAGCAAACCGTGCGCGAAAAACTGCCGGAAGGCTTCCAGCGCAGCGAGTTCCTGCTGGAGCACGGCGCCATCGACATGATCGTTCACCGTCAGGAACTGCGTCCGCGCCTGGGCAACCTGTTGGCACAGATGATGGGTCTGCCGACGCCTAAATTCGTCGCCGCCCCCATTGAGCCGATCGTGGTTCCACCGGTACCTGCCAACCTATGACCCAACGTACCCTTGGCGAGTGGCTCGCCTACCTTGAGCAGTTGCACCCTTCGGCCATCGATATGGGGCTGGAGCGCTCGCAACAGGTAGCGTCCCGCATGGGACTGGGCCAGCCGGCGCCTCGGGTGATCACGGTCACCGGCACCAACGGCAAGGGGTCTACCTGTGCATTCGTGGCTTCATTGCTGCGGGCGCAGGGCCTGAGCGTCGGTGTCTATAATTCTCCGCACCTGCTGCGTTACAACGAGCGGGTGCAGGTCAACGGCGTCGAAGCCACTGACGCCGAGCTGTGCCAGGCCTTTGCCGCGGTTGAGGCGGGCCGTGGCGACACGTCCCTGACGTACTTCGAAATGGGCACGCTGGCGGCGTTCTGGCTGTTTCAACAGGCCGGTCTTGATGCTGTGGTGCTGGAAGTCGGGTTGGGCGGGCGTCTGGATACGGTCAACGTGGTGGATGCCGACATGGCGCTGGTGACCAGCATCGGCGTCGATCACGCGGATTACCTGGGCAATACCCGTGAGTCCGTGGCATACGAAAAGGCCGGCATCTTCCGCCAGGGCGCACCTGCGCTTTGCGGTGACCTGAATCCTCCGCAACCTCTGCTGGATAAAGCGCGTGAGCTGGCTTGCCCGTTTTTCCTGCGGGGGCGCGACTTCGATCTCGGCGTAACAGATACTAATTGGCAGTGGCGCGGCCTGGACGCTCAGGGGCGTATGGTCGAGTTGCGCGATCTGCCGTTGCTCGATCTGCCGATGGAGAACGCGGCGCTGGCGCTGCAGGCTTATCTGTTGCTCGGTTTACCGTGGGATGAAGCCCAGATAATTGATGCGCTGAAATCGACTCGAGTCGTCGGCCGTCTTGATCGCCGTCAGTACACCTGGCAGGGCAAGCGTCTTAATCTGTTGCTGGATGTGGGGCATAACCCGCATGCAGCGGAGTATCTGGCCCGCCGTCTGGCCAGTCGACCTCCTGTCGGCAAGCGTCTGGCAGTGTTCGGGTTGCTGGCGGACAAGGATCTGGACGGTGTAGTCGGCGAATTGAGTGCCAGTGTCCAGCACTGGGCCGTCGCGCCACTGGATTCGCCTCGCGCGCGTCCGGTTGCTGATTTGCAGGCGGCATTGCAGGCGCTTGGGGCATCGGTAACGTCCTATGACAGCGTGGCGGCCGCCCTGGAAGGGCAAAGTGCGCTGGCGACAAGTGACGACGAGATTCTGTTGTTCGGATCATTTTATTGTGTCGCCGAGGCCCTAGAATGGCTTGACCGGCGCTCCACGGAGGAAGCGGCAAATGGCATTGCTGGATAAGGCATACAAACAGCGCATGGTTGGCGCCCTGGTTCTGGTGGCGCTGGCGGTGATTTTCCTGCCGATGCTGTTTTCCCGTCAGGACGAGCAGCGTCAGGTGACGGTCGAAGCTCCGGCTGCGCCTCAAGCGCCTTCCGTGCCGCAGGTGCAGGTCGAGCCGGTGGTCGTGCCTGAGCCGCAAGCGTTGCCGCAAGAGCCGGTGCCGAGCGACGATGAAATTGCACAGCAGGAAGCGCCGCCGAAACCGGTTGCGTCCGTTGCGCCGGTCGCGCCTGTGCCTGTTGCCAAGCCGGCCGCTCCAGCCCCGGCGCCGGCATTGGCCGCCAAGCCTGCTGCGGCGCCGTCTCAGCCGATAGCTGCCGCACCGGGCAAGCCGGACACCACGCAAAGCCGCATCGATGCCAATGGCCTGTCGGTCAGTTGGTCGGTGCAGCTTGCCAGTCTTTCCAGTCGTGCCAGTGCCGAAAGCTTGCAGAAAACCCTGCGCAGCCAGGGTTACAATGCCTATATCCGCACCGCCGATGGCAAGAACCGGGTGTTTGTCGGACCGCTGATCGAGCGGGCTGAGGCCGACCGTCTGCGTGACTTGCTGAGCCGCCAACAGAACCTCAAAGGGTTTGTGGTGCGCTTCCAGCCTGAGCGCGGTTGAAAACTATCGACCCGATTTGAAAAGCACTGACAATCGCAGCTTACCGATAAGCATGGGCTCTGCTAAAATGCGCCGCCTTATCCGTCTGTAGGCTGCACTGTGCCATTTACCTGGGTTGACTGGGCGATCGTTGCAATCGTCGCCATCTCCGCATTGATCAGTTTGAGCCGCGGCTTCGTCAAGGAAGCACTATCGCTGGTGACCTGGATCATCGCAGGAGTCGTCGCCTGGATGTTCGGTGGTTCATTGTCCGAGTACCTCGCCGGATACATCGAAACGCCATCGGCTCGCGTGATCGCGGGCTGTGCCATCATGTTTGTCGCCACCTTAATCGTGGGCGCAATGATCAATTATCTTATCGGCGAGTTGGTACGCGTCACCGGGCTATCCGGGACCGATCGATTCCTCGGCATGGCCTTCGGCGCCGCGCGTGGCGTGTTGCTGGTGGTCGTGGCGGTCGGGCTGTTAAGCCTGGGGCCGGTACAGCAGGACGGGTGGTGGCAACAGTCACAGCTCGTGCCAAAATTTCTATTGGTCGCAGACTGGTCCAAAAACCTGATCCTCGGGTGGAGCAGTCAGTGGCTTGCCAGCGGTATCAGCGTACCCGTTGAGATACCGTTCAAGGAGCACCTCTTGCCGACGGCCAAAACGCCTCAGTGAGTTGTGTTCAGTTCAGATCCATTAAGTAGGGGTTGCGTCGCATGTGTGGCATCGTCGGTATCGTCGGTAAGTCGAACGTCAATCAGGCGCTGTATGACGCGCTAACCGTCCTCCAGCACCGCGGCCAGGACGCTGCCGGTATTGTCACCAGCCATGATGGCCGGTTATTCCTGCGCAAGGACAATGGTCTGGTGCGTGACGTGTTCCATCAGCGTCACATGCAGCGCCTGGTCGGGCACATGGGCATTGGCCATGTGCGTTATCCGACCGCGGGCAGCTCGACCTCGGCCGAAGCTCAACCGTTTTACGTCAACTCGCCTTACGGCATCACCCTGGCGCATAACGGCAACCTGACCAACGTTGAACAGCTGGCCAAGGAGATTTACGAATCTGACCTGCGCCACGTCAACACCAACTCCGATTCGGAAGTGCTGCTCAACGTGTTCGCGCACGAACTGGCCCAGCGCGGCAAGTTGCAACCTACCGAAGAAGATGTCTTCGCGGCCGTCACTGACGTGCACAACCGTTGCGTCGGTGGTTACGCCGTCGTGGCGATGGTGACCGGCTACGGCATCGTCGGCTTCCGCGATCCGCACGGCATCCGCCCGATCGTGTTCGGCCAGCGTCACACCGACGAAGGCGTCGAATACATGATCGCCTCCGAAAGCGTGTCCCTGGACGTGCTCGGTTTCACCCTGATCCGCGACCTGGCGCCGGGCGAAGCGGTCTACATCACTGAAGACGGCAAGCTGCATACCCGTCAGTGCGCGACCAACCCGTCCCTGACCCCGTGCATCTTCGAGCACGTCTACCTGGCGCGTCCAGACTCGATCATCGACGGCGTGTCGGTCTACAAGGCCCGTCTGCGCATGGGTGAGAAGCTGGCCGAGAAGATCCTGCGCGAGCGTCCGGATCACGACATCGACGTGGTCATCCCGATTCCGGACACCAGCCGCACCGCGGCCCTGGAGCTGGCGAACCACCTGGGCGTCAAGTTCCGCGAAGGCTTCGTGAAGAACCGCTACATCGGCCGCACCTTCATCATGCCGGGCCAGGCAGCACGGAAAAAATCCGTACGCCAGAAACTCAACGCCATCGAACTGGAATTCCGCGGCAAGAACGTCATGCTGGTGGACGACTCCATCGTTCGCGGCACGACGTGCAAGCAGATCATCCAGATGGCCCGTGAAGCCGGCGCCAAAAACGTTTACTTCTGCTCCGCAGCACCGGCCGTTCGCTACCCGAACGTCTACGGCATCGACATGCCTAGTGCTCACGAGCTGATCGCCCACAACCGTTCGACCCAGGACGTGGCGGATCTGATCGGCGCCGACTGGTTGATCTATCAGGACCTGCCTGACTTGATCGAAGCGGTCGGTGGCGGCAAGATCAAGATCGACAAGTTCGACTGCGCGGTGTTCGACGGCCAGTACGTCACCGGCGACGTCGATGAGGCTTACCTGAACAAGATCGAGCAGGCACGTAACGATGCCTCCAAGGTCAAGACGCAGGCAGTCAGCGCGATCATTGATCTGTATAACAACTGAGTAACTACCGGCCCTGAGGGGCCGGTTTTGTATCTACTAAAAAACGAGCAAGGCAAGGAGTGACAGCATGAGTCAGGATTGGGATGCCGGTCGGTTGGACAGCGACCTCGAAGGCGTAGCGTTCGATACCCTGGCCGTACGCGCCGGTCAGCACCGCACGCCGGAAGGCGAACACGGTGATCCGATGTTCTTCACTTCCAGCTATGTATTCCGTACCGCTGCTGATGCGGCTGCGCGCTTTGCCGGGGAAGTCCCGGGCAACGTTTACTCGCGCTACACCAACCCGACCGTGCGCGCGTTTGAAGAGCGCATTGCGGCGCTGGAAAGCGCCGAACAGGCCGTGGCCACCGCCACTGGCATGGCGGCCATCATGGCCGTGGTAATGAGCCTGTGCAGCGCCGGTGACCATGTGCTGGTGTCGCGCAGTGTGTTTGGCTCGACCATCAGCCTGTTCGAGAAGTACTTCAAGCGTTTCGGCGTCCAAGTCGACTACGTGCCTCTGGCGGACTTGTCCGGCTGGGACGCGGCCATCAAGGCCAACACCAAGTTGCTGTTCGTCGAATCGCCGTCCAATCCATTGGCCGAGCTGGTGGACATCACTGCGTTGTCGGAAATCGCTCATGCCAAAGGCGCGATGCTGGTCGTCGACAACTGCTTCTGCACGCCTGCATTGCAGCAGCCCCTGAACCTGGGCGCGGACATCGTCGTGCACTCGGCCACCAAGTTCATCGACGGCCAGGGGCGTTGCATGGGCGGTGTAGTGGCCGGTCGCAGCGAGCACATGAAAGAAGTGGTTGGTTTTCTGCGTACCGCCGGGCCAACCCTGAGCCCGTTTAACGCCTGGATCTTCCTCAAGGGCCTCGAAACCCTCGGCCTGCGGATGAAGGCGCATTGCGCCAACGCCCAGCAACTGGCCGAATGGCTGGAACAGCAGGACGGCATCGAGAAGGTTCATTACGCCGGCCTCAAGAGCCATCCGCAGCATGAGCTGGCCCAGCGTCAACAGAAAGGTTTCGGTGCGGTCGTGAGTTTCGAGGTCAAGGGCGGCAAAGAGGGCGCCTGGCGCTTTATTGATGCAACGCGTCTGATTTCGATCACTGCCAACCTCGGCGACACCAAGACCACCATCACGCACCCGAGCACTACCTCTCACGGCCGACTGACGCCGCAAGAGCGCGAAGCGGCGGGTATTCGTGACAGCCTGATCCGCATTGCGGTCGGTCTGGAAGACGCGGCAGACCTGCAAGCCGATCTGGCGCGTGGGTTGGCTGCCTTGTGATCGAGTTGTCCACGTCGAGTACCGGCACCAATGGCCGCGTCGCACTGGTGACCGGTGCTGCGCGGGGCATCGGTCTGGGCATTGCGGCCTGGCTGATCAGCGAAGGCTGGCAGGTGGTGCTGACGGACCTGGACCGGGTGCGCGGCTCGAAAGTGGCGAAGGTGCTGGGCGACAACGCCTGGTTCATCGCCATGGATGTCGCGAATGAAGGGCAGGTGGCGCTGGGCGTTGCCGAGGTGCTGGGGCAGTTCGGGCGCCTGGATGCACTGGTGTGCAACGCGGCAGTGGCCGATCCGCATAACATCACTCTGGAAAGTCTCGACCTGGCGTACTGGAATCGGGTGCTGGCGGTCAATCTCAGTGGGCCGATGCTGTTGGCCAAGCACTGCGCCCCCTACCTGCGTGCTCACAGCGGGGCGATCGTCAACCTGGCGTCGACCCGCGCCGGGCAGTCAGAGCCCGACACCGAGGCCTATGCGGCGAGCAAGGGCGGGTTGCTGGCCCTGACTCACGCGTTGGCCATCAGCCTGGGTCCGGAAATCCGCGTGAATGCGGTCAGCCCTGGCTGGATCGATACACGAGACCCATCAGTGCGGCGTGCCGAGCCCCTGACCGATGCCGACCATGCCCAGCATCCAGCGGGCAGGGTAGGGACCGTTGAGGATGTCGCGGCGATGGTTGCCTGGTTGCTGTCGAAGAACGCCGGGTTCGTTACGGGCCAGGAGTTTGTGGTGGATGGCGGCATGACCAAGAAGATGATTTACAGCGAATAATCCGAATCCAATGTCCAGCATGGATGTTGAATGTGCCGGGGGGCATCGCGAGCAGGCTCGCTCCCACAGTGGATGGTGTTTTTAATGTGGGAGTTGGGCTGCTCGCGAAAGCAGCCGATGCGGTACTGATTGAAAGAATTTTGTCTTTTTCAGAAAAACTTCAATCCTGCTATTGACTTAGGTTCGCTACCTGCGTAAATTTCGCGGCCTCGGAGATGCAAACGGGTGATTAGCTCAGCTGGGAGAGCGTCTGCCTTACAAGCAGAATGTCGGCGGTTCGATCCCGTCATCACCCACCACTTCCGAGAGTCTTGCGAAAGCAAGATGGAAGCTTTTAAAAGCCTCCACCGACGCGCAGCGGTAGTTCAGTCGGTTAGAATACCGGCCTGTCACGCCGGGGGTCGCGGGTTCGAGTCCCGTCCGCTGCGCCATATTTTACGAATCGGATTTTTTCGGTTCGCGATTGAAAAGCACCGAAGCTTTCAGTCAAACGAGTTACTTGGACGCAAGTCCAAAGCGATACGCAGCGGTAGTTCAGTCGGTTAGAATACCGGCCTGTCACGCCGGGGGTCGCGGGTTCGAGTCCCGTCCGCTGCGCCATATCAGCCTCAAGGCCCACTGAACGCCTTGGAGCTACGAAGAAAGCCGCTGGCTACTTCGAGTCGATAGCAAAGACCCTGGTCGAAAGACCGGGGTTTTTTGTGTCTGCAATTTGCCTTTTTACTGTTCCGGCGAAGACGGCAGCCCCGATAGCGCATGACTCAGGGCCTGAACTGGCTCGGCGCTACGCCGCTCCAGCGCACAAACGCATGACGGAAACTGGCGGTCTCGCTGAAACCCAAGGCCTCGGCGATCCGGTAGATCGGCATCTGCTCCTCGCACAGCATCTGCTTGGCTTGCTCAAACCGCAGTTCGTCCAGCAACTCCTGATAGCTGCAACCCGAATCCTTGAGGTGCCGACGCAAGGTTCGTGCCGAGCAATTCATTTGCTCTGCCAGGCCTTCGAGCCCCGGTGCGGCGTTCAGTTGAGCCCTGAGCAATTGGCGGATCCGTCCCAGCCACGCCTGACGCCCGGTGAATTCAGTGTTCTGCTTGCGGCAGCGTTCGGCCATGGCCTGGTGAGTGATCACGTCCGCCAGCGGCAACGGTTGATCGAGCCAGCGGCGTTCGAAGGCGAATGCGTTGTCCCGCGCCTCGAAGTGCAGGGGGCAGTTGAAGTGTTCGGCGTAGGTCGACTCATAGTCAGGCGCCGCGTGTTCGAAGCGCGCGCCCAACAGCGGCAGCGGATGCCCCAGCAGGTCATCGCAGATGACTTTCAGCGACACCAGACAGAACTCGGCATTGAACACCGCCAGTGCCGGGTTCTCCCGGTAATCGGCGGCGACGAACCAGACACGTTCACTGTCGTCTTCAAGGCTCAGCTCGAAAAGTGTTCCCAATAGCGCCGGATAGCGCAACGCCAGCCGCAAGGCGTCACCGAAGGTGGCACTGGTGAGCAAGGCATAACCAAGCATCCCGTAGGACGAAACGTGCATCCGCTGGCCCAGCTCCAGGCCGATATCGCGCTTGAGGGCGACCGCGTTGGCGCAGACCTGCATCTCTTGATTGGTGGTAATGCGTGTGTCGGCCCGGGCCAAATCAGCGGCGCTGATGCCGCTGCCGGCCAACAGCTCCTCGCTGGACAAGCCTTCGGCCTTGAAGGTGTTGAGCACCAGCGAAACGGCGTTGAGGGTGGTGAGGTGGGAGTGGAGCATGTTCGGTTCCAGCGTCTAGGTGCTGGAACCGAGCAAGTTGTGTGCCGATCGGCAGGTGACGCCTCAATGACCGCTGAGCAACGAAGCCGCTCCCGCACCACTGAACAGGCCGGCGCTGATTCGGTTGAACCAACTCTGACCCTTGCCGCTGCGCAAGTAGCGCGCCGCGCCATGGGCACCGAGGCCGTAGGCCAGCTTGCACAGCAGGTCCAGCACGGTCCATGTCGCGATCATCACCAGCAGTTGCGGCAGGAAAGGTTGTTCGGCGCTCAAAAACTGCGGCAGGAAGGCGGCGAAGAACAGGATGTCTTTAGGATTGCTGGCGCCCAATACGAAGGCGCGGCCGAACAGCGCACGAAAGCGTGGGACCGGCGCAGCCTGAGGCACTTCAGCGCCTTGGGAAGGCTGACGCGATTGCTGCCAGCTCTGCCAGGCAAGGTAGAACAGGTACAGCGCGCCGACGACTTTCAAGGCACTGAACAACTGTTCCGACGCGAGCAGAAGGGCGCCAAGGCCGAGTGCCGACGCGCTGAGCAAGCAGATCGAGGCAATCACACCGCCGAGGAACGCTGGGTAAGAACGGCGCAAACCGTAATTCAGACTGTTGCTGATCATCAGCAAAGACAGGGGCCCCGGGATCAGGATCACTACCAGCGCAGCGCCGCTGAACAGCAGCCAGGTTTCCAGACTCATCACTTTCCTCCATTTGTGCAAAAGCCCCACCCGACGGGGTGAGGCTGGTTTGAAGCCTGTAACGCTTACAAGAAGATGAACTTAGCGATGAATATCGCGCAGAGCACCCACAGGCTCACGGAAATTTCCTTGTACTTGCCGGTACCGGCCTTCAGCGCCACGTAGGTGATGAAACCCAGGGCAATGCCGTCGGCGACGGAGAAGGTCAGGGGCATCATGATCGCGGTAACGATGGCCGGAATGCTGTCGGTGGCCTCGTCCCATTCGATGTGGGCCATGCCGCCCATCATCAGCATCGCAACGTAAATCAGTGCACCCGCGGTTGCATAAGCGGGAATCATGCCCGCCAGTGGTGCGAAGAACATGGCCGCAATAAACAGCACGCCGACGGTCACGGCGGTAAGACCTGTCCGGCCGCCCGCTGCGACGCCTGCCGCACTTTCCACGTAGCTGGTCACCGGTGGCACGCCCACGACGGCCCCGAAGACACTGGACGCACTGTCAGCTTTCATGGCGCGGGAGAGGTTTTCAATCCGGCCATCGGCACCGACCAGATTGGCGCGTTGGGCAACACCCATCAGCGTGCCGGCGGTGTCGAACATGTGCACGAAGAGGAAGGCCAGTACCACGCTGATCATGCTGACGTTAAACACGCCGGCGAGATTCATGGCCATCCAGGTCGGTGCCAGGCTCGGTGGAGCAGACATGATCCCTTCGTAATGCACCAGACCCAGGCCCCAACCGGCCAGCGTCACGGTGATGATGCTGATGAGGATCGCGCCGAACACTTTGTGGTAGCTGAGGATGGCGATCATCAGGAAGCAGATGGCGGCCAACAGCGGGCCAGGCTCGCGCAGGGAGCCCAGTTTGATCAAGGTGGCCGGGCTATCGACGACGATGCCTGCGGTTTTCAAGCCGATCAGCCCCAGGAACAGGCCCACGCCGGCGCCCATGGCGAAGCGCAAACTGACGGGAATACTGTTGAGTAGCCACTCGCGGATTCGCGAGAAGGTCAGGATCATGAACAACACGCCCGAGACAAACACCGCACCGAGGGCGGTTTCCCAGTTGTAGCCCATGGTGCCGACCACGGTGTAGGTGAAGAAGGCGTTCAGGCCCATACCCGGCGCCAGGCCGACCGGCCAGTTGGCGTACAGGCCCATCAACAGGCAGCCCAGTGCAGCGGCGATGCAGGTGGCGACAAACGCGGCACCATGGTCGATACCGGCGTCGGCCATGATGTTCGGGTTGACGAAGATGATGTAGGCCATGGTGATGAAGGTTGTCAGACCGGCAATCAGCTCGGTCTTCACCGTGGTGCCATGCAAGCTGAGTTTAAAGATGCGCTCCAGCCAGCCAGTGCGTAAAGGCGGCGAGAGATCCAGCGTCGATGCTTCGGATTTGCGGCTTTCCACAGCGAGTACTCCTCAAGAGTTTTATTGTTATTTCCAGGGCCGGACCCATGAGGGTGGCAGCGGCCCTTTGAGGCACTTGCGAATTTGTTGACCGGTTGGTCAGGAACTCGCACGAAGTGGATTATGCTTTTGTATACAAATAAAGCAAATAATGTTTTTGGTTTTGTAGACGAAAAATTTGGTGGGAGGGATATATCGCCTGTCAGGACGTTATCGCGAGCAGGCTCACTCCCACCTTTGATTGCATTTCCCTGTGGGAGCGAGCCTGCTCGCGATGACCTCAGATGGGTTGCCGAAAAAACAGCAGGTAAAACGATCAGTCAGCCGCCACCTGGCCTTTCCCCAGCGCCAGATTTACCGCCATCCAGCCATTTACCGCCGTTTCCCCGGCTTCGGTAAACACCCGCTCCAGTAACTTCACCTGTTCACGTCGCAGCGCCTGTTCGAAGCGTGCACCCTCGTCGGTCAGTTCCAGCAATCGCTTACGCCCGTCGGTTTGCGACGCGACACTGTTTACCACCTGCATTTCCACCAACTGGCGTAGCGGCATGTTCAGCGCCTGCTTGGTCACCCCGAGCAAGGCCAGCAGCTCCTTGACGCTCAGGTTCGGGTAGCGCGCGATGAAAAACACGATGCGCTGATGCACCCGGCTCAAACCGCGTCGCTCGAGCATTTCGTCGGCCTTGGCGGTGAATGCCTGATAGCCGAAGAAAAACGCTTCCATGGCTTGCTGTTGGGAGGAGGGGTTTTTAAGGTCAAGCATGTTGACGTATCCGCGCAAGTTGTCGTAATTTCGGTCAATCAGTTTGACTCATTTTCCTCTGGCCTCGCTACCGGTGACCCCATGGCTTTTTCCGAACGTGTCTCGCGCCTTAAAAGTTCTTTGATCCGTGAAATCCTCGCGGCGGCCCAGCGTCCGCAGGTGATGTCGTTTGCTGGCGGCTTGCCGGCCGAAGCCATGTTGCCGAACGTCGAGTGGGCCGACATGCCACTGTCCATGGGCCAATACGGCATGAGTGAAGGCGAGCCGGCGCTGCGCGAAGTCTTGGCTGCCCAGGCGCGTGCGTTGGGCGTGCCGTGCGAAGCAAGCCAGGTGCTGGTGGTCAGTGGCTCTCAGCAAACCCTCGACCTCGCGGCCAAGCTGTACATCGACAAAGGCACCGAGATTCTGCTCGAAGCACCGACGTACCTGGCGGCGTTGCAGATTTTCCAGCTGTTCGGTGCGGACTGCATCACTGTTCCACAAGAGGCCGATGGGCCTGATTTAGCGCAGTTGCGAGCACGTCTGGAAAAACACAAGCCGGCCTTCATCTACCTGATTCCGACTTTCCAGAACCCGTCGGCCGTTCGCTATAGCGATGCCAAGCGCGAGGCGGTTGCAGCGTTGCTGGATGAGTTTGGCGTAACCCTGATCGAAGACGAGCCGTACCGGGAGCTGACGTTTGACGGCGGCAGTGCCACCCCTATCGTCAGTCGTCTGAAGAAGGCCAGCTGGATCTACACCGGCACCGTCTCGAAAACCCTGCTGCCCGGGTTGCGCGTGGGTTACCTGATCGCCAGCCCGGATTTGTTCCCGCACCTGCTGAAACTCAAGCAGTCGGCGGACCTGCACACCAATCGCGTCGGCCAGTGGCAAGCATTGCAATGGATCGGTACCGAGAAATTCCAGCATCACCTGGTCGAATTACGGGATTTCTACCGGGGCCGTCGGGACGCGTTCCAGTGCGCACTGGAAACGCATTTTTCCGATCTGGCTGACTGGAATGTGCCGCAAGGCGGGCTGTTTTTCTGGCTGACGCTCAAGCAACCGCTGGACACACGAACCTTGCTCAAGGCTGCATTGGCGAATGATGTGGCGTTCATGCCAGGGGAACCGTTTTTTCCCGAACCGGACGAGCATCATGGGCATTTGCGCCTGAACTTCAGTCATATCGATCCGGCCAGGCTGGACGAAGGCCTCAAGCGATTGGCGGCGGTAGTGCGTGATGCGCAAAGGGCAGAAGCGGCCTGAGGGGAGGGCATAAACAAATAAACCGGCCAATGGGCCGGTTTATTTTTATCTGGGGTTTGTAGTGACTGTTCAGGCCTCATCGTCGGAACGCCGCCCGGAGCAGGCTCGCTCCCACAGGTTTGTGCGTATACCTGTAGGAGCAAGGCTTGCCCGCGAAGAGGCCATCAGCTACGCCACAAAACCATCAGGCCGCAGCAAACCGCTTGTCCAGATAATCAATGATCACCTTGGACTCATACATCCAGGTGGTCTGGCCATTCTCTTCGATACGAAGGCACGGCACCTTGATCTTGCCTCCTTGCTCCAGCAGGGTCTGGCGATTCTGTTCGTTGTTCTTCGCATCGCGCAATGCCACCGGCACGTTCAGGCGGCGCAGGGTGCGGCGGGTTTTCACGCAGAACGGGCAGGCGTGGAACTGATACAGGGTCAGGTCCCGGGCAGCCGTTTCAACCTGAGCCTGAGCGGCGGCGGGGCGCTGCTTTTTGGCTGGGCGAGTGATGAAGTCGATGAAGATGATCAGTTGGCCAAGGCCGACACGCAGCGCTTTTACAAACACAGTTAAGCCTCACAGGAGAATTCGCAAGGCGCGCAGCTTACCTGATTTTCGCGGACGAAAAAAAACCGGCGATGAATGCCGGTTTTCTTCGGGGGGGCGCTTTACTTGATGAAGCTCAGGAACTCGCTGCGGGTCGCCGCGTTGTCGCGGAACGCGCCGAGCATCACCGAAGTGACCATCGTCGAATTCTGTTTCTCCACACCGCGCATCATCATGCACATGTGCTTGGCCTCGATCACCACTGCAACGCCCAGGGCGCCGGTGACCTGCTGGACCGCATCGGCGATCTGGCGGCTGAGGTTTTCCTGGATCTGCAGGCGGCGGGCGTACATATCGACGATCCGCGCGACTTTCGACAGACCCAGTACCTTGCCGCTCGGAATGTAGGCGACGTGGGCCTTGCCGATGAACGGCAACAGGTGGTGTTCGCACAACGAGTAGAGCTCGATGTCCTTCACCAGCACCATTTCGCTGTTATCGGAACTGAACAGGGCACCGTTGGTGACCTCTTCCAGTGTCTGTTCATAACCGCGGCAAAGGTACTGCATGGCTTTGGCGGCACGCTTTGGCGTGTCGATCAGGCCCTCGCGGGAAACGTCCTCGCCCAATTGGCCGAGAATCTGTGTGTAATTCTGTTCCAGGGACATGAAACTACCTGTGGGATTTTACGCAAAGAGCAAGGGTACGGTGGCGGACACGGCGCTGCAAGCTTGTCGCAACAGCTTTACTCGTCGCGGCCTTCCATCATGGTCCGTTTGAGCATCACATAAACGGCTCCGGCACCGCCATGTTTCGCTTGGCACGAGGTGAAGCCCAGCACCTGGGAATGCTGGCGCAACCAGGTATTGACGTGGCTTTTGATCATCGGGCGCTTGCCGTCCAGACGTACCGCTTTGCCGTGGGTGACGCGCACGCAGCGGATTTCGAACTTGGTCGCTTCGGCCAGGAATGCCCAAAGGGTTTCCCGCGCCTTCTCCACCGTCATGCCATGCAGGTCGAGGCTGCCTTCGAACGGGATCTGGCCGATCTTGAGCTTGCGCATCTGGCTTTCCTGCACGCCGTCCCGCGCCCACATCAACTCGTCTTCCGGGCCGACGTCGATGACAAACTGATCGGACAGCCCGTCAACGGTCGTGGCATCGGTACGCACGGTGGCGGCCTGGCGCAGCTTGGCGATTTGCGCGCGGTCAGCCTTGGGTTTGCCGGTTTCGGCGCGATCGTGCTTGATCGGCTTGACGCCTTGGATCGCGCTTTTGAACAGGGAAAAATCGTCGTCTTGCATGTCAGCCTCCGCGAAGGGCGGCCAGTTTACCCAACTCGAGGCGAATGAGGCGCGAGAAAACGCGACGCGTTCGCTCAGTCGTGTTTTTTCATCAGGTGCGGGGACATGTTCAGTTCCCGCGACTGGCGTGAACGGCGACGGCAACGGCGCCACAGCCACACGCCGATGTACAGCACGAACAGGCCGATCGCCAGAATCACCGCCGAGCCGATCGGGCTGGCATTCAATTCGCCCAGGGCGGGCGGGTGACCGAGCAGGCTGGCGGCGCCGGCCATGGCCAGCAACACACCGCACATGGCCAGCAGCGCAGCAAACGCCGCGCCTATACGAAAACGCCAGTTGCGTTGGCCTTTGGGCCGCAAGCGGCGAGCGTCAAAACCATCGGATAACTTCATTCCGACCTTCCTCAATGGGTATCGGCCCTTCGACCGGGAGTTGACCGGGATGTTCCTGAGGCTAAGACATTTACAGCAAATGACAGGCTTTTGCGGATGAGCGGCGGCAGAACCGCTCATCAATCGCCGGTCAGATCAGCTCGTGGGTCAGGGCGAGGGTGGCGAAGTTGTCCGCCATGATCGCCATTTCGGTCTGCTGAACGTGCTCGGCGCTCAGGACTCCACCCTTGTAGGGCAAGTCGCGGGTCGCACAGGCGTCTTCCACCAGGGTGCAGCGGAAGCCCAGGTTTTTCGCGGCACGCACCGTAGTGCTGACGCTGGAATGGCTCATGAAGCCGCAGACGATCAGGTCAAGGGCGCCGAGGTCCTGCAGGCGTTTTTCAAGCGGGGTGCCGTGAAACGCGCTCGGCAGCAGTTTGCCGATGATGGTTTCGTCGCCCTGTGGTTCAAGCCCCGGGATGAATTCACCGCGCTCGCCCTGTGGGTCAAACAGCCCGCCGACGGTGCCGAGATGGCGTACATGCACGATCGGGCGGCCCGCGGCACGGGCAGCGGCCAGCAATTGCTTGATGTTCGCGACGGCGGCTTCCATGCCGGTCAGGGCCAGGGGGCCGCTGAGGTATTCTTTCTGGGCATCGATGATCACAAGGGTCGCATGGCTCAGATTGGCTGCTGCGTAACCGCGGCCGCTGAGTTGAAACATCGTTTTTGGAACGGACATTCTGGGGCTCCTTCGAGTGGGGCTTTTGCGACATTGTCCTCTGGCTGAGCGCTTCTGTGAATCGCTACCATCGCAGGCGCCGTCGTTACTGGCTTACAGCCTTGTCAAGTTACTCGTTTTGTTCAATACCCCGCCAGATAAAGAGACTAGTCCTACAACTGAACCCGTGTTTTTCCTGCGTCGTGTTGGCGGCATTTGGCTGGTAGAATCGCCAGTCGTTTTTTCTGGAGCTTGCCGCTGTGATCACTTCCCGACTTCGTACCCTGCGTGACCATATCCGTTGGGCCGTCAGCCATTTCCATGGAGGGGATCTGTTCTTCGGCCATGGGACTGACAACGCCTGGGACGAAGCCCGTCAACTGGTGTTGGGCGCCTTGCACCTGCCGTGGGAAATGGCCGACAGCTATCTTGACTGCAACCTGGAAGAGGACGAAGTGGTCAAGCTTCAGCGCCTGATCAAGCGTCGTATCGAAGAACGCATTCCCACCGCGTACCTGTTGGGCGAGGCGTGGTTCTGTGGCATGTCGTTCATCGTCGACGACCGTGTATTGATCCCGCGTTCGCCCATCGGCGAGCTGATCGAAAAACACTTCGAGCCGTGGCTGGGCGCCGAGCCTGCGCGCATCCTCGACCTGTGCACCGGCTCCGGCTGCATCGGTATCGCCTGTGCCTACGAGTTCCAGAGCGCTGAAGTGGTGCTGGCCGACCTGTCGTTCGAAGCGCTGGAGGTGGCCAATCAGAACATAGAGCGCCATGGCGTCGATGAGCGGGTGTACACCGTGCAGGGCGATGGTTTCGACGGGTTGCCGGGTCAGCGTTTCGACCTGATCGTGTCGAATCCGCCTTACGTCGATGCCGAAGATTTCGCCGACATGCCGGACGAGTACCAGCACGAGCCGGAATTGGGCCTGGCCTGCGGTGACGATGGTCTGAACCTGGTGCGCCGCATGCTCGCCGAAGCGGCGGATCACCTGACCGAGAAGGGCTTGATGATTGTTGAAGTGGGCAACAGCCAGGTTCACGTCGAATCGCTGTACCCGGAAGTCGACTTCGCGTGGCTGGAGTTCGAACGCGGTGGTCATGGCGTGTTCATGTTGACGGCTGAACAGTGCCGCGAGCATCAGGCGCTATTCGCCTCCCGCGTCTAACCCTGTGGCGAGGGAGCTTGCTCCCGCTGGGCTGCGAAGCAGCCCTAAGACCACACGCCATTGAGTCCCTGGCAAAACGCGGTTGCCTGTTTGGCGACCGCTTCGCGCTCGAGCGGGAGCAAGCTCCCTCGCCACAATCCAGGTTTGATAGCGATTACCGGTGCGTCGCAATCCAGATCAACAACCCCGCCTGAAACACCGCAAACGCCACCAGGCACGTAATCGTGAACCGCAGCCCGGCGTCTTCGCGTTTGTATTTGCTGACTTTCTCTTCGTGTTTCTTGAGCTTTACTTCCTGCTCGGCCAGATTCTGCTCGGCCTGCTGGAGCATCTGCGCCGCTTCAAGAATCTCCACCACCTGCAATTTTTCGGTGTTCCACTCACCCAGCAGATCGCCGACTTGCACCTCTTTGACGCTGCCCTTCAAATGCTGGGCATCGGCGTACGCCACCTCAAAGCCATGGGCCTTCAGGAAGTGATCGCGACGCAGGCGGGTGTCTTCGTTCAGTGCGTCCTTGTTGTTCAGGTCCGTGCCGTCGACGGTGTAGCCAGGCCATCTCTTTTTCGCCCAAGTGATGCCCTGGGCAGCCATGAAGCGGCCGATGCCGCGATTCATCGGTTCGATCTGCAAGCCGCTGTCAGGCCCGAAATGCACCCGTTTGGTGGTGTGATCGACCCACACATCAAGATGATTCTGTTCCTTGCGCACGCGCTGGCCGGGCAGCGAAATGCTCATGCGCATCAGGCTGTGTTCCTTGCTGTTGCGGTCGGCGTAGCCGAACTCCACAAAGCGCAAAGGGCGACCACCGGTGTTGCGGTCGGTCTGTAACGGCGCCAGACGGAGCATCTTGTGGTGCTCGACCTGGACGTCCGCCCACGGCAGCTCGGCCGCTGGTGGTGCGTCTTTTTCAGCGGTGCTGTCGGGTGAAGTCTGGGTATCAGTCATAACGGCGAGATCCTGTCCAAGCTCTGCTTGCCGCCAGTCATGGCGCTGGCGACAAAGGCTTATCGGCCGTTTTTTCCAGGACTGGAGGGCAAGTAGCGCTTAACGGGTGCGAAGTCCGTCAATAAACCCAAGAATCCTTGTGCTCAATTCGGCGGCCAACGGCAATTGCGGATCTTTATACGAGGCAAGCTGCCGTTTGACGTCATTGGGCACGATGCGCATGACGTGGTTCATGCCTTCGATCACCGCCAGTTCGGCGTCCGGCTTGGCCTCCTTGAGCAGCCTGGCATCGCCGACCCCGACTTGAATGTCGTTGCTGCCCTGAATGATCAGCGCCGGCATTTTCAGTTGCGCGAACGCCGCAGCCGGGTCCTGGCGGAACAGCGAGATCAGGTACGGCTGCACGCTGGGGCGGAAAATCACCTGCAATTGCGGCGGTACGTTGTCGTCGACATGGCCCGCCTTGAGGCTGTCGAGCAATTCATTGCTGCGCAGCAGCAACGGTGGGGGCAGGCGATTGCTCAGTTGCTGGCGCAGCACCTGATCGATGGGCCGGGCGCTGCCGGACATGGAGATCACTGCTGCCGCATCCAGGCTCGGTGCGGCCAGGCTGGCGATCAATGCGCCTTCGCTGTGCCCCAGCAGGATCAACGGGCCAAAGCGCGGATCGGCCTTGAGCTTTCGGCCCCAGGCTTCGGCGTCGGCCACATAGGCTTCCACCGACAGATTGCGCTCGTCCGGGGTCGCCGCCAGGCTCGCGGCCACGCCGCGCTTGTCGTAACGCACGCTGGCGATATTGTGTTTGGCTAGGACCCAGGCCAGGCGCTTCAGGCTGTCGTTGCGTCCGCCGTCAGGGTTATTGCCGTCGCGATCCGTAGGACCGGAGCCGGAAATGATCAGGACAACCGGCACCGGCGTGTCGGACTTGGGCAGCAGCAACGAGCCGAAAAGCTCGCCGGTGCCGGTGTCCAATGAAATCGGCCGTTGCAAAACGGTGGCCTGAACAAAGCCGGTAAACAAGGTAAGGCTCAAGGCTAGAACTCGCAGCATCATCACGCCATCATGAACAAGATGCCGGTTGGACTCACAGGCACCCATAAGGTTCGAGGATGAACTAGTCGGGTAGCCTGCGTATACTGGCGCGCATTACGTATTCAGGTTCATTTCACGGAGCGTCCTGCATGTCCGGCAATACCTACGGCAAGCTGTTCACTGTCACCACCGCGGGCGAAAGCCATGGTCCGGCGTTGGTCGCCATTGTCGACGGCTGCCCGCCGGGGCTGGAGATTTCCCTGGAAGATTTGCAGCGCGACCTCGATCGCCGCAAACCCGGCACCAGCCGCCACACCACCCAGCGCCAGGAAGCCGACGAAGTCGAAATCCTCTCCGGCGTCTTCGAAGGCCGCACCACCGGCTGCGCCATTGGCCTGTTGATCCGCAACACCGACCAGAAGTCCAAGGACTATTCGGCGATCAAGGACCTGTTCCGCCCGGCGCACGCCGATTACACCTACCATCACAAATACGGCGAGCGCGATTACCGCGGCGGCGGTCGCAGCTCGGCGCGGGAAACCGCCATGCGTGTAGCCGCCGGCGCGATTGCCAAGAAATACCTGGCAACCCAGGGCATCGTCATCCGTGGCTACATGAGCCAGCTCGGGCCGATCGAAATCCCGTTCAAGACTTGGGATTCGGTGGAAGAGAACGCGTTCTTCAGTCCTGATCCGGACAAAGTCCCGGAGCTGGAAGCCTATATGGACCAGCTGCGTCGCGACCAGGATTCGGTGGGCGCGAAGATCACCGTCGTCGCCGAAGGTGTGATGCCGGGCCTGGGCGAGCCGATCTTTGACCGTCTCGATGCCGAACTGGCCCACGCGCTGATGAGCATCAACGCGGTCAAGGGCGTGGAGATCGGTGCCGGTTTCGCCAGCGTCGCCCAGCGCGGCACCGAGCACCGCGATGAAATGACCCCGGAAGGTTTCCTCAGCAACAACGCGGGCGGCATTCTGGGTGGCATCTCGTCCGGTCAGCCGATCGTTGCGCACCTGGCGTTGAAGCCGACATCGAGCATCACCACGCCGGGCCGTTCCATCGACATCCATGGCAACCCGGTGGACGTGATCACCAAGGGCCGTCACGACCCATGCGTCGGCATCCGCGCCACGCCGATTGCCGAAGCGATGATGGCCATCGTGTTGATGGATCACCTGTTGCGTCATCGCGGCCAGAACGCCGATGTGCGGGTCAGCACGCCGGTGCTGGGTCAGCTTTAATGACTGACCTCACAGCCGCTGCGGTCTGACGGCCGTGGCGGCGCTCCCATACTGGCGGCTCTCCAGTTTCTATCTGTTCTATTTCGCCTTGCTCGGTTCGACAGCGCCGTTTCTGGCGCTGTACTTCGATCACCTGGGTTTTTCCAGCGCGCGCATCGGCGAGCTGGTGGCGATCCCGATGCTGATGCGTTGCGTTGCGCCGAACATCTGGGGCTGGCTCGGCGACTACACCGGGCGACGCCTGGCCATCGTGCGTTTCGGCGCGGTGTGCACGTTGCTGACGTTTTCACTGATCTTCGTCAGCAAGACCTACGCCTGGCTGGCGATGGTCATGGCGTTGCATGCGTTCTTCTGGCACGCGGTGTTGCCGCAGTTCGAAGTCATCACCCTGGCGCACTTGAAAGGGCAGACGTCGCGCTACAGCCAGATCCGCCTGTGGGGCTCCATCGGTTTCATCATCACCGTGGTTGCGCTGGGTCGCTTGTTCGAATGGCTCAGCCTCGACATTTATCCGGTGGCGCTGGTGCTGATCATGGCCGGGATCGTGGTCAGCAGCCTGTGGGTGCCTAATGCCCAACCGGCTCAGGGCGAGCGTCCGGCCGGGGACGGTTTTCTCAAGCAACTGCGCAGCCCGGGCGTGTTGGCGTTTTACGGATGTGTGGCGCTGATGCAGATGAGCCATGGTCCGTATTACACCTTTCTGACGCTGCACCTTGAGCGGCTCGGTTACAGCCGCGGCGTGATCGGCATGCTTTGGGCGGTGGGCGTGGTGGCGGAAGTCCTGATGTTTTTGGCCATGAGCAAGATCCTCGCGCGCTTTTCGGTGCGCCGGGTGTTGCTGGCGAGTTTCCTGCTGGCGGCGTTGCGGTGGTTGTTGCTCGGTTCGTTCGCGCAATTCTTGTGGGTGCTGCTGTTTGCGCAAGTGCTGCACGCGGCGACGTTCGGCAGCTTTCACGCGGCTGCCATCCAGTTTGTGCAACGCAGTTTTGGCGCGCGCCAACAAGGGCAGGGCCAGGCGCTGTACGCGGCGCTGGCCGGCACCGGCGGCGCACTCGGCGCGTTGTATTCCGGTTATAGCTGGAATGGGCTCGGGGCCGCCTACACCTTTAGTATTGCCAGCATCGCCGCGTTGGCCGCCGCCGTTATCATTGCCACACGCATGCGCGAGGACAGGCCATGAGCCTCGCCGTTGAATTATTGTTTGAGTGCGGATTGAAGATGCGCTCGACCCTGACCCGTTAAGGAATTGCCCTGATGAGCAGCCTGTCCGTTTACCACGTCTCGAGCCCTGACCTTCCGAACAAGGTGCTGACCCATTTGGAAGACATCGCCTCGACCCTGGCCGAGCACGGCGTTCGCTTTGACCGCTGGCAAGCGGCGGCGAAAATCCAGCCGGGGGCCCGCGAGGAAGAGATGATTGCGGCGTACCAGGGGCAGATCGACACACTGATGACTGAGCGCGGTTACCGCACCGTTGACGTGATTCGACTGAGCAGCGAGCACCCGCAAACAACGGAGCACTGCGCCGAGTTTCGCCTTGGCGAGGACAGCACAAGATTTTTTGTGGCCGGTCGTGGCCTGTTCACCCTGCACATCGACGATTACGTCTACGCCGTACTGTGCGAGAAGAATGACCTGATTTCGATTCCGGCTGGCATGCCGCACTGGGTTGATTTGGGTGAACATCCCCATTTCGTCGCGATCCGCCTGTTCAACAATCCTGAAGGGCTGATTGCCACCTTCACCGGCGATGACATCGCCAGCCGCTTCCCGGGTCTTGAAGACTGACTCTTTCGCTCTGAACGGCGATGCACAAAAACTGTGGGAGCGAGTCTGCTCGCGATAGCAATGTATCAGTCGACATCAAATCGAATGACAGGCCGCCATCGCGAGCAAGCTCGCTCCCACAGTTCGTTGACTACATACGGAACAATTTACGCCGAGTGATACGACGGCAATGCAAAGCGCTGCTGGCTTTGCAGCATGGAAATTTGTGGCAATTCGCTGGCCTGTTCGGCGATGTCGCGGCGAATGGCGCTGATTACCCACGACAGCTGATCACCGGCATGCAATTGCTGGTAGGAAATCGAGCGTTTGAAGATTTTGCCGTCGGCATTGCTCAGGGTCAGCAAGATGCCGCCATCCGGGCGTGCCTGGGTGGTCACATCGAAGTTGGAGAACAAGGACGAAAATTTTTCCTGGATCAGGCTCATGTCTATCAGCTCCGTTAGCACTTGGTTGGCAAGCATGGAGAGGTAGTTGCAGCCTTTGTGCCAGCATTCTAAATTTATAAAATCTTTATAAATCAATGGTTTAACTTTTTAGCCAATTTTCGCTTTCGTGCAATCTGCATGAATGGCCATCGTGCATCCTGCATTTTGCGTGGTCGGTCCCCTATTTATGGAACCAATCGCCGGCCGCGTGCTCATGCGCTTTCTCGCCAGAGCCCGCGGATACAAAACATTTCAAAAACCGCGTGTACAGCTCAAGAACCGCTGACGTATTTTCGGGGTCATCAACGCCGCCCGACTATAAGAAGACCAACGGGAGCAACCATGCGCGACGCGATTACCTGGGGCATGATGCTCCGCAAGCTGCCTGTCATTGCCAAGGCCATTCCCCGGGTGGTCAAGGGCATGAAGGCCGCGAACGTCACGGACCCGACCCAATCGTGCGGCCTCGGCTGGAGCTTCGAGCAGGCGACCCTGCGCAATCCAGAGGGGCCGGCACTATTGCATGGCGACCTGACACTCACCTATTTGCAAGTCAACCAGTGGGCCAATCGCATTGCCCGTCACCTGATTGCGCAAGGCATTCGAAAGGGCGACGTGGTCGCGGTGTTCATCGAGAACCGCCCGGAGCTCTTGGTGACGATTCTCGCGGTGGCCAAGGTCGGCGCGGTCAGCGCCTTGCTCAATACCACGCAGACCCGCGACGCCCTCACTCATAGCCTGAAGCTGGTGTCGCCGGTCGCGATTGTTGTCGGCGAAGAGCTGGTCCCGGCGTTTTCGGCGGTTCGCGCACGGGTGTCCATCGACGCGTCGCGTACCTGGTTCGTTGCAGACAACGATACTTACAGCACCCCGGGCATTGCGCCGGACGGTTTCATCAACCTGATGACGGCCAGCCTCGGCAGCGACAGCGAAAACCCCGCCAGTAGCCAGCAGGTTTTTTTCGACGATCCGTGTTTCTACATCTATACGTCCGGCACCACCGGTTTACCCAAGGCTGGCGTGTTCAAGCACGGTCGCTGGATGCGCAGTTCCGCGAGCTTCGGCCTGATCGCGCTGGATATGCGCCCGGAGGACATCGTCTACAGCACCTTGCCGCTTTATCACGCCACCGGACTGTGCGTGTGCTGGGGCTCGGCCATCAGCGGCGCTGCGGGGTTTGCCATCCGCCGCAAGTTCAGCGCCAGCCAGTTCTGGAATGACGTGCGCCATTACCGCGCGACCACCATTGGCTACGTCGGAGAGTTGTGCCGTTACCTGGTGGATCAACCGCCCAGCGCCGACGACAGCCAACACGGCGTGACGAAGATGATCGGCAACGGCTTGCGCCCCGGCGCGTGGGCCGAGTTCAAGACGCGCTTTGGGGTCAACCACATCTGCGAGTTGTACGCTGCCAGCGACGGCAATATCGGGTTCACCAACATTCTCAATTTCGACAACACTGTCGGCTTTTCCCTGATGTCCTGGGAGTTGGTGGCATACGACCACGACAGCGGCGCGCCGATACGTGGCTTACAGGGTTTCATGCGCAAAGTTGCCAAGGGCGAACGGGGCCTGTTGCTGGCGAAGATCGACGACAAGGCACCACTCGACGGCTACACCGACCCGCAGAAGACCGAAAAAGCGGTGCTGCATGACGTGTTTGTAAAGGGCGATCGTTATTTCAATACCGGTGACTTGCTGTGCAACATCGGTTTCGGACACGCCCGATTCGTCGACCGTTTGGGCGACACCTACCGTTGGAAAGGCGAAAACGTCTCGACCACCGAAGTCGAGAATGTCCTGCTGAAACACCCGACGATTTCCGAGGCTGTGGCGTACGGCGTCGAGATCCGCAACACCAACGGCCGTGCCGGCATGGCGGCGATCACCCCGGCGGAATCCCTGGCGACCCTGGATTTCAGCGAACTGCTGGCCTTCACCCGGGAGCAACTGCCGGCCTATGCGGTGCCGTTGTTCCTGCGAGTGAAAGTGAAAATGGAGACCACCGGGACGTTCAAGTACCAGAAGACCCGACTCAAGGACGAAGCCTTCGATCCCGGTAGAACCGGGGATGACCCGATCTATGCCTGGCTGCCGGGGACCGAGACCTACGTGCAGGTCACCGAGCAACTGTTGACGGAGATTCACAACGGCAAGTACCGCTATTGAATGTGGCTATGGCCGGGCATGAGAAAAAAGAAGTGACAGTGACGGGGCTGCTCGGGAAACTGTCGGCCTTGCGAATAACCGAATATGGAGTGCCCGATGTCAGACCAAAGCCGCCAGATGACCCCCGAAGAAGCCGCTGAATTTGCCGAACAGGTATTCAACAAAGCGCGCGAGGGCGATGCGGCCATGATGGCTGCGCTGCTGACCAAGGGCTTGCCGCCGAACCTGCGCAACCACAAGGGCGACACCCTGTTGATGCTGGCCGCTTACCATGGCCACGTCGAGACGGTGAAAGTCCTGCTGGAGCACAAGGCAGACCCGGAAATCCGCAACGACAACGGCCAGAGCCCGATTGCCGGCGCAGCCTTCAAGGGCGATCTGGCAGTGGTCAAGGCGCTGGTCGAAGGCGGCGCGCAGGTGGAAGGCTCTTCGTTCGACGGCCGTACCGCGTTGATGATGGCGGCGATGTTCAACCGCGTTGAAATCGTCGACTACCTGATCAGCAAGGGTGCGGACCCGAAAGCCAAGGATGCCAATGGCATCGGCGCGCTGGATGCTGCCAGGACGATGGGGGCGGTGGATACCGTGGCGCAGCTGGAAAAACTGCTCGGCTAACGACTCAACGTATTCTTCAAGCAAACCATACCCCTGTGGCGAGGGAGCTTGCTCCCGCTGGGTCGCGAAGCGGCCCCAATTATCTGACATGAATTGCAGGTCTTTGTGAGTGCTGCACACTCAAGCGCGAGCAAGCTCGCTCGCCACAGGGTTGTAACAAATTCACAATTTCGTTAAGTCAGTACACCCAAACCTCAACCCGCCGATTCTTGATCCGCCCCTCATCCGCGCTGTTCGCCGCCACCGGCATTTCGGCGCCGAAGCCACGGATTTCGCGAAACACCACGCCGCTTTTCACCAGTTCCCGCCGCACCGCCATGGCCCGCAGTTTCGACAGCAAATCCGCGCGCGCCGGATCGCTTTTGGCATCGCCAAACCCGACCAGCGTCACTTGCCGATTGGTTTTGTCGCGCTGTTTTATGTAATCCAGCACCCGCGACAGGTCCTGTCGTGCCTTGTTATCCAGCGTGGCGCTACCTTCCTCGAAGCGAAAATTCACCGACAGCCGTTGGGCATGGCGGCTGAGCGCTTGATAACCCTCGGGCATCAGCGCGTTCGGCGTGACGGTCATGGCCTGCACGGTTTGCGCGATGAAACCGTTGGCGGCGACGATGGCCTGGCCCTTGCTGCTTTGGGCGAACGCCACCAGCGCGTCGGCCCAGGGATTTTTGCCGTTGGGTGGCAGGTAAAAGAACAACCGGCGCGACAACGGATAGTCTTCCGTAGCGATCAGGCTGTTGAGCGGCAACATGGCCTGGGATTGCCCATCGACAATCGCCACGGCTTTGGCCTGGCGCACATAGGGCAGGCCGATGAAACCAATGCCTTGCGGGTCAAGGCTGACCGCGTCGGACAATTGCTCGCTGGATTCGAAGCGTTTCGCCGCGCCGCTGAGGGTTTTCCCATAGCCGCTGAGGACCAGTTCCTTGAAGGTGTCATAGGTGCCGGACTGGTCATCGCGCGCATACAGATGAATAGGGCCGCCCGTGCCGCCGAGTTCTTCCCAGGTTTTAGCTTCGCCGCTGAAGATGCGCGCCAGTTGCCCGGTATCGAGTTGATTCAGTGGGTTTTGCGGGTGGAGGATGATGGCCAGCCCATCGATGGCGATGACTTGTTCGGCCGCGGGGGATTTCAGGTCGCCGAGCGGGGCGAGGGCCTGCAGTTCGCTGTCCTTGATCGGGCGCGACGACGCGGCGAGGTCCGCGTTGGCGGTTTTCAGGGCGGTGAACCCGGTGCTGGAGCCGTGGGCCGCAATGTCCACCACCACTCGGCGACCCTGTGCGGTTTCGCCCACGACGCGCAGTTCGTTGGCGGTGTCCGGGGCTTCGCTGTGAACCTTGAGCAGGCCTTGATCGCGCAGCAGACCTTCAACCAGCGCCGGGCCCAGCGCCGCACCGATGGTGTTGGAGCCCTGGATGCGCAGCACCGGACCTTGTTCGGGCGTCGGCAAAGCGCCGGCCGACACCGTCTGGGGTAGGCCGACACAGAGCATCAACAGCAGGAAAACGCGCAGCGTCATGCCGGCACCTTATTAAGCCAAAGGAAGTGCCGGGAGAATAAGTCAGTAAGGTTGCCGAAAGATGACAGTTGCCACTACTGTGGGGGCGGGCTTGTGTGGCGAGGGAGCTTGCTCCCGCTGGGTCGCGAAGCGGCCCCAAAAGCTATGCGACTGCTCCGCAGCCGAGCGGGACGGTGCGGCGATCCGACAAGCTCCCTCGCCACACAAGCTCGCTCCTACAGGGGGACTGTGTTGATCAGGCCAGTTCGAGCCAGATCGGCGCGTGGTCCGAAGGTTTTTCCATCCCGCGCAGTTCGTAATCCACGCCGGCATCCTTCACCCGCGGCATCAGGCCGTGGGACGCCATGATCACGTCAATCCGCAGGCCGCGCTTGGGTTCATCTTCGAAACCACGACTACGGTAGTCAAACCAGCTGAAACGGTCGGACACGTCCGGGTTCAGGTGGCGGAAGCTGTCGACCAGCCCCCAGTTTTTCAACCGCGCCATCCACTCGCGCTCTTCCGGCAGGAAGCTGCACTTGCCGGTCTTGAGCCAGCGTTTCATGTTGTCCGGGCCGATACCAATGTCGCAATCTTCCGGGGAAATGTTCACATCGCCCATCACCACCAGCGGCTGCTCGTTGCTGAACTGGCTTTCCAGCAGGTGCTGCAGGTCGTTGTAGAACCGTTCCTTGGCCGGGAATTTGGTCGGATGGTCGCGGCTTTCACCCTGTGGGAAATAGCCGTTCATGATGGTCACCGGTACGCCATTGGCGTCGGCGAACGTGCCCCAGATAAAGCGGCGTTGCGCGTCTTCTTCATCGGTGGCGAAGCCTTTGTGCAGCGCCAGCGGTTCCTTGCGCGAGAGCAGGGCGACGCCGTAGTGACCCTTTTGCCCGTGGAAATACACGTGATAGCCCAGCGCCTGAACCTCGGCCAGCGGGAACTGGTCGTCATGGACCTTGGTTTCCTGCAGCCCGATCACGTCGGGTTGATGCTTTTCAATCAGCGCCGCCAGCTGATGCGGGCGAGCGCGCAGCCCGTTGATGTTGAAGGAGACGATCTTCATGGTCGGCAGTCCTGGCAAAAGGGCGATGCTAGCTGACATGTGGGATTGGGGCCAGTTCAGTCGATGAAGATCCCAAGGTTGGTCTATACCTGTTGGGAACTGTGACGCCAGCAAAAGGCTCGTACCAATAAGAGCGGCGCCATTTAGAGCGACGCCCCGGGGAGATCAACCGCAATGCCTGAAACCTCGACCGCCATCGCCGATATCCACATGCTCGACAGTGGCTACTCCCGCGAAGCCCGTTCCCTGCTGTATCAGGCCTACCGACATGAGCCGACGTTCGGCTACCTGTTCGAAGCCGAACGCCCCGGCTATGAGCAACGGGTCCGAGCCACCGTGCGTGAGCTGGTCAAACAACACTTTCTGCAGGACCTTCCGGCCATCGGCCTGCTGGTTAACGATCGCTTGATCGGCATCGCGCTGATCGCACCGCCGCAACGTCGCCTGGGCATTACCGAAAGCTGGGCCTGGCGTTTGCGCATGGTGCTGAGCACGGGTTTCCGCTGCACCCGTCGCTACCTTGAATATCACGATGCGGTGGCTTCCTGCGTGCCGTCCGATGCGGTGCATGTCTTGCCGTTGCTGGGGATTCACCCGCAATTCCAGGGCAAACATTTCGGCGAGCAACTGCTGCAAGCCGTGCACAACTGGTGTGCCGTGGATGAACACTCCCAGGGCGTCATCCTCGACACCGGGAATCCGCGTTACCTGGAGTTTTACAAACGTCAGGGCTATGAGGAAATCGGCGAAGTGGCCGTAGGACCGATACGCGAGCACGTGTTTTTCCACGCCAACCCCCAGGTGCTGCAAACCGCGACAGCCTAGAGGTCGAACTTTCCCGGCACCCGAGGCTCTATCACGCTCTCAAGCTCGTGATAGCATCCGCGCCTATGAAGTTTCCAGGAAGAATTACCAGCGGCGTGCTCATGCTGATCAGCAGTTGCGCGGCGCTGGCCCAAAGTGAATTGGATGTACGGATCAAACCGTCCAACGATGAACTGAAAGCCAATATAGAGGGCTATATCGGCAGCCTCGGCGACCGTGACGAAGAAGCCTTGTTGCGCTTCAGTCGTGGCGCCGAGGAACAGGCGCGCAAGGCCGCCCAGGCCTTGGGTTATTACCAGCCACACATCGACAGCGATGTGAAGGGCGGCAAGACGCCGCGCCTGGTGCTCACCATCGATCCGGGCGAGCCGGTGCATCTGCGCAACGTCACCATCCGCATCGACGGCCCGGCCGCCTCGCTCAAATCCTTTCGCGTGCCAAAAAGTGACGTGCTGAAAACCGGCGCGGTGCTCAACCACGGTCGTTACGAAGACGCCAAGCGGCTGATCCAGAACCAGGCCTCGCGCTACGGCTTTTTCAGCGGCCATTTTTCCAGTCAGAAGCTGTCGGTCGACCCGCGAGCCGGCGTTGCCGACATCGAGCTGATCTATAACAGTGGCCCGCGTTATTCCTTGGGCAAGGTCAGTTTTGAGGGTGACACGCCGTTCGACGAAGATTTGTTGAAGCGCATGGTGCCCTTCAAGGAAGGCGCCCCTTACGACTCCGAATTGATCGCCGAACTCAACCAGGCCATGCAATCGAGCGGCTATTTCGACAGTGTCCGGGTGGATGCGGCGCCGACGGCGTCCAAGGACGATGTAATCCCGGTGGACGTCAAACTCGAAACCCGCAAACCACGTACCATGGGCCTTGGCCTGGGTTATTCCACCGACGTCGGCCCACGGGTCAAGGCCAACTGGACCCGGCACTGGGTCAACCCCCAGGGGCACAGCTATGGCTGGGAGACCGAAGTCTCGGCGCCACGGCAGAACGTCGGGGTGTTCTACGACATTCCGCTGGACCCGCCGCTGACCGACAAACTGCGCTTCGCCGGCGGTTATCAGAACGAAGAAATCGCCGATAAGGACAGCCTGAGCAAGTTGCTGACCCTGGGTCCTGAGTGGCACAG
The DNA here is from genome assembly GCF_009761815.1 of Pseudomonas sp. PB120. Taxonomy (GTDB): domain Bacteria; phylum Pseudomonadota; class Gammaproteobacteria; order Pseudomonadales; family Pseudomonadaceae; genus Aquipseudomonas. The sequence continues at coordinate 54,761 of NZ_RWIN01000053.1, forward strand.
CAAGTTGCCCAGCGGCTGGCAGCGGGTGGTGTCGCTGAAGTGGCAGCGCGAGGAATATCGGCTGGGCGACGACTCGGGGCTCAGCACCTTGCTAATGCCGGGCGTCAGCTATTCCTACCTGAAAAGCGACAACCGCATCGACCCGCACAACGGCTATCGTCTGCAATTCGAAACCAAAGTGGCCAAGGAAGGGCTGGGGTCCGACACCAACCTGGTGTACGGCACCGCATTGGTGAAAGGCTTGACCACCGTGTTCGACAAGCACCGTTTCCTCGGTCGGGTACAGGTCGGCGGCAGCGCCACCAATGGCTACAAATCGGTGCCTCCGTCGCTGCGCTTCTTTGCCGGTGGCGATCAGAGCGTGCGCGGTTACGATTATCAGAGCCTGTCCCCGGAAAACTCCGAGGGTGATCGCATCGGGGGGCGTTACATGGTCACGGCCAGCGCCGAGTATCAGTATTCCATCGCCGAAAAATGGCGGGTGGCGACCTTCGTCGACCAAGGCAACTCGTTCAATACCCTCGAACTGCCGAACCTCAAGACCGGCGTCGGCATCGGTGTGCGTTGGGTCTCGCCGGTGGGGCCGATTCGCCTCGACCTGGCCCATGCGCTGGACGACGACGGTGGCATCCGACTGCACTTTTCCATGGGGCCTGAGCTGTGAAGCGTGGTTTGAAAGTAACGCTGCTGACGCCTCTCGCGTTGCTGATGCTGATTGTGCTGACACTGGCCGCCGTGATCGGAACGCAGACGGGCAGCCGCTGGGCGCTTGGCTTCGTGCCGGGTTTGACCCTCGAAAACTACCAGGGCCGTCTGGGCGGGCAGTGGAGTGCCGATCACCTGGTGTGGCAGCAGGGCAGCAGTCGGGTTGAACTGAGCAAAGTGATTTTTGCCTGGTCGCCACTGTGCCTGACGCGCATGACCCTGTGCATCGAACAGTTGCAGGCCGATCAGGTCAGCCTGCAATTTCCGCCGGGCGAAGAAGAAGCCAGCAGCGGCCCGATCAGCCTTCCGGATCTTAAATTGCCATTGGCAATCGAACTGGGGGACGTGAAGGTTGGCAGCCTGCTGTTCAACGGCAGCGAAGAACTCAAGGGCCTGCAACTGGCCGCGCACTGGACAGCGCAAGGCTTGCGGATCGATTCGGTTCAGTTGCAGCGCGACGACCTGAGCCTGAACCTTTCCGGCCTGCTGCAACCCAGCGGCAACTGGCCGCTGACAGTGGAAGGCAAGCTGACCTTGCCAGCCCCCGAACCTTGGGCGTTGGCCCTGAAGATCGACGGCGATCTGCTGAAAACCCTGAACCTGAAAGCCGACAGCAGCGGTTACCTCAACGGCCAACTGACTGGCGAGTTGCAACCGCTGGTGGAAAACCTGCCAGCCAAGGTGCGAATCACCGCTGACGGCTTCAAGCCCAGCGCCGATTTGCCGGACACCCTGCAACTCAATCAGCTGGTGCTCACGGGCGCCGGCGACCTGAAAAACGGTTACCAATTGCTCGGCAATGCCACGCTGCCCGCAGAAGTCGCGCCGGTTGCACTGATGTTGCAAGGCAAGGTCGACGCCAAAGGCGCGCAAATTGCCGGCCTCGACCTGACGGCCAACGACAAGCAAAGCCTGAAGCTCACGGGCAACCTCGACTGGAGCAAAGGCCTGAGCGCCGACGCAAAAATCGACTGGCAGGATTTCCCCTGGCACCGCCTCTATCCTCTGATCGACGAACCGCAAGTGGCGCTGCGCCGCTTTAACGGCGACATCTCCTACACCGACGGCCAATACCTCGGCAGCTTCAACGCTGCGCTGGACGGCCCGGCGGGGGCGTTCAACCTGAGCAGCCCGTTCAGCGGCGACCTGACGAAAATCTACCTGCAACAAATTCAACTCGAAGCCGGGCAGGGCAAGGCCGAAGGGCACTTGAACCTGCAATTTGCCGAGGGCATCGCCTGGGACACGGCACTGGATCTGTCGGCGATCAACCCGGCGTACTGGGTCGCGGAATTGCCGGGCACTTTAGCGGGTCCGCTGCGCAGCAAAGGCGAGATGAAGAATGAAACACTTAGTCTCACGGCCGACCTCGACCTGAAAGGCAAGCTTCGCGGCCAACCGGCGGTGATCCAGGCCAAGGCCGATGGCGGCGGTGAACAATGGAATCTCAACGCGCTGCAAATTCGCCTGGGTGACAACAGCATCAGCGGCAAGGGCAGCCTGCAGCAGAAACTCTCCGGTCAAATCGATATCAAGCTGCCGCGCCTGGCTCAGCTGTGGCCGCAATTGCGCGGCCAGCTCAACGGTCGACTGGATGTCGCCGGCACGCTCAAGGCGCCACAGGGCAAGCTCGGTTTGCAGGGCACGCAGCTGGCGTTCGAAGACAATCGCCTGCAAAGCCTGAACCTCGATGCGACGCTCGACAGCGCGCAACGGGCGAAGATTGACCTCAAGGGCAGCGGCATTCAGGCCGGCGACACCTCACTGGGCACGCTGACGGCCAGCGGCCAGGGCGATATCAAAAACCAGAAACTCAGCCTCGACCTGCAAGGGCCGCAGCTGAAACTGGCCCTAGGGCTCGACGGTGCGCTGGATAAGGGCAACTGGCGTGGACGCTTGGCCAGCGGCGATATCCAGGCCGGAGGCCAGGACTGGAAGCTGCAAGGTCCGGCGAAGCTTGAACGCTTGGCGGACGGCAAAATCAACTTCGGTGCCCATTGCTGGATGTCCGGCGCGTCGAGTCTGTGCGGCGAAGATCAGCGCCTGATGCCGGAGCCGAAGCTGCGTTATCACCTCAAGCAATTCCCGATTGAAAGCCTCGCCCAGTGGTTGCCGAAGGATTTCGCCTGGAAGGGCAGCCTCAATGCCGACCTGCAACTGGACTTGCAGGCCAGCGGCCCGAACGGCCAGGTCAGCATTGATGCCAGCGGCGGCACCTTGCGCATGAAGGAAAAGGATCAGTGGCTGGACTTCCCCTACCAGACGCTGAAACTCACCAGCAAACTCACGCCCAAACGCATCGACACCGAGCTCGACTTCGTCGGCGGCAAGTTGGGCGAACTGATGGTGCAGGCGCAGATCAATCCGCTGCCGAAGAACAAACCGCTGACCGGTTCGTTCCGTCTCAGCGGGCTGGACCTGTCCGTGGCGCGGCCGTTTGTGCCGATGGTCGAGAAACTCACGGGCCATTTGAATGGCAGCGGCACGATCGGCGGTACGCTGATGGCGCCTCTGGTGAACGGCAATCTGTTGCTCAGTGATGGCGAGGTGTCCGGCTCGGAATTGCCGATGGCGCTTCAGGCCTTGCAACTTCAAGCGGTCATCGCTGGCGAAACCGTGCAACTGAACGGCGGCTGGAAAAGCGGCAAGACGGGGCAGGGGAGTTTGAGCGGCAACATCGCCTGGGGCCAGGCGCTGGTGGTGGACCTGGCACTCAAGGGGTCGCAGTTGCCTGTCACGGTCGAACCGTACGCCAAGCTTGAAGTGGCGCCGGACCTGAAGATCTCGATGAAGGACGACCAACTGTCCGTCGCCGGCAAAGTCCTGGTACCCAAGGGCGACATCACCGTGCGTGAGTTGCCGCCGTCGACCGTCAAGGTGTCAGAGGACACGGTGATCGTCGGCCAGCAGACCGCAGAGGGCAAGCCGCCGCTGGCCATGAAAATGGACATCGACGTGGTGGTCGGCGAAGACAAACTGAGCTTTGCCGGGTTTGGCCTGACCGCCAACCTGCAAGGGCACGTGCACATTGGCGACAACATGGACACCCGCGGCGAGCTCTGGCTCAACGACGGACGTTACCGCGCCTACGGCCAGCGCCTGACGGTGCGCCGGGCGCGGCTGTTGTTTGCCGGGCCGATCGATCAGCCATATCTGGACATCGAGGCGATTCGCCAGACCGACGACGTGATCGCCGGGATTCGCCTGAGCGGCAGTGCCGAGCAGCCCACCACGCAAATCTTCTCCGAGCCGGCCATGAGCCAGGAACAGGCGCTGTCGTACCTGGTGCTGGGGCGTCCACTGAGCACCAACGGTGAAGATAACAACATGCTGGCCCAAGCGGCGCTGGGGTTGGGCCTGATGGGCAGTTCGGGGGTGACCGGCAAACTGGCGACCGACCTGGGAATCCAGGATTTCCAGCTCGACACCCAAGGCAGTGGCAACACGACGAGCGTGGTCGCCAGCGGCAATATCTCCGAGAAACTCAGCCTGCGTTACGGCGTGGGCGTGTTCGAGCCGGCCAACACCATTGCCCTGCGCTACAAGCTGAGCAAGAAGGTCTACCTCGAAGCGGCGGGGGGCGTGGCCAGTTCGCTGGATATCTTTTACAAGCGGGATTTCTAAGGCCCGTCCTCTTCCAAACCGAGTTGCCCCCATCGCCGGCAAGCCGGTCTCGCTCCCACAGGTTCAGTTGTGATCCCTGTGGGAGCGA
>NZ_RWIN01000054.1 GCF_009761815.1 Pseudomonas sp. PB120
CAGTGGGCAACCCGGCATGGATGCCGGGTTAGCCGCCCCCGGCCATGGATGGCCGATGGCGGCGGGCCCACGGAGCAGGACCGGAGCGAGGGCATGCCGAGCCTTAGCGAGGCACCGAACGAAAGGGACAAAAGCGCTTGGTTACTTGGCGCTTTTCCAAGTGACCCGCTGTAAAAGCGGAACCAATAGCGGCCATTACCGCAGCAACGGATATGTACACCACCCAAAACCAACTTCCGCAACACAAACAAAAACGGCCCCTATATAAATAGAGGCCGTTCCCGGTACACCTTAAGACGTTATCGCAAGACAGGTCTTATTTGCGGTCTTCCAGCTTGGTAATGTCACGCGACTCATAGCCGGTGTACAACTGGCGCGGACGGCCAATCTTGTACGGGCTGGAGAGCATTTCTTTCCAGTGGGAGATCCAGCCGACCGTCCGCGCCAAAGCGAAGATCACGGTGAACATGCTGGTTGGAATGCCGATCGCCTTGAGGATGATCCCCGAGTAGAAGTCGACGTTCGGGTACAGCGAGCGCTCGATGAAGTACGGGTCGGTCAGGGCGATCTCTTCCAGGCGCATGGCCAGTTCGAGTTGCGGATCGTCGTTGATGCCCAGCTCTTTCAACACTTCGTCGCAGGTCTGCTTCATCACGGTGGCGCGAGGGTCGCGGTTTTTGTAAACGCGGTGACCGAAGCCCATCAGTTTGAACGGATCGTTCTTGTCCTTGGCCTTGGCGATGAACTTGTCGATGTTCGAGACATCGCCAATTTCGTCGAGCATGGTCAGAACAGCTTCGTTCGCGCCGCCGTGGGCAGGGCCCCACAGTGCAGCAATGCCGGCGGCGATGCAGGCGAACGGGTTGGCACCCGAAGAGCCGGCCAGGCGTACGGTGGAAGTCGATGCGTTCTGCTCGTGGTCGGCATGGAGGATGAAGATCTTGTCCATGGCCTTGGCGAGCACCGGGCTGATCGGTTTGATCTCGCACGGGGTGTTGAACATCATGTGCAGGAAGTTTTCCGCGTACGTCAGGTCGTTGCGCGGGTACATCATGGGTTGACCCATGGAGTACTTGTAAACCATCGCAGCCAGGGTCGGCATCTTGGCAACCAGACGGATCGCGGAGATTTCGCGATGCTGCGGGTTATTGATGTCGAGGGAGTCGTGGTAGAAGGCCGAAAGGGCGCCGACTACACCGCACATGACGGCCATTGGGTGGGCGTCGCGACGGAAGCCGTTGAAGAAGGTCTTCAACTGCTCGTGAACCATGGTGTGGTTCTTCACGGTGCTGACGAACTGGGCCTTCTGTTCTGCGGTCGGCAATTCGCCGTTGAGCAGCAGATAGCAGGTTTCCAGGTAGTCCGACTTTTCAGCCAGCTGTTCGATCGGGTAGCCGCGGTGCAGCAGAATGCCGTTGTCGCCGTCGATATAGGTGATCTTCGACTCGCAGGAAGCGGTCGACATGAAACCAGGGTCAAAGGTGAAACGGCCCGTGGCCGTCAGGCCCCGAACATCGATAACATCGGGACCAACGGTGCCGGTTAAAATGGGCAGCTCGACGGGGGCTGCGCCCTCGATGATCAACTGCGCTTTTTTGTCAGCCATGTGGCCTCCTATTTATGCTTGAAATCATCAGACAGACCCCCCACGCAGGGCCCGCACCACTATAGTGAGATAAATTCGAATGTCAATTTGCCTAAAGTCTTGCTCCAGAAGGCTTTAACCGGACTTTTTTCTGGATTTTGACTGCCATTTACGCCTTTTATCGAACTTGTGCAATGAGCTATTTGGGGTAGGTGAACGCGTTGTCATTAGTAGCCTAACTGTCTATACTCGGCCTCCGACCGCCAGGGGCTTTTGGGCCTGCTTTATTGGGGGTCGCACTCCCTGGGTGGTGGGTACCTGACCAGTGCACTCCCCAACAACTTTGCCCTGATTGTTAGGGGCTCTTCAGTGTGAAAAAAAGCCGTGAATAGCCAACGACCTGTAAACCTAGACCTAAGGACCATCAAACTCCCAGTCACTGCTTACACGTCCATTCTTCACCGAATCTCCGGAATCATCCTCTTTGTCAGCCTGGCCATCATGCTTTATGCATTGGACAAATCGCTGAGCTCGGAAGAAGGTTTCGGCCAGGTGAAAGCGTGTCTGACCAGTCCGCTAGCCAAGCTAGTGATTTGGGGCATCCTGTCCGCCTTGCTGTATCACCTGGTTGCCGGTGTGCGCCATTTGATCATGGACATGGGCATCGGCGAGTCGCTTGAAGGCGGCAAACTGGGCTCGAAAATCGTTATCGCCGTTTCCGTGGTGGTAATCGTTCTGGCAGGAGTTTGGATATGGTAACTAACGTCACGAACCTGTCGCGTTCGGGCCTCTATGACTGGATGGCACAGCGTGTGTCTGCGGTCGTTCTCGCGGCTTACTTCATTTTCCTGATCGGATACGTCGTCGCCCATCCTGGCCTCGGCTACGCCCAATGGCATGAACTGTTCGCAAGCAACTGGATGCGTATTTTCAGTCTCCTGGCTCTCGTTGCCCTCGGCGCTCACGCCTGGGTCGGCATGTGGACCATCGCGACCGACTACCTGACGCCAATGGCGTTCGGCAAGTCCGCGACTGCAATACGTTTCCTCTTCCAGGCGGTATGCGGCGTCGCGATGTTCGCGTACTTCGTCTGGGGTGTGCAGATTCTTTGGGGTATCTGATTCATGTCTACTACAGTTAATACGCTTTCGTTCGACGCCATCATCATTGGCGGCGGCGGTGCTGGCATGCGCGCTGCTCTGCAGCTGGCACAAGGTGGTCACAAGACTGCCGTAGTTACCAAGGTTTTCCCGACTCGTTCGCACACCGTATCCGCCCAGGGCGGCATTACCTGCGCCATCGCTTCGGCCGATCCGAACGATGACTGGCGCTGGCACATGTACGATACCGTCAAGGGTTCCGACTATATCGGTGACCAGGACGCTATCGAGTACATGTGTTCCGTAGGCCCGGAAGCAGTCTTCGAACTCGAGCACATGGGCTTGCCGTTCTCCCGTACCGAACAAGGCCGCATCTATCAGCGTCCGTTCGGCGGTCAGTCGAAAGACTTCGGTAAAGGTGGCCAGGCTGCACGTACATGCGCCGCTGCCGACCGTACCGGTCACGCACTGCTGCACACCCTGTACCAGGCCAACCTCAAGGCCGGCACCGTATTCCTCAACGAATACTACGGCGTCGACCTGGTGAAAAACGAAGACGGCGCCTTTGTCGGCATGATCGTCATCTGCATCGAAACCGGTGAAACCTCGTACGTGCGCGCTAACGCCACCGTACTGGCGACCGGCGGTGCAGGTCGTATCTACTCGTCCACCACCAACGCCCTGATCAACACCGGTGACGGCGTCGGCATGGCTCTGCGTGCTGGCGTGCCGGTACAAGACATCGAAATGTGGCAGTTCCACCCAACCGGCATCGCCGGCGCCGGTGTACTGGTTACAGAAGGTTGCCGCGGTGAAGGCGGTTACCTGATCAACAAGCACGGTGAGCGTTTCATGGAGCGTTATGCTCCGAACGCGAAAGACCTTGCTGGTCGTGACGTTGTTGCTCGCTCGATGGTTAAAGAAATCATCGCCGGCAACGGTTGCGGTCCGGATGGCGACCACGTAATGCTGAAACTCGATCACCTCGGTGAAGAAGTTCTGCACAGCCGTCTGCCAGGCATCATGGAACTGTCCAAGACCTTCGCTCACGTGGATCCAGCCGTGGCGCCGATTCCGGTCGTTCCAACCTGCCACTATATGATGGGCGGCGTTGCCACCAACATTCATGGCCAGGCAATCACCCAGGACGCTGACGGCGCTGACCAGATCATCCCGGGCCTGTTCGCTGTAGGCGAAGTGGCTTGCGTATCGGTTCACGGTGCCAACCGTCTGGGCGGCAACTCGCTGCTCGACCTGGTGGTATTCGGCCGTGCGGCCGGCCTGTTCCTGGAGCAGACCCTGAAGGAAGGCGTTGATTACGCTCGTCCTCGCCAGTCCGACATCGACGCTGCCCTGGCACGTCTCGATGGCCTGAACTCGCGTACTGAAGGTGAAGACGTCGCTACCCTGCGTAAAGAACTGCAAAGCTGCATGCAGAACTACTTCGGTGTATTCCGTACCGGCGAATATATGCAGAAGGGTATTGCTCAGCTGGCTGATCTGCGTGGTCGTATCGCCAACGTCAAGATCAACGACAAGAGCCAGGCGTTCAACACTGCTCGAATCGAAGCGCTGGAACTGCAGAACCTGCTGGAAGTGGCCGAAGCTACTGCCATCGCTGCAGAGATCCGCAAAGAGTCCCGCGGTGCTCACGCCCGTGAAGACTACGAAGACCGCGACGACGAAAACTGGCTGTGCCACACCCTGTACTTCCCGGGTGACAAGCGCGTAACCAAACGTGCTGTGAACTTCTCGCCGAAGACTGTTCCGACTTTTGAACCTAAGATTCGGACTTATTAAGGGTGGCCGCCATGTTGCAAGTCAGTGTTTATCGCTACAACCCTGATCAGGACGCTGCGCCGTTCATGCAGGAATTCCAGGTCGATACCGGTGGTAAAGACCTGATGGTGCTGGACGTGCTGGCCCTGATCAAAGAGCAGGACGAGGGTTTCTCCTATCGTCGCTCTTGCCGTGAAGGTGTTTGCGGTTCCGACGGCATGAACATCAACGGCAAAAACGGCCTGGCGTGCGTTACGCCACTGTCTTCTGTCGTAAAAGGTAACAAGCTGATCGTTCGTCCGCTGCCAGGTTTGCCGGTTATCCGTGACCTGGTCGTCGATATGAGCATCTTCTACAAGCAATACGAGAAGGTTAAGCCATTCCTGCAGAACGACACGCCGGCTCCGGCCATCGAACGTCTGCAGACCCCTGAAGAGCGTGAAAAGCTGGACGGTCTGTACGAGTGCATCCTGTGCGCTTGCTGCTCGACTTCCTGCCCGTCCTTCTGGTGGAACCCGGACAAGTTCCTGGGTCCAGCTGCACTGCTGCAAGCGTATCGCTTCCTGGCAGACAGCCGCGACACCAAGACTGCCGAGCGTCTGGCTTCGCTGGATGACCCGTTCAGCGTATTCCGCTGCCGCGGGATCATGAACTGCGTCAACGTCTGCCCGAAAGGCCTGAACCCGACTAAGGCCATCGGACACGTACGTAACATGTTGCTGCAAAGCGGCGTGTGATTCAGCTGCTGTACCCGTAACACCGCTGTACCGTAGATGCTACGGCGCAGGCTTCAACCGGCGCCGTAGTTTTAACCTGAGCAGCAGCCCACAAAGCTGCGGCTCTTATTTTGAAGAAATGAGACAAGCAGGGGCATCCGGGCTGGTACCCGGACTATCAGCGTGATCCTAAGTGGCTTGTTTTGGTCGCTGCATTCGGACTTCTGCAAGTTTGCTCGGTGTCGACGCCGATGGTGTTCCCCTAACCGAGGGTGACCAAGCATGCAAGAAAGCGTGATGCAGCGCATGTGGAACAGCGCCTACCTTTCCGGAGGTAACGCTGCCTATGTGGAAGAGCTTTATGAGCTCTACCTGCACGACCCTAACGCTGTGCCAGAAGAGTGGCGCACCTACTTTCAGAAGTTGCCGACCGAAGGCAACTCTGCCACCGATGTTTCGCACTCCACAATTCGCGATCATTTCGTCTTGCTGGCAAAGAACCAGCGCCGCGCACAACCGGTTTCCGCCGGCAGCGTGAGCAGTGAGCACGAGAAGAAGCAAGTTGAAGTGCTGCGATTGATCCAGGCCTACCGTATGCGTGGCCACCAGGCAGCCCAGCTTGACCCGCTGGGACTGTGGCAGCGTCCTGCACCTGCAGACCTGTCGATCAATCATTACGGCTTGACCAATGCCGATCTTGATACGACCTTCCGTGCCGGCGACCTGTTCATCGGCAAAGAGGAAGCGAGCCTACGCGAAATTCACGAAGCGTTGCAGCAGACATATTGCCGCACCATCGGCGCTGAATTTACGCATATCACCGATTCCGAGCAGCGCCAGTGGTTCCAGCAGCGTCTGGAAAGCGTGCGTGGTCGTCCGACGTACTCCGCCGACATCAAGAGCCACTTGCTTGAGCGCGTGACTGCCGGTGAAGGCCTGGAGAAATACCTGGGCACCAAATACCCGGGCACCAAGCGTTTCGGTCTGGAAGGCGGCGAGAGCCTGATTCCGATGCTCGACGAGCTGATCCAGCGTTCCGGCTCCTACGGCACCAAGGAAATCGTGATCGGCATGGCCCACCGTGGCCGTCTCAACGTCCTGGTCAACACCTTCGGCAAGAACCCGCGCGAGCTGTTCGACGAGTTCGAAGGCAAGAAGAAGGTCGAGCTGGGTTCCGGTGACGTTAAATATCACCAGGGCTTCTCGTCCAACGTCATGACCGCCGGCGGTGAAGTTCACCTGGCGATGGCGTTCAACCCGTCCCACCTGGAAATCGTTTCTCCAGTGGTCGAGGGTTCGGTTCGCGCCCGTCAGGATCGTCGTAACGACCCGACCGGTGAGAAGGTTCTGCCGATTTCCATCCACGGTGACGCGGCATTCGCCGGTCAGGGCGTGGTCATGGAAACCTTCCAGATGTCGCAGACCCGCGGTTTCAAGACCGGCGGCACCGTGCACATCGTGATCAACAACCAGGTCGGTTTCACCATCAGCAACCCGCTGGACTCGCGCTCCACCGAGTACGCGACCGACGTTGCGAAGATGATCCAGGCGCCGATCCTCCATGTGAATGGTGATGATCCGGAAGCCGTGTTGTTCGTGACCCAGCTGGCCATCGACTACCGCATGCAGTTCAAGCGTGACGTGGTGATCGACCTGGTCTGCTACCGTCGTCGCGGCCACAATGAGGCTGACGAGCCTAGCGGCACCCAGCCTCTGATGTATCAGCAGATCACCAAGCAGCGCACCACCCGTGAGCTGTACGCCGATCGTCTGACCCAGAGCGGTGTGCTGGACGTTGAGCGTGTTCAGGCGAAAGTCGATGAATACCGCAACGCGCTGGACAACGGTCTGCATGTTGTAAAAAGCCTGGTCAAAGAGCCGAACAAAGAGTTGTTCGTGGACTGGCGTCCGTATCTGGGCCACGCCTGGACCGCGCGTCACGACACGCGTTTCGATCTGAAGACCTTGCAGGAACTGTCCGCCAAGCTGCTGGAAATTCCGGAAGGCTTCGTGGTTCAGCGCCAGGTTTCGAAGATCTACGAAGACCGTCAGAAGATGCAAGCCGGCGGCCTGCCGATCAACTGGGGTTACGCCGAAACCATGGCGTACGCGACCCTGGCGTTCGAAGGTCACCCGATCCGCATGACGGGTCAAGACATCGGTCGCGGTACGTTCTCGCACCGTCACGCTGTCTTGCACAACCAGAAGGACGCGGGCACCTACATCCCGTTGCAGCACCTGTACAACGGCCAGCCACGTTTCGACCTGTACGATTCGTTCCTGTCCGAAGAAGCCGTACTGGCGTTCGAATACGGTTACTCGACCACCACGCCTGATGCGCTGGTGATCTGGGAAGCCCAGTTCGGCGACTTCGCCAACGGTGCCCAAGTAGTGATCGACCAGTTCATCACCAGCGGCGAGCACAAGTGGGGCCGTCTCTGCGGTCTGACCATGTTGCTGCCACACGGTTATGAAGGTCAGGGTCCGGAGCACTCGTCGGCTCGTCTGGAGCGTTACCTGCAGCTGTGTGCCGAGCACAACATTCAGGTGGCTGTACCGACTACGCCGGCTCAGATCTACCACTTGCTGCGTCGTCAGGTGATTCGCCCGCTGCGCAAGCCGTTGATCGTTCTGACTCCGAAGTCGTTGCTGCGTCACAAACTGGCTATCTCGACGCTGGAAGATCTGGCCGAAGGTTCGTTCCAGACCGTTATCCCGGAAATCGATGCCCAAGACCCGAAAAAGGTCGAGCGCATTGTTCTGTGCAGCGGCAAGGTCTACTACGACCTGCTGGAAAAACGCCGTGCCGAAGGCCGTGATGACATCGCCATCGTGCGTATCGAGCAGCTGTACCCATTCCCTGAGGACGACTTGAATGAAGTCCTGGCTCCTTACACCAACCTCAAACATATCGTTTGGTGTCAGGAAGAGCCGATGAACCAGGGTGCCTGGTACTGCAGCCAACACCACATGCGCCGCATCGTTGGCAATCACAACAAGGCGCTCGTACTCGAGTACGCCGGCCGTGATGCTTCTGCTGCACCTGCTTGTGGTTATGCATCGATGCACGCTGAGCAGCAGGAAAAACTGCTGCAAGACGCCTTTACTGTTTAACGCCTTCGCGCACCTGAAACCGAATTTAAGGACTCACAGATAATGGCTATCGAAATCAAAGCCCCCACTTTCCCGGAATCGGTTGCCGATGGCACCGTTGCCACCTGGCACAAGCAACCGGGCGACGCTGTAAAGCGTGACGACCTGATTGTCGACATCGAAACCGACAAGGTTGTGCTGGAAGTGTTGGCAACTGCCGACGGCGTACTGGGCGCTATCGTCAAGAACGAAGGCGACACCGTTCTGTCCGACGAAGTCCTGGGCTCCATCGAAGCGGGCGGCGCTGCTGCCGCTCCAGCCGCTGCCGCTGCTCCGGCCGCTGCACAGGCTGCTGCTCCGGCTGCCGAAGGCGAAGACGATCCTGTTGCTGCACCGGCTGCTCGCAAGCTGGCTGAAGAAAACGGCATCAACATCGCTTCCGTTGCCGGCACTGGCAAAGGCGGTCGTGTCACCAAGGAAGACGTGGTCGCTGCTGTTGCTGCCAAGAAAGCAGCCCCGGCTGCCGCACCTGCCAAGGCTGCTGCTCCTGCCGCTGCTGCTCCTGTGTTCGCCGCTGGCGACCGCATCGAGAAGCGCGTACCGATGACCCGCGTACGGGCCACCGTTGCCAAGCGTCTGGTTGAAGCTCAATCGAACATGGCGATGCTGACCACGTTCAACGAAGTCGACATGACCGAAGTCATGGCGCTGCGTTCGAAGTACAAGGACCTGTTCGAGAAGTCCCACAACGGCGTGCGCCTGGGCTTCATGTCGTTCTTCGTGAAAGCGGCCACCGAAGCGCTGAAACGCTTCCCGGCTGTGAACGCGTCGATCGACGGTGGCGACATCGTTTACCACGGCTACGCTGACGTCGGTGTCGCTGTTTCCAGCGATCGCGGCCTGGTTGTACCGGTTCTGCGTAACGCCGAACTCATGAGCCTGGCTGAAATCGAAGGCGGCATCGCCACCTTCGGCAAAAAGGCGCGTGACGGCAAACTGTCGATGGACGAAATGACCGGCGGTACTTTCACCATCACCAACGGTGGTACCTTCGGTTCGATGATGTCGACCCCGATCGTCAACCCGCCGCAAGCGGCTATCCTGGGCATGCACAACATTCTGCAGCGTCCAATGGCGATCAACGGTCAGGTCGTTATCCGTCCGATGATGTACCTGGCTCTGTCCTACGATCACCGTCTGATCGATGGCAAAGAAGCTGTGACCTTCCTGGTTACCATCAAGAACCTGCTGGAAGACCCGGCTCGTTTGCTGCTGGATATCTGATAGAAGCAGCCGCGCGCTGCAGGTTTCAAGCGGGCCCTCTTGGGGTTTCGCTTGAGCCTGCTGCCCGCGGCTTCAAGCTTGTTGCCAAAAGAGGATTTTTTGAATGTCGCAGAAATTTGACGTAGTAGTGATTGGCGCGGGCCCTGGCGGTTATGTGGCTGCCATCAAAGCAGCGCAGCTGGGTCTGTCGACTGCCTGCATCGAGAAATACACTGACGGGGAAGGCAAACTGGCCCTTGGCGGTACTTGCCTGAACGTCGGCTGCATTCCTTCCAAGGCGCTGCTGGACAGCTCCTGGAAATACAAGGAAGCCAAAGAAGGCTTCGCGATCCACGGTATCAATCACGCTGGCGTGACCATGGACGTGTCGGCAATGGTTGGCCGTAAAGCCACCATCGTCAAAGGCCTGACCTCCGGCGTTGCCACCTTGTTCAAGGCCAACGGCGTCACTTCGATCCAGGGCCACGGCAAACTGCTGGCAGGCAAGAAAGTCGAAGTCACCAAGCCTGACGGTTCGGTAGAAGTCATCGAAGCTGAAAACGTCATCCTGGCTCCAGGTTCGCGTCCGATCGACATTCCACCGGCTCCGGTCGACCAGAATGTAATCGTCGATTCCACCGGTGCCCTGGAATTCCAGTCCGTGCCTAAGCGTCTGGGCGTTATTGGCGCTGGCGTGATCGGTCTGGAACTGGGTTCGGTCTGGTCCCGTCTGGGTGCTGAAGTGACTGTCCTGGAAGCCCTGGACACGTTCCTGATGGCAGCCGACACCGCTGTTTCCAAAGAAGCGCTGAAAACCCTGACCAAACAGGGCCTGGACATCAAACTGGGCGCTCGCGTGACCGGTTCCAAAGTGAATGGCGACGAAGTCGTTGTGAACTACACCGATGCCAACGGCGAACAAACCATCACTTTCGACAAGCTGATCGTTGCCGTTGGTCGCCGTCCGGTGACCACTGATCTGCTGGCCGCTGACTGCGGCGTGACCCTCGACGAGCGCGGTTTCGTGCACGTTGACGATCACTGCGCGACCACCGTACCGGGCGTTTACGCCATTGGCGACGTGGTTCGCGGCATGATGCTGGCGCACAAGGCTTCGGAAGAAGGCATCATGGTTGTAGAGCGCATCAAGGGCCACAAGGCCCAGATGAACTATGACCTGATCCCTTCGGTTATTTATACTCACCCGGAAATCGCGTGGGTGGGTAAAACCGAGCAGGCCTTGAAAGCTGAAGGCGTTGAAGTTAACGTCGGCACCTTCCCGTTCGCAGCCTCTGGCCGTGCCATGGCTGCCAACGATACCGGCGGTTTCGTCAAGGTCATCGCAGATGCCAAGACCGACCGCGTACTGGGCGTCCACGTGATTGGCCCAAGCGCTGCCGAACTGGTTCAGCAGGGCGCTATCGGTATGGAATTCGGCACCAGCGCTGAAGACCTGGGCATGATGGTTTTCTCCCATCCGACCCTGTCTGAAGCCTTGCACGAAGCTGCTCTGGCAGTGAATGGCGGCGCCATCCACATCGCCAACCGCAAGAAGCGTTAAGACACAATAAGAAACCACGGCGGTTTGGCCCGTCGTGAGCCTTGCATGCAAGACTCACCGCGGAATATCCGCTGGACGCAGCCTTGCGTAGCTGCACCGGTTGTCCGGAAAGGCTACGCAAGCAGCAGTCACAGGTGGTGCGGCACTTCAACAAGTGCAGCACCGAATGCGCAGTACCTAACGAAGACGGTAATAAGCATGAATCTTCACGAGTATCAGGGTAAGCAGCTGTTCGCTGAATACGGCCTGCCAGTTTCCACCGGTTACGCAGTAGACACCCCGGAAGCAGCAGCAGAAGCTTGCGACAAAATCGGCGGCACCGAGTGGGTTGTCAAAGCCCAGGTCCACGCTGGTGGTCGCGGTAAAGCGGGCGGCGTAAAGCTGGTTCGCAGCAAAGAAGACGCCAAAGCCTTCGCACAGCAGTGGCTGGGCAAGCGTCTGGTGACTTACCAGACTGACGCCAATGGTCAGCCAGTCACCAAGATCCTGGTTGAATCGTGCACTGATATCGCTAAAGAGCTGTACCTGGGCGCTGTCGTTGACCGTTCGAGCCGTCGCATCGTGTTCATGGCTTCCACCGAAGGTGGCGTGGACATCGAGAAAATCGCTCACGACACTCCAGAAAAAATTCTGAAGGCCACTATCGATCCACTGGTTGGCGCTCAGCCATTCCAGGGTCGCGAGCTGGCATTCCAGCTGGGTCTGGAAGGCAAGCAAGTTGCTCAGTTCGCCAAGATCTTCGTAGGTCTGGCCAAGCTGTTCAAGGATCACGACCTGGCTCTGCTGGAAGTGAACCCGCTTGTGATCAAGGCTGACGGCGATCTGCATTGCCTCGACGCCAAGATCAACATCGACGCCAACGCCATGTACCGTCAGCCTAAGCTGAAGACTTTCCACGATCCGTCGCAAGACGATCCGCGCGAAGCGCACGCTGCCAAGTTCGAACTGAACTACGTAGCACTGGAAGGCAACATCGGTTGCATGGTCAACGGTGCTGGCCTGGCCATGGGTACCATGGACATCGTCAACCTGCATGGCGGCAAACCAGCCAACTTCCTTGACGTGGGCGGCGGTGCAACCAAAGAACGCGTTACCGAAGCGTTCAAGATCATCCTGTCCGACACTAACGTCGCTGCAGTACTGGTCAACATCTTCGGCGGCATCGTTCGTTGCGACATGATTGCCGAAGGCATCATCGGCGCTGTGAAAGAAGTCGGCGTGAAAATCCCGGTTGTTGTTCGCCTTGAAGGCAACAACGCTGAGCTGGGCGCTAAAGTACTGGCAGAAAGCGGTTTGAACATCATCGCTGCTACCAGCCTGACCGACGCTGCTCAACAAGTCGTTAAAGCTGCGGAGGGCAAATAATGAGCGTCCTGATCAATAAAGACACCAAAGTTATCTGCCAGGGTATTACCGGTTCGCAAGGTAGTTTCCACACCCAGCAAGCCATCGAATACGGCACCAAGATGGTTGGTGGCGTTACTCCTGGTAAAGGCGGCACCGAGCACCTGGGTCTGCCAGTGTTCAACACCGTGAAAGACGCTGTAGCTGCCACTGGCGCCACCGCCAGCGTGATCTACGTTCCAGCTCCTTTCTGCAAGGACTCCATCCTGGAAGCAGCATTCGGCGGCATCAAGCTGATCGTTTGCATCACTGAAGGCATTCCTACCCTGGACATGCTGGACGCTAAAGTTAAGTGCGACGAGCTGGGTATCACCCTGATCGGCCCTAACTGCCCAGGCGTGATCACTCCGGGCGAATGCAAGATCGGCATCATGCCAGGTCACATTCACTTGCCAGGCAAGGTCGGTATCGTTTCCCGTTCCGGCACCCTGACCTACGAAGCTGTGAAGCAGACCACTGACGCCGGTTTCGGTCAGTCGACTTGCGTCGGCATCGGCGGTGACCCGATCCCAGGCTCGAACTTCATCGACATCCTGAAGCTGTTCCAGGAAGACCCGAAGACCGAAGCGATCGTCATGATCGGCGAGATCGGCGGTTCGGCTGAAGAAGAAGCGGCTGCCTACATCAAGGCACACGTGACCAAGCCGGTTGTTTCCTACATCGCTGGTGTGACTGCTCCTCCGGGCAAGCGCATGGGCCATGCTGGCGCAATCATCTCTGGCGGCAAAGGCACTGCAGACGAGAAATTCGCTGCTCTGCAAGACGCAGGCGTTAAAACCGTGCGTTCGCTGGCAGACATCGGCAAGGCCCTGGCCGAGCTGACCGGTTGGGCTGTCAAGTAAGCCTCGTGCTTAGCTGACGCTTCACCAAACAAAGGCCACCTTCGGGTGGCCTTTGTCGTTTCCGGGGTTTCGCAATGCCCTTGTGGCGAGGGAGCTTGCTCCCGCTGGGCTGCGCAGCAGCCCCAAGAAGGCCGCCGCGATATCTCAGGTACACCGAGTGTTTTGGTTTGCGACTGCTTCGCAGCCGAGCGGGAGCAAGCTCCCTCGCCACAGGGGTTTGTGGAAGTAAATTAAATATGTAAACGCGACACGAAAATGTCGTAGATCGGATAGTTCGCCCTCTAACAGTGCGTTTGTCGCCCAAATTCGTTAGGCTACGCGCCATTTTTGCGTCCGCGGCCCACAAGGCTGTAACGCGCTAAAAGGGTTGGTCCCATACGGGCCGACAGCATTTCCCTCACCCCATAGGGAAATCCCTCTCTAAATTCCGATTCAGTAGTGTGGTATTTCCTTAATGAAAGTGTTGAAAGGCCAGGACATCCTGGCACTTGGTTTTATGACGTTTGCCCTGTTTGTCGGGGCTGGCAACATCATCTTCCCGCCTATCGTCGGTTTGCAGTCCGGGCCTCATGTCTGGATGGCGGCGCTGGGCTTTCTGATCACCGCGGTCGGTTTGCCGGTGATCACCGTGGTTGCCCTGGCCAAGGTCGGTGGTGCCATGGACGCCTTGAGCAGCCCGATCGGCAAAGTCGCCGGTGGTTTGCTGGCCGCTGCGTGCTACCTCGCCGTGGGCCCGTTGTTTGCGACGCCGCGCACCGCAACCGTCTCGTTCGAAGTAGGGCTGGCGCCGCTGACCGGCGAAAGCCCGCTGGCGCTGTTCCTCTACAGCTCGGTGTACTTCCTGCTGGTGTTCTTCATTTCGCTCTACCCGGGCCGTCTGCTGGATACCGTAGGACGTTTCCTTGCGCCGCTGAAAATCATCGCCTTGGCCGCACTGGGCATCGCCGCCTTCGCATTGCCAGCCGGTGATATTGGCGTGGCGACCCCGGAATACGTGGCAGCCCCGTTCTCCCAAGGCTTCATCAATGGTTACCTGACCATGGATACCCTGGGCGCACTGGTGTTTGGCATCGTCATCGTCAACGCGATCCGCTCCCGTGGCGTGGAATCGCCGGCGCTGATCACCCGTTACGCAATCATTGCCGGATTGATTGCCGGTGTCGGCCTGGCGCTGGTTTACGTCAGCCTGTTCCGCCTCGGTTCGGGCAGCCATGAAGTGGCCGCCGGCGCAACCAACGGTGCGGCGGTATTGCACGCGTACGTGCAGCACACTTTCGGTTCCCTGGGCAGCGGTTTCCTGGCGGTGCTGATCTCCCTGGCCTGCCTGGTGACGGCGGTCGGCCTGACCTGTGCCTGCGCTGAATACTTCAGCCGTGTGCTGCCACTGTCCTACAAGACGCTGGTCATTATCCTGGCCGCGTTTTCGCTGTTGGTGTCCAACCTGGGGCTCACCAAGCTGATTGCGTTCTCGATCCCGGTCCTGACTGCGATTTACCCGCCGTGCATCGCCTTGGTGGCGTTGAGCTTCTGCAAGGACTTCTGGCATGAGCAGGGCCGTATCGTCGGCCCGGTGATGCTCGTGTCGTTCCTGTTCGGCCTGATCGACGCCCTCAAGGGCGCGGGTCTGGCGGACTGGATGCCGACTCAATTGTCCCACCTGCCGCTGAGCGAGCAGGGGCTTGCGTGGCTGGTGCCGTCGGTCATGACCCTGGTGGTCGCCGTGGCCTGCGACCGTCTGCTGGGCAAGCGCGAAGAAGCGCTGGCTTAAATCGCTGCAAGAGCCGCCACAAGCGGGACTTGAGCAACAATGGAAATGCCTCGTATCAATCGATACGGGGCATTTTTTATGCGCGTGAGGCAGTGTCTTTTTCCTTCAACTAACGTCGAAGCACTGCAATTCCCTTTGTGGGAGCGAGCCTGCTCGCGATGGCGACTTTACAGGCAACAGAATTGTTGACTGACCCACCGCTATCGCGAGCAGGCTCGCTCCCACAAGGTTTCGGTGTTCAGCCACTACATCACAAGGACCTGCATGTCGTTCATCCACACCAACCTGATCCACCTCCTTGCCGCACTCTGGTTCGTCATCTGCTGGGGCGGCTACACCCGTTACGCCACGTGGAAGGGCCGCGACACTGCGTGCCTGGCCAGCGTGCTGCACCTGTACCGAGAAGACTGGATGCGCCGCATGCTGCTGCGCGATAACCGGATTGCCGACGCCAGCGTGATCGGCAACCTGGAGCGTAACGCCTCGTTCTTTGCCTCAAGCACCCTGATCATCCTGGCCGGTATTCTCACGGTGCTCGGTGCTCGGTGCGTCGGAGAGGGCGGTCTCGTTGCTGGCGGATATTCCGATGGTGCAGCAGGCGTCCCAGGGGATGTCGGAGATCAAGTTGCTGTGCCTGGCCTTAGTGTTCGTCTATGCGTTCTTCACGTTCAGCTGGTGCATGCGTCAGTACAACTTTGCCGCGATCCTGGTCGGCTCGGCGCCGATGGTCGGTGAACGTCATGTCTCCGAACAGGAGCGCAAAGCTTTTGCGGCGCGTGCTGCTCGGGTCATCTCCATGGCCGCCAACCAGTTCAACTTCGGCCTGCGCTCTTATTATTTCGGCATGACCATGCTGGCCTGGTTCGTCAGCCCCTGGTTGTTCATGTTGATGAGTACCGGTGTTGTACTGGTGCTGTATCGCCGGGAGTTCCACTCGGACGTTCTCGATGTAATGGTCTATACCCCTACAGAGGCACCCTTGCCCGAAGCCAATAAAGAGGCCGCTTGATGAGTATTCCGTTCTGGTGTGTGTTTATCAGTGCCTTGCTGATCTACGTGGCTCGCATGCCGGTGGCCAAGGCCATGAAAGAGCAGGGCGGTTACAACAATCACACACCGCGCCAGCAACAGGCACAACTGACCGGCTTCGGCGCCCGGGCATTGGCGGCCCACCAGAACTGTTTCGAAGCATTCATCTTGTTTGCTGTGGGGGTGTTGATGGCGCACACCACACAAACGGCCGGCTGGCTTATCGATTGGCTGGCAATCATCTTCGTGATTACCCGGATCGTTTATTTATTGTGCTATTGGGCCGATCTCGCCTGGCAGCGAAGTCTGGTGTGGTTTGTCGGGCTAGTGTGTTCACTGCTGTTGATGATTAGTCCGACTTTTAGAACTATTTTGCTGTGACAAGATAAATCCCGGACAAAAGAAAACCCGCACTTGGCGGGTTTTCTTTATCACGCTAAAAACTGTTTTAGTTTTTAGGCGCTTCTTTCGCAGCGGCTTCGTTCGATTCAGCCTGAGCTTTGGCAGCTTCGGCGTTTTCTTTCGCAGCGTCGTTCACTTTATCCTGAGCTTTGCTCATGTCTTGCTGAGCTTGCTCAGCATGTTTTGCAGCATCTTGAGCTTTGTCCTCGGATTTTTTATCGCAGGCGGCGAGACCGAGGGAAGCGGTCAACATCAAGGCAATAGCTAAAGTCTTACGCATGGGGTGTTTCTCCTTATGGAAAGTATCTACTGGCCTTTCGAGCGCCACCCATGGCGTTAAGTTCCTCAATTCGTTCAGATATATAAGATTGTTCCTACGGGAACTTTTACCGAATACGCCTAGTGCGATGTCGGCATACTAAAAAGAGTTTTTTACACATGGCCGAAAACCCCGTTTTTGAGCGTGCGACGCGATTCATGTCGGCGTTGCGACATTGTCAGGTACTCGGGTTGCGGGTTCACAGTGCCAGCAGCGAAGGCCTGACCGTTATTTTGCCTTATAGCCAGCAGATCGTCGGTAACCCCCAAACCGGCGTGATCCACGGCGGTGCCCTGACCACGCTGATGGACACCGCTTGCGGCATGTCCACCCTCTGCGTTTTGCCGGAATTTGAAGTGTGCCCGACCCTCGACCTGCGCATCGATTACATGCACGCCGCGCAACCCCATAAAGATGTCTATGGATTCGCCCAGTGCTATCGGGTGACCACCGATGTGATCTTCGCCCGCGGTTTTGCCTATCAGGATGATCCCCAACAACCCATCGCCCACGTGGTGGGCACGTTCATGCGCATGGGCACGGCCATCAAAGGCACCAAAGGCTTTGGCGGCGTCATCGCCGGAGGTGCGAAATGACAGACTTCAATGCCGAGCTGCAACAGGCGCGTGAACAGGGCGACTACGCTGCGTTGTTGCAGCTGATTCCCTACGCCAGGCTGATAGGGGTCGAATGTTCGCGTGTGGGGGATGAGCTGCTTTTCCGTCTCCCGGCCAACAAGGACAACATTGGTAACCCTTTACTGCCGGCGATTCATGGCGGGGTGATTGCCGGGTTCATGGAACTGTCCGCCGCGTTGCACCTGCTGCTGAGCACCGGTTCGCCGGGCGTCCCGAAAATTATCGACTTCTCGCTCGACTACCTGCGCGCCGGGCAGTTTCGCGATACCTGGGCGCGCTGCCAGGTGTGCCGTCAGGGACGACGGGTGGCCAACGTCGCGATTACGGCCTGGCAAACCACCGAAGCCGAGCCGATTGCCACGGCCCGCGCACATTTCAAAATTGAAGAGCCCTTGAAATCCGAGTCGCAGCCCCAACCTTGATGACATCCCGCCGCCAACCCTTTCGGGCGCGGCCAATGCCATCCAATTGGAGTTTGATGACCATGAGCGTGGAAACTCAAAAGGAAACCCTGGGCTTCCAGACCGAGGTGAAGCAACTGCTGCACCTCATGATCCATTCGCTGTATTCCAACAAGGAAATTTTCCTTCGCGAGTTGATCTCGAACGCCTCTGACGCTGTCGACAAATTACGTTTCGAAGCCCTGTCCAAGCCTGAACTGCTGGAAGGTGGCGCCGAACTGAAAATCCGTGTGAGCTTCGACAAAGACGCTAAAACCGTCACCCTCGAAGACAACGGCATCGGCATGAGCCGTGAAGACGCGATTACCCACCTGGGGACTATCGCCAAATCCGGCACCGCCGATTTCATGAAACACCTTTCTGGCGATCAGAAGAAAGATTCGCACCTGATCGGTCAATTCGGTGTCGGTTTTTACTCGGCCTTTATCGTCGCCGATAAAGTCGACGTGTTCAGCCGCCGCGCCGGTGCTGACGCCAGCGAAGGCGTGCACTGGTCGTCCAAGGGTGAAGGCGATTTCGAAGTTGCCACCGTTGAGAAAGCCGAGCGCGGCACCCGTATCGTGTTGCACCTGAAATCCGGTGAAGACGAATTCGCCGATGGCTGGCGTCTGCGCAACATCATCAAGAAGTACTCCGATCACATCGCTTTGCCGATCGAGTTACCAAAAGAAGTGGCCGCCGCTGAAGGCGAAGAGAAACCGGCCGTTGAATGGGAAACCGTCAACCGCGCCAGTGCTTTGTGGACCCGTCCGCGTACCGAGATCAAGGACGAGGAATACCAGGAGTTCTATAAGCACATCGCTCACGACTTCGAAAACCCGCTGAGCTGGAGCCACAACAAGGTCGAAGGCAAGCTGGAATACAGCTCGCTGCTCTACGTGCCGACCCGCGCTCCGTTCGACCTGTACCAGCGTGAAGCGCCGAAAGGCCTGAAGCTGTACGTACAGCGCGTGTTCGTCATGGACCAGGCCGAATCGTTCCTGCCGTTGTACCTGCGCTTCATCAAAGGCGTGGTCGACTCCAACGATCTGTCGCTGAACGTGTCGCGGGAAATCCTGCAGAAAGACCCGATCATCGACTCCATGAAGTCGGCGCTGACCAAGCGCGTGCTGGACATGCTGGAAAAACTGGCGAAGAACGAGCCTGAGCAATACAAAGGCTTTTGGAAAAACTTCGGTCAGGTCATGAAAGAAGGCCCGGCAGAAGACTTCGCCAACAAAGAGAAAATCGCTGGCCTGCTGCGTTTCGCGTCCACTCAGGGCGAAGAAGGCGAGCAAGTCGTGGGTCTGGCCGAATACCTGGCTCGCGCCAAGGAAGGTCAGGACAAGATTTACTACCTGACCGGCGAAACCTACGCACAAGTCAAAAACAGCCCGCACCTGGAAGTCTTCCGCAAGAAAGGCATCGAAGTGCTGCTGCTGACCGACCGCATCGACGAGTGGCTGATGAGCTACCTCAGCGACTTCGACGGCAAGAGCTTTGTCGACGTGGCACGCGGTGACCTGGACCTGGGCAACCTGGACTCGGAAGAGGACAAGAAAGCCGCGGAAGAAGTCGCCAAGTCCAAAGAAGGCCTGGTCGAGCGTCTGAAAACTGCACTGGGTGACTCGGTTGCCGAAGTGCGGGTTTCCCATCGCCTGACCGATTCCCCGGCGATCCTGGCCATCGGCGAGCAGGACCTGGGCATGCAGATGCGTCAGATCCTGGAAGCCAGCGGTCAGAAGGTTCCGGATTCGAAGCCGATCTTCGAATTCAACCCGGCTCACCCGCTGATCGAGAAGCTCGACAACGAGCAGAGCGACGAGCGCTTCGGCGACCTGTCGCACATCCTCTTCGATCAGGCAGCCCTGGCCGCCGGCGACAGCTTGAAAGACCCGGCCGCGTATGTGCGCCGTCTCAACAAGCTGCTGGTTGAACTGTCGGTTTAACCGCGTTGCATAAAAAACCCGCTTCGGCGGGTTTTTTCGTTCTGGTGTCTTTTACGGGGAGTTAGTCATGAGTCAAATCACGGTTCGTTCGGTCGTCTATCAGATGGATGGCCAGTCGTATGAAAGCCGTCTGGCGTTCGACGCCGACCACAGAGGCCCGCGCCCGGGCCTGTTGATGGCGCCGAACTGGATGGGCATCAGCGCCGGTGCCGAAGAGATCGCCAAATCGGTGGCGGCCAAGGGTTATGTGGTGTTGATTGCCGACGTTTATGGTCAATCGGTTCGTCCACAGAACGGTGACGAGGCGGGCGCGGCGATGATGCCGTTGAAGAATGACCGGGCGTTGCTGCGCAAGCGTTTGCAGGTGGCCTTCGAGCAGTTGCAGAGCCAGGGCGAGGCGGCGGTCGAAACCTCGAAACTGGCGACGTTCGGTTTTTGCTTCGGCGGTTGCTGCGCGCTGGACCTGGCTCGCACGGGCGCGCCAGTGAAAGCGGCCGTGTCGTTCCATGGTTCGCTGGATTCACCGAACCCGGCCGATGCCCACAACATCAAGGGCTCGGTGTTGGTGCTGCATGGCGCTTCCGATCCGTTGGTGCCAAAAGAACAATTGCCGGCGTTTGAAGAAGAAATGAATGCGGCGGGTGTGGACTGGCAGTTGCTGAGTTACGGTGGCGCGGTGCATTCGTTTACCGATCCGCATGCGAATGTGCCGGGCAAGATGATGTATGACGCGAAGGCGGCGGCTCGGGCGTTTACGTCGATGCATAACTTGCTGGATGAAGTGTTTAAGGGCTGATTGTTGTTTTTTACCCGGACACTCTGGGTGCTTGTTCAGGCCTCATCGCGAGCAGGCTCACTCCTACAGGGTTTTGTGTTGGCCTCAATATTGCGCTCAACACAAAACCCT
>NZ_RWIN01000055.1 GCF_009761815.1 Pseudomonas sp. PB120
ACGCGAAGGTGCCCTGACCGTAGCCGCTCAATGCAGCAAGCATCTGGCCGGTCTGGTTGTTGTCGCTGTCGATGGCTTGTTTGCCCAGGATCACCAGCTGAGGCTGTTCCTTGTCGACAACGGCTTTGAGCAGCTTGGCAACAGCCAGGGAAGTCAGGTCTTCGGCGGATTCGACGAGGATGGCGCGATCGGCACCCAGAGCCAGCGCGGTGCGCAGTTGCTCTTGAGCGGTGGACGGGCCCACGGAGACGACGACGATTTCAGTCGCAACGCCTTTCTCTTTCAGGCGTACGGCTTCTTCCACTGCGATTTCGCAGAACGGGTTCATCGACATCTTGACGTTGGCGAGGTCGACGCCGGAATTGTCCGCCTTGACGCGAACCTTGACGTTGTAATCCACAACGCGTTTGACAGCTACAAGAACCTTCATGGATTCCTCGTTACTCTCCGGTGAAAAGAAAGTCGCCTAGGCGAACCTGGCGGATGATGCTCATCGGCACAAGGGCACCTCTAAAAACGCTGGCTCAGGTCTCGAGTGGTCATCGCTCACAACAATAACGACCGTTCGTCAGTGATGACCGAGGAGTCATTCATTATCGCGACGTGTAAACTGCGCGCTCAAAGATCGCAACGCATCACCCGGTACCGCCATCGCCCTGTCTTTAGAGGTGCTCTTGAAACCTTTAGTCAGCCTACGGCGAGCGCAAAACCGACCGTATCTTGACCGGAACGCCTATTCCGGTCAATACGCCAAAATAGCCGTTCATAAGCCGCGTGACTTTGATTTATCTAGCCTGGAGCCGATTCAAACAAACGTTTGTATTGGACGCTGGGAGTGGTGTAGATATAATGCGCCACCCAGAGAGAAAGGTGGCTGCTCTCCCCGGCTTGCGCAGGGGTTCATGGATGCGACACCAAACCTCCAATTAGAAAAAAAACTGTTGAGCCTTGAGTAGGAGATAACCTGTGGAACGCGAATACATGGAATTCGACGTGGTCATCGTCGGTGCCGGCCCCGCTGGTCTTTCCGCTGCCTGCCGATTGAAGCAGAAGGCCGCCGAAGCCGGTAAGGAAATCAGCGTCTGCGTGGTTGAAAAAGGCTCCGAAGTCGGTGCTCACATCCTGTCTGGTGCCGTGTTCGAACCACGTGCCCTGAACGAATTGTTCCCGGACTGGAAAGAACTGGGCGCCCCGCTGAACACGCCGGTCACGCGCGATGACATTTTTGTCCTCAAGAACGCTGACAGCGCGCAAAAGGTTCCAGACTTCTTTGTGCCCAAGACCATGCACAACGAAGGTAACTACATCATCTCCCTGGGCAATCTGTGCCGCTGGCTGGCCCAGCAGGCCGAGAACCTGGGTGTGGAAATCTACCCGGGCTTCGCCGCTCAGGAAGCGCTGATCGACGAGAACGGCGTGGTTCGCGGGATCATCACCGGCGACCTGGGCGTTGACCGCGAAGGTCATCCGAAAGAAGGCCTGTACACCCCCGGCATGGAACTGCGCGGCAAGTACACGCTGTTCGCCGAAGGCTGCCGCGGCCACATCGGCAAGCAGCTGATCAAGCGCTTCAACCTCGACAGCGATGCCGATGCCCAGCACTACGGCATCGGCCTGAAAGAAATCTGGGAAATCGACCCGGCCAAGCATCAGCCGGGCCTGGTGGTTCACACCGCCGGTTGGCCGCTGGACGTCATGGGCACCGAGAACACCGGCGGCTCGTTCCTCTATCACCTGGAAAACAACCAGGTGTTTGTCGGCCTGATCGTCGATCTTTCCTACAGCAACACTTACCTGTCGCCGTTCGACGAGTTCCAGCGCCTCAAGCATCACCCGGTGCTCAAGCAGTACCTGGAAGGCGGCAAGCGCATCAGCTACGGCGCTCGCGCCATCTGCAAGGGCGGCCTGAACTCGCTGCCGAAAATGGTGTTCAAGGGCGGTGCGCTGATCGGCTGCGACCTCGGCACCCTGAACTTCGCCAAGATCAAAGGCAGCCACACCGCGATGAAGTCCGGCATGCTCGCCGCTGAATCCGTGGCCGAGGCGCTGTTCGCTGAAAAAGACGGCACCGAAGAGCTGACCACTTACGTCGACGCATTCAAGAAGAGCTGGCTCTACGACGAATTGTTCGCCAGTCGCAACTTCGGCCCGGCGATCCACAAGTTCGGCGCCATCGTCGGCGGTGGTTTCAACTGGCTCGACCAGAACATCTTCGGCGGCAAACTGCCGTTCACCTTGCACGACAACAAGCCGGACTACGCGTGCCTGAAGCTCGCGGCCGACTGCAAGAAAATCGACTACCCAAAACCGGACGGCAAACTCAGCTTCGACAAGCTGAGCTCGGTGTTCATCTCTGGTACCAACCACGAAGAAGAGCAACCGTGCCACCTGAAGCTGACCGATCCGAGCATCCCGATCAGCAAGAACCTGCCACTGTACGATGAACCGGCCCAGCGCTACTGCCCGGCCGGCGTGTACGAAGTGGTGACCAAGGAAGACGGCGAGAAGCGCTTCCAGATCAACGCCCAGAACTGCGTTCACTGCAAGACCTGCGACATCAAGGACCCTGCACAGAACATCACCTGGGTGACACCGGAAGGTGCTGGCGGCCCGACTTACCCGAACATGTAAGCCGAACGCTTGAACATCAAGGCTCCCGACCTGGGGGCCTTTTTGTTGCCCACTATTTATGCCGCACCACAAAACCCTGTGGGAGCGAGCCTGCTCGCGATGACGGATTACAATCCAGCATTAATGCCGACTGACACACCGCAATCGCGAGCAGGCTCGCTCCTACAAGGGATTGGTGGTGAATCAGGCAGCGCGTTCGTCGCCAGGATTACGCTCAAAGTAGCGCTTGTACTCCCGACTGAACTGCGACGTGCTCTGATACCCCACTCGATGCGCGACCTGCGCCACACCCAGCCCCTCCGACACCAGCAACGTCTGCGCTTTAAGCAGGCGCAATCGCTTCAGATACTGCACCGGCGACAACAACGTGCTGCGCTTGAAGTGCTCATGAAAGGTCGACGCGCTCATGTTCGCGCAACTGGCCAGCGTCTCGACGTTCAACGGCTCGGTGAAATGCCCGTGCAGATGGTTGAGCGACGCCGCGATCCGGGCGAACTGTCCCTGCTGCTCGACCAATGCCCGCAACACATCGGCCTGCGGTCCGCGCAATGCCACGAACAGCAATTCACGCAAACGCGCCGGCCCCATGATCTGGCACTCCAGCGGATCGTGCAGGCAGCGCAGCAACCGTTCCACGCAACCGCGCATGGCGTCGTCGAGCACTGCCGAGGTCATGGACTCCGGCGTCTGGGCAGCAATTGTGCGCCCCGGCACCAGCCCCATCGCCAACACCAACTCACCGAGCAGCGCCCGATCGATCGCGATGGACACCCCAAGCATCGGCCCATCTGGCGCCGAAAAGGTTTCGCACTCGAAAGGCACCGGCAATGCCTGAATCAGATAATGCCCGGCGCCATACTCCAGCGTTCGCGGCCCCAGGTACGCCAGTTTGCTGCCCTGGGCGATGATCACCAGGCTCGGCTCGTAGATCTGCGGGCCACGGGCCACATCACAACTGGCGCGTAAAACCTGCACGCCTGGCAACGCGGTGGGAGCGAAACCATCGCGGGTGGTCAGAGGCTGAATCAGCGAAACCAGCGTGGCATTGGCGTCGAGATGACGGGTCAACAACATGAGCGTTCTTCACCAAAAAAGTCGCGGAAAATCGGATGAAAGCATCATCGCAGGTCTGATCGCCCATTTGATCAAACGAAAGCGGATGCCGGAGGAATAGGCATGACACCCGGAGGAATCGCCATGGCCGGTGCGAGGAGCGACGCCCAAAATGCGCCGCCTCACTTGTCACAGCTTTGCGAGGTTCACCATGTACACCGCCATCGGATACGCCACCCAGTCGGCCACCACTCCCCTCGCCCCCGTGAAATTCGAACGCCGCAGCCCGCGGCCCGACGACGTTGCGATCGACATCCTGTACTGCGGCGTCTGCCATTCCGACATCCATCAGGCACGCAACGAATGGGGCATTGCCGTTTACCCGCTGATGCCCGGCCACGAGATCGTAGGCAAAGTGACCGCCATCGGTGCGAACGTCACCCAACACAAAGTCGGCGATCTGGTCGGCGTCGGCTGCATGGTCGATTCGTGCCGCAGCTGCGAAGCGTGCCAGGCCAACCTCGAGCAATATTGCCTCGAAGGTCCGACCATGACCTACGCCACACCGGACCGGGTCGATGGCAGCAACACCATGGGCGGCTACTCCGACAGCATTGTGGTCAGCGAGCACTTCGTGGTGCGCATTCCGGAAAAACTCGACCCGGCCAGCGCCGCGCCGATCCTTTGCGCCGGCATCACCACCTACTCGCCGCTCAAGCACTACGGCGTCAAGGCCGGCGACAAGGTCGGGATTCTCGGCATGGGCGGCCTCGGCCACATGGGCATCAAGTTCGCCAAGGCGATGGGTGCCGAAGTGACGCTGTTCACCCGCTCGGCGAGCAAAGCCGAGGAAGGTCGCCGCCAAGGCGCGGACCACGTGATTGTGTCCACGGATGCCGAGCAGATGAAGGCAGCGGCAGGCCAGTTCGACTTCCTGCTGGACACCATTCCAGTGCAGCACGACCTCAACCCCTACCTCGATACGCTGCGTTTCGACGGTGTGCACATTCTGGTGGGCCTGATTGAACCGGTCGATCCGCCGATCCACGCGGCCAAATTGGTACTGGGCCGTCGCGTGCTGGCCGGCTCGCTGATCGGCGGCATCGCAGAAACCCAGGAAGTGCTGGATTTCTGCGCCGAACACGGCATCACCTGCGACATCGAAATGCTCGACATCCATCAGATCAACGAGGCTTTTGCCCGCATGATTGCCGGTGACGTGAAGTACCGCTTCGTGATCGACATGGCGACGCTGAAGGTCTGAACCCTGGCGGTTTAAACCTTCAAGCCGAGTTCCGCGGAGAGCCGGGCCGTGACCCCTTTGATCAGGGGAATCAGCTCGGCCATTTTTTCCAGTGGCATGTACGGCACGGTACTGGCGATGCTGATACCGGCGACGATGCGCTTGCTGGCATCACGGATCGGCGCTGCCACGCAGCGGATCGACGGTTCGTTGTCTTCCAGATCAAAGGCGTAACCGCCCGCGACATACTCGACCATGCGCTGACGGAACTGCTCCCAGGATTGTTCCGGGTGCTGCGGCCAAAACTGATTTTTCCCACCTACGGGCAGGCTGACTTCGTACAGCCGCTGCCAGTCTTCCGGCGTGTCATCCAGCATCAGTGCCTTGCCGATCCCGGTGCGCGCCAACGGCATGCGATGACCGACCCGCGAACGCATTTCCGGACCATTGCGCCCCGGATTCTTGTGCAGGTAAAGCACCTCGTCGCCTTCACGAATGGCCAGGTGAATGGTGTCGCCGGTCAACGCCGACAGCTCATCAAGATACGGTCCGGCCAGGGTCACCAACGGCAGTTCTTCCCGCGCCTGGAAACCCAGTTCGATCAACTTGGGCCCTAACAGATAACCGACCTGTGGCACCACCCGCAGGTAACGCTCGTCCACCAGGCAACTGGCCAGGCGATGGGTGGTGCTGCGCGTGGTGCCGATCAGCCGGGCAATTTCCTTGAGATCGCGGGCGCCACTGGCCACGGCCTGAACCACACCCAAACCGCGAAGCAGTGTCTGGGTGCCGGTCGGCGCGGCGTCCTTGGCGATTTTTGGGGCGTCTTCCTGCATATCCAGCCTTTACCGTTGAGCGAGTGAACGGGCGGCATTATGGTCGCCCGACGGCTGCCACTACAACTTGATACGTTCGACTTTGCCGACCAGCAAGATGTAGGAAAGCGCCCCCATCAACGCCAGAACCGAGATGTAGGTAATCGCCGGGGCGAACGAATCACCGGTCGCCAGGAAACCGATGACAATGGGCGTGGCAATGGCGGACAAGTTACCGATGAAGTTGAACACCCCGCCGGTCAGCCCGAGCAACCGTGCCGGCGCCAGCGTTGAAACCAGTGACCAGGTGATCGACGCCAGCCCGTTGCCGAAGAACGCCAGGGCGAGGAAGGCAATGACCAGCGGTGTCGACTCAACGAAGTTGGCGCCGATGATCGAGGTGGAAATCAGCAGGCCACTGATGATCGGCAACTTGCGGGCAAAACCCACCGTGTAACCACGACGAATCAGGAAGTCGGAAAAGAACCCCGAGCACAACACGCCAATGAACGCAGCGAGAAACGGCAGCGACGCCAACAGGCCGGACTTGATGAAGTCCATGCCGCGATATTTCACCAGGTAGGTCGGGAACCACGTCAGAAAAAACCACAGCGTCGAGTTGAGGCAGAACTGACCGAGATAGATGCCCCACAACTTGCGTTTGGTCAGCACGATGCCGAGGTCGGTCCAGCTGAATTTCGCCTTGACCTTGGCTTGCTCGGCCTGAATATCCACCAGCCCGCCGCCTTCACGAATCAGGTTGATTTCCTCGTCGTTGGCGCCTTTGAAATCCCGTGGTTCGCGATACACCGCGTACCAGATCACGGCCCAGAGAATGCCCACTGCGCCGGTAGTGACGAACACCATGTGCCAGCCAAATTCATGCTGCAACCAGGCCAGTACCGGCGTCAGGAACGCCAACCCGACAAACTGCCCGGAGGTGTAGAAACCAATGGCCGTGGCGCGCTCGCGCTCGGGAAACCAGGTCGTCACCACGCGGCTATTGATCGGATAGGCCGGCGCTTCCAGTGCGCCCACGGCCATGCGCAATACAAACAGCGCGATGAAACTGCCCGCGAAGCCGAGCATCACCGTGGCCAGTGACCACAACAGCAACGCGACGCTGTAGAGGATGCGCGGCGGCACCCGATCCACCAGCCAACCGCCGGGGATCTGCATGGCGGCGTAGGTCCAGCCAAACGCGGAGAAGATCAGCCCGACATGAATGGGGTCGATGCCCAGTTCGCTGGTCAGCGCCGGGGCGGCGATGGAGAGGTTGCTGCGGTCCAGGTAATTGATCACCACGGTGATGAACAGCAGGACCATGATGAAAAAACGCTTGCGACTCGGCGTCACCAACGACGCCTGCCCTGCGAGGGTTTGCGGTTGCATGAGGAGTGCCTCTTTTTATGTTTATTGAGGTCGATGTGAAACTGGAATGATGCAGACCTCCCTGTCCATGGAGATCAAAAACTGTGGGAGCCAGCCTGCTGGCGATAGTGATGTGTCAGTCACCATTAATGCTGGATGTGCTGACCCAATCGCCAGCAGGCTGGCTCCCACAGGGGTTAAGGGGGAGTTAGGGAACACTCACCACTCGGCGAAACTGCCGTCGGCATGGCGCCAGATCGGGTTGCGCCAGCGATGGCCGACGGCCGCCCGTTCGATCACGTATTCCTCGTTGATTTCGATGCCCAGGCCCGGACCGTTCGGGATTTTCACGAAGCCTTTGTCGTAGTCGAATACCCGCGGATCCTTCACGTAATCCAGCAGGTCGTTGCTCTCGTTGTAGTGAATGCCCAGGCTCTGCTCCTGGATGAACGCGTTGTAGCAGACCGCGTCCAGTTGCAGGCACGCCGCCAGTGCAATTGGCCCGAGCGGGCAATGCAGGGCCAACGCCACGTCGTAGGCTTCGGCCATGTTGGCGATCTTGCGGGTCTCGGTGATGCCGCCGGCGTGGGACGCATCGGGCTGGATGATGTCGACGTAACCTTCGCTGAGCACACGCTTGAAATCCCAGCGGGAGAACAGCCGCTCGCCGAGGGCAATCGGCGTGCTGGTCAGCGGCGCCAGTTCCTTCAGCGCTTCGTAGTTTTCGCTGAGGACCGGCTCTTCGATGAACATCAGTTTGTACGGATCCAGTTCCTTCATCAGCACCTTGGCCATGGGCTTGTGCACCCGACCATGGAAGTCGACGCCGATGCCGACGTTCGGGCCGACCGCGTCACGCACGGCGGCGACGTTGGCCAGGGCCAGGTCGACTTTCTCGAAGGAGTCGAGGAATTGCAGCTCTTCGGTGCCGTTCATTTTCACCGCAGTGAAACCCCGCGATACCGCTTCTTTGGCTGCACGCGCAGTGTCCGCCGGCCGGTCGCCGCCGATCCACGAGTACACACGAATCTTGTCGCGCACTTGGCCACCGAGCAAATCGCTGACTGACACCCCCAAGGCCTTGCCCTTGATGTCCCACAACGCCTGATCGATACCGGCCAGCGCGCTCATGTGTATCGCGCCGCCACGGTAGAAGCCGCCGCGATACAGCACGGTCCAGATGTCTTCGATGTTGCGTGGGTCTTTGCCAATCAGGTAGTCGGACAATTCCTCGACGGCCGCCGCGACGGTATGCGCCCGGCCTTCGACCACGGGCTCGCCCCAACCGGTGACGCCTTCATCGGTTTCGACCTTGAGGAAACACCAGCGCGGCGGAACGATGAAGGTGGTCAGTTTGGTGATTTTCATCTCTTCTCTCTCTTATTCGATTCAGCGCGCTCGGCGCCAGAAAGTCTTAACGCAGAGCGTTCCATGCCGCGACATACGCCTTGGCGTTGAGGGCCACGTCTTGCGCGGTCATGCCCGGCTTGAAAAGCCCGGAACCCAAGCCGAAACCCTTGACGCCGGCGTCGATGAACACCTGCATGTTGTCCGGTGTGATCCCGCCCACCGGCACCAGCAGGGTTCCGGCCGGCAACACGGCGAGCCATGCCTTCACGACAGCTGGCCCCATTTGCTCGGCCGGGAACATCTTCAGCACGTCCGCGCCTTCGGCCAGTGCAGCGAACGCTTCAGTCGGCGTCGCAACGCCCGGCGACAGGAACAACCCTGCCGCTTTCGCTGCGCGCAGTACCTTGGGATCGCTGTGAGGCATGACGATCACCTGGCCGCCTGCCGCTTTCACCTGTTCGACCTGCTCCGGCGTCAACACCGTGCCCGCGCCGATCAGGCAATCGGCGGGCAACGTACTGCGCAGGATGCGGATACTGTCGTAAGGCTCAGGGGAATTGAGCGGCACTTCGATGACGCGGAATCCGGCGGCATACAGTACTTCGCCGATGGCCGCCGCTTCTTGCGGGCGCAGGCCGCGCAGGATCGCGATCAGACCGTTTTGCGCCAAGGCTTGCTTGAGCATGTCAGACCTCCAGTCAGGTTTAACGGGATGGGTGTGCGGGGATCAGTTCGGCGGCGACCGCCAACTGCCATAACCCGCGTTCGGTGGCTTGTTCGGCCAGTGTCACGCGCGTGAAACCGCAGGCATCGAGGGCTCGCTGATAACGGGCACAGAGTTGGGCATTACCGATGAGGATGATCGAAGGCAGGTGAACGTTGTTGCGACGACGCCGCAGAACATCGGCCAGCGCCGACAGTTCATGGCCGATCAGCAGACCGGAGAGGTAATCCGGTTGAGCGGTGGCGCTCAGTTCGCCGGTCAGCCCCAGGCTGCGGGCACTGAACAGGGTCGACAGCGGCCCGATTTCGCCGTCCACCGACAGAGCGACGTGCACACCACGATCGAACGCCTCGCCGTCAAACGACGCACCACGTTGCTGGGTGCGCCCAAGGATGCTGTGTTCACTGAGCACGGCGAAGACTTCGCCGGTCATGAACGTATCGAAATGCATGATGCAGCCATCGGCCACTTCCACCCATTTCGAATGACTGCCCGGCAGGCCGATCAACAGATCGTTACCCGCTTCACCCGGCAGGTTTTGCAGCACGCCCAGCACCTGGGTTTCTTCGCCACGCATCACGTTTGGCAGGCGCGAACGCTGAATCACGCCCGGGACAATGTGCACATCAACACCGCGAAGGCTGCGAACGGTTTGCAGGGATGTGCCGAGGTTGGCGACGTTCGCAGGTGTATCGCGGTAGACCGCTTCGCGCCAGCCCTGAGCGCTGCCGACCATGCCACAGGCAATCACCGGCAAATCGGGTTGCGCGTCGAGCCAGTCACCGCAGGCCTCATCAAACGCCAGTTCAAAACCGTTGGTGCATGCCTGGCCGGCGATGACTCGCGGCGTTGTCGGCAGCTGCATGATGCCGCACGACAGCGAACGCTGTTCGAGCACCTGGCCACCGGCGGCCAGTTTATAAGCACGTAATGAGGTTGTCCCCCAATCGAGCGCGATCAATTGCGCCAGCATCGCTTCACCTGTTTTGTTTATTGGCAGTGAGTGAGCTGGACTATAAACCCGGACGACGATAAATCTCAATATATAAATACAACTCCCATATATTGGGATGCGACCAAAAAAATCGCAGCGATTGGCTGCGATCTTTTTTAATGAAGCAATCAGTTGCCGGCAGCGAAATCCCGCAACACCGCACCATCCATCCGATACCGCACCCACTCTTCCTGTGGCTGGGCGCCCAACGATTTATAGAAGTCGATCGCCGGCTTGTTCCAGTCCAGCACGCTCCATTCGAACCGTCCGCAGTCATTGGCGCAGGCGATCTTGGCGAGGTGACGCAACAGGGTTTTGCCTGCGCCGCCGCCGCGTTGTTCGGGGGTGATGTAGAGGTCTTCGAGGTACAGGCAGTTGCTGCCGAGCCAGGTGGAATAGCTGAAGAAAAACACTGCGAAGCCGATGGGCAATCCGTCGCGCAAGCAGATCAGGCCGTGGGCGGTGGCGCCTTCGCTGAACAGGCTGCGTTCGATGTCGGCTACGCTGGCGATGACTTCGTGGCGGGCACGTTCGTAGTCGGCCAGTTCAGTGATGAACCCGAGGATTTGCGGTGCATCGCTGGGGGTCGCCGGGCGGATCTCGATCGTCATGGACGTGCCTTCGTCAAAAAGTGGAAAACGCCATACTAAGTCGGCTCCGGTTACATGGGAAATCCCGTCGCTGAGCTTTTTGTGGTGAGGGGATTCATCCCCGCTGGGCTGCGTAGCAGCCCCAATTAAGCGCCACGATCTTTCAGGTCAAACCGAGGCGCTGAAATAGGGGCTGCTGCGCAGCCCAACGGGGATAAATCCCCTCACCACATTGGTCGGTTTTCATCTTGAGAGGGCATTACTCCGGCCATCACTAACCCTGGCATCGGCAACCTCGGACCTAACATTGGCGCCGGCCATGGTAGATAGGTGGTGCTCACTTCCATCGGGTCAAGGAACCGCGTCATGTCTACTGCAACACCTCAGGTCTCAGGCAAGCTGTTCGGCCTGTTTTGCCTCGCCAGTTATTTGCTGTCGCTGTCCTACGGCTCGACGTTTTTGTTGTCGCTCTTGATCGGCTCGCGCGGTGGTAATGAACACGACGCCGGCAGCGTAATTTCGGCGGCGATGCTCAGTACGTTTGCGGCGGTGATAGCGTCCGGGCACTTGTCCGATTGGCTGGGCGCGGCGCGCTCGATTGCGCTGTTTGGCGTGTTGCTGGTGGTCGCCAGCCTGGGCTTTGCGCTGACGCCGGGCTTCGGCCATTTGCTGCTGTTTTTCGGGCTGCTGCTGGGGCTGGGTTGGGGTGTGTTTTATACCTTGGGGCCGATCATCGTCGCGAACCTGGTGACGCCCGCCCAACGCGCAAAATACTTTGCGTTGCTGTCGGGCAGCATGATGACCGGGATCGGCAGCGGACCGTTGCTGGGACGCGCGGCCAGCGCCCTCGGCTTTCCCGTTACCGCAGCGTTCTATCTGGCCGCACTGGCCAGCCTGATTGGCGTGTTGCTGTTCTGGCGCCTGGGTTCGCAGCTGAGCAAGGCGCCCTCTTCCACCGCCGTGGCTGCTCGCATTTCCTGGCGCTCGACCGCTCGCGTGCTGTCGTCGCGGGCGGTGTTTCCCATCATCATGGTCGGCCTTGGCGGTTGCGTCTTTGGTGGCCTGTCGAGTTTTCAAACCAGCTACGCATCCTCTCGCTCGCTGGATTACTCGCTATTCTTTTTCGGCTTCATGGGCGCGGCGATCAGCAGCCGCCTGCTGATCGCCGGGTTTGTGGTTAAACGCGATCCGTTCCGGGCGTCCTGCTTGCTGTCCGCGCTGATGATGGGGTCGATCGCGATGTTCGCTTTCGTGGTCGACAGCGGGCTGAGCTACGTGCTGGCGGCGATGATGCTCGGGGTCGGCTACGGCCTGACGTACTCGGTGATCAACGGCCTGGCGGCGAATGAAGCACCGAACGGCACCACCTCGCAAGCGCTGCTGCTGTTCAGTCTGTCGTACTTCATTGGCGTGTTCGGCTTCCCGTTGCTGGCCGGGAAGATCATCGTCGAACAGGGGATGACGACACTTCTTCTAACAGTTCTCGCCGTTGCGCTGCTGAACTGGCTGATCACGCTGGGCCGACTGGTCTGGCGCCGGGTTGTGAACGTGGAAACCTTGCAACAAGCCTGAACCGTTCGTCGTTCATCAGGCACAAATCAAATCGGGGGCGGACCAACATCGGTAAGGGCTTTTTAAAACCCGAAAGCGGTGCCCGCCGATTATTCGCCGACGCGAGTTGCAAGCAAGACCTTTCCACATCCATGAAGAGGTAACCATGAACGCCGATAAAAACCTTGAGCAAGAAGTCCTGACCCGTCTGCTGCACGCCCATCCAAGCGGGCTGGGCAAGGAGGTCCTGGACAATTACCGGGGGGAGAAAGTCGTGGCCAGCACCCTCGCCACGCTGCAGGATCGCGGGCTGATTCAGCATGGTCATGTGATCTGTAACGAGGCAGGCGAGCACTCGTTGAATTTGCCGATCAAACTGAGCGCGGCGGGGGTTGAGGCGGCGCGCAAGCTGGATGTTTGAGCAGGGCGCGGTAGGGGTCAGTTTTCTGTATTGAATTGAAGGGCCCCATCGCGAGCAGGCTCACTCCCACAGTGGACGGTGGGTGACACAAAACCTGTGTTCGCACCGATCAAATGTGGGAGCGAGCCTGCTCGCGATTGCGGTAGATCAGGCGCCGAAGGTCTTGCGGATCAACGCATCCACTTCAGCAGTCCCGGGCGCCGTCGCCGGCCCCCACCGCGTCACCGCCAAGGCTGCGGCCGCATTCGCCCGTCGCGCCGCATCAACCGCCGACAACCCTTGCGCCAATCCAGCCACAAACACCCCAGCATGCGCATCACCCGCGCCATTACTGTCCACGGCCTCGACCTTGAACCCCGGCACATGCTGACGGTCGCCTCGCTGGCTGACCCAGCACCCTTGTGGCCCATCGCGAACGATCATCAACACATCGGCCGGCAGATGATCAGCCAAGCGGTCCAGTGCGTGGGCAATGTCCGACGCCCCGGTAAACCGCAACGCCTCGACGCTGTTGCTGGTCCACAGATCAATGCGCGGCAACAACGCCTGCATCAACGGCGCGTCCGGTGAATCCACCAGCGGTCCCGGGTCGAACACCACGCTGATGGCGGTCGGCAACCCCAACACCCAGTCCACCAGCGCCTGGGCCTTACCGGCCTGCAACAGGCTATAGCCACTGACGTAGACATAATCGCCCGCCTCGACCGGCACGCTGGCCAACTCCTCGGCGCCCACCTCGCCTTCGGCGCCGATGTAGGAAATGAAACTGCGCTCGGCCGACGCATCCGTCACTGCGACGCACAACCCGGTATCCCGTTCAGCACGATGGGCAATACCGAGGCGAATGCCTTCAACCTTCATCGCCTCTCGCGCCAGGTCGCCAAAACGCCCGGAGCCATGGCGACCGAGGTAAACCACCGGCAAGCCATTGCGCTGTGCGGCGGCCATCACGTTGAAGCCGCCGCCGGCTTCGAAACTGGCGGATTGCGCCAGCACGTCGCCGCCGGGTTGAGGCAGTTTATCCACGGCCATGACCAGGTCGATGATGACCTGGCCGGTGTGCAACAAATTAGGCATGAGCATTCTCGAGCGACGCAGCGCGACGGTCCTTCGCCCCACCCAGCACACAATAAATTCCGCCGGCGACCAGGAACGTCACGATCCAGCCCAGGCCGTTATGCCCCAGCCACGAATCGGAGAGGAAGCCGCGGAACCAGACAGTTTGTTCGGTGGTGCCGATGGTGGTGAAGCTGAAGCCCAGCACGATCGCCACGGCCCAGGCGCCAAAGGCACGCCATTCGATACCGCCGCGATACCAGTAGGCGCTGCTCGGGCTGACGTCCAGCAGGTCTTTGGGGCTGTAGTAATGACGGTGAATCAGGTCGACCACGAAGATCCCGACCCATGCCGTGATCGGCACCGCCAGTAACGAAATGAAGGTAATGAACGGGCCGTAGAAACTGTCGGCGATCAGCATGAAATAGATCGAACCCGCGAAGATCGCAACGATATCAACCACCACCGCGTAGACGCGTTTGACCTTCAGGCCGAGGGTGAGCGTGGTCAGGCCGGCGGAGTACACCGACAGGTTGTTCGACAGCAGCAACCCGCCGAACGCAGTGATCAGGTACGGCACGGCCATCCAGGTCGGCAGCATGTCGCGAATCGCAATGATCGGGTCAGTGGCCGACGCCAGGTCGTTGTTGCCCACCGACAGCAGGCCGCCGAGGGTGATCAGCAGCACCAGCGGAATCCCCGCACCGAACGCCGCCGACGCCACCAGGCGCACCGCCTTGACGCTTCGATGCTGATAGCGCGACATGTCGGCACCGGCGTTGGCCCAGCCGATCCCGGTGCCGGCGGCCATGGTGCCGACGCCGATGATCATGGCGCTCAGCGGTGCAGGCGTGGCGTTGAACACGGCACTCCAGTCGATGGTGGCGCAGAGGAAACCACCGACCACAATGTTCAGCGCGCCGAATACGTAAGTCGCCCACTTCTGGATCACCAGCAACGTCGCATGGCCCAGGCCGGAGACGGACAAGGTCAGCAACACGAAAATCGCGATGAATATCAGGGTCAGTACCGGCGCGCTTTTGGCTTCCACCGGCGAACCGAACAGGATCGAGCACAGCGACAGCAACACGAACGCGGCGGTGGTGGTGTTGACGGTTTCCCAGCCCAGGCGCGACATCAGCGAGACCAGCGTCGGGCCGATATTGCCGCGTACGCCGAAGATCGCTCGCGACAGGGTCAGGCTCGGTGCGCGGCCACGACGACCGGCGATGGAGATAATGCCGACCACGGCAAACGAACCGGCGGCGCCGAGGATGGCGACGATGATCGCTTGCCAGATGGCCAGCCCGCGAAAGGCTACAAGTGTCGCCCCCAGCGGCAGGCCGAGAATGGAGATGTTGGCGGCGAACCAGACCCAGAACAGTTGCAGCGGATGCCCGTTGCACTCGCCTTCCGGCACCGGTTCGATGCCCCGGGTTTCCAGTTGCCCGGCGCTTGGCCCGGCGTTCGATGAACTCATGAAAAACTACTCCTGTTGCCTTTGTTGTGGTTGTGGGCAAATGTGGAAGACGACACAACATCCCGGCGGTCCTGGCCGTGTTTGTGCTTTCCGTTGCGGGTGAATGATTCAAATAGGCGGCGCGGCCATCGCGAGCCAGCACGCTCCTACAGGGAGAGTGCA
Source organism: Pseudomonas sp. PB120 (assembly GCF_009761815.1). Taxonomy (GTDB): domain Bacteria; phylum Pseudomonadota; class Gammaproteobacteria; order Pseudomonadales; family Pseudomonadaceae; genus Aquipseudomonas. The sequence goes on from NZ_RWIN01000055.1 coordinate 15,442, forward strand.
AACCCGATCCTGTAGGAGCGAGCTTGCTCGCGATGAGGCCAGTCCGATTAACGCAAAGCCAAAAGCCCTGCCACCAACGGCTCCAGCTCCAACGCATTGACAGCTTTGACCTCATCGATCATCGCCACCGGCCAACTCTCCAGCCCCAGGCAGGCACCCAGCATGGCACCGAGAATCGCCGCGATGGTGTCGGTGTCACCGCCCAGGCTTGCAGCCATGCACACCGCATCAAAGGCGTTCATTTCACCGATGGCCACTTGTTGCGCCAGGGCAAACGCGACCACCACCGATTCCTGTGAAGCCACCGACGTGCCGATCACGTCGTACAGCAGGTCCGCCAGCAACGCATTGTCGCTGTCGACGCTGATACTCCGCGCCCAACTGATGCGCGAAGCGATGCGTCCGCCCGCGACCCAGTGACCACGGCTTTCAGCCTGCAGTGCGAATTGCTGGCCGAGGTTCAAGGCCTCGCCCAGGTCCATGCCGTTGATCCCGGCAGAGATGACCGCCGCCACCGCCGCCGCGCTGGAAATGCCCAGCGTGGTGTTGTGGGTGACCTGGCACGCTTGCACCACGGCATTGATGAAACGCTCCGGATCGCTGACGTCCGCCGAAATACCGACCGGCGTGATGCGCATCGCGGCGCCATTGGTGGTGCCGTACCGACCCGCGTCTTCGGCCGAGTGGCCGGCGAGGATCATCTCGATGGCGCGCTTGGTCGACGGCCCGAGCAAATCCTGCGAGCCCTTGGCGCGCATGGCGGCTTCCCATTCGATCAGCCGCTGCGCGAGCACCGTCGGTTCGATATTGCCCTCGCCCTCGATCAGCAACTGACCGACCAGGATTGCCTGTTCGGTGTCGTCGGTGATCGAACCCTTGGGCATGTTGGCGGCGATGGGCTGATCCGGACCGGCGTCTTGCAGGTCAGTGATCTCGCCGAAGCGCGCCTTGATTTCTGCGCGACTCAGGGACTGGGTCGGCATGCCCAGCGCATCACCCAGCGCCAGGCCGTAGAACGCGCCCAAGGCACGATTGAGCGCGGTCATTGTGGGTTTCCGAATTGCAGGTGCAGGCGAAAATGCACCGGATCGAGCAGGCTTTCGACTTGCTCCATGAACCGGTTTTGCCGGTCGTACGTGGTGCGCAAGGCCTTGAGAAAGACCGTGCCGACCGGCCGCCCAAGCAGCTCGGCATCTTCGGCGCCCAAGGGTTCGGCGCCAATCCATTGATCGCCGCGCTCGCCGATGTAGCCGTAAGCGGCCAGTGTGATGGTCAGGGAGTTGTCGATCAGTCCCACACGCGGCAGGCTTTCCAGGCCTCCGGTGGCGGGCATCAATGAGCGCTCGAGGGAGACCAGCGTGCCGTCGTTGGAACGGCGGCGACGGTCGAGGGTGATGAACTGGTCGGTGCCGAAGCGTGACAGCAGGTCGGGACGTGTCACCGCTTCAAACCGTAGCACTTCGGTGTTGACCAGCGCCCCGCTGTCGGCCAGCGCCTGCGCCCAGCCACTGCGCTGATCGAGCGCCACGCCGTCGAACGTGACGATGGAACCGACACCGCTTTGCGTCGCGATGTAGTTACGCCGTTTCAGTTCTGCCAACGCTTCACGCAGCGTACCGCGGCTGACTTTGAATTCTTGAGCCAACTGATGCTCGCCCGGCAACAGAAAACCGTCCTCCATGAGACCGCTTTCGATGCGCCGGATGAGTTCGTCAACCACCCGTTGTTTCTTGTCGAATCGTACCTGTCTAATCATGTACAAATTGAAACCGAAACAGGTTGGAGCGGGCAAGAAGTATTTAAGGGAGGTGACAGAAGGAATGAATGACTGTGGCGAGGGAGCTTGCTCCCGCTGGGCTGCAAAGCAGCCCCAAAACCTGCCATCCCGGTGAATCAGAAACACCGCATGGCCCGGATTTACGACTGCTGCGCAGCCGAGCGGGAGCAAGCTCCCTCGCCACAAAAGCGGAAGATCAACGTTGTTTCAGGCGGTCGATGACCACAGCCAGCAACAGGATCGACCCGCGAATCACGTACTGATAAAACGTGTCGATGTTCTTCAGGTTCATCGCATTCTCGATAATCGCCAGAATCAACACCCCGGCAATCACATGCCGGATCATGCCGATCCCGCCGCTCAACGACACCCCGCCCAACACGCACGCCGAGATCACCGTTAGCTCGAAACCCTGGCCGATCATCGGCTGACCCGAGGTCATGCGCGAGGCCAGGATCACCCCGGCCAGCGCACCGATCACGCCGTGCACGGCGAAGATAATGATCTTGGTCCGGTCAACGTTGACCCCCGCCAGCAACGCCGCTTCCTGATTGCCGCCGATGGCCATGGTGTTGCGCCCGTACGTGGTGTAGTTCAGCAGCCAGCCGAAAAACAGGAAGCAGACGATGGTGATCAGAATCGGCACGGGCACACCGAACAGCTGCCCGTTGCCGAACACGAAGAACGATTCCTGCGACACGCCCACCGCTTTGCCATTGGCAAAAATGTACGCCAGGCCACGCACGATCTGCATGGTCGCCAGCGTGGTGATCAATGCATTGACCCGCAGCTTGGCAATCACGATCCCGTTGATCAGCCCGACGATCAGCCCCATGAACAGCGCCGCCACCACGCCAAGGAAAACGCTGTCTGTATCACGCATCACCACCGCCGCGACCACGCCGGCACAAGCAATCACCGACCCCACCGACAAGTCGAAGTGCCCGGACGTCAGGCAATACAACATGGTGCACGCCGCAATCCCGGTGGTGGAAATCGCCAGGCCCAGGCCGCGCATGTTCAGCGGCGATAAAAAGTTGTCGATCAACAGCGTGCACAGCACGAAAATCCCGACGGCCGCCAGCAGCATCACCCAGTCGTCGAGAAAGCGCCGCAGGTCCAGTGGTTTGCGCACGGTCGGTAGAGCGTTGTTCTGGATTGTCATAGTCACCTCTCAGTTCGCCACGCCGTCAGCGCGTTGGCGCGGCAAAGCCAGTTGCAGCAGGTTGGATTCATTGGCCTCGTCGCGGGACAGTTCGCCGCGCATCGCGCCTTCGCAAAGCACCAGGATGCGGTCGGATATCCCCATCACTTCCATCAGATCGCTGGAGACCACGATCACCGCGATGCCGCTCTCGGCCAGGTTGTGGATGATCTGGTAGATCTCGGCTTTGGCGCCGATGTCGATGCCGCGAGTCGGCTCGTCGAGCAGCAGGACTTTCATCGGCATCGACAGCCAGCGACCCAGGATGGCCTTCTGCTGGTTGCCGCCGGACAGGTACATGATTTTCTGCGCCGCGTTGGGCGTCTTCACTTTCAGTGCCTTGATCTGCTTGTCAGCGTTGCCCTTCTCCCACAGCCCACGCAGCAGGCAGCCGAAGGTGGAATGAGCGCCGCGCGCGCTGATGTTGATGTTCTCGGCGACGCTGGAGAGCGGCATGATGCCCTCCTTCTTGCGGTCCTCGGGGCACAGCAGAATCCCGGCTGCAATCGCATCCCGGGGTGAACGCAGTTTGAGTTCATGACCGCGCAATTCCAGGCGCCCGGCCGTGTTGCGCTCCAGACCGCTGAGCATCCGGAACAGCTCCGTGCGACCGGCGCCGACCAAGCCGAACAGGCCGAGAATCTCGCCTTTGTGCGCCTCGAAACTCACCGGCTCGCGCAATCCCGGACCGACCAGGCCGTCGACCTTGAGTGCCACCGCGCCACGCTTGCGCGGGCGGTAATCGTAAATATCCTGAATGTCGCGACCGACCATGCAGGTCACCAACTGGTCGTGAGTGAGTTCACTCATGTCCTCGAAGGTGCGCACAAAACGGCCGTCCTTGAACACCGTCACCGCGTTGCAGATGCGGAACACTTCTTCCATCCGATGGGAGACGTACAGCACCACTTTGCCTTCATCGCGCAGGCGCCCGATGATCGCCATCAAGCGGTCAATTTCCCGCGCCGACAGGCTGCTGGTCGGTTCGTCGAAGGCAATCACATGGGCGCCGCGGGACAACGCCTTGGCGATTTCCACCAGTTGCCGCTGCCCCAGGGACAGGCGCCCTACTTTCTCTTGCGGATCGATTTCATCGGCCAGGCCTTTGAGGCAGGCCAACGCTTGCTGGCGCAAGGTACCGCGATTGATCAGGCCGAAACGGGCGGGCAGATGCCCGAGGAACAGGTTTTCGGCCACGGTCATTTCCGGGACCAGGTGCAGCTCCTGATGGATCACGGCAACACCGCTGCCGATGCTGTCGGCAGTGGACTTGAAGGCCATCGTCCGCTCGCCGATCTGCAGGTCGCCGCTGCTGGGCGTGTAAGCACCACCGAGGATTTTCAGCAGCGTCGATTTGCCGGCGCCGTTCTCGCCCATCAAGGCGTGCACCTGTCCCGGGTGAGCAATGAAGCTGATGCCATCCAGCGCTTTCACGCCGGGAAAGGTTTTGCCGATCCCGTTGAAGCGCAAACTGCCGCCGACGCTGTGTTGTTGTGTCTGTACTTGCGCGTGCATAAACCCACCTCATCACACAGATCAGGCAGCCCCGTCACCAGGGCCGCCGATGAAATCAACCGGCGCTCAATTCCAGAGGCCGATCTTTTCCAGTTCCTGCTTGAAGTTGTCGCGGGTGATCAGCGTCACGTCGTCCATCGCCGTGTATTTCTGCGGTGCTTTGTCGGCGGTGACCCACTCGAACATCATGTTGGCGGTGTTGTAGCCTTCGATGTGCGGGCTAGGCAGCATCGAGCCGAAGAAACCACTGTTGGGCTTTTTCAGTTCGCCGATGGCGTCGGTGCCGTTGATGCCGATTCCGATGACGTTGGCCGCTGCAAAACCGGCGCTCTCGGTGGCGCGTACGCCGCCCAACACGGTGTTGTCGTTCATGCCGCCGATGATCAGGTTTTTCGCCGCAGCGGGCAGTTTCACCAGCGCGGAGTTGGTGGCGTCCATGCTGCCTGGCACGTCGAGGGTTTTCAGGGCCGAGGTCAGAATGTGGTCTTTGGGCATGCCGGCATCTTCCAACGCCTTGATCGAACCGTCCGTGCGTTTCTTGCCGGTGTCGAGTTCGTTGAAGGTGTTGATCACCGCGTAGGTGTCCTTCCAGTCCCAGCCGCGTTTTTTCGCTTCGGCGGCCATGGCACTGCCTTGTTTCTGACCGACTTCGAACGCCGCCATGCCGAGGTAAGGCACGTCTTCCATGAACTTGCCGCTGGCATCGACGAACCGGTCATCGACAGCGATGACTTTCATGCCGTTCGCCTTGGCCTTGGCCATGATCGCCGGGCCGAGAGACACGTCTGGCGGGCAAATCACGAAGCCCTTGGCGCCGTTGGCCGCCAGGCTGTCGATGGCGGACAGGGTTTTCTCGCCGTCAGGCACGGCGATCTTGATCAGGGTGAAGCCTTTGTCTTTACCGGCCTTTTCCGCGAAGGCCCATTCAGTCTGGAACCAGGGCTCTTCCGCTTGCTTGACCAGAAAACCGATCTTCACTTCCTCGGCTGCCAGCAGCGTGCTGCTCAGGCTGACCGCGGTCACCGCCAAGGCGGCACAGCACAGGGAACGGATACCACGACGACGATTCATAAGCAGACTCCTTGTTATTTTTTTTGAGCGTTATTTTTGAAAGCCGGTGTAGCGGTAGAGCCAATAGTCATATCGTATGATGATTGAATTTCAGACGGATTTCTGCGCCTGAAACCTGAGGTGCTCAGGCGTGGTACATGACCGAGCGGGCTTTTCGCAGGCACGACAAAAACCGGGCATCTGTCGATGTCCGGCCGAAAAGTTGTGTGGAAAATCGCTGCATCACTTCACCTGTTTTGTTTTTTTAAGTGTGAGTGCGTGTAACTGATGGAGCCGACTATAAACCCGACCGACAATTAATCTCAATATATAATTTTGCATCCCATATTATGGGAATTTATCCAGCGAACCGTGTACAGCGTTTTCCGGCGACATCGACTTGAATCGATAACACCGCACCATCCAGCGGATGCTTGAGCGGGCTCGCCGCACTGGTGATGTACAGGGTTTTGAGGTCTGCGCCGCCAAACACGCAACTGGTCGGACGGCTGACTGGCAGTTCGATGACCCGGTCAACCTGCCCGTCCGGTGTGAGTCGCAGCAGGCAACTGCCATCCCAGCGGGCGTTCCAGATATAGCCCTCGGCATCCATCGCCGAGCCATCGGGCCCACCGCGACGATGGGGACCAAACCAGACCTGCGCCGGGTCGAGGTTGCCGTCGGCGCGAATGAAATACTGATGCAGCGTGCTGTCGAGGCTGTCGCCGAAATACACGGTGGTGGCGTCGTCGGTCCACAGCAAGGTATTGGGAATCCCCAGGCCTCGAAGCAACGGCGTGACGCGGGCATCGCGATCAATGCGGAACAGGCCGCCAGAACGTCGCTCGATGGGCAAGTCTTCGCCCTGTTCGCCGATATTGTTCTGCATCGTGCCCAACCAGAGCTGGCCTTGCGCATCGCACCGGGCTTCATTGCCACGATTGCCGGGTTGCGGGTCGGCGACGCAGAACAGCGTCAGTCGCGGCTCAAGCCCCGGAGAGTCGAGGTCCAGCCGGTAGACGCCACTGCTGAGCGTGACCAGGGCATCGCCGCTTTCGCAGGGAATGAACGCGGAGGCGTGTTCCGGCATTTCCCAGATCTGCACATTCGCGCCGATCAGTCGCAACGCTTGTTTGCCGGCGATATCGACCCAGTACAGCGCCTGTGTCGGCACGTCCCAGAACGGACCTTCGCCCAGCAGTGCTCGGTGTCCGGTAACCGCATTCCACGTCATGAAACCTCCTGCATTGTTCTTGTAATTTATGTAGGAGCGAGCTTGCTCGCGATGGAGTCTCAGCCGACGCCTATGTCGCTGACTCACCTTCGCGAGCACGTTCGCTCCTGCCCTTTCCGGCCATGACTTGCGGGTAGAAACGCTTGATCGCAAGGTCTGCGTTATCGATCAGGGTCATGCAGGCCCACACACCCCGCGCGGCATCCCGGGCGGCGATGGCGTCGGCCATGTCCTTGTGAATTGGCAATGTGCGACGCAGTTCGTCAGGGTCAGCGGCAGACACTTCGAAAGACACCGCCAGCAGCGCGCCCAACGCCGGGACCATTTGTTCGATGAACTGGTTATGGCTGGCGGCCAGGATGCACTCGTGGAAGAACTGGTCGGCGCGGTTGTAGTCGATGCCGCTGTCCACCGCCCTTTCCAGGGCGTTATACGCCTGGAGAATGGCTTGAACCTGTTCAACCGTCGCGCGCTCGCACGCCCAGCGCACGGCCATCGGTTCGATGGTGCGGCGCAGGTCGAGCAGGTCATCCACAAAATTTTCCGGCAAGCCGCTGCGTGACAGCCAGCCGACGACTTGCGGATCGAAGAGGTTCCAGCGACGCACTGGCAACACCCGCGTGCCGACCTTCGGCCCGACTTCGAGCATGCCTTTGGCGACCAGGGTCTTGATGGCTTCACGGATGACGGTACGGCTGACACCGAGTTGCTCGCCCAGATCGGCTTCGACCTTGAGGGTTTCGCCGGGCTTCACCTGGCCCGTGGCGATCCAGCAACCCAGCCAATCGACGGTGGACGCATGAAAACTGCTGGACATGGGCACCTCGATGCAGGGACGGCACAAAGCCGTTCGCGATGGATGCCCACGCTAATCATCATACGATTGGGTGTCAATTTGATTTTGCCAGGAATGGCAGAGATTCAATGCAGGAGCGAGCCTGCTCGCGATGGCGGTGTGTCAGTCGCCATCCATGTTGAATGATCCACCCTCATCGCGAGCAGGCTCACTCCTACAGTTTGATCTGTTTACGGCTCAAGACCGATGGGGAAGAACTCACCGCCGCTCCACACACCGAGCCAGCGCTGCCCATCGATTTCGCGGGTCACGGCCAGCTCCACCAACTGGTAGAACACGTTGCGATGGATGAGGGCTTCCAGGTTGGTGCGCACATGCACGTAAGGTGCGGGCTCTTGCGTCATCGGGTCGATCACCACGCGAATGGGATGTTCAGCACCGGCCTCGGCGGTTTCCTCGACATTGGTCGTGAAGCGCAAGACCTGAGCGTCGCCCTCACCTTCCACGTCCACGGCAATCGCCACAAACGGAGCATCGTCGACCTTGATGCCGACTTTCTCGACCGGGGTAATCAGGAAATAATCATCGCCGTCGCGGCGAATGATGGTGGAGAACAGCTTGACCATCGGCTTGCGCCCGATCGGCGTGCCCAGGTAATACCAGGTGCCATCGCGAGCGATGCGCATGTCGATGTCGCCGCAGAAGTCGGGGTTCCACAGGTGGACCGGCGGCAAGCCTTTGGTTTTGGGGATTTGCCCCAACAGGTCGTGGGCTTTTTCCGGGCCACTCATGGCGTTCTCCTTCGAATTACTGGTCGCTGAGACCCAGCAGGCTGCGCGCGTATTGCTCCAGCGGCGGGCCCATCAGGTCTTCTGGCTTGGTGTCGTGGAACGTCAGTAAACCGCCACGACTCTTGATACGTGCAGTATCAATCAAATACTGGGTGCTGGTCTCGATCAACATGATCTGAATCACGCCGGTATCGACCCCAAGGCGATCTACGGCCTCCTGATCGAGCCACTCGTCCGAGTTGCCGATACGGTCGTCGGACTTGGCGAAACGGGTATAGAGCAGGTAATGAGCACCGGCCGCACGTGCTTCACCCATGGCTTCGTCGAGGCCTTCCGGCGCACGCGCGCGACGGACCATCGGGAAATAATCGATAAAACCATCGAAGGCGACTTCGGCGATCACGTTAGGACGCGGGTAGACCGCACTGCCCGGCGGCACGAAGGCACCCTGGGCGATGTAGACGAACGAGTCCGGCTGGATGCGCAGGTTGTTCACGCGGCGGCTGTCGCTGTGGTCCAGCAGCCCTGCGTCGCTCATATGGTAGCGAGTCCCTTCAGCCATATCGCTGACATTCATGCAGCCACCAAGCGCCAAAACGGCCAGCAGCAAAACCAGGCTACGCATCCTACCCTCCAGAGGCCGGTGACGGAAAACCGGCGAATGGCCATGGGATGCAGCTTCCGCGCCAGTCCTTGCGATGATGAATACGTTCAAGTTGATTTCATGAAAGTGTGGCGAGGGAGCTTGCTCCCGCTCGGCGGCGCAGCCATCGTAAATCCGGAAAACGCGATATTGGCGATTGTTTTGGGGCCGCTTCGCGACCCAGCGGGAGCGAGCTCCCTCGCCACAGAGGCCGGTTCAGCCGCCGATAATCTTCATGACAGTGGCGCCACCCGAGAATGCCACTTCCTGCTTGTCACCCAAGGCTTTCACCAAGAGTCGCTGCAAGGCCGGCAACGCCTGATGACGCGGTTTGTCCAGCAGATCGCCGACATAGTGACGGTTGCTCGATGACAGGCAGCCATGCAACCAGCCCGTGGACGAGAGACGCAACCGCGAACACGTACGGCAGAAAGGAACGCTTTCGTTGGCGATCACACCGAAGTGGCCCAGCCCCGGAATCTGATAACGCACAGCGGTGGCATCGACCGGCGCATTGGCCTGAAGGTATTCGTAGCGCTCGCCGATCAGGCTCAGCAATTGCTGGAGGCTGACGAATTGCTGCAGGAAGGCGTTGTTGTCCGTGGCCAGGTGGCCCATGCGCATCAGCTCGATGAAGCGAAGCTCATAGCCGCGCTCCAGGCAGTAATCGAGCAGCGGCATCACTTGATCAAGGTTCTGTCCGCGCAACGGAACCATGTTGACCTTGATTTTCAGGCCCGCCGCGCTGGCCTGGTCCATGCCATCAAGCACGGTCGCCAGATCGCCACCGCGCGCAATGCTGCGGAACGCGCTGGCATCCAGGGTATCGAGGGAAACGTTGATGCGACGAATGCCGGCGTCTACCAGCAAGGGCAGTTTCTTCGCCAGCAGCTGGCCATTGGTGGTCAGGCTGATGTCTTCCAGGCCCATCTTGCCGACGGCCGTCATGAAAGCTTCGAGCTTGGGGCTGACCAGCGGCTCGCCACCGGTAATGCGCAAACGCTCGATACCGGCGGCTTCGATCAAATACGCCACTCCGCGCGCCATGGCTTCGGCCGACAATTCATCCTGCGCAGCTACCAGCCGCTTGCCGTTAGGCACGCAGTAGGTACACGCGTAATTGCAGGCTGAGGTCAGGCTGATTCGCAAATTGCGGAAACGCCTGCCTTGACGGTCAACGATCATGGATCACTCCGGCGGAAGAATATTCGGACCGCTAAAACTTGACTCACAAATCAAGTTTTAGCAATACCTAAGCCTGAGTATATTCCTGAGGTACCACGCCATGTAGCGAAATCATGGCGCGATAAGGCAACTGAATGACTCAGCTGCTCGGCGTGTCGGTATCACGCTTGCGCTTGTTGCCCATGCGTACGCCGATGTCCATCAGGAACTGGAAGAACCCTTCCTGATCTTCCAGCACATTGCTCCAGAACGGCGAGTGATACAGCGCCACCGCGCCGTGCACCAGCGCCCAGGACGCGCAGTAGTGGAAGTAAGGCGGCACGTCTTCGAGCTTGCCTTCGCTGATGCGCCCCTTGATGAGCAACGTCAGGCGTTCAAAGTTCGAGGCACGGATCTTGTGCAATTCCTCGACCATCTCCGGTACCTGGTTGCCCTTGACCACCTTCTCTTCCAGGCGATCAAACAACCGATAGCGTTGCGGGTCGCGCATGCGGAATTCGAAGTAGGCCCGGGACAGCGCTTCCTTGTCCTTGTCGACATCGGCCGAATGCAACAGCTCGTTCAAATCGCGCTCGTAATCGAGCATCAGGCGCAGGTAGATCTCCGCCTTGGATTTGAAGTGCTTGTAGATCGTGCCTTTGCCGATACCGACGGCATCAGCAATCATCTCGACGGTGACACTGTCTTCACCCTGATCGAGGAACAGCTTGAGCGCGGTATCGAGAATTTCTTGCTCGCGGCGACGAAACTCACGGACCTTACGAGGTTCTTTATGCATAAGAAAAGGTCTGTAGGGGTCAAAATTCGAAGCCGCGTATTATGCCTAACTTACGCAAAAATGCACGGATCATCCGACCATATCTGTGTTTCTTGAGGATTTCCCGCAGGGTCGCCCGTTGATGAGAACGCTTCCGAAGCGGACGTATTCCAAAATTGTTTAAAAACGTGGGCCGGTAAACTGGACTCGGCGCAATACTGATCAATACTTCAACTGTCGGCGGGGCATCTCCCCCAAGTGTCACGCCGATATTGGTACCAACGGACCGCGTACCATTGTTTTACTCCTAATGGTCTTAACCCGGATTCACCCCCCAGAACCCGGGTTTTTTTTGCCTGCGATTTAACCTTTCACATGCGCCAGCGGGAACAGCCGCTTGAAGTTTTCGGTCGTCTGCTCGGCAAATCGCTCGAAAGGCTCACCACGCAACATTGCCAGAAATTCCGCTACGTCTCGCACGTACTGTGGCAGGTTCGGCTTGCCGCGATGCGGGATCGGCGCCAGATAGGGCGAGTCCGTTTCTACCAAAAGACGATCCGCCGGCACTTTGCTAGCCACATCGCGCAATGCATCAGCATTGCGGAAAGTGACAATACCGGACAGGGAAATGTAGTACCCCATGTCCAGCGCCGCTTTTGCCATGTCCCAGTCTTCGGTAAAGCAATGCAGCACGCCCGCCTGAGGCAGTGCGGCCTCACGCAGAAGGTCCAACGTATCGGCACGCGCACCACGGGTATGGATGATGACCGGCTTGCCGGTCTGCTGCGCCGCTTGCAGGTGCAGGCGAAACGACGCTTGCTGCAACTCCGCCGCTTCCGGTTCGTAGTGATAATCCAGGCCGGTTTCACCAATCGCCACCACCCGTGGATGGTTAAGCTCTTGCAGCAACCAGTCCAGCGCCGGCGCGGCACCGGGCTGCACATCCAGTGGATGCACGCCTACGGAGCAGTCGACGTCGTCATAGCGCTCGGCCAGGGCTTTGACGTCTGCCGCGTTGTCGACGCTGACGCCGATGCACAGAAAGTGCCCCACGCCGCGCTGGCGGGCGGCATCGAGGGCGGCATCCAGCGAGCCGTCATGGGCGGCCAGGTCGAGGCGATCAAGGTGACAATGGGAATCTACAAGCATAAAAGGGCTGCAACTTACATCGTATGAGTGGGACGGTCGGATTTAAGGGCTCCGGCCAGATGGGTTTCGATTCGACTGCGCGCGGCGTTGTCACCGTCGTTGAACTGCACGCCGACCCCGGCGGCCCTATTGCCCTGAGCGCCCTTGGGGGTGATCCAGGCAACCTTGCCGGCAACCGGGATTTTTTCGGCCTCATCCATCAGGTTGAGGAGCATGAAGACTTCATCGCCCAACTTGTAGCTCTTGTTGGTCGGGATAAACAGGCCACCGTTCTTGATGAATGGCATGTAGGCCGCGTAAAGCACGGACTTGTCCTTGATGGTCAGGGACAAAATGCCGTTGCGCGGTCCCTGGTTGACGGCTTCATTCATGCTCACCTCCACTGCTGACGTTTAGAGTCTAGGCTCAGACGCTCACTTCTGGATAGGCAAAGACGCCCATTGCACCAGCAGCGCCTCGAGCAACAGCACACGGTTGAGGTTGGCTTTACTCATGACTTTCTGGCGCTGGGCGAGGATCCAGTCCTGAATATTCAGGACTTTTTCCTGACTGGTTTTCTGCGCCAGGTACTGAACCACCTTGCGCATGTCCGCCAACCCCAACCCTTCTTCATCCTGGGTCAGCTGATAACGAAGAATCAGGCTCGACCAATCGCAGAACCAGTCAAACAGCAGCAACAACGGAATCGCGTTCCAGCCTTCGGCCAGTTGGGTCGGCGATTGTTGCTGCTTGAGTAATTTTTTGACGCCGTCGACCACCTGGGCGCGCTGTTCGCGTACGCCCTGGGCCTGCAGATTGACCGCAGCCAATGGCGAACCGGCGGCCAACGTCAGCAGTTCGATGCGTTCCTCTTCCGAGCAGTCAGGCAACGCCTTCGCCAGCCACGCCAGGCTCATGGCTTCGCTCGGCAACGGACAGGCTTGCTGCACGCAACGGCTCTTGATGGTGGGCAACAGACGGCTGGTCTGGTGGCTGACCAACAGCAAAACGGTATCGCCCGAGGGTTCTTCCAGACTTTTGAGCAAGGCGTTGGCGGCATTGATGTTCATCGACTCGACCGGCTCGATCAGCACTACCTTGCGGCCGCCCATTTGCGAGGTCTGGACCACAAAGCTGACCAGGTCACGGACTTGATCGACCTTGATCGCCTTGTCGGCTTCTTCCGGCTCAAGGATGTAGTTGTCGGGATGACTGCCCGCCTTCAGCAACAGGCAGGATTTGCATTCGCCGCAAGCGTCCTGCGCGGTCGGGCGCTGGCACAGCAAGCTGGCCATCAAACGTTCGGCCAGCGCCCGCTTGCCGATCCCGGCCGGACCGTGCAGCAGATAGGCGTGAGCATGTTGCTTGCGACCGGCCAACTGCTGCCAGAGACTGTCCTGCCACGGATAGGCTTCAGCCACGAGTCAACTCCAGCAAGCGCGGGAGCAAGGCGTCCAGGGATTGCTGAACCTGAGCCAGCGGTTGCGCGGCATCCACCAGCACGTAACGCGCAGGATAAGCATCGGCGCGCTTGAGGAAGGCACTGCGCACGGCGTCGAAAAAGGTTCGACCTTCGAGTTCAAAGCGATCCAGTCGGCCCCGCGCGCTGGCACGGGCCAGCCCGACTTCGACCGGCAGATCGAAAATCAGTGTCAGGTCCGGGCGCAGGTCACCCTGGACGAAGGCTTCCAGCGCGGCGATCCGTTCCAGCGACAAGCCGCGACCACCGCCCTGATAGGCGTAAGTCGAATCGGTGAAACGGTCACACAGCACCACGGCGCCACGGGCCAGTGCCGGGCGAATCACCTCGGCCAGGTGCTGGGCCCGGGCGGCGAAAACCAGCAACAACTCAGTGTCCGGGTTCATGACTTCGTCGACCGGTGCCAGCAGCACTTCACGGATCCGCTCGGCCAACGGCGTGCCGCCCGGCTCGCGGGTCAGCACCACCTCGATACCGGCATCGCGCAGGCGCCCGGCCAGGTATTCGCGGTTGGTGCTCTTGCCGGCGCCTTCCGGGCCTTCCAGGGTAATAAACAAGCCAGTCACAGGCAGTCCTTAGTCAGAGTCATTGCGGGCTTTGCGGCGCGGTTGCATCCGGTTCCGGCACGGGCGCGGGCGCAGGTTCCTGCGGCGCTACGGGCGGCAGTTCTTCAGGCGCGACATCAGGCGAAGCTGCCGGGATCGCATCCTGTGCCTGCGGCTCGTCCGGCGTCGTCACCGGCGCCGGGCTGGAACGGTAATCGGCACGGCGCTTGAGCTGGAATTCGCGCACGGCGTTGTTGTGGGCATCCAGATCATCGGAGAACACATGGCTGCCATCACCGCGAGCCACAAAATACAAACTGTTGCCGGCCACCGGATTCAGCGCGGCATGAATCGCTTCGCGCCCGACCATCGCAATCGGCGTCGGCGGTAAACCGGAAATCATGTAGGTGTTGTAAGGGGTCGCTTCCTTGAGATGGGCACGCGTCAGCTTGCCGCTGTAGCGATCACCGAGGCCGTAGATCACGGTCGGATCGGTTTGCAGCAGCATGCCGATCGCCATGCGTCGCACAAACACGCCGGCAATTTGCCCGCGCTCCTGCGGCACACCGGTTTCCTTCTCCACCAGCGAAGCCATGATCAACGCCTGATAAGGCTCGGTGTACGGCACATCGGCGGCGCGCTGATCCCACTCCTTGGCGAGGACTTCATCGAGGCGATCATAGGCTTTTTTCAGCAGCTCGACGTCTGTCATGCCCCGCACGAAACGGTAGGTGTCAGGGAAAAAGCGCCCTTCCGGAAAGAGCCCGGCGTGACCGAGTTTTTCCATCACCTGGCTGTCGCTCAAGCCGTTCAGCGTCTGCTCGATTTTTTCATCCTTGGCCAGGGCTGCGCGGACCTGATGGAAATTCCAGCCTTCGACCAGAGTCAGGCTGTACTGAACCATTTCCCCGCGCTTCCACAAGTCGATCAGTCCTTCGACCGTCATGCCGGGTTGCATGCGGTATTCGCCACTGTGCAACGGTTGCCGGGCCAGATTGAATCGCCAGTAAACACGCAGCCAAAACGCGTCCTTGATGACGCCCTCGGCTTCGAGGCGATAGAAGGTGCGGGTGGGTGTCGTGCCTTTGGGCACATTCAGCAGCTGTTCCTGGGTAATGTTCAGCGGTTGTTCCAGCGCCGAATGAATCTTCCAGGCCGAAGCGCCCAGACACAGCCCCGCCAGAACCAATCCGGTTTCCAGCAACAGCAAGAATTTACGTCTCACGTATCAAGCATCCAGTAGCGCGCGGGCAATGATTTGGAGTTTACGGGTGAGCGGCCCAACCGGCCAGCTCAGTGCGGCGTAGGCGCGTACCGGCCACACGCCATAGACACTGTTGCAGACAAAGACTTCATCCGCCCATTGCAGCTGTTCGAGGGTGATGTCGGTGATTTGCGTGGCGATGCCCAACGACTCGGCTTGAAACAATAATTCCGCACGCATCACGCCAGCCACGCCGCAGCGCTTGAGGTCGGCGGTAATCAACACCCCGTCGCGAATCAGGAACAGATTACTGAACACCCCTTCTATCACGCGCCCGGCCTGGTCGAGCATCAGACCTTCGGCATGCTCGGCATCCTGCCATTCGGAACGGGCGATGACTTGCTCAAGTCGGTTCAGGTGTTTGAGCCCGGCGAGCAGGGGTTGTCTGGACAGTCTTGTGGCGCAGGGAAACAACCGAATGCCCTGCTCACCATGCATTACTGGATAAGCAGCGGGAGGATTGCCTTGCAGAATGCGTCGGGCCTGGGCCGAGGGATCAGGGGCGTAGCCGCGCAGGCTGTCGCCACGCGTGAGGATGAGCTTGAGCACGCCCTCACCCAGTGCGGCGGCGTAGGCCAACAGCTCGCTGCGGATCAGCGCGTGATCGGCAGCGATCGCCAGGCGCGAACAGCCTTGCGCCAGACGCGACAGGTGCCGATCCAGCAACAGCGGCTGCCCGCCGCGCACGGCAATGGTCTCGAACAGACCATCACCGTAAGCCAGGCCGCGATCCTTCAGCGACAGAGCGTCAGCCGGCTGACCGTCGACCCAGCTGTCCATCAGCCGGCGAACCGGCGGAACACCAGCGAGCCGTTGGTACCGCCAAACCCGAACGAGTTGGACAGCACCACATCGATGTCCATGTTGCGTGCGGTGTGCGGCACGAAGTCGAGGTCGCAGCCTTCATCCGGCTCATCGAGGTTGATGGTCGGAGGCGCGACCTGGCTGTTGATGGCCAGCACACTGAAGATCGCTTCAACCGCGCCCGCCGCACCCAACAGGTGACCGGTCATGGACTTGGTGGAGCTGACCGCCAGCTTGTAGGCGTGATCGCCGAACACCGACTTGATCGCGCAGGCTTCAGCGAGGTCGCCGGCCGAAGTCGAGGTGCCGTGGGCGTTGACGTACTGCACTTGGTCGCCATTGATCTTCGCGTCGCGCAAGGCATTGGTGATGCAGCGCGCTGCGCCGGCGCCATCGGCGGGTGGCGAGGTCATGTGGAAAGCATCGCCACTGGTGCCAAAACCGATCAGTTCGGCGTAGATGGTCGCGCCGCGAGCCTTGGCGTGTTCCAGCTCTTCCAGAACCAGCGCACCGGCACCGTCGGACAGGACGAAGCCATCACGGCCCTTGTCCCAAGGACGACTGGCGCGGGTCGGCTCATCGTTGCGGGTCGACAGCGCGCGGGAGGCACCGAAGCCGCCCATGCCCAGACCGCAAGCGGCCATCTCGGAACCGCCGGCAATCATCACGTCGGCTTCGTCGTACATGATGTTGCGGGCTGCCATGCCAATGCAGTGCGTACCGGTGGTGCACGCGGTGGCGATAGCGTAGTTGGGGCCCTGTGCACCCAAGTGGATCGACAGGAACCCGGAAATCATATTGATGATCGAGCCAGGCACGAAGAACGGAGAAATCCGTCGTGGGCCGGTGTCATGCAGCGTGCGGCTGGTTTCTTCGATATTGGTCAGACCGCCAATACCCGAACCCATGGCCACGCCAATGCGTTCACGGTTGGCGTCGGTGACTTCCAGACCGGAATTGCGCACCGCCTGAAAACCTGCGGCCAGACCGTACTGAATAAACAGGTCGAGCTTGCGAGCTTCCTTGACCGACAGGTATTCCTCGACATTGAAGCCCTTTACCGAGCCGCCAAAACGGGTGGAATAGGCAGAAAGGTCGGTGTGTTCGATCAGACCAATGCCACTGCGGCCAGCCAGAATGCCCTGCCAACTGCTCGGCACGTCCGTGCCCAGTGGCGACAACATACCCATACCGGTGACTACGACGCGTCTACGCGACACAGCACTCTCCTTTTTCAAATGACGACTTTGCATCAGGCCTAAAGAAAAAACCGCACGCCATGATGGCAGTGCGGTTTTTCCATGACAGCAAGCAACGATTACAAGCTATTAAGCCTGGTGGTTTGTAACGTAATCGATTGCAGCTTGTACGGTAGTGATCTTCTCAGCTTCTTCGTCAGGGATTTCGGTCTCGAATTCCTCTTCCAGAGCCATCACCAGCTCAACGGTGTCAAGGGAGTCGGCACCCAGGTCTTCAACGAAGGAAGCAGTGTTGACCACTTCTTCTTCTTTAACGCCCAGTTGCTCAGCAACGATTTTCTTGACGCGCTCTTCGATGGTGCTCATACCTTGTTTTCACTCCTAATGGACAAATTCAGGCAGCTGGCCAGTGGGTAAGTGTATAGAAAGACTTTTCAGCATTTCAACTGAAAGCTTCACTCCTCAAACCCGGTGGCCCTCTGCCTATAAATAGATTGCAGCTTTATAACGGATTTTAGACAGCTCGTATGACATTTTTTTGAAGCAATCCGTCACATTTAACTCATGTACATCCCGCCGTTCACCGGGATTGTAGCCCCAGTAACGTAAGCCGCACCGTCGGATGCAAGAAAAGCGACCACAGACGCGATCTCTTGTGCTTGTCCCAGACGGCCCAGCGGAATCTGCGTCTGCAAGGCTTCACGCTGTGCCTCGGGCAGTTCGCGGGTCATATCGGTGTCGATGAACCCTGGGGCCACCGAGTTTACCGTAATCGAACGCGAACCGACTTCACGCGCCAGTGCACGGCTGAAACCTTCCAGACCGGCCTTGGCGGCAGCGTAGTTTACTTGGCCTGCGTTGCCCATGGCACCCACAACCGAGCCAATACTGATAATTCGTCCCCAACGGGCTTTGGTCATGCCGCGCAAAACGCCCTTGGACAGGCGGAACAGACTGTTCAGGTTGGTATCGACGACGTCATGCCACTCGTCGTCTTTCATGCGCATCATCAGGTTATCGCGGGTGATACCGGCATTGTTGACCAGGATCGCCGGCGCACCGAACTGCTCCTGGATGCTCGCCAGCACCGCTGCAACGGATTCGTCGCTGGTGACGTTGAGTTCCAGGCCTGTGCCTTGAATACCGTTTTCTTTCAGGGTGGCGGCGATGCGCTCGGCACCCGAGGCGGAGGTCGCGGTGCCAATGACGATGGCGCCCTGACGACCCAGCTCCAGGGCGATGGCCTGGCCGATACCGCGGCTCGCACCGGTGACCAGTGCAACTTTACCTTGCAGACTCATGCAAGCTTCTCCTGATTCAGACCAGCGCTGCACGGGCGGCAGCGAACGCATCTGGGGTATTGAGGTTGGATGTCGACACGCCTTCGGCGCAACGTTTGTTCAGGCCGGCCAGTACTTTGCCCGGACCGCATTCTACCAACTGGGTGGCGCCCTTGGCGGCCAGCGCCTGGACCGATTCGACCCAGCGCACAGGCTTGTAGAGCTGTTCAAGCAGATCACGCTTGAGGGTGTCCAGATCCGCCGGCACGCTGGCGCTGACGTTTTGCACCACGGGAATCTGTGGCGCCTGCCAGTCAATGGCGGCGATCGATTCAGCGAAGCGCTCGGCAGCCGGGCGCATCAGCTCGCAATGCGACGGCACGCTGACCGGCAACGGCATGGCGCGCTTGGCACCACGGGCCTTGCAGCCTTCAATGGCGCGCTCGACCGCAGCCTTGGCACCGGCGATGACCACTTGGCCCGGGGAGTTGAAGTTGACCGCACTGACCACTTCGCCTTGCGCCGCTTCGGCGCAGGCCGCCAGCACGTCAGCATCGTCCAGACCGAGAATGGCAGCCATGCCGCCCTGCCCGGCCGGAACGGCTTCCTGCATCAACTGACCGCGACGCTCCACCAGTTTCACCGCGTCGCCCAGGCTCAGGCTGCCCGCAGCGACAAGCGCGCTGTACTCGCCGAGGCTGTGGCCGGCAACGTAAGCCGGACGCGCACCGCCTTCCGCCAGCCACAGGCGCCACAAGGCGATCGAGGCGGTCAGAATGGCCGGCTGGGTTTTATCGGTTTGATTGAGTTGCTCTTCCGGCCCCTGTTGGGTCAGTGCCCACAGGTCGTAACCGAGAGCGTCGGAAGCTTCTTTGAATGTTTCGAGGACTACCGGATGTTGCGCGCCCAACTCGGCCAGCATGCCGAGGGACTGCGAACCCTGTCCTGGAAAGACGAATGCGAGGGAAGCAGACATGTAACAAGCCCCTAATGATCTTGTCGTCGGAGAATTGACGTCCCGTGCGAGGGACGCAAGAAACTGACAGTTGGATGGCCAATTGAACTGAGCGGTCACATTTAAGCATTGTCCGACGAAAACGCCTAAAGCAACAAATCCTCCAGACGACCGTGAATCCGCTCAGGCAGGTTTTCCTGAATCTCGATCAGCGCTCGAGAGATCGCACTCTGAAACCCCTGGACCCCTGCAGAACCATGGCTTTTCACCACAATCCCCTGCAAACCAAGGAAACTTGCGCCGTTATGCCGCGCGGGCGCCAGGTCGGCTTGCAGACGCTTCATCAGCGGCAACGCCAGCGCACCGACCATTCGCGACGCGACACTTTTCTTGAACAACGCTTCGATGCGCCCGGCAATCATGGTCGCCAGGCCTTCGCTGGACTTGAGCAGGATATTGCCGACAAAACCGTCGCACACCACCACATCTGCTTCGCCGCGGTACAAACCGTCCCCTTCGACAAATCCGATGTAATTGATGCCACGGGCAGCCTGCAGCAAGGTCGCCGCGAGCTTGACCTGCTGATTACCCTTGATGTCTTCGGTACCGATGTTCAGCAGCGCCACGCGCGGGCGCACGATGCCCAGGGTTTCCGCCGCCACCGAGCCCATCACCGCGAATTGCAGCAAATGCTCGGCACTGCAATCGACGTTGGCGCCCAGATCAAGCAGCTGGCAATAACCTTTCTGTGTCGGTATCGCCGCCACCATGGCCGGACGATCGATGCCCGGCAAGGTCTTGAGCACAAACCGAGACAACGCCATCAGCGCACCGGTATTGCCGGCACTGACGCAGGCCTGGACCTTGCCGTCGCGCAGCAACTCGAGCGCCACGCGCATCGACGAATCTGGCTTGCCGCGCAGGGCCTGGGCAGGCTTCTCGTCCATGGCGATAACTTCGGACGCCGGCGTAATCGACAGCCGCGAGCGATCCACAGCCGATTGGCCAGAGAGCAGTTCTTCAAGTAAGGAGGGTTGACCGACAAGGGTCAGGTGCAGCGAGGGCGTAGCAATCAGACAAGCAAGGCTGGCCTGAACAATGCTGCGGGGACCGAAGTCCCCGCCCATTGCGTCAATCGCGATGACTTGAGCAGACAAGGATTACTCGTCAGCGCCCTTGTCGATCACTTTACGGCCACGGTATACGCCTTCTGGCGATACGTGGTGACGCAGGTGAACTTCACCGGTGGTTTTTTCTACAGACAGAGTGCTTGCCGTCAGGGCGTCGTGCGAACGACGCATGTCACGGGCAGAGCGGGATTTTTTGTTCTGCTGAACAGCCATAATTGATTAACTCCTAAACGTTTGGGTCACGCTTTAACTGCGCCAATACACTGAACGGGTTGGACCGCGTTACCTCGTCCTCGCTCGGTTCGGGCTCATCGAGACCCGCCGGCTGCTGGCATTCTTCCGGATGATGAGCAGGCACAATGGGCAAGGCGAGCAGAAGCTCCTCCTCGATCAGTGACTGCAGATCCAAAGGATCTTCGCCCAGTTCCAGCACGTCATAACCTTTCGGCAACGACTGGGTATTCGCACCCTCCTTCACCACAGCATAACTGCATTCGCTGTGGATCGGCAGGGTGACCAGCTCAAGACAACGCTGGCAAACCATTTTGACTTCGGTGTCGATAAAGCTGTGGATGACCACAGATTTACGTTCATCTCGTTCAAAAACGAATTTAGCCTGCACCGTACCGACAGTGTCGGAAAGCGGGTCGCAGAGTCTCTCCAAATCGGCCAGCAGCAGTTCACCTTGAAGGGTGGTGCCACGGTCAGCCAATTTGCGCGGGTCAACGTGAGGTGGAATCGGGTCATTCAACATAGGCGCAGCATTATAGGGATGCCCCCAGCCATGTCAAAGGAAATTCAGCCCTGTCCGTCACCTGGAAGCCTCGCTAGAATTCGCACCTGTCTTCTGGAGATGCGCATGCTGCCTTTATTACTCGCTTCGAGCTCGGTGTATCGCCGGGAATTGCTGGCCCGCTTGCAGCTGCCATTCACCTGCAGCTCGCCGGATATCGACGAAAGCCACCGCACGAATGAGCCCGCCATCGAGCTGGTAAAACGCCTCGCCAAAGAAAAAGCCCAGGCCCTCGCCGGCAGCCATCCCGCTCATCTGATTATCGGCTCCGACCAGGTCGCGGTGCTCGGCGACAGGATTATCGGCAAACCCCACACCTTCGAAAAGGCCCGCGAGCAGCTGCTGGCCTCAAGCGGTGCCAGCGTGACGTTCCTGACCGGCCTCGCCCTGCTCAACAGCCAGACGGGGCACTGCCAGGTCGACTGCGTGCCCTTCACCGTGCACATGCGCACACTCGATGCTGCGCGCATCGAACGCTACCTGCGCGCCGAACAGCCCTACGATTGCGCTGGCAGCTTCAAGGCGGAAGGATTGGGGGTGAGCCTGTTTCAAAGCACCGAAGGCCCTGACGCCACCAGCCTGATCGGCTTGCCGCTGATTCGCCTGATCGACATGCTGCTGGCTGAGGGAATTGAAATCCCCTGAACACCACAGGGAATGCGCTTACAAAAAAACCGGCCACTAAGGCCGGTTTTTTTACGCAAGAAGCATCAGCGCAGCGACGGACCGTGAAAGCCCATCCACATCGCCAATTGCTCCGCCACACTGGCGCCGAGCTTTTTCGAGAAGCGATCAAACGGCGATTCCTGAACAGTGAAGTCCACCAACTCCTTCTCGCCAATCACATCCCGCGCCACCGAACTGGCATTCCCCAGCCCATCGATCAGACCCAGCGGCAATGCCTGCTCACCGTTCCACACCAACCCGGAGAACAGCTCCGGATGCTCCTTGTCCTTGAGACGGTCGCCACGGCCCTGCTTGACGCTGTTGATGAACTGCTGGTGGGTAGTATCGAGCACGCCCTGCCAGAATTGTGTCTCTTCAGGCTTCTGCGGCTGGAACGGATCGAGGAACGATTTATGCTCGCCCGAGGTGTAGGTCCGACGCTCGACGCCGAGCTTCTCCATCGTACCGACAAAACCGTAACCCGCCGCCGTCACGCCAATAGACCCCACCAGGCTCGCCTTGTCGGCATAGATCTGGTCGGCCGCACTGGCAATGTAATAAGCGCCGGAAGCCCCCAGGTCGGAGATCACCGCATACACCTTGGTATCCGGGTGCAGACCGCGCAAACGACGGATTTCGTCATAGACGTAACCCGACTGCACCGGACTGCCGCCCGGACTGTTGATGCGCAGGATCACGCCCTTGACCTTGTCATCTTCAAAGGCTGCGCGCAGGCTGCCGACGATGTTGTCAGCGCTGGCCGGCTCCTTGTCGGCGATCATGCCGGTGACATCGATCAACGCGGTGTAATGGGCGCTGCGGGTGGCGGCTTTTTCCATGTCCATCAGCGGCGTGAACAGCACCAAGGCGCCAAACAGGTACACGAAAGTCAGCAGCTTGAAGAAAATCCCCCAGCGACGCGACCGGCGCTGTTCCTGCACGCTGGCCAGCAGAGTCTTTTCCAACAGCTTCCAGCTTTTTTCGTCACCGCTCTCCGCGCTCGCCTTGGCGGGCGCTTTCCATTCGTCGGTCATGACATCTTCCCCAGCAACATCCGGTTAAGCCCGCTGACTCAGCCAGGCATGCAATTCTGAAAAACGATCAATGGCCAGGGTCGGCTGGAACAGCTTCAGCGCCTCAATCGATTGAGCGCCATAGCTGACCGCCACCGAATCCATCCCGGCGTTGCGCGCCATCTGCAGGTCAAACGACGAGTCGCCGACCATCAACGCGTGCTCCGGACGAACCTCGCAATGGGCGAGGATCTGCTCGAGCATCAGCGGATGGGGCTTGCTGGCGGTTTCATCGGCGGCACGGGTGATGTCGAAATAGCCTTCCCAGCCGTGCGCCTTCAGCACCCGATCCAGCCCGCGTCGGGCCTTGCCGGTGGCCACAGCCAAATGATAACCCTCGGCGCGAAACGCCTCCATCGACTCGACGACGCCTTCAAACAACGGCGAAGGCACGGCTTCGGACGCGATGTAGTGGTCCGCATAATGCTCGCGAAACGCCATCAGTTCGGCATCACTGATCTCGGGATACAACGTGCGAATCGCTTCCGGCAGACCCAGCCCAATGATGCCTTTTACGGCAAAGTCATCGCACAACTGAAAACCGGAACGCTCGGACGCAACGTGCATCGCCTCGACTATCCGACCAATGGAATCGGCCAGCGTGCCGTCCCAATCAAAAATCAGCAGTTTGTAATCAGAGGGGTGCACTCAGGCGCTCCACGGTCTTGGCCCACATTTCGTCCACGGGCGCCTGCAACTTCAACTCACCGCCATCGGGTAACGGCACGGTCAGCATGTAGGCGTGGAGGAACAGGCGCTTGCCGCCCAGATCACGGATTTCCTTGCTGAAGTCTTCGTCGCCATACTTGGTGTCGCCAGCGATGCAGTGCCCGGCGTGCAGGGTGTGGACGCGAATCTGGTGAGTCCGGCCGGTGATCGGCCTGGCCTCGACCATCGTGGCGAAGTCGCCGAAGCGGCGCAGGACCTTGAACACGGTCACCGACTCCTTGCCCTCCTCCTCGTCGACCTCGACCATGCGCTCGCCGGAGCGCAGATTGCTCTTGCCCAGCGACGCACGGACTTGCTTGATGGAGGTCGCCCAGTTACCGCGGACCAGCGCCATGTAGCGCTTATCGACGCCATCGCCGCGCAATGCCGTGTGCAAGTGGCGCAACATGCTGCGCTTTTTGGCGATCATTAGCAGACCGGAGGTGTCACGGTCCAGACGGTGGACCAGCTCGAGCTCCTTGCAGTCGGGACGCAACTGACGGAAGGCTTCGATCACGCCGTAGGTCAAGCCGCTGCCGCCGTGAACCGCAATGCCACAAGGCTTGTTGATCACGATCAGCGCCTTGTCTTCGTAGACAATCGACGCTTCGAGGCGTTGAAGCAGGCCTTGGGCCAGAGGGATCGGTTCGTCACGCTCAGGCACGCGAACCGGCGGCACGCGCACGATATCGCCCGCCTGCAGCTTGTATTCGGGCTTGATCCGGCCTTTGTTCACTCGCACTTCGCCTTTGCGCAAAATGCGGTAAATCAAGGTCTTGGGCACGCCTTTGAGCCGAGCGAGCAGGAAGTTATCAATACGTTGGCCGGCATATTCCGGCGAGACCTCAAGCAGTTGTACGCTTGGGGTCGAAGGGGCTGTAGTCGTCATGGCGCGGATGATAACAATTTTTTATGGAATTGAAGCACTTAATCATTGCTGCTATAGTCGCGAACGCCGCCAAAAGCGGCCTGGACAGCGGACTAACGGTCAAAAACCGGCCCTGACCAACGCAATTCACCAGGACGCGAGGCCGTCCTACGGGGCTTTCGCTACGTAACGGTGGAGTTTGCAGGTGTAACGAGCGCAGGTGACATGAGGCCTGAATCAAGCGGCAAAGCAGAGTTTTCACTCGCCTTGCGAGCCAATATTCACGGCCAGTTCACAAAGTGCAGTCAGCTGCAAATGACCCCGAGCGAACACTTCGGAAACAACGCCTAAATTAGCCATGATGCGTGACCTCCCCTTTCGGAGCTCACGGTAAATGCCAACCCGCTGCGGATTCTGCGCGCGGCAGCACCCGAATTATCAGGGATACGTGTAGGGTGGAGATGCACAACCGCTGGACTGTGTAGCAATAGGCTTTATCAAGACGCTTCATCTCGTCCACAGCCGCTGGTTGATTCCTCCTCCTGACTGAGTGCTTAAGTAGCCACAGCAAGCAGGACGCGTACGTCGCGACACCGACCCACATTGGTCGGGGTTCGCTAGACACTGGAGTGTCCAACCACTCCTGACGCACCTGACACCGACCGTGAGAAGTCGTGTGTGCCGAACGCCGTTTCCGGCAGCCCGGAAACCGACGGTACTACATGAAAAGAATGCTGATTAACGCAACTCAACCCGAAGAGTTGCGTGTTGCACTGGTAGATGGCCAACGCCTCTACGACCTGGACATCGAATCCGGTGCACGCGAGCAAAAGAAGGCCAACATCTATAAAGGCCGGATTACTCGCATCGAACCAAGCCTTGAGGCTGCCTTTGTCGATTTCGGCTCCGAGCGCCACGGCTTCCTGCCCCTCAAAGAAATCTCCCGCGAATACTTCAAGAAAGCTCCTGAAGGCCGCGTCAACATCAAGGACGTCCTGAGCGAAGGCCAGGAAGTCATCGTTCAGGTCGAAAAAGAAGAACGTGGCAACAAGGGCGCCGCCCTGACCACCTTCATCAGCCTGGCCGGTCGTTACCTGGTGCTGATGCCGAACAACCCGCGTGCCGGCGGCATTTCCCGTCGCATCGAAGGTGAAGAGCGCAACGAACTGCGTGAAGCCCTGAACGGCCTGGTTGCGCCAGCCGATATGGGCCTGATCGTTCGCACTGCCGGCCTGGGCCGCAGCAGCGAAGAAATGCAGTGGGACCTCGATTACCTGCTGCAGCTCTGGACCGCCATCAAAGAAGCGTCGCTGGATCGCTCCGCGCCATTCCTGATCTATCAGGAAAGCAACGTGATCATCCGCGCCATCCGCGATTACCTGCGCCAGGACATCGGTGAAGTGCTGATCGACAGCGTCGAAGCCCAGGACGAAGCCCTGACCTTCATCCGCCAGGTGATGCCGCAGTACGCCAGCAAGATCAAGTTGTACGAAGACAGCGTTCCGCTGTTCAACCGTTTCCAGATCGAAAGCCAGATCGAGACCGCTTTCCAGCGCGTCGTTGAACTGCCTTCCGGCGGCTCCATCGTTATCGATCCAACCGAAGCCCTGGTGTCCATCGACATCAACTCGGCGCGCGCTACCAAAGGCAGCGACATCGAAGAAACCGCCCTGCAGACCAACCTTGAAGCCGCCGAAGAAATCGCCCGTCAGTTGCGCTTGCGCGACATCGGCGGCCTGATCGTCATCGACTTCATCGACATGACCCCTGCCAAGAACCAGCGCGCCGTGGAAGAGAAAGTCCGCGAATGCCTGGAAGCCGACCGCGCTCGCGTGCAAGTCGGTCGCATCTCGCGCTTCGGCCTGCTGGAAATGTCCCGTCAGCGCCTGCGTCCATCGCTCGGCGAAAGCAGCGGCATCGTTTGCCCGCGTTGCAACGGCACCGGCATCATCCGTGACGTTGAATCGCTGTCGCTGGCGATCCTGCGCCTGATCGAAGAAGAAGCCCTGAAAGACCGTACCGCCGAAGTTCGCGCCCAAGTGCCGATCCCGGTGGCTGCGTTCCTGCTCAACGAAAAACGCAACTCGATCACCAAGATCGAACTGCGCACCCGTGCCCGCATCGTCATTCTGCCGAACGACCACCTCGAAACGCCGCACTTCGAAGTTCAGCGTCTGCGCGATGACAGCCCGGAAGCCAGCATCAACCAGTCCAGCTACGAAATCGCTGCTGCCGCTGCCGAAGTCGAAGAAGTCCAGCCAGCCGCTGCGACCCGCACCCTGGTTCGCCAGGAAGCCGCGGTCAAGACGGCCCCGGCCCGCGCCAACGCTCCGGTCCCGACCGAAGTCGTCGCCGCTCCTGTGGCTGCACCGGTCGCCGCGCCTGAGCCAAGCCTGTTCAAGGGTCTGGTGAAGTCGCTGGTCAGCCTGTTCGCGTCCAAGGAAGAGCCTGCTGCTCCGGTTGTGGTTGAAAAGCCAGTGACCACCGAGCGTCCGGCCCGCAACGAAGAGCGTCGCAACGGTCGTCAACAGAGCCGCAACCGTAACGGTCGCCGCGATGAAGAGCGCAAGCCTCGCGAAGAACGTGCACCGCGTGAAGAACGCGCACCACGTGAACCACGCGAAGCTCGTGAAGAAACGCCGGCAGTTGCTCGCGAAGAACGCGCTCCACGTGAAGAGCGTGCACCACGTGCCCCTCGCGAAGAACGTGCACCGCGCGCACCTCGTGAAGATCGCAAGCCACGTGGCGAGCGTGAGGAACGCGTTCGTGAACTGCGTGAGCCGCTGGATGCCGCCGCTCCGGTTGCCGCCGCTGCCGCTGCCGTGACGGCTGAAGAGCGTCCGGCTCGCCAGCCACGTGAAGAGCGCGCTCCACGCCCACCGCGTGAAGAACGTCAGCCACGTGCCGAGCAGGCTGCTGCCGCCGTTGCCGAAGAAGAACTGACCGGTAACGAAGAGCAACTGCAGGAAGACGGTCAGGATGGCGCCGAAGGCGATCGTCCACGCCGCCGCTCCCGTGGCCAGCGTCGTCGCAGCAACCGTCGTGAGCGTCAACGCGATGCCAACGGCAACGTGATCGAAGGCTCGGAAGAGTCCGAATCCGCCGAAGGTAACGAAGGCGCCGAAGGCCGCGAAGCACCAAGCACTGACGAACTGGCTGCCGGCCTGGCTGTTACCGCAGCCGTTGCCAGCACTGTGATCAGCGCACCTGCTGAAGCACAGGCCAATGAGCAAGCCGAACGCGCCACGGCCGCTACGCTGGAAACTGCTCCAGTCGAAGCGCCAGTCGTTGAAGCGACCACGCCTGTAGAAGTCACCGCCGCTCCGGAAATCGAAGTGGCACCGGTTCAGGAAGCACAGCCTCAGGTTGAAGCTGTCGTTGAACCTGCTGTGGTGGCTGAAGCACCTGTCGTGGTTGCAGAGCCGACAGTTGAAGCCGCTGCTGAAACCGTCTCTGAAACAGTGACTGAAACCGTTCGTGAAGTTCGCGAAGAGCAAACAGCGTTCAACTGGGTTGCCGAGCCGGCCACCGTCGAAGCACCGGCGCCTGCGCCAGTTGCTGAAGTAGCGGTTGTCGAGCCAGTGGTTGTAGTTGCTGAACCAGAGCCTGCTCCGGTTGTTGAAGCCCCTGTTGAAGCCCCTGTTGTAGCCGAAGTGGCTGAGCCGGTGGTTGTAGCAGCCCCTGCCAGCGCCCTGACCGAAAATGGCCGCGCACCAAACGACCCGCGTGAAGTGCGTCGTCGCAAGCGTGAAGCCGAGCGCCTGCAGAAGGAAGCCGAACTGGCTGCCGCTACTGCTCCGGTTGAAGCGGTTGAGCCGGTTGCTGAGCCAGTTGCATCGGTCATTGACGAAGCACCGCGCTCCGTTCAGGAAGCGGTTGAGCAACACGAGCAAGCCCTGGAAAAAGAGCACGAGCCTAAACCTCTCGTCTGATTCCATCGGCCACTAAAAAGCCCCGCCTGGTGATCCAGGCGGGGCTTTTTTTTGCTTCTTTTTGATAGACCGAGTCGCCTGCCATCGCGAGCAGGCTCACTCCCACAGGGTTAGGTGGCGATTACAAAACCTGTGGGAGCGAGCCTGCTCGCGATGGCGATAGATCAGGCGAAAACCAACGCCTCAGGTGTATCCACATCCCACAACACCCCAGCGTCATCGACCGCAACTTCAACCACCCGGCCCTGCGCAAACAACGGCTTGGCCCCACGATCACCCGCCAATGCCATCAATCCCGGGCCAAATTGCCGACCGAATCCCACCGGATGGCCAAATTCACCCTCATGCACTGGCACGCTGATCGAGTCATCCGAAACGCCAGCCAACACCCGCTCAATACTCGACGGCAGGATAAACGGCATATCCCCCAGCACAATCAACCAGCCGCCGAGCTGCGGACAGGCCGCCACCCCGGCCGCAATACTGTCGCCCATGCCGGTCGACTCGATCAGCACGATCTCGAAACCATACGCCTGCGCCATACGAATCACCTGCGGGCGATCCTCGGTGGTGACCAGCACGCGCTTGTCCAATCCAGACGGCAGATTCACCAATACCTGCTCAATCACGGAACGAACGGCGCCATCCCGACCAGCGCAGTCCGCCAACAGCTTGTCCTTCCCAGCACCGGCAACCTGCCTGAAGCGACTGCCCTGCCCCGCCGCCAACACGATGACGCCGATTGGCTCACTCATGCTCCCTCCTGCAACCGCTTTTTCTGCTTCAACTCGACGCCATTTTTTACCGCCACGATTTCCGCCATCAACGACAAGGCAATTTCCGCCGGAGAATGGCTGCCGATGTGCAGGCCGATCGGGCCGTGCAGGCGCTCGATGGCCTCTTTCGACAAGCCTAGCTGAGCCAGGTTTTCCCGGCGTTTCAGGCTGTTGACCCGCGAACCCAGCGCGCCGACGTAGAACGCCCGGGAATCGAGCGCCGTAAGCAGCGCCATGTCATCCAGGCGTGGATCGTGGGTCAGCGCGACAATCGCCGTGCGCTCGTCGGTCTGTATATTCAGCACGGCTTCGTCCGGCATGCCCGAAACAAAGCGCCCATGCTGCTCTTCCCAGCCGTACACAAACTCGGTGCGTGGGTCGCAGATCAACACTTCGAAATCCAGCAGCCGCGCCATCTCCGCAACATAACGGGACAATTGGCCGGCGCCGATCAGCAACAACCGCCAGCGCGGGCCGTAGATGGCGCGCAACGTGTTTTCGTCGAAACTCAGCACATCGCTCTTGATCGCCGGTTGCAGCGTCACCTCCCCGCTCGCAATGTCCAACGAGCGCGCCGTGATTTCATGGGCCTCGCAGCGCGCCAGCAATTCAGCAACCCACGCCGGATCGCCAACCCGCTCCTCGGTCAAACGCAAGGTCCCACCGCACGGCAAACCAAACCGTGCAGCTTCTTCGCGGGTCACGCCATAGGTGATCAACTGCACCGGCGGCCCGTCCGGGGCAATCCGGCCATCGTGCAACCGGGTAATCAAATCGTCTTCGACACAACCGCCGGACACCGAGCCAATCACCACGCCGTCTTCCCGCAACGCCAGCATTGCTCCCGGCGCCCGGGGCGCGGTGCCCCAGGTCTGGACCACGCTGTACAACACCACCCGCTGACCGGCGCGGCGCCATTCCAGCACGCTGCGCAGGACATTCAGATCGACGCTGTCCATCAGGCCTCAGCCTTCTGCCAACCTTGCAGCTGATAGCGAACCGGTAAGTTACGGATGCGCTTGCCCGTGGCCGCGAAGATCGCATTGCACAGGGCCGGCGCAATGGGCGGCACGCCCGGCTCACCGACACCGCCCAACGGGACATTGCCCGGCGGCGTGACCAGATGCACGGCGACTTCCTTCGGCGCCAGGGACATGCGCGCCACTTCATACATGTGGAAGTTGTCCTGCTGGACCTTGCCGTCCTTGAAGCTGATCTCGCCCAGCACCGCGTTGCCCAACCCCATCACGCAGGCGCCCTCGAACTGCGAGCGGATGCGTTCAGGGTTGATCTGTGGCCCGCAATCCACAGCGATGTCGGCCTTGTGCACGATCAACGTGCCATCGTCTTTGACTTCGACTTCGATCACCGCCGCCACATAAGTGACGAAGCTGTAATGCACCGCCAGTCCCAGGCCACGGCCCTTGGGCAGCTCGCGCCCCCAGCCGGCAGCCTTGGCAGCGGTTTCCAGCACCGTGCGCAGACGAGCGGTATCGATCGGGTAACGCTCAGGCGATTCGCCGTAGTTCCACTCTTCACTCAGGGTGCGAGGGTCGATCTGACGGTCCGGACCGAGCAATTTGATCTGGTACTTCAGCGGGTCCTGCCCGGCCTTGTGCGCCAGCTCATCGACAAAGCTCTGAATCGCGAAGCCGTGAGGGATGTTCGACACCGAGCGGTACCAGCCAACCCGGGTGTGAATCGTCGCTTCCGGGTTTTCCAGCCGAATGTTCGGGATTGCGTACGCCATGTTTGTGAACCCCATGCCCAGCTCGAACGCTGCTTCGTGGTTCATGCCTGGCGCGAACAGCGCGGTGATACTGGGTGCCACGGTGCGGTGCAACCAGCCGGACGGCAGGCCGTCCTTGTTCAGACTGGCCTTCAGGTATTCAGCCGACACCGTGTGGAAGTAGGAGCAATGGATGTCGTCTTCACGGGTCCATTGCACCCGCACTGCCTTACCGGGAAATTCCTTGGCGAGGATGGCCGCTTCGATGATGAAGTCCGGCTTGGATTTGCGACCGAACCCGCCGCCCAGCAACGTGACATTGAACGTGACGTTATCGAACGGGATCCCGAGGCGTTCGCCGATGCGGGTGCGGGTGACTTGCGGCGCCTGACTGGGGCCCCAGGCTTCGCACACGCCGTCCTTGAAGCGGGCGATGGCGACCATCGGTTCCATCGGCGCCTGTGCGAGGTGTGGCAAATAGTAGGACGCTTCCAGTGTGCTGTCGGCGCTGCCCATGGCTTCGTCGATGTTGCCGGTGTTGCGCACCACTTTGCCGGGCTTGAGAGAGGCGGCTTCCAGTTCCTTGCGATAAGCAATCGAGTCGTAACTGGCGTTGGGGCCGTCATCCCACTCGATTTTCAGCGTCTCGCGGCCCTTGATTGCTGCCCAGGTATTGCTCGCGATCACTGCCACACCGCCCAGCGGCTGGAACTCCGAGGGCAGCGGACGGCCTTCGATCTGGATGACTTTGAGCACGCCGGGGACTTTCAACGCCGCAATCGAATCGACGGATTTGACCTTGCCGCCATACACCGCCGGCCGCGCAATGGTGGCGTAAAGCATGCCGTCAAAATGCACATCGGCACCGTAGACCGCGCGACCGTTGACGATGTCCGCACCGTCGATGGCCTTGGTGCCCTCCTTGCCGATGTAGCGAAACTCCGACGGCTGCTTGAGCCGCAGGCTTTCACGGGCCGGCACTGCCAACGCACTCGCCGCGGCGGCCAACGCGCCATAGCCGAGCTCGCGGCCGGTCGGTTTATGAATGACTTTGTGCAATTGCGCATGACACTCGCCGACGGGCACTTTCCACTGCTCGGCGGCGGCCTGTTCGAGCATGGTCCGGGCGGCAGCGCCGCAGCGGCGCATCGGCTCGTACCAGTGCCGCATGCTGCGGGAACCGTCCGTGTCCTGGTTGCCAAAGCGCACTTCGTCGCCCGGCGCCTGTTGCACCTTCACCATCGCCCAGTCGGCTTCCAGTTCGTCGGCCACCACCATCGTCAGGCTGGTGCGCACGCCCTGGCCCATTTCCGAACGGTTGCAGACCACCGTCACCGTGCCATCGGCGGCGATGCTGACGTAGACCTTGGGATCATCGATCGCGCCGTGAGGCATGCCGTCTGCGCCGAATTTCTTCTCTGCCTCCTCGGCGAACGCGTCCTGCCAGCCCCAACTCGCGGCCAGCACCAGCACGCTGGTGGCGCCTACGCCCCTGAGGAAGCTGCGACGACTGAGGTTGCTGAGATTGCTCAGCGCGAAATCATTCGGTAACTGGCTCATGCCTTGGCCTCCTTCAGATGAGTGGACGCCTGGCGGATGGCGGTCTTGATGCGGTTGTAAGTGCCGCAACGGCAAATATTGCCCACCATCGCTTCTTCAATCTGTTCGTCGCTGGGGTTGGGATTTGTCTTGAGCAACGCCGTCGCCGACATGATCTGCCCGCCCTGACAGAAACCGCACTGAGCGACAGCGGTGTCGAGCCAGGCTTGCTGGACGACTTGCCCGACCGGGTCGGCGTGGAGGTTGTCGATGGTGGTTACGTTCTGGCCGCCCACCGAGCCGATCGGCGTGATGCAACTTCGCGCCGGGGAACCCTCGATATGAATCGTGCAAGCACCGCAAAGGCCCATGCCGCAGCCAAACTTGGTGCCGCTGTAGCCCGCCACGTCGCGGATTGCCCAGAGCAGCGGCATGTCCTCGGTCACGTCGAGTTGATGGTCTTGACCATTGAGTTTCAGGGTAATCATGGGCACGCCCGCATAGATAAGGTTATGGGGTCGAGCAATCTGCCGCCGGGGATGGCGGTTGGCAGCACGCAGATCGGCTCAGGCTAATGAGGCTCTCTTATGCGGACGCAAGCGTCTGCATCGGGCCTTTGGTGGAGCAAATGCTTGCATCGTCAGGTGGCTACGTTAACCCGGCATTAACAAAAAAGCCCTGCACCATTGAAGTGTGCAGGGCTTTGAAATCAGTCCTTGAAGCGTAGCTTCAATACTGGTTCGGCTCCATTTCCAGGTCGACCTGGAAACGCTGCGAAATATCTTTCTGGATGCGCTGCGCCAGGTTAAGCAATTGCAGGCCGCTGGCACTGCCGTAATTCACCAGCACCAGCGCTTGCAACTTGTGCACGCCGGCGTCGGCGTCACGAAAACCTTTCCAGCCCGCCCGCTCGATCAGCCAGCCCGCGGCCAGTTTCATTCGCCCGTCAGGTTGCGCGTAGGCCACCAGGTCCGGGTATTCAACCTTGAGGCGGGTGACCAACGCCGCCGGAACCAGCGGATTCTTGAAGAAGCTGCCGGCATTGCCGAGCACGGCCGGGTCCGGCAGTTTTTCGTTGCGGATGCTGCAAATGGCCTGGCTGACATCGGTGGCGGTCGGGTGATCGATGCCTTGCTCGGTCAGGCGCTGACGCACCGGCCCGTACTCCAGATGCAGGTGCTCGACACGGTCCAGAGCGAACCGGACCCGCAAAATCAACCAGCGCCCCGGCGCCTGTTTGAACAGGCTGTCGCGATACGCAAAATTGCATTCCTGCAGCGTGAAGTCGCGCAACTCTCCGGTCTGGCGATCCAGCGCGGTCAGGCCGGCGAACACGTCCTTGATCTCCACACCATAGGCGCCGATGTTCTGCATCGGGGCTGCGCCCACGGTGCCCGGGATCAGGCTGAGGTTTTCCAGGCCGGACAGGCCCTGCGCGAGGGTGTGCTGCACGAACGGATGCCAGGGTTCGCCTGCTTCGGCTTCTATTACTACTTTGCTGCCGTCATCGTTCAGGATGCGAATGCCACGGGTGGCCATGCGCAACACCAGCGACTGGATATCCGCGGTCAGCAGCAAGTTGCTGCCGCCGCCAATTACCAGCAACGGCACATCGTGTTGCACCGCATAGGCCAGCGCTTCGCGCACGTCATCGTCGCTGTGGGCTTCGGCAAACAACCGGGCCTGAACATCCACGCCAAAGCTGTTGTAAGGCTTGAGCGAAACCTGCGGTCGTACCTGCAAACTCATAAGCGGCCCTTCAATTCGACCACCAGCAGGTCGCTCGCGCGTTCGATCAGATCCAGCACGTACTCGAATCCCTGATCGCCGTCGTGGTACGGGTCTGGCACTTCATCGATTTCCGACTGGTAACGACGCAGGAACAGGTCCAGCTCCGCTTTGCTCCTGGCCGGCTGCAAGGCCTTGAGGTTGCGCAGGTTGTTGTGGTCCATCGCCAGAATCAAGTCGTAGGTGGCGAAATCGGCACGGGTCACTTGTTGGGCGCGCTGAGCGGACAGGTCGTAACCGCGCTGCTTGGCCGCGGCCTGGCTGCGTCGGTCCGGAGCACTGCCGACGTGCCAGTCACCGGTGCCGGCAGAGGCCACTTCGATTTGATCGGCCAGCCCCGCCTCACGCAACTTGTGGCGCAGCACGCCTTCGGCTGTCGGTGAACGGCAGATATTACCCAGGCATACGAACAGAACCCTCATCAGGCCTCCAGCAGACGACGAACGCGCTCGAGGTCTTCAACGGTGTCGACGCCGGTGGGCGGTGCGATCAACGCATTGGCAACGTGAATCCGCACGCCATGCCACAGCGCACGCAACTGCTCGAGGGATTCGGTATTTTCCAGCCAGCACGGACCCCAATTGACGAAGTCCTGCAGGAAGCCGGCGCGGTAGGCATAAATGCCGATGTGGCGGCGATACGGCACACCGTGTGGCAACTCATCGCGATTTTTCGCAAACGCGTCCCGGGCCCACGGCAAGGTGGCGCGACTGAACGTCAGCGCCAGGCCGTTAAGGTCGCTGACGACCTTGACCACATTAGGGTTGAACAGGGTTTCGACGTCTTCGATTGGCTCGGCCAACGTGGCCATGCGCGCTTCGGTGTGGGCAGCCAGGTTGGCGGCCACTTGGTCGATCACGCTTGGCGGGATCAGCGGTTCGTCACCCTGGACGTTGACCACGATGGCGTCGGAGGCCAGGCCCAGCTTGGCGGCAACTTCAGCCAGGCGATCGGTGCCGGAGTTGTGATCTTCGCGGGTCAGCACCACTTCGGCGCCAAACGCCGTGCACGCCTCGACAATGCGCGCATCGTCAGTGGCAACCACCACGCGCTCGGCGCTGCTTTTGCGCGCCTGTTCCCAGACGTGCTGGATCATCGGCTTGCCAGCGATCAGCAGCAGCGGTTTGCCCGGCAGACGGGTCGAGGCGTAACGCGATGGAATGACAACGGTAAAGGCGGTGGTCATTTATCCAGACGCTCGTCGGTGGTCAGGGTGCGGGCTTCGGTTTCGAGCATCACCGGAATGCCGTCACGAATCGGGTACGCCAGGCCGGCGCCTTTGCTGATCAGCTCGGTTTTGTCGGCGCTGAGCTTGAGCGGGCCTTTGCAGACCGGGCAAGCGAGGATGTCGAGCAATTTGGTGTCCATGAGCATTCCCTGGATAAAAACGGATTTAAGGCAAAAGACGATCCGGCAACAGGCGCATCAGCTGCGTATCGAACCAGGCCACGAAGGCCGGCGATGGCGCAGCATCGACCGCCAGGTACCACCAGTCGGCGGCGGCGAAGGCACGGCACTTCACCGCGTCCTTTTCAGTCATCACCAATGGCAATGACGGTGTGAAATTCAACGCCTGCACGCTGTATTCGGCGTGGTCGGCAAACGCGTGGGGGACTGGCTGCCAGTGTAGCGTTTCGAGGGTTGTGAAGAAACGCTGCGGATTGCCGATCCCGGCCACGGCATGCAGGGCCTGGCCTGCGGGGAAGTGATCGAGGGGACGTCGCTCGCCGCTCTTCAGGTTGACCAGCTCGGTGGGTTGCAGCTGAAAGGCAAAACCGTGGTCGCGATCATGGGCGGCGCCGTTGTACAGCACAGCATCGACGCTCTGCAGACGCTCGACTGGTTCGCGAAGTGGCCCGGCAGGCAAGCAACGCTGATTGCCCAGGCCCCGGGCGGCGTCGATCAGCACCAGCTCAAGGTCCCGGGCCAGCCGGTAATGTTGCATGCCGTCATCGGAGAGAATCAGGTCCAGCGGCTCACTCGCCAGCAAGGCTTTGACGGCACTGCTGCGGTCCGGGTCGATCATCAACGGCACGCCGGTGCGTTGCACGATCAACAGCGGCTCGTCGCCCGCCAGATCAGCGCTTTGATCCGCTTCGACGCGCCATGGCAATTGTGGCGGTTTGGCGCCGTATCCCCGACTGACCACGCCGACGCGCAAGCCGCTGCGCTGACAATGCTGAATCATCCAGAGAATGAGTGGCGTCTTGCCGGTACCGCCAACGGTG
This sequence comes from Pseudomonas sp. PB120, assembly GCF_009761815.1. Classification (GTDB taxonomy): domain Bacteria; phylum Pseudomonadota; class Gammaproteobacteria; order Pseudomonadales; family Pseudomonadaceae; genus Aquipseudomonas. The sequence goes on from NZ_RWIN01000055.1 coordinate 52,279, forward strand.
ATGTTGCCGACCACGATCAATGGCACGGGCGGCTGGTAGATCTCACCCTCGCCCGCCAGGAAACGCTTGCGCTTGCCCATGACCACGCGCCGATACAGCCATTCCAGCGGCTGCAACAGCTTCAGGGCCGGATGACCGTCGTACCACGCGGCGAGCAAGCGATCGGACATGGCCATCAGGGTGCGGGCGCCGCCTCGACAGTGGTCATGCGCAAGTGGCTGAACCCCAGCTTGCCGGCGGCGTCCATGGCGGTAATGACGCTTTGGTGCTGGGTCTTGCCATCAGCACTGATGGCCAGCGGCCTGTTGGTGTCGCCGTTGGATTCTTTCTGCAGCGCGGCCATCACGGTGGCCAGGTCGCTTTTGGGCAGCACCTGGTTATTCACCGAGAACGTCCCGTCGGCGCTGATGGCGATGTCCAGCTGTTTGCTCTGATCTTCGGCCGGTGCACCGCTGGCCGCTTCCGGCAGGTCGACGCGCAACTGGGTTTCACGTGTGAACGTGGTGGTCACCACGAAAAACAGCAGCAGGACAAACACCACGTCGATCAGCGACACGAGGTTGATGTCCACGTTCTCCCGTTGCTTGCGGCGGAATTTCACGCTTTGCCCTCAGCCAGATCAACGTCACGGTCGCCCTGCACCACTTCAACCAGCTTGATGGCTTCCTGTTCCATGCCGACGACGAGTTCATCAATGCGCCGTTGCAGGAAACGGTGGAAGAACACCGACGGGATACCCACGATCAGGCCGGAAGCCGTGGTAATCAAGGCTTTGGAAATACCGCCGGCCAGTACAGCGGCGTTGGTCGTCATGCCCGTGCCCATGAACGAACTGAAGATATCGATCATGCCCAATACGGTACCGAGCAACCCCAGCAACGGGGCCATGGCGGCGATGGTGCCCAGAGCGTTGATGTAGCGTTCGAGCTCGTGGACCACCCGCGCGGCGGCCTCTTCGATGCACTCTTTCATGATCTCGCGACCATGCTTGGAGTTGGCCAGGCCGGCGGCCAGAATCTCGCCCAACGGCGAATTGGCACGCAATTCCTTGAGTTTTTCTTTGTTGAGCTGTTTGTCCTTGATCCAGACCCAGACCTGCCCGAGCAGATGCTCCGGGGTCACACGACTGGCTCGCAGGGTCCAGAGGCGCTCGGCGACGATCGCCATGGCCGCGATGGAACTCAGAATGATCGGCAGCATCATCCAGCCGCCGGATTTGACCAATTCCCACACAGTGACAATCCCCTCGAAAAAGTGCGCCACTCTAACATAGGGGGTCGGCGCACCGAAGACCGGGATGTCGCATCCGGTCGGGGTTTCATAACTCGCCGTTATGGGTCGACCACTGGAGGATCGCGCCAGAAGCGCCGTTCCAGACGCATTGTCCAGGGAGGCTCGAAGCGTCCGAGTTGCAGACGAATGGCGCCCTGCCCGGCGCTGTCGTAGACCGCCATGCCACGTTTTCGATAGCGAGACATGACGGTGGGATGCGGATGACCGAACGAATTGCCCTGTCCGCGGGAGATCAGCACCGCGCGAGGTTGCAGCACGGCCAGCAATGCCATTGACGAGGAGCTGCGGCTGCCGTGGTGGGGTGATTGCAACCAATCGGTCGGCACTGCGAGCGGGCTGTCGAGCAAGACGCGCTCGGCGGCGGTGTCGATATCGCCAGTGAGCAGGATTCGCTCGCCGTTGGCTTCTATTTGCAGCACGCAGGACTTTTGATTGCTGTCGCTGGCTGACGTCCATTGCCAGAGTTCGAAGTTCACGCCGTCCCAATGCCAGCGCTGGCCGCTTTCACACGGCTTCGCCTGCAATTCTGCGGGCAGAGCCTCGGGGTCACCGCTCAGCACCCGCTTCACCGGCAAGCCATCGGCCACCGCCCGGGCACCGCCGGCATGATCGGCATCGGCGTGGCTGATCAGCATCAGGTCGATCCCGTCCACTCCCAGCTTGCGCAAGGTCGGCAGCACCACGCGCGCGCCCAGGTCGAAATCACCGAAACGCGGCCCGGCGTCATACAGCAAGGTGTGATGGCGGGTGCGCACCAGGATGGCCAGCCCCTGACCGACATCCAGTTGCAGTATTTCGGCAAAACCCTCTGGCATGGACTCCTGGGGTGGAAAGACCAATAACAACAGCAGTGGCCAACCCAATGGCCGCAGCGGCACGCCTCGGGGTAGCAACAAAAGAACCGCACCGAGCGCGCCAAGCACCCAGACCCACAAGGGTACCGCGACGGGCACCCAGGCCGGCAACTCACCTGCCATCAACGCCAGCCCTTTGAACAGCCAAGCGATCAGGCCGCCCGCCAGCCACAACAACCCTTCTCCCACATAAGGAATGGGCAACAATAAAGTCCCGAGCAACGCCGGCGGCAAGACAACCAGGCTGACCCAGGGCACCGCGACCAGATTGGCCAGCGGCCCGCTGATGCTGATAGGCAACCCCAACACCAGCAGCAGCGGGCACAAGCCGATTGCAATCAGCCATTGGGCGCGGGTCCAGGTTTGCCACCAGTGCCAAGGGCCCAACCGGCCGCCGAAGGTGAAAATCAACACCGCCACCGCGGCGAAAGACAACCAGAAACCGGGCAGCAAACTCGCCAGCGGGTCCAGCAGCAAAACACCAACGAGGGCCAGCAGCAGCGGCCACCAGGCTCCTAGATGACGAAAACGCAGGCGCCATAACAGCACCAGGCCGATCATCACGCAGGCCCGACGCACCGGCACCTCAAAACCGGCGAGCAGCCCGTAACCAAGCGCCGCCGTGAAAGCCAGACCACAGGCCCAAGGCAACCAGGGCAAGCGATTTGGCCACAACCCATAACGCGCCAACCCGGCGATCAGCAGATACACCACGCCCGCGAGCAAGCCGATGTGCTGACCCGAGATCACCAGCAGGTGCACGGTGCCGGTGTCTTGCAACACCTGCCAATCATCACGACTAAGCCCGGCACCGTCCCCCAGCACCAGCGCGATCAGTGCACCGCTTCGGCCCTGCGCGTCCACTGCCTGCAATCGCTGGCGGATGCTGTCACGCCAGGCCCATCGGGCTTCACCGTGTTTCACGCCGTCCTTGACCGTGCCGGTTGCGCCAATGTGTTGCGCCAGCAACCACGCGTCGTAATCGAAGGCATGCGGATTGAGCAGCCCGGCCGGCCGCTTGAGTTTCACCGCCAGTCGCCAGCGTTCGCCGCTGTTGACGGGCGGCCCGTCGTACCAGGCCAGGCGCATTTGTGCGGGCAGTTTTGTGCGTCGTGAATGACTGTCAGTCAGCTCGAACCGCACCACGCCGTCGGCATTTTGTGGCAGGCCTGTCACCCGCCCTTCAATCCAGCGTGTCTCGCCATCCAGCGTTGGCGGCAAGCGATCATCCAGCGCCCACTGCGCATTCGCACAGGCCCAACTGAGGCCGAACAGGAAAAATGCCACCGGATACGTTCGAAACGGCAGCATCATCAACGCCATTACGGGCAGCAGTATCCATAACCAGACCGGCGGTAAAGCCGGCAAAAAACGCAGGGCCAAAAGACCCAGCGCCAGCGCCATCATCCCTGTGCGCATACGCCCGTCCTTGAGAGTTCCCTTTCCAGGCATAGCCGGCCAGGCGCACGGGCGTCGTTATTAATTGTCACAAAGTCTGAATGGGCAGCTCATAGAATCAAGACATACTTGCCGCCTTAACCGACCGAGAAGCCCTATGCCCCGGCGCTTATTCAAACGTTACATGCCAGACCCGACGAGCATCAGGGAACACAAGTCCTTACGCTTTCTCGGCACACTGCTGCATGACCCGAACCTCTGGCATCTCAATCGCCACTCCGTCGCCCGGGCCATGGCAGTGGGTTTGTTCGCGGCGTTCCTGCCGATTCCGTTGCAAATGCTGGTGGCGGCCACTCTGGCAATCATGGTGCGCGGCAATATGCCGATTGCGGTGAGCCTGGTCTGGCTGACCAACCCGATCACGATGCCGGCGGTATTCTTTTGCACCTATCAGACGGGCGCCTGGTTGATGGATGTGCCCGCCCGGCATTTGCCGGATGAGCTGACCTGGGAGTGGATCAGCGGGGAGCTCTCTACGCTGTGGCAGCCGTTTTTGCTGGGCTCGGTGGTGGTGGGGTTGGTTTTGGGTGCGCTTGGGTATTGTCTGACGATGTTGTATTGGCGTTGGTGGGTTGCGCGGCAGTGGCAGCGGCGTAAGCAAAGGCGGATGTGAGAATGTAAAACGGCCTCCGTGTTGTGAGGCCGTTTTTTTGCCGGGGGGGGGGGGATTGGGGTATATCCGTTTTTTCGGTAACGGCTGCTATTGGTTTCGCCCTTACGGCGAGTCACTTGGAAAAGCCCCAAGTAACCAAGGGCTCTTGCCCCACCACTCGGTGCCTCGCCTAGGCTCGGCATGCCCTCACTCCGGCATTGCTCCGTGGGCCCGCCGCCATCGGCCATCCATGGCCGGGGGCGGCTAACCCGGCATCCATGCCGGGTT
>NZ_RWIN01000007.1 GCF_009761815.1 Pseudomonas sp. PB120
CGATGGCGGTGGGTCAGTCACCGCGATGCTGACTGTAACGCCGCCATCGCGAGCAGGCTCGCTCCCACAGGTGAAGGTGGTGCGCGTTCGGGAAATTGTGGAAAACAAATTTGCCAAGCTCTCAAAGCGCGACATAAAGCCGCTGCAAATAGTTGTTTTGTCACGGTTTTGACTTGTCCCCGTTTGCTGTGGAACTGGCTGTGAATAACGTGGGAGTAGCTGGCTGAAAGCCTCGGATTTCGTGGCTTTCAGAGGTGTGGTTGTTTTTTGATCAGCCGCTTTTGAGCGGCCGTGAGGTGGCTTTGTCAACCTGTTTGTTGTCGGGAAAAACACAGGGGAAGCAACGTTGCGAGCCTGTGGATAAGTCTGTGGTTAAACTCTGGAAAGACTCGGCTGAGGGCCGTGGTTACTGGCTTGGAGCCATCGCCTGTTTGCGTGGCCAATCGTGCAAAATGCCTTGGGCTACACGGTGAGTGTTTCAGGGTCAAGCGAAAAACTTTGTAAGCAGCCCGCAAAGCCTTGTGCACAGCGGCTTGCAGCTTTTTGACTTGCCCCCGGAAACTGTGGGCCGGCCTGTGGATAACATGCGCATACATGGCTGCAGGCCACGGGCAATAAGGCGTGCCTCGCTGTGATCGTTTTTTATACAGCGACGAGTCCTTTGTAGCAGCTGCCGAAGGCTGCGTTCGGCTGCAAAGCAGTCGTAAAAACCGACGCACACGATTTTGACGTTGTAATGATGTTGTCTGGATGACGACTGCTTCGCAGCCGAACGCAGCCTTCGGCAGCTGCTACAAGTTCTGTAAGTGACTTCCCGGTTGCCGGTAGCAGTCGGGCCGGGCATGCTGCCAGCTGATTTTCTATTCCAATGGCTGCCCATCAGCCGAAGCAAGGAGAACACGATGTCCGACACCCTGTTTATTACCGGTGCAACCTCCGGTTTTGGTGAAGCCTGTGCCCGCCGTTTTGCGCAAGCTGGCTGGAAACTGGTGCTGACTGGCCGTCGTGAAGAGCGTCTCAACGCCCTGTGCGCCGAATTGTCCAAGCAGACCGAGGTCCATGGCCTGGTGCTCGACGTGCGTGACCGCAAGGCGATGGAAGAGGCGATTGCCAGCCTGCCACCGTCCTTCGCCAAACTGCGCGGCCTGATCAACAACGCCGGCCTGGCGCTGGGCGTTGATCCGGCGCCCAAGTGCAATCTCGACGATTGGGACACGATGGTCGACACCAACATCAAGGGCCTGATGTACAGCACCCGTCTGCTGCTGCCACGCCTGATCGCCCACGGTCGCGGTGCCGGCATCGTCAACCTGGGCTCCATCGCCGGCAACTACCCGTACCCCGGCAGCCATGTGTATGGCGCGAGCAAGGCGTTCGTCAAACAGTTCTCCCTGAACCTGCGCTGCGACCTGCAAGGCACGGGGGTGCGTGTCAGCAACATCGAGCCTGGGTTATGTGAGAGTGAGTTCTCGCTGGTGCGTTTCGCCGGTGACCAGGAGCGTTACGACGCGACCTACGCTGGCGCCGAGCCGATTCAGCCGCAAGACATCGCCGAGACCATTTTCTGGGTGCTCAACGCGCCAGCGCACATCAACATCAACAGCCTGGAGTTGATGCCGGTGAGTCAGACGTGGAGTGGGTTTGCGATTGAGCGGAATGCCAAGTCGTAATTGTGGCGAGGGAGCTTGCTCCCGCTGGGCCGCGAAGCGGCCCTAAAAGGGGACTGCTTCGCAGTCCAGCGGGAGCAAGCTCCCTCGCCACAGAGGGCTTAGCCGAGATAATCGGCCAATCCGCGATAACAGGTCGCCAGGTGATAAGGCGTCGTCGAAGGCATGTCCTGGCGGCTCACTTCACCGTTCTCATTCCGACATTCATACCAGCCACCCGCATGCAGAGAGCGCTGTTGCAGCGCCTGCAATTGCTGCAATACCGATGCCCCGCTGTCCGGGCGCAGGGTCAGTGCGCGCAGGTATTCAGCCTGAGCCCAGATGCGTTGGGTGGCGTCCTTGGATTGTCCGTCCAGCGTGAGCATTGCCCGCACGGCGCCTGTTTGTTGGTCGACGCCCAATTGCTCGGTGAACGCAAAGGCGCGTTCCACAGCCGCGTGCAGTATCGACCCGCGCAGCAACGGCGACGATTCCAGCAGGAAATACCATTCGAACTGGTGCCCCGGTTCAAACCAGTTATCCACAGCCCCCAGCGGTTTCTCCATCAGCACGCTGTGTTGCGGGTCGATGAAGCGCGTGTGCATGGCTGTGCATAACTCGATGAGCGAGCGCTGCACCGCGTCGTCTTCGCGCACCGAGAGGGTGGCGAGGAACGCTTCGGCCAAGTGCATCAGAGGGTTTTGCAGCGGTCCGGAATTCAACGTAGACCAGTTGCGGTCGAGGCTGGCTTCGTACAGGCCGTCGCCCGTGGCGAAACGCTGCGCAATGACGTCCAGTGCGGCCTTGAGCATCGACTCCACTCGAGGCTCGTGGACTTTGCCCCAGTAATGGGCGCAGGCGAACAGGATGAACGCGTGGGTGTAGAGGTCTTTGCGCTGATCCAGCGGCGCGCCTTGCGGGTCGATGCTGTAGAACCAGCCGCCATGCTCGGCGTCGTGGAAATGATGCTGCAGGGAGCGGAAGAGCGCCGCCGCGCGTTCTTCGGCGGCCGGCACTTGGCCAATCAGGCTGGAAAACAGATACAACTGCCGCGCGCAGGCCATGGCCCGATAGCGCTGCGGTGGCAACGGCTGGTGCTCGGCGTCCAGCGCTTCGTAGGGCAGCGCCATTTCGGCATTCCAGCCCGGGCCTTGCCAAAGCGGCACGATCACGTCCTGGAAATGCTGTTGCACCGCGGCAAACAGGGCGGTCAATTCAGGCTGGGAAACAGAGCGAGGAGCATGAGGCATTGGCTGGCGTCGTCACGGCAGGGTTGATTGCGCGACATGTTATCAGGCCTGAGAGGTGTGGTGTCTGTCAGGCCGCCATCGCCGGCAAGCCGGTCTCGCTCCCACAGTAGAGCTGTGAACACAGGATAAATGTGGGAGCGAGACCG
>NZ_RWIN01000056.1 GCF_009761815.1 Pseudomonas sp. PB120
GGTTTTTATATGTGGCTAACGACAACCTGTACTCAGCATTGCTGACCTAATCTGCTACCCAATAGATGAACACATGAAATCCAGACGACTTATATATACGAAGTATCAAATATAACCATCACTCCCCCCTGTGCAGCAACCATACTCATCACCATTATCTTCGGTGGCACCACTTGCGCCGCCAAACTCAAGTGGACCAATGGCAATTACCGGGATTATGTCAGGAATGGGGGCAGGGTGAACGGGCACTGTAGGTGGATAATACCGGCTGCCAATACCACCACTACTGCCACCCTCGGCCTTTACTTCTACTTCTACTTCTACTTCTGTCACTGCCTGCTCATAGCCACCAACACTTTCATCTAAAAAAACTGCCGGAATCGCCAACAACTCTCCCGAAGCTGATACCCAATGACAAGAGAGCATCTGATTACCGTAAGCGTCTCTCAATGTATTTCTATGGACGATTTGCATGTTGGGTGCGCAGGCATAATCGAGATAGCTATCCATTGGATTGTCTTCAAAAAAGTTAGCAGCGTTCGTCGCGATTTTTTTAATTGTTTCAGAACCAACAACCGAGGCAAGCCCTGTGATAACGGTAACTATGGCTAAACCAGCAACAAGGGCAGGTGCGGCTCCACCTAGAATTGCCATGGTAGCAAATACGCCGGCGACGTTCCCGACAAGGCTAAAGACATCACCCGCTTTAATCTCGGCCCCATCTCTGATATCTACCCCAATCTTCAGAAACGTAATTGTTCCGGCAACAATGTTGGCTGGCATGCTCACAATCGGAACATAAGGCCCTGCAAGCTTTGTCACCGAGGTCACACTTGCTATCACTGCGCCAGTTTGAGCCGACTGATTCAGCAGCACCATTCCAGTCCCGTTAACCATAAACTGATCTGCTACCGCAGTCGCGCCCGAGCCGACAGTTACACCGTCATTGACAACACCTACAAATATTACGGCTTTCCCTGCCATATATTACCCCTTAATCACAGTTTTAAACGCCAGTGTCATTCTGACCTGATCGCACTTCACTGAGGGCGATCGCGCAGCATGAGGAATTCGTCCATCGAAAATCACCACGCGCCGGGCTTTGGGAAGCACGGACTTGATAATGTTTTCTTTTTTATCATCATAGAAAACAAGTTCACCGCCCCAAGACGTGGGCCAATGCTCATTACAAAAAACGATGACTGTCAGCCCTGGATGCGTTTTGTTATCCCGATGAATAATCGTGTCTTGTCCAAATGTCTGCCCATTTGCATAAACTCCCAGTAACGTAATGTCGAAATTATGAAATTTTGAGAACCTTTCCCAAAACCCGATCAAAAAACTCCATGACTCACTACTGAGCAACTCCTCTGCACAAGACTTTCGTTCAGGACGGCCTTTACCAGCAATGAATACATGCCAACAAGGTCTAACAAATGGAAGCTGTTCATAATTTGGCCAGTTGTATCTCCAGACTGCACCTTTGAGATTAAAATTTATACCACGCTCTTCTTCTTCGGTTAAAAAATCGTCAACTATAAATATCTCATTGTCAATTTTCTCGATTTTCATGCGCTATCCTTTTCGCTAAAAACCTGTTCCAAACACCATTATTAATGAGCACAAATAGTAAATACAGGGAACCAAAACCCCAGGCAAAAAACATAAAATAATTTACAGAATTTTTATATCGCGCCCACTGCAATATATTTTTTCGACTTATTAACAATACTAACTCATCGTCGTACACCCCCCAAACAAACTGTTTATTTCGATCCGACTCTAAAGCGACCCATAGCTTTTTCGACTTACTGAAAGCCAGGTATTTGATGTCTCGAGAGGACGCTTCCATAACATAATCATATGCTTTATCATCCGATCCAATCCTGAAATATAAATTCGACGTGGTTCTTGAAACCTCTGAAACGCCCCTATAAACAAAGGCGCTTTCCAAAACTACTTTTCTTGGAGTTGGAGGAATTTCTACAACCCTGTAAAAGTGATACAAGGCACCCCCAAAAACAAACATAAGAATGGTTACTAAAAAAACAACTTCAAAAATAGTGAGCACATACCCATCCGGAATGGAAAGCGCTTTATATCGCATACCTTCTTCCCCAAACTTTTTCAGGCGTCAACTCTTTCCCTGTGCAAACAACACTACCCCCATTCACATATCAATAGAACTTACCCATTTCCGATATTCCTGTAGTCCAAATCTGATTGCATCGACAAGGCTGGCAGTTTGTACATATGTCAGAGTTTGAATGGGCTTTGCCAAGCACCATTGGAATACCCGCTCCGGAAATGGAGGGGCTATACGGGTGGGCGTCCGGGGTACTGGGATTTGCTCTGCGGCAACGTGGCGGACGTGGTGGTGCATTTTCAGGAACTGAAGATTCCGCCGCAGTTCATTGGCAAGAATTACGACCAGGATGGGGAGTATCGCTTGCAGTTTCAGGGGTGGATCAATCAGTTGTGGGAAGACAAGG
>NZ_RWIN01000057.1 GCF_009761815.1 Pseudomonas sp. PB120
TTTCAATGTGGGAGCGAGCCTGCTCGCGAAGGGGCCTGAACAGGCACCTGATTATTCAGGGGATCAGTGACGCTCGAGCGCATTCACCAGGTCATGGAACGCTTCACGATTGGAATCGTTGAGCCCCATAAGGATCTTGTGCGCTTCAAGCACCTTGATGCGCACCACTTCTTCGGACTGATCCTGGTCTGGCAGGTCGGTCAGGCACTCCGGGCACGGAATCGGGCGATCAACGATGTTGAACACCTGCTCGAACCCCATGGACTGCAACAGCCGGGTGATGTCTTCGTGAATGGTCACGACGGTCGGCAGCAGGCCGACCTTTTGCCGCGACAGGATCGACAGCTTGGCCAGCAGGCCCAGGGTGGTGCTGTCGATGCTGCGGGTTTCGGTCAGGTCGATCACGATCGCGTTGAAGTTCAACGCCGTGAAGATCCGCTCAATAGTCGCATCCAAGGCCGAACACAAGGTCAGGCGAACTTCACCGACGAACTTGAGGACGAAGGTGCCGTCCTGCTCGGCGAACTGGATTCTACCGGTACTCATTAAAGATTCCTGCTCAACACCAACAGGGCGATATCATCCGGCATCTCCCCTAGCGTGGCCAATCCAAAAACCTGCCGCAGCCCATCCAGGGTGCCGCCCGCAGCCTTGACCCTTTGGGGCAATGCCGCTTCTTTTTCTTTGAGTGTAGGCTCTGGCAAAAGGTCCAGAATGCCATCAGACATCAGCGTCAGGCTGAACGTCGGTGGCAGTTCCAGCACGTGGTCTTCGTAGGTGGCTTCGTTGAAGAGGCCCACCGGCAGACCACGCCCTTCCAGATAACGAACACTGTCGGGTGTGTACAACACAGGCAACGGCAAATGACCGCCGATGCTATAGGTCAACAAACCTGTCTCCTCGTCGATGACTCCACCGACCATTGTGACGTGTTTACCCAGCTTACAACTGATCAGGCCCCGGTTGATATGACCAAGGACCTCTGAAGGCTTGAATTCAGGCAATGTGCCGCTGCGCTTGGATTCGAACAGCAACCGCGTGGTCATGAACTTCAACAACACGGTGACGAAGGCTGAAGAGGCGCCATGACCGGAAACGTCCGCCAGATAAAACGCTACCCGACGCTCGTCAACCCGAAAGTAATCGACGAAATCACCCGACAGGTACAGCGACGGGATGATCTGGTGCGCAAACTGGAACTCGTCGATGGTCCAGGGGCTGACCGGCAGCATGTTCATCTGCACCTGGCGACCGGCATTCTGGTCTTCCTGGAGCAGGTTCAGGCTGGCTTCGAGCTCGCGGTTGGCCTTTTCCAGCTTCTCGCGGTAGCGCTGGTTTTCCAACAGCAGACGCGCACGATCCAGGGCCCGTCGCACAGAGTGCTCGAGCACGGCCAGATCCTCGAGAGGCTTGATCAGGTAATCCGCCGCGCCCAGGCGCAGGGCCTCGACCGCATCGTTCATCACGCCGGCACCCGACACCACAATGACCGGGGTTCGCGGTGACAGCTCGGTCACCTGACGGATAAGTTCGAGTCCGCCCATCTGCGGCATGCGCAGATCGCAGATGACCAAGTCGGGCTTGTCTTGCTCGAATACCTGAAGACCCTGCTGGCCATTGCTGGCCTGCAAGACGCTGAAACCACTGTCTTCCAAATAGGCGGCGAGGCTCGCGCGCACTACTTCGTCATCATCGATTATCAGCAGCGTGGCACTGGTTTTTGGCATGTGGGCAAACGGCGCCAGAATTAGGTTGGCGTAGCAGACAGGTTTTTTAACCCGCTCACACTACTGGATTCGCTTTCTAGCCTCTCTATTGCACCGTTTTCGGGCGTCTGCCCTACACACAGGTACACCAGAGGTGCCCTTCTAAGGCGCAGACGGTACTCCCATCCGCGGGGCGTTTCAAGCTCACGCCGATGGTCGCTTGAGGACTTTACTTGTCAAATCACCGGGAGTTATAAGAACAGGCAAATCCGTAACTCAATGGAAGGATGAAGCCCATGAGTCAAACCGATCGGGACTACAGCGAAAAGCGCGATTTTATCCGCATGCGAGTCGATGCCGATGTCTCGCTGATTCATGAAGGTGACGAGGTCGCAGCGGTCTGCATCGACCTTTCCAGCAGCGGCATGCAAGTACAGGCGCCTCGCCTGTTCAAGGTTGGCGACCGACTGAGCGTACGGATCGAGTCAGAGCATAGCGCCCTGAAAGGCCTTGAGGCCGACACCGAAGTGGTGTGGGTCAAGGATCAGGACGGCAGCAGTCAGAAACTCGGGCTTACAATCTTGAAGATGAAATAACCCGCAAATGAAACGCAAAAAGGCGGCCCAAGGGCCGCCTTCTTTGTTTTACCGGTTTACCGGTCGAGATCAAAAATCGTCTTCGACGTGGCCGTCCTTCACTTTGAATTCGCGGTTCTGCAAATAAGCGTTGCGAATGAAGATGTATTTGTCGCCATTGATCAGCTTCTCGGCCGACAGCAGGCTGGCACGGGTGTCGACGATATTCAGGCCGAAGATCGAATTACGCACCGGCACATCGTTGATGTACGGATACGGGCCGGTGTAGCCATCGACGATCTTGGACGGTGCATCACGCAAGGTGCTCGGACCGAGCAGTGGCAGCATCACGTAAGGACCGCTTCCTACGCCCCAATAGCCAAGCGTCTGACCGAAGTCTTCGTCGCTTCGTTGCAGGCCCATCTTGGTGCCGACGTCGAAGAAACCCAGCAGGCCGAAGGTGGTGTTGAAGAGGATGCGCGCGGTGTCGACGCCCGCTGCAGCCGGTTTGGCCTGCAAAATGTTGTTCGCAAGGTTGGTCACATCACCCACGTTGCGGAACATGTTGTGGATACCGTCCTCAAGGAACTGCGGTGTCACGAATTCATAGCCTTGGGCCAATGGCTTCAGGGCGTAGGTATCGAGCACGTCGTTGAACTTGTAGATAGGACGGTTGATGCTTTCCCAAGGATCGTCTTCCGACGCTGCCTGGGCAACGAACGGAACCAGCAACACGCTGGCACACACACAAAGCTGAGCGAAATGATTGCTCCAGCGCATAGAAAAACTCCTTGGACTGTACTGGCGCGGGCCCTTGGCCCTGGCGTTAAGCTGGTGAGTATAAGACGTAACAGCCGATTTAGGCAGCATTGGACACGATAGCCTAAGGTTGATTCGTCATGACTGTGAGCGATTCACAACAATGTCACTCAACTGTCACCGACATCGCCTAGCCTTTTGGCTATTTCAGGGACGCTGACATGCCGCACGCCGAAACCATGCCCCTCGTTGTGCCCAGCCTGACTGCCGTATTGTTCGGCCTCAGCGGTTGTCTGGTGGATTTCGGCGCCCGCTCGCGTGAACACACCGGTCTCGCGGCCGAGCACGCCGAGGTCACGCACGGCGCCCTGGACAGCCTGCGCAGTCTGCAACGCCAACAAATTCCCTGCGCCTGGCTTGATGAACTACCCCCTTCCCTCAGCCATTCCCTGGCCGCCGCGCTACCGGACTGGATCACCCCTTCGCAACACTCTGCAACAAACAATCCTTGGCCTGCGCCAAATGCCTGCTGGCAAGCGTTAATGGCGTTGAATGTCGAGCGCCTTGATGGCTGCGTGCTGGTCAGCGGCGAACCACGATTGCTACAAGCGGGACTCAATGCCGGTTTGTGGACCATCGGCCTGGCGTCCTGCGGCTCGCTGTGCGGGCTGTCGCCCACCGAATGGCAGGCACTGACCCAGCAGGAACGCGATCTAAAGCGCGGCAAGGCGACGGTCCAGCTGTTCGGTCTGGGCGTGCATTCGGTGATTGATCACCTCGGCGAACTCGACACCTGCCTGGCAGACATCAGCCTGCGTCGGCTCAAGGGCGAAAAGCCCTGATCACGGCTTCCCACCTATGAAGGCATGCGATTTGTGCGGGAGTGGATTAATCTAAAGGTCAGCCATAGACCTTTGGCACGCCGCTGCGGTCTATGCCAGTGCCAATCGATAAAAGGAAGAACGCCATGCCTGCCCGCGAACTGCAAGAACAGCTCAATACTCTGCGCGAGCAATTGGAACAGAATCCTCCGCTGTCCGAAGCCGAGCGCGAAGACCTGCATGCACTGATGCAACAGATCGAACTGGAGCTTGAGCTCGAAACCAAAACCAAGGATTCCAGCGTCGCCGACGGCGTCAACCTGGCCGTTGAACGCTTCGAGCTTGAACACCCCGCCATTGCCGGCACCTTGCGCAACATCGTGCAATCGCTGGTCAGCATGGGGATCTGAATCCCTCGGATACAAAAAAGCCCCGCTAGAGATAGCGGGGCTTTTTTGTATGTGTGATCCCTTGTAGGAGCGAGCTTGGTCCGGGCGGCGTTCCGACGATGGTGTGTCAGTCGACACAGAGGTAGCTGACACT
>NZ_RWIN01000058.1 GCF_009761815.1 Pseudomonas sp. PB120
CCTCGCAAGCTCGGCAGCTGCTACAACAGCATGCAGTGTTCGGCAGCTGCTACAAATTGCATTCCATGGGATGATTGCCCTCACCGCGCGATCATCCCTGGAGAATTCACATGTTTTTGTTGAGTAAAAAAGCCGCCGTCCTGTTGCTGATGGCGGCGGCCAGTCTGGGGACGTTGAATGCGCAGGCGGCCAGTGCCACGTCCAGCGAGGCGCCGGCGCAAAAGGTCTCGATGCTGGGCGGCAAGTTCACGTTCAACCTGCCCAAGGGCTTTATCGCCAACCCGCTGCCGGCCAGCCCGTCGGGAGCGAGCGGCACCATGTACAGCAACTCGACCACCAAAACCGTAGTGATCGCCGCCGAAAACAGCCTCCCCGCAGGCGTCAAGGTCAAGGATAATGACGGTGCGTTTCTCGACGGCACCCTGGCCGATTTCGACACCTCACAGCGCAAAGCCCTGCCGGACTACAACAAATTGAGCGAAAAAAGCCTGACCCAAAAAGGCACCGGGCTCGGTATTCGACAAATTGACGGCACCGCCAAACAAGGGGGTGGCATGACCCTCAACTCAACGCTGATCGCGGCCTCCGGCACACGCATGGCCGTGGTTCAGATCATTTCCCGCCCCGCCGACATGGCCGCCCACGAAACCCTGATCAAGCAGATCGTCAGCGGCAAATAAGGCTCAGGGGTTGAGACGCTGCAGCCAGGCATTCAAATCCTCGATCTCGGCGGCACTGATGTTGTGACCGAGACCCTGGTAGGCGTGAAACTCAGGCTTGAGCGCCAGGCCTTGCAACACGCGATTGGCGTCACTGCCGTCAACAAAGGGCAAGCGTTTGTCCGCCGTGCCATGACCAATGAAAATCGCCAGCGCCTGGCGCTTTTCATCCGGTTTGAGCGCGGACTTGAGCACCGGCAGAATCCGCCCGCTCAACGCGGCAATCCCGCCCACGGCTTCGGGATGACGCAAGCCCACTTCGTAGGACATGATCGCACCCTGGCTGAAGCCCACCAGGAAGACCTTGTTCGCCTCGGTGTGATACTTCTTCACTGCCTGTGCGACAAAATCCAGCACCCGCTGGCTGCTGGACTTCAGATCGTCTGTCTCACCGTTGTAGGCACCTTCGCCCTTTTTGCGAAACCATTGGTAGCTGCCCTTCTCCATGTCCATCGGCGCGCGCACTGACAGATAGGTGTACTGCGCGGGCAACTCATCCTTGATGCCAAACAAATCCTGCTCGTTACTGCCGTAGCCGTGGAGAAAAATCACCAGCGGCTGGTTACGAGATTCAGGGTTGGCCTGCTCCAGGTAGTTGAGCGGCAGATCGGTTTGCAGTGGGGTTTGAGCGTGAACGGTGGCAGACGCCAGCAATGCCAGCAGGGCGAAAAACTTCAACATGGGCGTTCCTTCGGGTGCGCAGGGTTTGGGGGTGAGCCTAACACCGTGAAGCTTGCTGGGGGATTTTGGCTGTTGCTGGTATCGCCATCGCGAGCATGCTCGCTCCTACAGTCGAAATGCATTCCAAATGTAGGAGCGAGCCTGCTCGCGATGGGGCCCGCAAAAACAACAAAGAACTTCAATCGTTAATCAGCTTCCCAACCCGAATCGCCTCGCGCCCCGCGACCTTCGCCTGCCACGTGCCCGGCTGGGTATAGCGCCCACGATCGATCGCAAACAACACACCGCTGGTCCCGGCACAAACGGTCGTGACCCGGTCGTTCAAAGGATCGACCACTTCAAACAACGCATCCCCCTTCTCCACCCACTCCCCGGAATCGCGCAGGAAACTCACCACGCCGTGATGCGGCGCAAACAGGTATTGGGTGCCTTCGAACGGCATGCCTTCACAGCATTCACTCGGTGCCGCCGGCCAGGAGCCTTTGATGAAACCCTGCTCGGCGAGGAAGCCAAGAATCGCTTCGCAATTGGCCTGTGCCTGATCAACCCGGGTATCGCCCATGCTGCCCAGTTCAAGCGTGGTCGCCAGGTTGGCCGGCGGAATCGCGGCGTTGGGGAACGCACTGGCCAGGCGCAGCCACGGCGATGAGCACGATTCGTCGAACGAGCTGCCACCGGAATCTTCACAGAGCAACGCGACTGCCGCTTTCAGGCGCGCGGCCAGGGACTGCCATTGCGGCCAGTGTTGCGGCAACGCGTAGATGTGGATGGCAGCGTCGAAATCGCAATGCAGGTCGAGGGTGATGTCGGCGTCGCAGGCGTGGCGCAGCAGCAAGCGATGCATGGCTTCCAGCTGCGAGGCCGGTGCCGGCAAATCGTCGAGGACCTGGCCCATGGTCTGGCGAATCAGCGCAATGTTGGCTGCCGCGTCGTCGCCCAGGCGATCTCCGATCAAGGCGCCGACCGGTGCGCTGAGTTCGACGAACGAGCGGTTGAAATTCTTGCCGCTGCCCAGTTCGAAGCGACCCATGTGGCTGCCTTGCAGGTGCTGGTCGAGGCCGATGGGGTTGGCCACCGGAACCAGTTCGATCACGCCTTGCAGTTGCCCCTGGTTTTCCAGTTCGGCCAGGCGTTTCTTCAACTCCCAGGCAGTGCGCATGCCCGGCAGTTCGTCAGCGTGCAGGCTGGCCTGGATGTAGACCTTGCGGGTGCCGGCGCCAAAGCGAAAAACGCTGAGTGTGCGTTCGCTCCCGAGGTGGCTCCAGGGCAGTGAATGGTCGATGCGTTGCATGTGAGGCTCCTGAATGCTGGGACGGCGAAATTCAACATGTGGGAGCGAGCCTGCTCGCGATGGCGTAGTTTCAGTCGACATCAATGTTGAATGTCAGTCCGCCATCGCGAGCAGGCTCGCTCCCACAGGTATCTCAATTCAATTCAATTCAATTCAATTCAATTCAATAGAAAGCAAGCATAAAAAAAGTGGCCACCGCGTCAACGGTTGCCACCTTTTTAAACAGCTCGATTACTCGCCGTAAACGTCAAACTTGAAGTACTTGTCCTGCACTTGCTTGTACTTGCCGTTGGCGCGGATTTCGGTGATGGCGGTGTTGAATTTCTCGGCCAGGGCGGTATCGCCCTTGCGCACGGCGATGCCGGCGCCGCCACCGAAGTATTTCGGATCGTTGTACTCAGGGCCCACAAACGCGAAACCTTTACCGGCGTCGGTTTTCAGGAAACCGTCGTCCAGGTTGACCGAGTCAGCCAGCAGCGCGTCAACGCGGCCAGACACCATGTCCAGGTTGGCTTCCTGCTGCGAACCGTAGCGCACCAGAACGATGCCGGCCGGTTGCAGCACTTCAGTGGCGAAGCGGTCGTGGGTACTGGCGCGCAGCACACCGACCTTCTTGCCTTTGAGCTCGGTCAGCGGGTCTTTGACGTCGGTGCCTTCCTTCATCACGAAGCGCGCCGGGGTGTGGTAATACTTGATGGTGAAATCGACGTTCTTTTTACGATCGTCAGTGATGGTCATGGACGACAGGATGGCGTCGATTTTCTTGACCTTCAGGGCCGGGATCAGACCGTCGAACTCTTGCTCGACCCACGTGCATTGCACTTTCATCTGCTCGCACAGGGCGTCGCCGATGTCGACGTCGAAACCGGTCAGTTTGCCGTCAGGGGTTTTCATCGAGAATGGCGGGTAACCGGCTTCGATACCGATGCGGATCGGCTTGGCGTCTTCGGCCACAGCGGTCAGGGACAACATCGACAGTGCCAGGGCACCGAACATCACTAGCTTCTTCATTTATAACTCCTGTGTACGGAGGCTTTTATTGGCAGCGTTCGATTGGTAGCTTTCGGTCAGAGCTTTCTTGTAGGTGTCGACCGAAGTGGGCGGCAGTCTAGAGCGGCTTCAGGCCGGTAAATTGTGTATAGGCGACAAATACTTATGAAAAAGTGGCAAGCATGAACGGTGAGACACGCACGTTGAACCTCGTTCAGCATCACCCCGCTGAAGGTCCGGGGGCCATTGGTGACTGGGCCGTGTCCCGGGGATTGACGCTCAACGTGTTTCGGGCAGACCTCGACCAACTGCCTCCAGTGAGCGGTGCGCCGGTGATTGTGCTGGGCGGGCCTTACGAATCGAATGCCGGGCCAGCATGGCTGGCGACCGAACGCCAATGGCTGGCGGGCAGTCTGGCGCAAGGTGCGCCTGTGTTTGCCATTTGCCTGGGGGCGCAGTTGCTGGCATTGAGCCTGGGCGGGACCGTGCGACGGATGGATCGGCCAGAAACCGGCTGGACCCGAGTGAAGTTCGCCGATGGCGGAGATTTGAAGGTGCTGGAATGGCACGAAGACGCAATCGATCTGCCACCCGGTGCGCAATTACTGGCCAGCAGCGATGAGTGTGAACAACAGATGTATCGCGTCGGGCCGACGCGGGTCGGACTGCAGTTTCATCCGGAATGGAATGCTGCCTCGGTGGCGATCCTCAACGCGCATTTTGCCGAGGAATCGCCACTGCCACGGGAGCCACAGGACAGCGCCGCCCATGCCGTCGTTTTTGACTGGTTGAGGGCGACGCTGGATCAGTGGTGGTCAGCGGCTTCAGGCAAGCACTAACCTGTGGCGAGGGAGCTTGCTCCCGCTCGGCTGCGAAGCAGCCGCAAAACTTCTGCACGCGTTCACAAGTGAGTCGGGTTGCTCAAAATGGGGCCGCTTCGC
This sequence comes from Pseudomonas sp. PB120, assembly GCF_009761815.1. Taxonomy (GTDB): domain Bacteria; phylum Pseudomonadota; class Gammaproteobacteria; order Pseudomonadales; family Pseudomonadaceae; genus Aquipseudomonas. The sequence continues at coordinate 4,623 of NZ_RWIN01000058.1, forward strand.
AGCCCAGCGGGAGCAAGCTCCCTCGCCACGGTTTTTCGGCGACTTTTGAACTTCAGCATTCGCAACCTATTGCATTCGTGGCCGGGCGTTGCGCCGAAACGCTCAACTCAAACCCTTCATCCAGCCACCCGGTCACCCCGCCAATCATCTCTTTGACCGGGTAACCCAGCGCCGCCAGTTTCACGGCGGCCTTGTTTGCGCCGTTGCAATGAGGCCCGGCGCAATAGACCACAAACAGGCTGGATGTCGGGTACACCGCCAGGGCTTCGGCAGTGAGCAGACGGCCCGGAATGTTGATCGCCCCCGGCACATGCCCCCGCTCGAACGCCAGCGGGCCGCGCACATCGACGAGGATGAAATCCACCTCCCCGGCCTCTTGGCTGCCAAAGACGTCGGAACAATCGGTTTCGAAGGTCAGACGGTTGCTGAAGTGCATCAGGGCAATGGCCGATGGGGCGGCGGGGATGGCGCGGACCAGGCTGGTCATGGGCTGTACTCCAAAGTTTCGGTGGGTGCAGGAAGACTTTATCCGGGCGCTGCTTGACGCTACAGTGGCGCACAAGACACTCACCGGGAACTTTCCGCCAAATGCAGCCCACCCCTGGATTGGTCGCAATCCTGGCCTACGACGGCCTCTGTACCTTCGAGTTCGGTATCGCCGTGGAGATCTTCGGCCTGGCGCGGCCGGAATTTGATTTCCCGTGGTACACCCATCGCATCGTCGCCGTAGACCCGGGCCCGATGCGGGCCATGGGGGGTATTCAGGTGCTGGCCGATGGCGGCATGGAACTGCTCGAGGACGCCCGGACCATCATCATTCCGGGCTGGCGCGACCGCCACGCGCCGGTGCCTGAAGCGTTACTCATGACCCTGCGCCAGGCCCATGCCCGGGGCGCGCGATTGGTGTCGATCTGCTCGGGGGTGTTCGTGCTGGCGGCCACCGGACTGCTCGACGGTCACGGCGCCACGACGCACTGGCGCTACACCACCGAGCTGGCCGAGCGCTTCCCGAACATCCTGGTCGACCCGGACGTGTTGTATGTCGATTCGGGCCAGTTGATCACCTCGGCCGGGAGTGCGGCCGGCATCGACGCCTGCCTGCACCTCGTGGCGCGGGACTTCGGCACTCAAGTGGCGAACTCGGTGGCGCGGCGGCTGGTCATGTCGCCGCAACGTACGGGCGGCCAGGCGCAATTCATTCCGACCCCGGTCAGTCCTACACCGCGCAGCGACCTTTCCCGCGTGATGCAGTGGGCGCGCGAACGCTTGCATGAACCGCTGGAGGTTCGCGACCTGGCGAGCGAGGCGGCAATGAGTGAGCGGACCTTTCTGCGCCGCTTCACCGAAGCCAGCGGCCTGTCCCCCAAGACGTGGTTGCAACATGAACGCTTGGGGCGCGCTCGTGAGTTGCTGGAAAGCACGACCCAGAACACCGACCAGATTGCCGAGCGCTGCGGTTATCGCTCGGTCGAGAGTTTCCGGGTGGCGTTTCGCAGTGTGGTCGGTGTGCCGCCGTCGGTGTATCGGGAGCGGTTTGGGCGGGAGGTCAAGGCCATTTCCTGAGGTGTGCTTTCGGGCCCTATCGCGAGCAGGCTCACTCCCACAGGGGATCTCAAGTGCTTACTCGATCCCTGTGGGAGCGAGCCTGCTCGCGATGGCGTCAACCCAGACACCGCGATTTCAAGGCTTTCGCAACAGGTACGTATCCATAATCCAGCCATTGGCCAACCGCGCCGCCTTGCGCACCCGCTCGATCTCATCCGCCACATCCCGGAGCTTGCCACTGATCAAAATCTCATCCGGCGTCCCCAGATAAGCCCCCCAGTAAATCTCCGTCTCCCCGTCCGCCACCCGATGGTAGGAATCTTCAGCATCGAGCATCACCACCACGCTGTCGGCATCGCTGACCTGCCCCGCCGCCAACCGCCGGCCGGTGGTGATTTCGACCGACCGCCCGATGCGATTCAGCGGCACCTTGTGTTGCGCCGCCAGGGCCTGGACGCTGGTGATCCCGGGAATAACCTCGAACTCGAAGGCACACCGGCCAGACGCCAGAATCGCCTGCAATATCCGCACGGTACTGTCGTACAACGCCGGATCGCCCCACACCAGAAAACCACCGCATTGGTTGTCGGTCATTTCCTCATTGATCAGCCGTTCGAAGGTGCGCTGCTTGGCACTGTTCAGATCTTCGACACTGGCCGTGTAGTCCACATCGCCGCGTACACGTTCCGGGCTATGGGCTTCAACGAAACGGTAGTCACGCCCGGTGATGTAGCGCTCGCAAATCTCACGGCGCAGGTCGATGAGTTTGTCTTTGCTCTGCCCCTTGTCCATGAGGAAAAACACGTCGACGAGGTTCAGTGCCTTCACGGCCTGCATCGTGATGTAGTCGGGATTGCCGGCGCCGATACCGATCACCAGAAGCTTTTTCATCACGGGGCTCCTTCAACGATGGTATCGATCAGGCGCAACCGCCAGCGGCCGGTAAAGCGCAATTCGATGGCAGACAGCGGTTCGACATCAATCAGGTTGAACGCCGTGCTTTGCAGCACTTGTGTCAACACCGCGCGAATGACGAACGGATGGGTGATGGCGACAATGTGCCCCGGCGTGGCCTCCAGGGTCGTCAGCCAGTCGGCCACCCGCTGACCGAGTCGCATCACCGACTCGCCACCGTGAGCCGTCGAATGCGGATCATCGAGCCACGCCTGAAGCGCCTCCGGTTCGGATTTTTGCACCTCGTCGATCCGCAGACCTTTCCAGCGTCCGAAATCGCAATCGCCCAACGCCGCGACGATCTGCGCATCGTTACCGAAAAGCTCGGCGGTTTCCCGGGTCCGCCGTTCCGGGCCGCAGAGTAGGCGCGGCGGTTTATTGAACAACACCGCCCGCGCCCCCCTCGCCGATTGCCAATCCATTTCCACCGGCTCATCTGTAGGAAAACGCGCCAATTTCTGTGCGACGGTTCGAGCGTGGCAGATCAGGGTCAAACGTGTCGCTTGCACGAAGGGTTCACTCGGTCGCTGGGAAGGGGAAATGACGCCAAGGCGCCAATACTCGCGTAATTGTGCCGCAAGCAACGTGGTTGGGGGCATTTCGTTTCAATCGGCGGCCTGGAACGAAAGGCCTGTTTCCCCCCTAAAAACGGGTATCTCTGACAGACCTTTAGGCAATGGCCTACAAAGCCAATCGATGTCCCTGTAGCCCCGATCATGCGGGGTTTTCGTCTTGTTTCAGGGCACGGGAAAACCACACAAAAATAAACTAGACAGGGACGACTCGTTAAATAAATACTCCTGTCCCGACGGCACAAATCAATGTGCCACTATCCAGAAAGATGAGCGCCAGCCCCGAGAAACCGGAGCCCAAAAATGGCACGGGCCGCCTCGTCCAATGGCTAAAAAAGAGCGGCGCCTGACACCCTTCAGGCAACCGCCGATGTAATGCATGGAAACCGACAGTGATAGTCAGGTTCGGCACCACCGAGCCCTTTGATACAGGAGTGCATCCATGCTGGTCTTGCGTCCAGTCAAATTAACCGACCTGCCCGAGCTGCAACGGCTCGCTCGCGAGAGCCTGGTGGGCGTCACTTCATTGCCCGACGACGCCGATCGTTTGTGCGAGCGAATTCTCGACTCTTGCACTTCTTTCGAAACAGACGTCCAGGCGCACGGCCCGGAGAACTATTTCTTCGTGCTAGAGGACCCGGCGACCGAGCGTCTGGCCGGTTGCTCCGAAATCCTCGCCACCGCCGGTTTCAACGAACCGTTCTACAGCTTGCGCAACCGGCATTTCACCAGCGCCTCGCGGGAACTGAACATCGAACATGGCGTGCCGGCGCTGTCGTTGTGTCATGACCTCAGTGGGCACACCTTGCTGCGAGGTTTTCATATTGATGCGGCGCTGGTGCGAACACCGTATTCGGAGTTGCTGTCGCGGGCGCGACTGATGTTCATCGCCGCTCACTCACGACGCTTTGCCGAAGCGGCAATCACCGAAATTGTCGGTTACAGCACAGATGAAGGCGTGTCGCCGTTCTGGGATGCGGTGGGCAAGCATTTCTTCGACCTGCCCTATGCCGAGGCCGAGCGACTCTGTGGCCTGGAAAGCCGCACGTTCCTCGCCGAGCTGATGCCGCACTACCCGATCTATGTGCCGATGTTGCCGCAAGCGGCCCAGGACTGCATCGGTCGAATCCATCCCGATGGCCAGGAAGCCTTCGATATCCTCGAACGCGAAGGATTTGAAACCAACAGCTACATCGATCTGTTCGACGGCGGCCCGACCCTTTACGCCCGCCTCAGTGGCATCCGTTCCATTGTGCAAAGCCAGACCGTCACCGCCAAATCGGTGGCATCCATCGATGCACGAGGCAGGTATCTGGTCAGCAACGACTCGCTGCATAACTTTCGGGCGATTGTCGCCGAACTGGATTACAACGGTGGGCAAACCGTGGGCCTGGATGCCCGGATGTTTGCGGCCCTGGGCGTAACCGACACCCGCCAGATCCGGCTGATTGCCTTGTGAGCAGTCTCGGGCCCCGTATCGAGCGAATGCGCCACAACCGGTACGAAGAAGGAGCTTCATCATGATCGTCCGCCCGGTTCACATCACCGACTTGCCTGCCCTGTTTGCGCTGGCACGGCAAGCAGGCCGCGGGTTTACGCCTTTGCCGGCGGACGAAGACCGCCTGGCCCACCGGGTGCGCTGGACGCAAAGGACGTTCGCCGGGCAGGTCGAGCGGGCCGATGCCGACTACCTGTTCGTACTCGAAGACGAGGATCAGCACGTGGTGGGCATCAGCGCCCTGTCGGGGGCCGTTGGTCTGCGTGAGCCCTGGTACAACTACCGGGTCGGGCTCACGGTCAGTTCGTCACCGGACCTGGGTATCCAGCGCCAGATCCCGACCCTCTTCCTGAACAATGAAATGACCGGGCAATCGGAACTCTGTTCGCTGTTCCTGCGGCCCGACCAGCGCCAGGGCAATAATGGTCGAGTGCTGTCGTTGGCGCGCCTGTTGTTCGTCGCCGAATTCCCTCACTTGTTCGGCGACAAACTCATCGCCGAGTTGCGCGGCCAGGCCGACGAACAAGGGTGTTCACCGTTCTGGGACAGCCTGGGCCGGCACTTTTTCAAGATGGATTTCAGCCACGCCGATCACTTGTCCGGATTGGGCAGCAAATCGTTCATCGCCGAACTGATGCCACGCCAACCCCTGTACACCTGCCTGCTCACTGAACAGGCCCAGGCCGTGATCGGCAAGGCTCACCCCAACGTCGAGCCAGCCCTGAAAATCCTCACCGCCGAAGGATTTGCCCACAAGGGTTACATCGACATCTTCGACGCAGGCCCGGTCATCGAAGCACCGGTGTCGAGAATTCGCACGGTGCGCGACAGCCAGGCGCTGACATTGACACTTGGCACCCCGGACGATCAGGCGCCCGTGTGGCTGATCCACAATCGTCGCCTGGAAAACTGCCGCATCACCGCCGCCAGGGCAAGGCTGCTGGGCAACAGCCTGATCGTCGACCGCCTCACGGCCAGGCGCCTCCAGCTGCAACCCGGTGACTCGGTTCGCGCGGTCACGCTGTTCAATCAGTTACAACAGTCCGTGGCGGCGTAATCGACGACAGTCCATCGCCCACGCAAATTCGTCATCATCTTCCCTCCTTCCGCGTGATAGCCTTTTGTTCTTTCGGCGTTGACACTTTTGCTCAAGCCTTTCCATTCCCATTGCAGTGGTGGAACTCGTATGTCCAGGCTTTCCCATCAAGATTTACGCCGTAACTTCCGTGAATTGTTCGCGTCCAACACCTGCTACCACACCGCATCGGTCTTCGATCCGATGTCGGCGCGCATTGCCGCTGACCTGGGTTTTGAAGTGGGCATCCTCGGCGGTTCCGTCGCCTCGTTGCAGGTACTGGGCGCCCCTGACTTTGCCTTGATCACCCTCAGCGAATTCGCCGAGCAGGCCACCCGCATCGGTCGTGTCGCCCAGTTGCCGGTCATTGCCGACGCCGACCACGGCTACGGCAACGCGCTGAACGTGATGCGCACCGTCGTCGAACTGGAGCGCGCCGGCGTGGCCGCCCTGACCATCGAAGACACCCTGTTGCCGGCCCAGTTCGGCCGCAAATCCACCGACCTGATCGGAGTGGCGGAAGGTGTCGGCAAAATCCGTGCGGCACTGGAGGCCCGGTGCGATTCGGAAATGGCGATCATTGCCCGCACCAACGCCGGCATCCTGCCGATCCAGGAAATCATCAACCGCACCCGGCAATATCAGAACGCCGGCGCGGACGGGATTTGCATGGTGGGTGTGCAGGACTTCGACCAACTCGAGAAAATCGCCGAGCACCTGAGCGTGCCATTGATGCTGGTGACCTACGGCAACCCGGCGCTACGCGACGACAAGCGCCTGGCCGAACTGGGCGTGCGCGTCACCATCGATGGCCATGGCGCCTACTTCGCCGCGATCAAGGCGACTTACGACAGCTTGCGTGAACAACGGCAGATATTGACCCAGACCTCGGACCTGAGCGCGACGGAACTGACGCATACCTACACCCAGCCTGAGGAATACATCCATTGGGCGGAAGAGTTTATGAGCGTTAAAGAGTAAAGGTTTAGATCGTATAGGCCGATCCGACGCCATCGCGAGCAGGCTCACTCCTACAGGGATCTACAGTGAACGAACTACTTGTGTTCACCATCGATCCCTGTAGGAGTGAGCCTGCTCGCGATGGCGTCTTCAGCTACGCCTCTAAACCGAATCAAGCATCTCACGCTCGGGCTCACCCCCACTGCCGCAAATCACCCGATTGCGGCCAGTGGTCTTGGCTTCATACAGCGCCTGATCGGCGTCATTGAGCCAAAGGGTTGCGTCGGTGTGCGCCGGGTTGAAGGCAGACAGGCCAATGCTCAGACTGACTTTCAACGCCGGACTCTGTTCGTAGCCCAGCGTGGCAAACCGATCCCGCAAGGCATCCATGACCACCGCCGCGCTGGTGAGCGGCAGGTCTGGAAGAATCACGCAAAACTCATCGCCGCCGTAACGCCCCGCAACATCGGTCGCGCGCAGGTTCTGCTTGAGCATCTTGCTGAGCTGGCGCAACACAATGTCACCGGCCACATGGCCATAAGTGTCATTGATGGTCTTGAAATGGTCGATATCAATCAGCGCAATCGCCCCGCCCTGGTGCTGGCGCCGGCAGCGCTGAAACTCGATTTCCAGCTGATCCTTCCAGGCGCCATGGTTAAGCAGCCCGGTGAGGCTGTCGGTGCGACTCAGCGCCAGCAATTCTCGCTTTTGTCGCCCAAGGGTGTGGGCCTGACGGAAACAGATCCAGCCCAACGCCAGTGGATACAGGCACATCAAGGGTAAACAGGCATACAACTGCAATTGACTGGTTTCAGGGACAAACACCGGCCTGAAAATCAGATAGCCGACGCCGATACCGAGTAACTGCGCGACACCGCCCGCCAACAAAAAACGCAAGCCGCCGATGGCCACGTTGTTCATCGCCATCATCGCAATGGTAGTCGCGCTGGGCAGCGGGTTGAACTGCATGGCGACGACCCAGAAACCACCCAGAAAAGCGTCCACCAGCAGGTTGCGGTGTTCAGCGTGATAAGGCGCTTGGGAACGACGGGCCCACTGATACGCCAAATGCGGCCAGAGCAGTCCGTTGAACAGCATCATTCCCCAGACCCAGGGCGCAGGGTCCAGCGGGTACATCGCTGCGCTGACGCACAAAAGCCCCAGCAGCAACCCCAGGGTTCGCGAGGTATAGAGCCGTCTGGCCAGTGAAAGTCCTTTTACTCCCGCATTTCCCATAGGGGCCTCTTGCCACTGAACGGAACCTGAGAATCAGGGTGGCGTGTGCTCGGAGTCTATCAGGGCAACGTTAAATAGCCATCACCGTAGGAGCAATGCTTGCTCGCGAAGAACGATGACACGGATGGCCTGATGTACCGCGTTTAAATTCTTCGCGAGCAAGCAACGTTCCTACAAGAGCAGGAACATTGTTCCCACAATTGGCTATACATGAAGGAAGGTTTTGATCCGTCACGAAATAACGGAGACCCATGCAGACCTTTCAGGTGTTGATCATCGGTAGCGGATTTGGCGGCCAGTGCGCTGCGATCAATTTGCTCAAGGCAGGCATCGACGATTTTCGCCTGCTGGAGCGGCGCGACTTCTTCGGCGGCACCTGGTGCCAGAACACCTATCCCGGTGCGGCGGTCGACGTGCCCTCGCCGCTTTACTCACTCTCTTTCGCGCCCTACCGCTGGACGCAGATGTTCGCTGAACAGGCGGAACTGCATCGCTATACCCAGCATGTGGTGGAACACTTTGGGCTGCGCGACAAAGTGGAGCTGGAGGCGAATGTCGAGCGCATCGAATGGGACGACGAGGGCAAGCGCTGGGCGGTGCACACCGCCAGCAAAGGCACGTTTCATGCGCAGTTCCTGATCAACGCCACCGGGCCGCTGAGCCAACCCGTTGTGCCCCGCTTTCCTGGACAGGAGCGGTTCCAGGGCAAGACGTTTCACACCAACCATTGGGATCATGCCTACGACTATCGGCAAAAACGTGTCGCGATAGTCGGCAGCGGCGCCAGTGCGGCTCAGGTGATCCCGGCGATTGCCCCGCAGGTCGAGCAATTGCACGTGTTCCAGCGCACGCCGCACTGGGTCTTGCCCAGGGCTGACCGCCGTTTCGGCCGGTTCCAGCGCTGGTTGCTAGGCCTCAAACCGGCCTACAAACTGCTGCGCTGGATGATTTACTGGCAATTCGAAACACGGGTCATCGCGTTCAAATACTCGAAACCGGCGATTCATTTGGTCCAGCAACACGCCCTGCGCTTCCTCAAGCGGCAGGTCCCCGACCCTGAGTTGCGACGAAAACTGACCCCGGATTTCACCATCGGCTGCAAACGGGTGATCGTCTCGAGCACCTTGTACCCCGCGCTGGGTCGGCCCAATGTCACCCTGCACAGCCGTGAGCAAGGGATCGCCTCCCTTGATGAAACCGGAATCGTCACCCAGGACGGCCAGCACATCGACCTTGACCTGATTGTGTGGTCCACCGGTTACGACGCCACCGACGGGGTCATTTCCTACCCGGTGACCGGAAAAAACGGCAAGCAACTCAGCGATTTCTGGGCGACCTACCCGCGTGCCTACCTGGGCACCAGCCTGCCGGACTTCCCCAACCTGTTCATCGTGACCGGCCCCAACACCGGCATCGGTCACACCTCGGCGCTGTTCATCATCGAGTCGCAGATGAACTACATCCTCGATTGCATCCGCACACTGAAAGAACAGGGTTTACGCAGCATCGAAGTGCGCCCCGAGGCAGAACGTACCTACACTGAAATGATCCATCGAGAGATGGAGCGCACGGTGTGGAAATCGGGCGGCTGCCACAGTTGGTATCAAAGCAAGAGCGGTCATGTGATTGCCATGTTTCCGGGGTTCAGTTTCAGTTATCACCGACTGACCCGGGCGCTGAAACCCGCCGACCACATTCTGTCCTGATCACGTAAAAGGAAGACGCTGATGCTTGTGCTGGTAGTCCTGATAGCGGTTTTCGTGGCCTGGAGCTGGTTGAGTTACCCGGCGATCGGGTATTGGCTCTACGACCTCAATATGGCCGTGGAGGCCAAGTTGTATCGGCTGCACAAGATCGTCGTACCCATCACCGAGATGACGGTTTCGACCTGGCAAGGCGGCCCCTACGAAGCGTCCAGCAGTGTGCTGATGCTCCACGGCTACAGCGCCGACAAGAATATCTGGCTGCGCTTTGCCCGCCACTTTGTCGGCCATTATCGAGTGATCATCCCCGACATCGCCGGCCATGGCGAAACCGGCTTCAAGGCCGGCGGTGGTTATGACATTCCGTTACAGGCCAAGCGGATGATTCAGTTGCTCGATGTGTGCGGCGTCGAGAAAGTCCATGTCATCGGCAACTCCATGGGCGGCTACATCGCGGCGTGGCTGGCGGCCACTTACCCGGACCGGATCGCGTCGGTCGCGCTGATCGACCCCGCCGGGGTCACGTCCCCCGAAGCCAGTGACCTGGAACGGCATTTGGCCAAGGGCCATAACCCGTTCCTGATTCACTCGAAAGAAGAATTCAGACGCTTCTATGCCATGACCATGGCCGAGCCGCCATGGGTGCCGGCGGTGGTGCTCGACGCCATTGCCCAGCGCTATCAACAGCAGCGCGAAGAACTGGAGGAGATTTTCAACGACTTCCGCGCCAGCCCGCCGATGGAACCCAAACTCCCCGCCATCACGGTCCCGGCGCTGTTGCTGTGGGGGCGCAAGGACCGCTTGATCGATGTCAGCAGCGTGGCGGTCTGGAGCAAAGGTATCGCCGATCTCAAGGTGGAAATCTGGGACCACATCGGCCATATGCCGATGGTCGAGTACCCGTCGGGTACAGCGCGCCTGTACCGGGAGTTCCTGGCCTCGCAGCGCTCGCAGCTCCCGGTATAACAGTAGCCGCGAGTTCACCTGTAGCAGCTGCCGAGCTTGCGAGGCTGCGTTCGGCTGCGAAGCAGTCGTAAAGTCAGGCGAATCGGTATTCCAGACAGACCGTGGGCGCAGGTTTACGACTGCTGCGCAGCCGAACGCAGCCTCGCAAGCTCGGCAGCTGCTACAGGGAACTCTGCGACTGCATCCAGTCCTTGGCAGAATGAAGTTCGTAAGATTCTTCGTTTGTCGGCGCAGCTGAAGGCTGCGATCTTTTCCTGCATCCTTCACGTCACCGCGCCAGGAATTTTTTTCATGAGCCATCCCGATTTCATCAGCCCCGACCTGATCCGCCAGCGCTTTTCCAAAGCGATGTCCGACATGTACCGCGAGGAAGTACCGCTGTACGGCGCGCTGATGGAACTGGTGGAACAAACCAACCACCACGTGCTGGAAAACCACCCGCAAATCGCCCGGCAACTGAATAGCACCGGCGAAATACAGCGCCTGGATCTCGAACGTCACGGCGCGATCCGTGTCGGCACCGCTGCCGAACTGGCCACCCTGGCCCGGCTGTTTGCGGTGATGGGCATGCAGCCGGTGGGCTATTACGACCTGACCCCGGCCGGCGTGCCGGTGCATTCCACCGCGTTTCGCGCGGTGCATGAAGCGGCACTGCAAGTCAGCCCATTCCGGGTGTTTACCTCGCTGCTGCGCCTGGAGCTGATCGAAGACCTGGAACTGCGAGCCTTCGCCGAATCGACCCTGGCCCAGCGTTCCATCTTCACACCCGCGGCACTGGCACTCATTGAACGCGCCGAAACCGATGGCGGCCTTAGCGAAAAAGATGCACAGAATTTCGTCGAACAGGCACTGGAAACTTTCCGCTGGCACCACAGCGCCACCGTCACCGCCGAGCAGTATCAGCAGTTGAGCGCCCAGCATCGCCTGATCGCCGACGTGGTGGCGTTCAAAGGTCCGCACATCAACCACCTGACACCGCGCACGCTGGACATCGACATCGTCCAGGCACAAATGCCGGCCCACGGCATTACCCCCAAAGCCGTGATCGAAGGCCCGCCGCGCCGCCAGTGCCCGATCCTGTTGCGTCAGACCAGTTTCAAGGCCCTGGACGAACCGATTGCCTTTACCGATCAAACGGACACCCGGGGCAGCCACAGCGCACGCTTTGGTGAAATCGAGCAACGGGGTGCCGCTCTGACCCCCAAAGGCCGGGCGCTTTACGACCGCTTGCTCAATGCAGCCCGGGACGAACTCAAGGACTTCCCAAACGAAGCCAACGCTGCGCGTTACAACGCGCTGATGGCGCAACACTTCGGCGAATTTCCTGACACTTACGAAGGCATGCGCCGACAGGAACTGGCGTACTTTCGCTACTTCGTCACGGAAAAAGGCCTGGCGGTGGGCGACCTGAAGACCGCGTCGCTTGACGAACTGGTCAATGACGGGCATTTGCAGGTGGAACCGCTGGTGTATGAAGACTTCCTGCCGGTCAGTGCCGCGGGAATTTTTCAGTCGAACCTGGGGGACGCGGCGCAAACCCACTATGGCGTGCATTCGAACCAGCAGGCGTTCGAGAAGGCACTCGGGCAGTCGACCATTGACGAACTGGGTTTGTATGCCGAAACCCAGCGGCGCTCCATTGCCGAATGCTACGCCGCGCTCAACCTCTCCCCTCTAAGGACATAACGCGAACCTGTAGCAGCTGGCGCAGCCTGCGTCCGGCTGCGAAGCAGTCGCAAACCTGCACCCACGATTTTTCTGAAAAACCGCGGCGGCTGAGTTACGACTGCTTCGCAGCCGGACGCAGGCTGCGCCAGCTGCTACACGGGTTTTGTGTTTACTTCAGTTTTGCGAGCAGTGCTTCGGCCGCCGCTTCCGACGAGGCCGGGTTCTGCCCCGTCAGCAGCAAGCCATCCGTGACCACATAGCTCGCCCAGTCATCGCCCTTGGAATAAATTCCGCCCTTCTCCTTGAGCATGTCTTCCACCAGAAACGGCACGACATCCGTCAGCTGCACCGCGTCTTCTTCGCTATTAGTGAACCCCGTCACCCGCTTGCCCTTGACCAAGGGCTGACCGTCCGCACCTTTGACATGCCGCAACACACCGGGTGCATGGCAGACCGCCGCGACCGGCTTCCCGGCCTTGTAAAACGCTTCGATCAGCGCGATCGAGTTTTTATCCTCCGCAAGATCCCACAACGGGCCATGACCACCGGGATAGAAAACCGCGTCGTAATCGTCGGCCCTCGCGCTGCTTAACAGCGCAGTCGAAGCCAAGGCCGATTGAGCGGCGGCGTCTTTGCGAAAGCGCTTGGTCGCTTCAGTTTGTGCATCCGGCTCATCGCTCTTAGGGTCCAGCGGTGGCTGGCCGCCCTTGGGCGATACCAGGGTCAGCTGTGCACCGGCGTCTTTAAAGGCGAAATACGGGGCGGCAAATTCCTCCAGCCAGAAGCCTGTTTTCCTGCCGGTATTACCCAATTGATCGTGGGACGTTAGAACCATCAGGATTTTCATGTCGTTCTCACTCCATTCCAGGGTTTGTTCGGAGGTTCACCCGCGTACGAGCGACCTGAGTGATGGACCTTACGCGGTGCCAGTTTGTTTCAGCGGTCATTCGCATTCGCTGGTTGCTGGCGCATGGCCTTGATGTGCTAGAGGTGGCGCAACACCACTCCGTAAAAAGCGCGCGACCTGTTGATTGAAGACTATGGCTGCAGAAGGCTGCAAGAGCCTCCACGAGGAATTGCTCAGTGCTGCGCAACTCCTTGCGCGTATGCATGAGAACCCTCTCTGTATATTTCAGAATTCGAACAGAAAACGTTTTATATTATTGATATAAAAGGTTTTTTTATTTTTGGCATGCACATTGTTAACTGTGAGGGACCGGCCAATACCGACTTTTGGCCCTTCACGTAGTTAGCAAGGAGAGCATCCATGGCTTCACCCGCGTATATGTCCGTTACGGGCGAGAAACAAGGTTTGATCACGTCTGGCGTGTCTACCCCGGAATCGGTTGGCAAATCCTTCCAGATAGAATTCGCAGACATGGCCATGGTGCAGGCGGTGAGCCATGAAGTGATGCGACCGATCGACGCGCAGTCCGGTCAACCGACCGGTCTGCGCGAACACAAACCTTTTGTGGTTACCAAAGGGTTTGATAAGGCTTCACCCCTCCTGATGGCGGCACTGTGTAGCGGCGAGCCCATTACCAAAGTTGAAATCCATTGGTACCGGAGCGTTGGAGCCGGCCAGCAACACTACTACACCACCACGCTGGAAGACGCAGTCATCGTTCGTATCAAAGACTATATGTACAACTGCCAGGACCCGGCGACCTCGCACTTCGCCCAGCTTGAAGACGTGCACTTCAGCTACCGAAAAATCACCTGGACAAACTTGGCATCCAGTACTTCTGGGCATGATGACTGGCGTAATCCGGTTCTTGTCGGCTGAAGCCACTCAACAAATCAGCCCGACAGGTACGGTGCTGAATATGTAACAAGAAACATACACGCGAAATTATTACTAAAGCTATCAGCTTCTAGTGGAAAACGGCGTTAACGCAGCAATACGCTCAGCACCTTGTTCTTATCCTTAAAACCGGACAATAAAAAACGGGCGATCAAATGATCGCCCGTTTTTTTTTAAATACGCTCCCAGAAGACCATTCTAGAGAGGGTGTCCGCCCAGTGAAATGGCCTCGGCAATCCATGCACCGGTAAAGAGCCCGACACTGGGCGAACGGTCAGCATTTTAATAGAAGTTTCGGGAAATGTCCGCGTGCTTAAACATGAAATTTATCGACACAATGTTAAAAAAAATGTCAGTCGTCATACCCTGCCAGAACACTTCGACACCCCCCTCATTAAAACGGATCGTTCTTATACATGAAACTGTACAAGAACGATCAATACGTAGAGTTAATGCTGGGTTGTCACTTTCAGAATATCGGTATAGGTCACTACGACGCTCTGCCCGACTTTCAAGTCTTTGAGTTTCGCTTGAACTTCTGGCCGTTCGACATCGAGCGTTTTCGACTGCCCGGCCGGGTTTTTGAGGGTTACCTGATTTTTAGCCAGATCAATTTTGGTGATCAGCAGCTGGACCTGCACCTGCCGATACGCCTCGCCACCGGGGTTCGGGTTGTCTTTGCCGGCGCGGACTTCGCCGGTACGCTCGGTAGAACCTGGCAGCCCTTTGTCGACGTCGGTGTCGAGGTAGGCCGCGGCCGAATGGGTGACGTCGATCCTGACTTTATCCCCAACTTTCAGTTTGCCCAGGTTCTTGGCCTTATCGGTCAGCTGTACCGGAACTTCCTGGCCTTCCGGCCCTTTGAGGACGACCTGATGATTGGCGGCGTCGACCGCCAATACCTCAGTGTCCACCCGATCGGCTACCACGACGGCAGACAGCGGAATGTCCGCAGCCATGGCGCTAAGGCTGGCGGCCGACAGCAAGGTAGCGAGGGTGATGGCTTTAGTCAGTGCGTGGAGTTTCATGAGTCGTACTTTCCCTGTTAATGAATGGCAACAGTCGGCGACCGCTCCAAAGGTCAGCGCCAACCGTGCACAGGAGCATAGACGCTCATCAGATGTTTGCAGTTTCTCGCGACAATACCTCGTTCGTTGCGTCTCATGCCTCAGGGTCGTCCACCGCTTGGGCGACGTTCACGGCGGGTGAGTCTTTGTGGGATTGCTCGGCCTTGGTCATCAGGGCTTTCCATTGATCAAGGTCGATAGCTCCCTGCCCCAGTAAATCGTTGGCCACTCGCAAGAGTTCAGCGTAGTGCGCGTCCGGTGATTGCTGCCAATAGGCCTTGTCTTCGAACAGGCGCTGCCAGGAATCAAGATCAGGTGGTTTGAGGTCGTCGCTCATGGCGGACTCCTGTGAATGAGCCTCTTGACTTAGGAGGCCATCGCTGGCGCGAGAGTTCCGATTCAATAACCGGTCATTTCCAGATAGCCCTGCCCTGCATGACTGCCACTCAGGCGCACGGGCCCTTCCCAATACGGAATGCGCAAATTCATCCAGGCCTTGGGGTTCAGGGCATCAAGGGTGATGTCGAGGTGTTTGCCGGGAATCTGGATTGACCAGCGCACCGGCATCGAACGGCCGGCGACAGTCGCGGTGTCGTGTGGCGTGAGGCGGATGTCGGCGCCGTGCAATTCCTGGGTCTGGCCCTGAGCGTCAATCCAGGTGCCCGTCAGATAAGGTTCGCCGTTCTTTTGCCGCATGCGGTACAGCATGATCTGTTCGCCGCTGTCCAGGTGCAGCGAAAACCAGTCCCAACCGGTCTGATTGGCGGTCAGCGGCTGGCTGCTCCACTCGCGGTCGAGCCAGGCCGGGCCGCTGACCTGATAGGCCTGACCGTCGATTTCCAGCGTGCCACGGGCCTGGAAAAAAGGCTGGCTGTAGTAATACGACGCCTGGCCTTGTTCGGATTTCTGACTGAACCCCTTGTCGCCCTGAAGCACCAGCGGGCGTATGGACGTGAGCCGCAGTTGATAGCTGAAACCCTTGTCGCGGGCGCTGAGTTGCAGATCGTCCAATGCCGCAGAATCCTGGCTGCTGAACTGCCAATCGTCGATCCACGCGTTGAAGGGTTGCACGCTCACGCCGGCCTGACCGACACCGCCACGGGCGTAGCGCTCAGCGGCGTGATGCACCGTCTCCGACGTCACCGCCGCATGGCCCAGCCAGATTGTCTGGTTGCCCCAGCCCGCCACCTCGGGCGTGGCTTTCAACGCACTGCGGAACAAGGTCCATTGCACGCCGAATTCACGGCCCTGCTCATCCTTGAGATTGGCGGTGACGTACCACCACTCGATGCGAAAACCATCGTGAGCGCCGTGATCCGCCGGGAAGCTAAACACTCGGCCAGGCACCACCGGAGTAAACGTGGCGGCTTCCCCGCCAAGACCGGCGAAGCCTTTTTCGACCGGCGTCGAGTCATCGCAGCCGCTCAACATCAGGATCAGCAGCAATGCGCAGGCCTTAATCCTCATGGGCAAACGTCCTCAACAGATCGGCCGGTTGCGTGCGATACAGCGTGTAGAGCGGCCACGCCGACGCCAGCAAGGTCGCGAGCAGCGCCAGCCCCATCAACTGCAACAGTTGCAGCGGAAACACCCGCAGCGGCAACCGCCAGCCGAACGCCTGCACGTTGATCACCGCGTCCAGGCACCAGGCCAGCGCGATGCCCAATGGCAAGGCGAGCACCAGCGTCAACACGGCCAACAACCAGGTTTGCCCCAGGTTCAGCAGCATCAGTTGCCGGCGCGTCACACCCAACGCCCACAATGGGGCAAGTTGTCCCAGGCGGCTCTGGCTTTGGGTCAGCAGGCTGATGAACAACGCCACGCCCGCGACGGCCAGGGTCAGGCTGTTCAGCGCGGCGGTGGCGGCGAAGGTGCGTTCGAACACTTGGCTCGACCAGCCTTTGAGCCGGACTTGATCGACGATGCGGCTGTCGTCCAGGGCGAAGCGTGCTTGCAGCGCCTTGAGAAACGCCGGGATCGCCGCCGGCTCGATGCGCAGGTTGAAACGGTTCGGTGTCAGCTGCGGCCAGCCGCGGAGCAAATGGTTGATGTTGACCAGCAGGTGGCCCTTGGGATTGCCGTAGTCGGCGTAGATCCCGACGATCCGCGGCGACCAGGCGCCGTTCGGCGTGGGGATCGTCAAGTGATCGCCCAGGCGCACCTTCAGCCGCCGGGCCAGTTGCTCGCTGAGCATCAGCGCATCGTCCTTGGCCAGTCGGTCCCAGGGATTGTCGCCCACGGCCTCCAGCAGCGGCCAATGCTGGCGATAGGTCGGGTGATCGATCACGCCAAACACTTCGGCGGGCCAGCCTAGGAGCTGAATCGACACCTGCCAATTGGGCAGCACCGCCGTCAGTTGCGGTTGCTGTTTGAGCCAGGCATGGAGTTCTCTGGCCTGGGCCGGGTTTTGCGGCGTGAGGTAGAGCTCGGCGGTCAGGCGCTGTTCGAGCCAGTCGCTGAACGTCTGGCGAAACCCGGCGGTCATGCTGCCCGCGCCGATGTTGGCCGCCAACGCGAGCAGCAGCGCCATCAGCGCCAGGCTCAAGGCCGGCAGTTGTTGGCGGCAGTCGGCGAGAAACCATTGACCGAGTACCGAGCGGCTGCGGCTCAGCACCAGGTTCAACACCAGACTCAATACCACCGGCAACGCCAATGCGGCGCCGAGCAGCAGCGCGGCCATCAGCACAAAACCGCTGGCGAGGCTGTCGCCCCAGATCAACGCGACCAGCGTGATCAGCGCAGCCACCGCCGCCACCCATCCCTGGCGCCGCAACCAGCGGGCATGGGCTTGATGCCAGGCTTGCGGATCGGCCAGGGCCAGCAACGGCAGGCGTGCCGCTCGTAGCAGACTGTTGGCACCGGCCAGCAATGCGCCAAGCAGGCTCAGGCCGATTCCACTGAACCACCACAATGGGCTGAGGCTCAGCTGCCCCGGCACCTCGGCGCCGTACAATCCGCGCAGACTGGCGGCGACATCCGGCAGCAACACGCTGGCCAGCAGGTAGCCGCTGGCAACCCCCGCGAGCCCGCCGATCAATGCCAGGCCGCCCAGCTCAACCGCAAGGCAGGCAATCAGCATTCGCGCGCTGACGCCGCAGGCGCGCAAGGTCCTGAGCAAGCCGCGACGCTGCTCCAGCGCCAGCCCAATCGCCGCGTGCACGATGAACAAACCCACCACAAACGACAAAAACCCCAAGGCATCGAGGTTCAGGTGAAAACTCTCGGTCAAGCGCGACAGGTTGTTTTCTTCGCCGCTGGTCTTGAGCTGCAACTGCCCCTTGAAAGGGTCCGGCAAGGTCGCAGAGAAATCCTTGGGCAACAACAGACGCGACAGCTGATCCGGCAACCCCAGAATCTGCTGCGCGAAGCCAATGTCCACGAGCAACACACCGGGGGCCATGTCGGCCTGAGCGTGCAGCGGCGGCAATGCCACACCGTCCGAACTGAACAGTTGCTCCCCTTCACGCGCGCCCAACCCTTGCAGGGTTTGCGGCGAAATCCAGGTACTGCCCGGCGGGCTAAAAAACGTAACGATCTGCTCGATTGCCAACGCCTTCCCGGCCACCGCCGCCCCCGAGGGCAATGACACCGGTTCGATCCCCATCAACTGCAAGCGTTGCTCTTCATGACCTTTGATCGTCAGCCGACCTTGCAACACCGGCGACACGGGCCAGCCCGCACGGCGCAAGTCGACAAACAGCTGCTGAGAGAAGGTCCCGCCATTGGGCGCACTGAGGCTGGCCTGGGGTTCGCCGCCGATCAACTGGCTGGCGAGCGCGTAGCTTTCCCGTGCATGGCTGTTGAGCGCCTGCACACCGGTCAGCAAACTGGTGGCCAGCCACAATCCGGTCAGCACACTGAAAAATTGCACCGGGTGCTGCCGCCAGTGGCTGAGCAGTGCCCGCAACGTTTCGCGAAAGACCCGCACCTCAGCGCTCGTCCGCGCCAGCCAGACAACCACCGTGCAGCACCACTCGGTCCGCCAGGCGCGCGGCGACTTTCGAACTGTGGGTGACCATCAGCAACGTCGTCGGGCTGTCGTCAAGCAACTCCAGCAACAACTTCAGCACCTCGTCGCTGGTCGCCTCATCGAGACTGCCGGTGGGCTCATCGGCCAACAGCAGTTTCGGCTGCGATGCCAGCGCCCGGCCCAGTGCCACGCGCTGTTGTTGACCACCGGACAGTTGCTCCGGATAGCGCCGCAGCAAGTCCCCCAGCCCGAGGCGTTGCACCAGGTGCGCCTGCCAGCGTGGGTCATGCCGACCTGCCAGCCGCGCCTGAAACGCCAGGTTGTCCTCGACCCGCAGACTGCCAATCAGGTTGAACTGCTGGAACACCAGGCCGATTTCGGTGCGGCGCCAATTCGCCAGTTGCCCTTCGCTCATCTGCTCCAACCGGTGCTCGCCACTGTGGATGCTGCCACGGTCCACCTTGTCGAGCCCGGCGATCAGGTGCAGCAACGTGCTTTTGCCACTGCCGGACTCACCCATCAGCGCCAGGCTGCCGCCGGGTTTCAACGTCAGGTCGACACCTTGCAGCACCGGCAGCGGACCTTGTGCAGTGGCGTAGCTTTTGAAGACGCCGCGAACCTGAAGCATGGGCAAACCCGCTCGATGAACATCCGGCAAGGATAGCGGCCCTGCATGGTTTTTGTCCGATGGCGATTGCGGCCCTGCCCGATCAGGTGCGCGGCCTCGATGTGGCCAACATGACGATCATCGAAGGCGACGACGGTCTGATCATCATCGACCCGCTGACCATAGCCGAAACCGTAAGGCGGCCTTAAAGCCGACCTGATTCTTGTGGCGCACACATACCCCCTGTGGGAGCCAGCCTGCTGGCGATGGACGTCAACGAGAACGCGCCAAGTCAGGATGAACGCGTTGTCTGAACGACCATCGTCGGAACGCCGCCCGGAGCAAGCTTCGCTCCTACAGTGAACCCGGTACATTCGGGAAATCGGGGTGGCCGTCAGGCCGCAATCGCCAGCAGGCTGGCTCCCACATTTTTGAACCGGGCACACCCGCAAGAACCAGGTCGGCCTGAAGGCCGCCTCGCCTTGCTTTTGATCGAGGTGCCCCGTTAAACCACGATGGCCGAACGCAGGCATTGCGCAGTGGCCTGAAAACCGGCCTGATTTCTGGCGCACACATACCCCCTGTGGGAGCCAGCCTGCTGGCGATGGACGTCAACGATAACGCGCCAAGTCAGGATGAACGCGTTGTCTGAACGACCATCGTCGGAACG
>NZ_RWIN01000059.1 GCF_009761815.1 Pseudomonas sp. PB120
AGCGAATCGCTCGCGTGCTGCACAACGACCCGGCGACCGGCGTCATGCGCCACGCCGATGCGGGTTACCAGATCGCGATCGACTGCGCCAAGGAACAAGGGCTGAACCTGCCGATGATTACCGGCAAGTAATGCTTGCCCCTGTAGGAGCGAGCCTGCTCGCGATAGCGATGTATCAGCCAGTGCAGATGTTGAATTTGCCGGCCTCATCGCGAGCAAGCTCGCTCCTACACACGCTCACCCCATTCGAGGAGCCTGCCATGAGCAGCAGCCCGTTCACCCAACAACTCAAAGGCGTCCGCGTGCTGGACCTCAGCCGCGTACTCGCCGGCCCCCATTGCACCGCAATGCTCGCGGACCTGGGCGCCGACGTGATCAAATTCGAAGTGCCCGGGCACGGTGACGACAGCCGCCACCTGGGGCCTTTCAAAGATGGCGAAAGCGTCTACTTCGGCCTGATCAATCGCGGCAAACGCAGCGTCGAGATGGACTTCAAGTCCACCGCCGATCTCGCCCGGCTCTATGAACTGGTCCGTGACGCCGACGTCGTCGTGGAAAACTTTCGCCCCGGAGTAACGCAACGCCTGGGCATCGATTTCGACACCCTCAAGCAATACAACCCCAACTTGATCTACGCGAGCATTTCCGGGTTCGGCCAGCACGGCCCGCTGTCCGGCAACCCGGCCTATGACATCGTCGCCCAAGCCATGTCGGGCCTCATGAGCGTCACCGGCTTCGCCGAAACCGGCCCCACCCGCAGCGGTGAAGCCATTGGCGATCTGTGCGCCGGGGTGTACGCCGCGTGGGCCATCAGTTCCGCGCTGTTCGCCCGGGAGCGGCATGCACCCGGCGCGCAATACATCGACGTCGCGATGTTCGACGTGCTGTTCAGCCTGCAGATGACCGGCCTGTCCAACCTCTTCGCCAATGGTGTGGCGCCAGGACTGGTGGGCAACCGCCATCCGGTGTCGACGCCCTTCGATACGTATCGCGCAGCGGACGGCCAGGTGGTGATCGCCGTGGCGAGCAACAAGCTGTTCCAGCGCTTGTGCGAATGCCTGGGCAAACCGGGACTGGGCAGCGATCCACGCTTTGCCGACGACCCGCAACGCACGATCAATGAGCCGGCACTGCGCGCTGAGATCGAAAGCTGGACGCAGCAACTGAGCGTCGACCAGGTCTGCGACATTCTGCTCGATGCAGGCGTGCCGTCCTCGCCAGTCTGGAACCTTGCCCAGGCCGCTGACAGCGAGCAAGCGCAAGTGCGTCAGCTGCTGATTCGCCCCCAAGGCTCGGCCCAGCCGTTGGTGCCGCAACCGGTTTTCTTCAATGGCCACAAACCCCACGCCGTTGCGCACGCCCCACGCCTGGGCGCCGACAACGAAGCATTCGGACTGAACAAACAGGAGCAATCCCATGAACTTTGAACTGGATCAGGTCGAACTGGCCGTTATCGAAACCGCAGAAAAAGTGGCCCGCGAAGTGATCCAGCCACTTGCCCAGCACTACGACGAAAGCGAAACCTTCTGCGCGAAAAGTTTGCAGGCGTTGGCCGAACTGGGTGGCATGGGCATCAACTTGCCCGAAGAATATGGAGGCCTGGGCATTGGCAGCCTGGCCATGAGCCGCGTGGTCGAAGCCGTGGCCGGGGCCTGCGCCTCAACAGCGTCGGCCCTGACCGCGCATTTCCTGGCGACTGATTCGATCCTGATCGGCGGCACCGAAGCGCAAAAACAACACTGGCTGCCCCGCGCCGCCAGCGGTGAACTGCTCGGCGCATTTGCGCTGACGGAACCGGCGGCAGGCTCCAACCCGGCTGACATGCGCTGCCTTGCACAACGTGAAAACGGCGGCTGGCGTGTGCGTGGCAGCAAGCACTACATCACCAACGCCCGTGAAGCCGGCTTTATCGTGCTCTACGCCAAGACCGACGCCGAAGCCGGGCACAAGGGTATCAGCGCATTCATGATTCCCCAGGGCACCGAAGGCATCAGCTTCTCCAGCCCGGAAAAAACCATGGGCCTGCGCGGCAGCACGATCTACGAATTGGCACTGGACTGCTGGCTGCCGGAATCTGCACTGCTGGGCACCGAAGGCGCCGGCTTCAACACCGCCATGGCGGTGCTGGACCGGGGTCGGGTCGAAGTGGCGGCGATGTCATTGGGCATCGCCAATGCTGCCTTGCAAGCCAGCCTGAACTGGGTCCGCGAACGGCAGATCGGCCCCAAGCCGCTGGCCGCCTACCAAGGCACCCAATGGCGCCTCGCGGAGATGTACGCACAGCTCGAAGGCGCACGGATGCTGACCTGGAAAGCCGCTGCCCGCCGGGACAGCGGTGAGCGCTTCAGCCTCGATTCGGCCACGGCCAAACTGGTCGCCGCCGAATGCGCCGGTTTCGTCACCGATGCCGCACTGCAGTTGCATGGTGGCTATGGCTACATTCGCGACCTTCCGCTGGAGCGCTACGTGCGCGACGCACGAATCCTGCGAATTTTCGAAGGCACGTCGGAAGTGCAGAAAATCATCATTTCGCGAAGCCTGCTCAGCGCCCAGCACTGATCGAGCGAAAACCCGGGGCCCGCTCTGCGGGCCCCCTCCCGAGTCTTTCAACCACGAGAAGGCTGTCGTATCAAACGACACCTGAGAGGAACCGCCATGTCCGCCTCCAAAGAAAGTGCGCAGCGCAAGACGTATATAGAACGGCGATCCATCGATTACATCCCCGAATCAGAACGCCATGGGCGATTGCTCAGCCAGTTCATGCTGTGGTTCGGTGCCAACCTCCAAGTCACAGCCATCGTCACCGGGGCATTGGCCGTGGTGCTGGGGGGCGACGTGTTCTGGTCCTTGATCGGCCTGCTGATCGGCCAGGTCCTGGGCGGCGCGATCATGGCGCTGCATGCGGCCCAGGGCCCACAACTGGGCTTGCCCCAGATGATTTCCAGCCGCGTGCAGTTCGGGGTATATGGCGCCGCGATACCGATCGTGCTGGCCTGCATGATGTACGTGGGCTTTTCGGCCAGTGGTTCAGTGCTTGCGGGCCAGGCCATCGGGCAGCTGATCAATGTCAGCGATGCCACCGGGATTCTGGTATTCGCAGCGATGATCATCGCCTTGACGGTGCTCGGCTACCGGACAATTCACGTGATCGGGCGGCTGTCGAGCCTGATTGGCGTGATCGCCTTCGTTTACCTGTTCTACCGCCTGCTGTCCGTCAACGACATTGGCCAACTGCTTGAAAACCGCCACTTTTCGCTGAGCAGTTTTCTGCTGGCCATCTCGCTGTCGGCTTCTTGGCAAATCGCGTTTGGGCCCTATGTCGCCGACTATTCGCGCTACCTGCCACGAAGCACTTCTGCGCTGAAAACGTTTCTCGCCGTGGGTCTTGGCTCGGTGATCGGCACGCAGATTTCCATGGTCTTCGGGGTATTTGTCGCGGCCCTGGCAGGCGATCAGTTTGCCGGGCACGAGATTTCGTACATCGTCGGCATGGGCGCCAGCGGCGTCATTGCCTCACTGCTGTTCTTCAGCATCGTGTTCGGCAAAGTCACCATCACCACCTTGAACGCCTACGGCAGCTTCATGTCACTGGCAACCATCGTCAGTGGCTTTCGCGGCAACCACGAAATATCAAAAACCCTGCGCCTGATTTACATACTGGTCATGGTCGGGCTGGCCACAGCGCTGGCGCTGCTGGGGCGGCATTCGTTCCTGCATGACTTTTCCGCGTTCATCCTGTTCCTGCTGGCGTTTTTCACGCCCTGGAGCGCGATCAACCTGGTCGATTTCTATTTTGTGACTAAATCGCGCTATGACATTCCTGCCCTTTCCAATCCAAACGGACGATACGGTCGCTGGAACATCGCAGGTATAACGATCTATGCCATCGGCGTGGTCATTCAGTTGCCATTCATCGCCACGAGCTTTTACACCGGCCCGCTGGTCGAGGTGCTGGGCGGAACGGACATCTCGTGGCTGATTGGCCTGACATTGCCCGGCATCCTTTATTACTGGGTAGCCCGCCAGTCAAAGCAGCCATCGCCTGCACGGCTGGTACTGCCGGAAGAAACCAACGCGGCCTGATTCACGTTTTGAACAGGGCGACTCCCTGGAGTCGCCATTGAACACTTGAGTATCCACCTCCCATGGAGAGTCCAATGAAGTTGCTGGTAAGCGTTAAACGCGTCGCCGACTACAACGTCAAGGTCCGCGTCAAGGCGGACAACTCCGACGTCGACCTCGCCAACGTCAAGATGTCGATGAACCCGTTCTGCGAAATCGCAGTGGAAGAAGCCGTGCGCCTGAAAGAGCAAGGTATCGCGACTGAAATCGTCGTCGTCTCCGTCGGCCCGTCCACCGCTCAAGAGCAACTGCGCACCGCGCTGGCGCTGGGTGCCGACCGCGCCATCCTCGTCGAATCCGCCGAAAACCTGACTTCCCTGGCCGTTGCCAAGCTGCTGAAAGCCGTTGTCGACAAGGAACAGCCTCAGCTGGTGATCCTGGGCAAACAAGCCATCGACAGCGACAACAACCAGACCGGCCAGATGCTTGCTGCATTGAGCGGCTACGGTCAGGGCACCTTCGCGT
>NZ_RWIN01000060.1 GCF_009761815.1 Pseudomonas sp. PB120
GGGCCTCTTCGGCGCTGTGGATCAGGGCGCGCATGTCCTTGGGGAAACACGAGCCGCCATAACCGCAGCCGGGGTAGATGAAGTGATAGCCGATGCGCGAGTCGGCACCGATGCCCAGGCGCACCGACTCGATGTCGGCGCCCAGGTGTTCGGCCAGCTCGGCGATCTGGTTGATGAAGCTGATCTTGGTCGCCAGCATGCAGTTGGCGGCGTACTTGGTCAGCTCGGCGCTGCGCAGGTCCATGAACATGATGCGGTCGTGGTTGCGGTTGAACGGCGCATACAGGTCGCGCATCACCTCACGCACCGCATCCCTTTCGCAGCCGATGATGATGCGGTCAGGGCGGCGGCAATCGGCCACGGCCGAGCCTTCCTTGAGAAACTCTGGATTGGAGACGATATCGAAATCCAGGGTCTGGTCGTAGCGTTGCAGGGCCGCGCTGATCCGGTCGCGCAGGGCATCACCGGTGCCGACCGGCACCGTGGACTTCTCGACGATGATGATGGGCTCGCTGCGGTGCCGGGCGACGGCTTCACCCACCGAAAACACAGCACTCAAATCCGCTGAGCCGTCTTCCCGGGATGGCGTGCCCACGGCAATAAACAACACCTGGCCATGCTCCACCGCGAGCTTTTCGTCAGAGGTGAAACGCAGCCGTCCGTTATCCAGGTTTTCCTTGACCAGTTCAGCCAGGCCAGGCTCGAAGATGGTGACCTGGCCTAGATTAAGGGCTTTCACTTTTTCGTAGTCGATGTCCATGCAGATGACGTCATGACCGACCTCTGCCAGAACGGTTGCCTGGACGAGGCCGACATAGCCGCTACCGAATACGCTGATTTTCATGGTGCACTCCTGAGTTCGGGCGCGTAAGCAAGTCGAGAATTGATAGTGATGACGCCGGGGATGGCCATTGCCACCCCCGGGCTTTTTGAGAGGCTGAACCGTTGGTTGGACACCGGCTGGCGGGCGGTCAATCGCAGCGGGCTCATGACCCACCTTTCGGGATAATAAGAATCACGATGTTGCCTTGTTCATAGCGTTTGCCATCCTTGGGCAGTCGTTCGATTTCTTGCAATTCGTCGTCACCCTTGACGCGCATGACCACGCCGACCGAGCCACTTTGGCGGGCGTCGTGCATCCACTGCTGCACCTGATTCGGGTCAACCCGTTGCTGTAGGCCGTCTGGGTAGGCAAGGCCGTATTCCAGTTCGCCAATCGTGTTGTACAACGCCACGTCCGGACGCTTCAGGCGCCAGGCCAGCGCCGACGCGGCGCCCAGGTCATTGCTCAGCAGCGTGTCGGTCTGGCCGAGTTCTGCGGCATGCTCGAGGATGAACTGGTCGGGCATCTTGTTGGCCACCACGGACTTGGGCAGTCCGGCCGGCAGAAAACCAATCAGCAGCAAGCTGCCGAACGCTGGCGCA
Organism: Pseudomonas sp. PB120; assembly: GCF_009761815.1. Taxonomy (GTDB): domain Bacteria; phylum Pseudomonadota; class Gammaproteobacteria; order Pseudomonadales; family Pseudomonadaceae; genus Aquipseudomonas. The sequence goes on from NZ_RWIN01000060.1 coordinate 1,426, forward strand.
GCCCAGAACTTCAAAGGACGAAAGGCTTGCAGCAGGTTGGCCACGATCCAGCCGGTCACGCCGATGAACACCAGCGCCAGGTTGTGGGGCTCATGGTCGTACAGCGGTTTCTTCAGTTGCAGATAGACCAATGCAATCAGGGTGATCACGCCCAACAGCAGGTTGAGGAAACCGTTAACTCCAAGCGCCCGGCCCTGTTTCAACTGCAGCCGGTCAGCCAGTGCATGGCCCAACAGCAACGTCAACGGCAACAGGCACGGCAGGATGTAGCTCGGCAGTTTGCCTTTGCTCAGGCTGAAGAACATCAGCGGCATCAGCAGCCACAACAACAGGAAGGCGATGTTGGCCTGGCGTCGTGTTTGCCACGCTTGCCGGAGCGCCGGCGGCAACAGCGCGACCCATGGTGCGCTGAACCCGACCAGCAACGGCAGGTAATACCACCACGGTGCGTCGTGCTGCGCATCGTCCCCGGCAAAACGACGGATGTGTTCGTGCCAGAAGAAGAATCGCCAGTAATCGGGCTCCTGTGCATGCACCGCCAGGGCCCACGGCAGGCTGACGGCGATCGCCACCACAATCGCCACCGGACCGTAGGTCAGCAGTTCACGCCAGCGCTTTTGCCAGAGCATCCAGGGCAGGGCGATCAGCACCGGCAGCAGCCAGGCAAGGAAACCCTTGGTCATGAACCCCATGCCGCAGGCCAGGCCGAGCACGCCCCATGCGATCAGGCGTTGGGTGCGACCGGCGCTGTCCAGGGCAAACCACAACGCCACCA
>NZ_RWIN01000061.1 GCF_009761815.1 Pseudomonas sp. PB120
CACCCGCCCCGTCGGGAGGCTGAGTGGAGGTGTTCATCCGGGGAGTGGCGCGCAGCGCCGTTCGACGCAGTCGAACACGCTGCATGTAGGTGCAGCGAAGCCAACCGGAGGGCAGTGTCCCCGGATGAATACCGGAGCGAAGGAACGCCGAGCCTCAGCGAGGGGCCGGACGCTTGGGGCGAGCCTTTTTTTGCTTACTTTTTTTTGGCGTTTGAAAAAAAAGTGAGTCGCCGTAAGGGCGAAACCCTAAGTGGCCCTTACCGCAGCAACGGATATGTACACAACCCAAGCGAACCTGGTCGGCCCAAAGGCCGCCACGTTCAAGCCAAAACCGGCAAAGGCCTGGACATGAACTCACTGATCCGAGCCCGCAACCACCGCTCCGCCGGATCATTATCATGCACCCCACTCCACGCCATCGACAGCTGCGCCGCATCAATGGGAAACGGCGGATCCTCCGCCCTCAGCGCACACCCCTCCACCAACGCACACGCCGCATAATCCGGCACCGTCGCAATCATCTCCGTCCCGGCCAGCAACGCCCGCAATCCACTGAATTGCGGCACGCCCAACACCACCCGACGGCTACGCCCCACCTTGGCCAGGTCCAGATCAATATTGCCACTCAGGTCACCCGAAAAAGACACCATCGCATGGGGCCGTTCGCAGTATTCATCCAGCGTCAAAAGCCCCGGCCGCTTGTCCCCACGCAACACCTTGCAGGGAATGTCCCGCAACTTCTTGCACTTGGCATTCGCCGGCAACTCCGTGGTGTAACTCACCCCGACCGAAATTTCACCTGAAGCCAACAATGCAGGCATCAGCAGATAGTTGGCGCGGCGCACCACCACGACAATCCCCGGAGCCTCCTCCTGCAATTGCCGCAGCAACGGCGGAAACAAACCGAACTCCGCATCGTCCGACAGCCCGATGCGAAACACATCGCTGCTCGTGGTCGGGTCGAACTCCTTGGCCCGGCTCACCGCCCCGGAAATCACATCCATCGCCGGCTGCAACTCTTTGAGAATTGCCAGCGCCCGCGCCGTCGGCTCCATGCCACGGCCGTTGCGCAACAGCAGCGGATCGTCGAACAAATCCCGCAACCGCCCCAGCGCCGCACTCACCGCCGGTTGGCCCATGAACAGCTTTTCAGCCACGCGGGTCAGGTTCTTTTCGAACATCAACGCCTCGAAAATCACCAACAGGTTCATGTCGACGCGACGCAGATCGTTACGGTTCATAGGCACGGTTCCCTTGTGTGAATACGGCGAACTTTACTCGATCAGCGGCACCTTGGCCGCACGTTTGTAAGGACCGTATTCAACCGGCACCCATTGAAAGTGCTTGTCCTCTGCCACGATGTGACCAATGCCCGGGAACGGCAGGTGCGCCGCGGTGACCCAGGTCTTGCTGGCGGCGGCATCGCTGAAGACCTTGGCCCGACTCTTGATCGCCTGCTGACTGTTGACGTCAAAACCGATCGACACTTCGGGGTGCAGGAACTGGACCGCCAGGTTATGCACCAGGTCGCCCATGAACACGATGCTCTGCCCCTGTGAAGTGAAGCGGTACGTGGTGCTGCCCGGCGTATGCCCGGCTTCCAGCGTGGCCTCGACACCCGGCACCGGCGACTGGCCAGCGTCGAACGTCTTGAAGCGTCCCGCCGCGACGTAGGGTGCGGTCGAGTCCTGGGCGATTTTGAAATACGGCCGGGCCGCTTCCGGTGCCTTGGTGAGCGCCTGCGGATCGAGCCAGTAATCGGCTTCTGCCTTCGCGGCGTACACCGTCGCATTGGCAAACACCGGTTTGTGCTCGGCGTCGACCAGCCCGCACACATGGTCCAGGTGCAGGTGCGTCAACAGGATCGTGTCGACCTGGGATGGCTCATAGCCGGCGGCTTTCATGTTGTCCGAGAGCATACCCGCCGTCGCGCCGATGCACTGGCCAGCACCCGTGTCCACCAGGATCAGCTGTTTGCCGGTGTTGATCAGAAAAGCGTTGAACGCGGTTTGCACGCCCGGGGTTTCAATCGAACGACGGGCCAGCAGCGCGCGGATCTGACTTTGGGTCAGGCCCTTGAGCAGTTTGGGCGACAGGTCGTTGTAGCCATCGAACAACGCCGTCACTTCGTCATCACCCACCGCCAGGCGGAAGTAGCCCGGCACCTGTGTGCCGACTTGCGCCGGTGCCTGCGCCGAAGAAATACCGGACGCCAGCGCTACCGCGAGCCCCAGCGCGCAAACCAGAGATTGTTTCATGCGTTCACCCTTGATCGATTCAGAAAAGCGACCGTGTACAACGCCGCCCATTGACCTCGATCTTGCACGGTTCTCACCGATGGAAAATTGCAGCAATGTGCTGACTTAGGGCCGTTGTTCGCCAATACCGAACAAGGAATTAACAACGTTTAACTCGCCTGCCGCCGCTGCTCACCCAAGAATGAAGCTCACCGACAAGGACATCTGTCATGGCCCATTCTCAGCAAAACGTCGCCCTCGCGATGCCCCCTGACACGCAAAAAAAAACCACCGGCGGCCTGACCCCGTGGCGCGAACGGCTGGCCAAGCAACTGATTCTCGAACGCCTCGGTGAAAGCGTTGAAGTGACCGAACTGGCCCGCGCCTGCGCCCTGTCGCGCAGTCATTTTTCCCGCGCCTTCAAATGCAGCACCGGGCTCTCGCCGCAGGACTGGATTCGCCACCAGCGCATTGCCCGCGCCAAGCAGATGATCCAGAGCACCGACCTGACACTGACGCAAATCAGCCTCGAATGCGGCTTCTGCGACCAGGCGCATTTCTGCCATATCTTCACCCGCAGCGAAGGCATCAACCCGTTCGCCTGGCGGTGTCGCCATGTGCGCGTATCCCCTGCCGTTCACCACCCCGCCGCTCACCTCAATTCACTGTAGGAGCGAGCTCGCTCGCGATGGTCGTGAACGATGACGCGGGCTGACTGAAACAACGCGGCGCCTGAACGTTTTTCGCGAGCGAGCTCGCTCCTACAGAAAGCAGGAGCGAGCGTTCGATCAGCCTTTGAGGAACGCCAGCAAATCGGCGTTGAGCTGGTCCTTATGGGTATCGGTCAAGCCATGGGGCGCGCCCGGGTAGATCTTCAGCGTAGAGCCCTTCACCAGCTTCGCCGACGCAATGCCCGCCGCTTCGATCGGCACCACCTGGTCGGCATCGCCATGCACCACCAGGGTCGGGATGTCGAACTTCTTCAAGTCTTCGGTAAAGTCGGTTTCGGAAAACGCCTTGATGCAGTCGTAGGCGTTCTTGTGCCCGGACGTCATGCCTTGCATCCAGAACCAGTCGATCATGCCTTGCGACGGCTTGGCATCGGGCTTGTTGAAGCCGAAGAACGGCCCGCTGGCGAGGTCGATGTACAGCTGTGAACGGTCGACCAGAGACGCCTGGCGAATGCCGTCAAACACTTCGATCGGCAGACCGCCCGGGTTGGCTTCGGTCTTGAGCATCAGCGGCGGCACCGAGGAAATCAGCCCGGCCTTGGCCACGCGATCGGTACCGTGGCGACCGATATAACGCGCCACTTCGCCGCCGCCGGTGGAGAAGCCGAACAGCACGGCGTCCTTGAGGTCCAGCAACTCGATCAACTGCGCCAGGTCATCGGCGTAGGTGTCCATCTCGTTGCCAGTCCAAGGCTGGCTGGAGCGGCCATGGCCCCGGCGGTCGTGGGCGATCACCCGATAGCCCTTGGAGGCCAGGAAGATCATCTGCGATTCCCAGCTGTCGGCATTCAACGGCCAGCCGTGGCTGAACACGATGGGTTGGCCAGTGCCCCAGTCCTTGTAATAAATCTCGGTGCCGTCTCGGGTGGTGAACGTGCTCATGCGGTGTCTCCTTAGCGAGGGTTGGGGTGATTCATGCGTTCGGCGAGTCGCGCCACGCGCTCGCCCAAGTGCGCAGCGGTGCGGCGGTCTTCGGCGGGTGGGGCGAGGTCCGGGGTCTGTTCGACGTTCGATTGCGCCATGGCGCCGAGCGAACTGCCGAGGCGATTCAGTTGCCCGTCGAACACGCCCGTGGCACTGCGCGCCGGCAGCAGGTCCAGACCGACCCAGATCATCGAATGCTGCGCGGCGAACACCGCCATCTGCAGCAACGTGTTGAGTTTGTCGCCGCACAGGCAGCCGGAATTGGTGAACCCGGCCGCAAGTTTGTCGCGCCAGGGTTGAGCCAGATAAAACGCAGCCGTGGCCTCCATGAAGCCCTTGAAGGGCGCCGAAGCGCTGCCCATGTAGGTCGGGGCCCCGAAGATGATCGCGTCCGCCTGGTGCAAACGGTCCCAGTGCCCCTCCACTTCCTCCACCGGAATCAATTGGCAGGTGCTGCCCGGATACCTTTCCACCCCTTGCGCCACGGCTTCGGCCATGACGCGGGTGTGCCCGTAGCCACTGTGATAGACCACCACCACGTTGCTCATTCCGGCGTCCTCATGACGAACAATCCCTTTTTCAACACGACCCCACTGCCGGCCAATCAACGCAATCCCCTGTAGGAGCGAGCCTGCTCGCGATGCGGTGGCACATTCAACATCGTTGGTGACTGACACACCGCCATCGCGAGCAGG
>NZ_RWIN01000062.1 GCF_009761815.1 Pseudomonas sp. PB120
CACCCGCCCCGTCGGGAGGCTGAGTGGAGGTGTTCATCCGGGGAGTGGCGCGCAGCGCCGTTCGACGCAGTCGAACACGCTGCATGCAGGTGCAGCGAAGCCAACCGGAGGGCAGTGTCCCCGGATGGATACCGGAGCGAAGGAACGCCGAGCTTTAGCGAGGGGCCGGACGCTTGGGGCGAGCCTTTTTTTGCTTACTTTTTTTTGGCGTTTGAAAAAAAAGTGAGTCGCCGTAAGGGCGAAACCCTAAGCAGCCGTTACCGAAGAAACGGATATGTACCCTAAACAGAAAAATCAGTGCGCCGTAACGCGCTGCCGCAACCCGGAACTGCTGGGCGACAACGCCAACGCCAACTGCGTCCGGTTATGCATATGCGTCAACCGCAACACCTGCGACACATACAACTTCACCGTGTTCTCGGTAATCCCCAACTCACAGGCAATCTGATAATTGGTCTGCCCTTTCCCCACCAACCGCGCCACATCCAGCTGCCGTGGCGAGAGCTGATTGAAAATCGCCGGAATCTCCAACCGATCCCGATCACTGACCTCGCTATCAGAGGCATCCGCCGCCTGCGGCGTGCGCCGAACCTTGTCCAGGTCCTGATACAAATCATCGATCGACTCGGACAGGTACTGCAGCTTCTGATTCAAATGCCCCAGCTGCAGACTCTTTTGCTGCTCCTGCAACGCCTCTTCCTGACGCCGCATGCCGTCGAGCAATTCATCCAGATTAATCGGTTTCTGATAATAGTCGGCAAACCCGGCCCGCAACGCCTTGATCACATCCTGCTTGTCCGCGCGCCCGGTCAGCATGATCGCCTCGAAGGCCCGATGCTTTCCGGACAACCGTTGCAGCTCCTGAACCAGCTCGATGCCATCCATTCTGGGCATGTGAAAATCGCAGAGCACCAGGCCGATGCTCAGGTCTTCACTGAAACGGGCGATGGCCTGGCTGCTGGACTCGCACGGCACACAGCGATAACCGCTGCTCTCCAGAAACTCGCAAAGTTCTTCGACGATTAACGGCTGGTCATCGACCACAAGAACTTTTACAGCTGAAGTAACCTTCTTCACGTGCGACTCCCTGCAAGGCCAAAGGCTGGCCGCTCCTGTACCGCCAACCTCAGGCTGTACAACGACTGCTTTGAAAGTAGACGGACTTCCCGACTCTGTACATATGAGAGGCGACTAATGAAGCCAGGCGAGCGTCAGCAAAAAACCCGTCAACACGAAGGGGGCGAATGGCTGTTTGTTTGACGTTCCCGGGCCCAGGTATCGAAGACGATCCCTAAGCCCTTGACTCATAAAAAGCCAGACTCTTGGCGCCAGCAGCAGCCAGAGCACACTGGCAATTCCAGCGCCGATAAATGTGCCGAGCACATGCAGACCGTCCGTCGCAAGCCCCAGCGCGCCCATCAGTTTCACATCGCCCGCGCCCACGCGGCGCAACGCATAACCGGGCAAGGTAAAGGCCAGCGCCAGCAAAAAAGCCCACCCACCCTGCACCGCGTCGGCACCGAGCCACGTGGTGCCGGTCCACCCCAGATACGCCAGCGCCAGCCCGCCTGCGCCCAGGGTCAAGCCATTGGCGATGTGGCGCTCTTGGGCATCCTGCACGGCGCACAGCGTCAGCCAGATCAGAAGGATAAAACTTTGCATTCGGTAAAAAGCGTCCGTTTTGGCTGAATGATTCTATGCTGACATTACGCAGTGACAGTCAGGGTAGACGCACTCATGAAAACAAACCTCCCACGCAAACAAAAAGGCGCCGCCGCGATTGAGTTCGCCTTGGTGTTCGTCATTTTTTTTGCGGTGTTTTATGGCGTCGTGGCGTACAGCCTGCCGCTGTTGCTGGTGCAATCGTTCAACCAGTCGACCGCCGAAGCCGTGCGTCGCAGCGTGGCACTCGACACCAACACCCCCGGCTACGCCACGGAGATCCTGACCGTCGCCACCACGGAACTGACCCGGCAACTGGCCTGGATTCCCAACGCACTGAAATTCAATGTCGCCACCGACGCCAGTGCCACCTACGTCGGCGGCGTCTTGAAAGTGAGCATCAACTACCCCACCAGCAAACTGAAAGCAGTCATTCCGTTCCTGGTGCTGCCGGGCATCGGCCCGGTGCCTAATCTCCCGGCCAGTCTCACCGCCAGTTCGAGCCTGCAATTTTGAGTGCCGGGGACAAACTGTTCGGGCGCCTGCTCAACCGCCATCCGCCCGTGCCAGTGCTCGCGCCGGCGCCTTTGAGTGTGCAGAGCGTCGGCTTGCAGGTGCATCTGGATGCCGAAGGTCGGGTCACGCACCTGACTGGCCCATTGCGCCATGCACTGGCCCAGCAGATGCCCACCGCGCAGACGCCGCACCTGCATCGTCTCCTCATGCCCCACAGCCAAATGGCCGTCGAAGGCCCGCCCGCCGACTGGCAGGGGCAGACGCTGGACCTGGATTTCTACAGCCTCAACGGACATCCCCTGCACCTGCGCGGCTGGGTCCAGCCACTGGCCGATGCCTGGCTATTGCAGTTGCTGGATATTGGCGACTTGTTACTCGAACGCCGACAAGCGCGCAGCCGCGAACAGTGCCAGTTACTCGCGGCGCAGATCGGCGAACAATTGCGCCTGTGCAGCCTGTCGCGCTTGTCCGACGTCTTGCTGGAACAACTTCAAGTCCTGTCCCAGCGTTTGCAGATCCCGTGCCTGGCCGTGGCGTTGCTCGACGAGCAAGAACAGGGTTGGCAGGTTCACCAGCACTTCACCGCCTTCAATGCACCCGCGCTGTGGCACAACGGTCAGCGCCTGGGCACGGGGCTCGACAGCTTGAACGGCTGCGTGCCGCAACACGTGAGCCTTGGCGAGCATTCTCGCCTGCAAGGCACCTTCGGCAATAACGAAGGCCTTGCGGTGCCCTATCACGATGCGCAGGGTGTGGCCGCCTGGTTGCTCTGCGGTGCTTACCCGGTGCAGCAACGTGCGCCCGAACTCGGCGAGCGTGACTGGCTGCAATTCGCTGCCGCCCTCGCCGGGCCGCTGCTGGAACGCCTGCGCGAACACCGGCACCACCTGCAACTCGAACGTTTCGAATCGCTGCAAGCCTTGCTCGGTACCGGTTGGTGGGAGGTCTTCAGTGAGAGTGCCGAGGTGCAACTCGCGCCGTCGCTGGCCAGCACCCTGAACCTGGCCAACGCCCGTTTGCCGCTGCCCGACTGGCTCGATCAAGTGCACCCCGCCGACCGCGAAGAACTGCACAGCCGCCTGCAAGACCTGCAGAATGAAGGCACGCCTTTGCTGCTGTGTGTGCGCCTGGCCAACGCGCCGATCTGGTATCGCTTGCAGGGCCAGGCCCTGGGCACCGGTAAAAACCGGCGGCTGGTGGGCTTCATGCTCGACATCAGCGACATCAAAAACCAGACACAGAATGCCGCGGCAGCCCATGCCCGGCTGGACAACCTGATCGCCAGTTCCCCAGCGGTGATTTACGTGCAGCGCTATGTCGAAGGTGCGCTGCAACCGACGTTTTTCAGTGACAGCCTGCTGCCATTGCTCGGTTGGACCCTCGCCGATTGCAGCGCCGGCGCGCTGGTGGAACGGGTGCACCCGGAAGACCGTGACCGCTATTTCGAGCGCACCAAACACTTGCTGCGCGAAGGTTCGGTGCGCGCCCGCTATCGGCTGCGCGACAGCCGTGGCGATTACCACTGGTTGCTGGATGAAGCCAAGCTGTTGCGCGACGACCTTGGCCTGCCCGTGGAAGCCGTCGGCCTGTGGCTGGACGTCACCGAAGCGACCCTGGCCGCCGAGCAGGTGAAACAGAGCGAGGAACGCTATCGGATCCTGGTGGAAGACTCCCCGGCGATGATCTGCCGCTACCGCCCGGACCTGAGCCTGACCTTCGGCAATCGACCGTTGGCGACGTACCTGGAATGCTCGCCCGACGCGTTGCCGGGGGTGAACCTGGGCAGCTGGATGTCGGATGCTCAGCGCGAGGCCTTCCTCCTGCGGCTCAGCCAGTTGAGCCCCGAGCAACCGGTCAGCACCGCCGAAATAAATCTGCAATTGCCCGGTCGGGAACATGCCTGGTGGGTCTGGTCGGATCGCGGCGTGTTCGACGATCAGGGTCGTTTGCTGGAAATTCAGGCGGTGGGCCGCGACAACACCGAGGTCCGGCGCTCCCAGCAGCAACTCACCCAAAGCGCGAAAATGGCCACCCTCGGCGAGATGGCGACCGGGCTCGCGCATGAAATCAACCAGCCGCTGAACGTGATGCGCATGGCCATCGTCAATGTGCTCAAGCGCCTGGGCAATGGCGATGTGCAGGTTGACTACCTCACCGACAAACTCAACCGCATCGATGCCCAGGTTCAGCGCGCTGCACGCGTGGTCGATCACATGCGTGTGTTCGGCCGCCGCTCCGAGGTCGAGCAACATCCGTTCAATCCGGCGCACGCCATCGAAGGCACGCTGTCATTGCTAGCCGAAGGTATGCGGGGCAAAGGCGTTGAGCTGCGCGTCAGCGAGACCGGGTTTGAAGTGCAGGTGCGCGGGTACGTTGATCAGCTGGAACAGGTGTTGATCAACCTGATCGTCAACGCACGGGATGCGTTGCTGAGCAAACGCGAGGCCGATCGCGACTTCAATCCGTGGATCTCGGTACACGCCGACTGCGATAAAACAACGGTCAGGTTGTGGGTCGAGGACAACGGCGGCGGCATCGACCCCCGGCTGCTGGAACGGATTTTCGAACCGTTTTTCACCACCAAACCGGTGGGTGTCGGCACCGGGCTCGGGTTGTCGGTGAGTTACGGCATCGTCGAAAACATGGGCGGTCGGCTAAGCGTGAGCAACGCCCTCGAAGGCGCACGGTTTTGTATCGAGCTGCCGATTATCGAGGACGATCAGATCATCAAGTAGGCTTTGCCTTTTTGTCCGCAGGTCAGGTTGAAGCCTACATCGACTTTATTGACGTCGATCCCGAGGTTCTCCAGCAGGCTGTCGACAATCGGGTCGACCAAGGGCCCGATCAGGCCACCGATGGCCGAAGCCAGCAGCCCGAGGACATTCGATAAAGTCGACAATAAGGTATTGAGTAAAAAACCTAGAAGGCCGCCTAGGGTCTGCGAAGGGGGATATGAAATCAGTGAAACCCCCGTGAGCGTTGATTTCAGACTGCCGACCACACCGGACACCGAGACCGCGTGGGTGGGGTTGGGAGACACATTGATTTCATGGGGGTTGGCGAAGGTGTAGTTAGGCTCGCTGGTCCCGGCCACAGGACTGTCGATCATGATTTGGCCACCACCGCCGGCGAAAGGTACTCGAGCAGCGCAGTTACCCAAGTGACAAGTTGTTGAGCCGATATCGAACAGGGTAAGCGGTGACAGGCTCGGCGCAGCAGAGGGCGACAGCCAAGTCGTAGCATCGATCCGGCCAACTTTTAGTTGCAGTGCCGAAATGTTGGTAGTCGCAGTGAGACTCTTGTTGGTAGAGCTTACACAGCTGTAATCCGTGACATAGCTGCTACCCACTCCCGCCTCAAGCCCTATATCGAGGTTCAGCCCGTCAGGCAAGAGAACGAAATCGGTCTGAGTGCAGTTCAAAATGCAGGTAAGCGACAGAAGTGCATTGATTGAGTTGACCACGATTTGCAACAAGCCATTCACCGTCTGCAAAACAGCATTGATCAACGAAAGATCCACCGATATCAGAATCCTTACCTGCGCGGTGCGAACGTAAATTCTGTTCACGCCCAACGGGGCCACTTTTGCCAGGGCCGGATCGCCGACCACGGAAAACTGTGGCGGTTGTACCACCTTGATCCGCGTGGTCATGCCCGCCAATCCCAACACGTTCACGGGCAACACGGCGGTCACCGCGCTGTTCTTGTTCGCCAGCTGGACAAAGCCCTGGACCAGCTGGAACAACTGCACCGTGGCATCCAGCCCCGCCGCTTGCGTGCCGGTCTGTATTTGCAGCAAATCACCCAGTTTGATCGGCGAGGCGTTGGTGGCAGCCAGTTCCAGATTGCCCAATGCGGTCTTCACGGTCGCCGTGGCCCCGTTAACGGGAAGAACATTAGCGGCGGCCTGGATGAACTGGGTCACGCTGGCCTGAGTGTTGAGCAGCGTGGTGTAGTCGCCGGCGGCCACCCCCAGCTTTATCGCCAGTTGGTCCATGAACTTCAGCAGGTTGACGTCGGTTTTGACCAGGCCGTCCCAACCGCCCACCGTGAGGTTTACATTGCCGCCCAGCAGCGTCGAGAACAGCGGGTTCAGCAGGTTCGAGCGCGCCGTATCAACGCCGACCAGGGTGCTGCGAATACTCAGTTGTGCCAGGGTCGCCTTGGGCTCGGCCGCCACGGCGGTAGCACTCAGACGGGTGGTAAGGCTGACCGGTCCCTTGGACAACAACGCACCAATCCCGGCGGCAATGCTGGTGGGCACGGTGTGGGTGGCAATGACCTGGACGGCAGCCGATTTGCTGGCATCGGCAGTGAACGCACGAAGGTGATCGACGCCGGTCTGCAAGGTGCCGCAACTCACAGTCAGCGTGCTGTCGGCGTTGACGGTAAAACCGTTGCGGGCGGCACTTTGCGTGGCGTAAGTGGCAGCACTCAGGCCGGACAGGCAATTGCCGTCGCGGCTCACGGCCTCGAGTGCGGCGGTGTCCGCCACCCGCTGCAATTTGCGCTTTTCCAGATAGAGCCTGCCGGTATCGACCACCAGCAACATGAACCCCAGCACCAGCCCCAGGGTCAGCGCCGCCATCAAGCCGATCGCCCCCCGTTGCCGGGCCGGGCCACGAAACTGCATGCGGGGAGACATCGCGCACTCCTTTGCCGGCGCACTGCCAAGGTGATCTCCATGGATGAACAGCAGTGTAGACAAGGGTTGGCGAGGTTGCTGGCTACTCGATATCGCAGGCAAAAAAAATCCCCTGTAGGAGCGAGTCTGCTCGCGATGGTGTATCAGTCACACCGATGCGGCTGACACACCATCGTCGGAACACCGCCCGGAGCCAGCTCGCTCCTACAAGGGGATTTGTGGTGTTTAGTGGGGTGGGTAGTTGGCCAATATGCGCACGACGGTTTCGTGTATCGCCGTGCTGCGATCCGCCGGGTTGGTCGTGCGGCTGATCATCTGTTCGTCGCTGCCGCGCCACACCAGTTTGCCGTCCTTGCCATCGAGCAGGTCAATCTGAATGGTCGCCACCTTATAGGGGACTATGCGGGTTTCGTTGTACATCGGCGCGCCCCAGTAACCGTTCCAGGGGTTACCCCAACCACCGCCATAGTTGGTGGTCACTTGTTGCTGGCGTTCCTCGACGACCAGGTAGGTCTGCACGCTCAAATCACCCTTGCTCCCGGCGGCCGGACGCAGGCCGCGCTGGTCCAGTTGATCGGTCACTGCCTCGCGGATGCGTTGTTCGGTCAGGTCGCTCTTGATGCGAGGATCATCGGGGCGATATTGCACGGCAGGTTCTTTCCAGCTCCAGCTTCGATAGGCCGCAAAGTCGCGGCTGGCGTCGAAGTCATGGTTGACCCGGTTGGCTGCGCAGGCACTGAGCAGCACGGCCATGGTCAGTAAAGCGAAACGGCGGAACATGATATTTCTCCGGTTGAAGACATGATCCTGGGGACTGCTTCCAGACGACAGCAGTTAACTGGGAGGATACGCCGACATCGCCTTTTCCACAGCTTTGCGAATGGCATCCGCCTGTTCGCTTTGACTGCCTTTACTGGCGGTTTCGGCGCTGGAACTCCACACGGGCTGACCGCTTTGCGCATCGAACATGTCCACTCGTACCACCACGACTTGTTCCTGATACGTCCTGACGATCGGCACCGTGTTGTACATGCCGTATCCGCTGCCGTAGTGGTTGTAACCACCATAGCCGCCGCCGTAGTAACCGTAATCGTCCTGGACCTGACGCAGGCGGGTTTCCAGGCTCAACGCTGCGCTGACAAACAGGTCGGCCGGACGATTGTCATGCAGCGGGCGCAAGCCACGCTGATCGAGGGCATTGCTGACGGCTTCAGCGACCTGCGCCGAGTCCGCATACGCGGTGCCCGATGGCAAGTGCCCATCGAGCCAGGCCCAGCTGCGGTAGTGTGCATAGTCGCGCGTCGGCGCCGGGTAGGCGCTGAGATCGAGCGTGTTGGCCGCGTGAGGCGGTGCCGGTGGCAAGGGGTTCGACGTCGCCACATAAGGATTGCTGCCCTCGCAGGCGGCCAACCCCAGACAGATCATCAGTAACCCTGAACGACTCTTCATGTTGCGCTCCGATCAGACCGGCCGACAGATCCAGTGCAGGTAACGCCCAAGCCCGGCAAAGCTTGGGTGGCGACGGTGGGCCAGCTCCATTTCGAGCAAATCCACCAACTCGGCGCGGGCCTGGAATTCCACGGGCATGTAGTCGTGAAAAACCCGTACCCCGCTCTGTATTTCGACCTGCCACAGCCCCTCAAGTTGCGCCGCCAATTCCCGCGGATCAAGCGGCTGTTGCGGGGTCAGGCTCTGCTTCTCGCCGGCCATGTCGTTCTTTCGCATCTTGCGAAAGTGGCCCTTGAGCAGGTTGCGGTAGATCAGCGCGTCGCGGTTATAGAAGGCCAGGGACAACCAGCCGTCTTTCTTTGTCAGCTGATGCAGGACCGGCAGGATGGCATGGGGTTCGGCCAGCCATTCCAGCACGGCATGGCACAGCACCAGATCGTAGGGTTCGGTGAGCTGACCCAGCAAATCCTGCCACGGGGCCTGAATGAACGTCGCGGTCTGCCCGGCTTCGGCGAAGCGCTGGCGAGCGCCTTCAAGCATCGGCTCGGCCGGTTCGGCCAGCGTCACCTCATGGCCGCGCTCGGCCAGCCACAACGACATGTGGCCAAGGCCCGCGCCAATGTCGAGCACGCGCAGTGGGCGGTCTGGCAAGGTTTCGGCAAGGTCGGCTTGCAGCACGGCCAGGCGGATCGCGCCCTTGGCCCCGCCGTAGATTTTTTCGGCGAAACGGGTCGCCAACTGATCGAAATGACGATCGCTCATCAGCTGAACCTCCGTTCACTGTCCGCGAGTTTGCTGCGCACGACTTCATTCATGTCCAGCCCCAACTCGCTACACAGCAGCAGTAGATAAAGCACGATGTCGCCCACTTCCTGACCGGCATGCGCCAGTTTGTCCGCCGGCAGCTGGCGCGACTGGTCTTCGGTCAGCCACTGGAAAATCTCCACCAGCTCGGACATTTCCACGCTGGCGGCCATGGCCAGGTTTTTCGGGCTGTGAAATTGCCGCCAGTCATTGCGGTCACGGATGGCGTGCAGGCGTTCGGTCAGTTCAACTAGGTTCATCGGGCTCTCCTGAAGGCGTATAGCTTCGGGGTGTTCCACCATCAAGGCAAGGTCTATGTAGCAGCTGCCGAAGGCTGCGTTCGGCTGCGTAGCAGTCGCCTGAGTTTGAACAGGGACAGAGAATTGACGACTGCTTCGCAGCCGAACGCAGCCTTCGGCAGCTGCTACAGGAATCTTTGCGCCATAATCAAACGATCCCGACGTCAGGGAACTCGCCACAGCGATCAATGGCCCAAGGCTCAATCACTTACATCAGGACGTTAACGACATGCAGGTAGAAAGTTTTTTCGAATGGCTCGGCCAGGCGCTCGGCTCGGTCATCCGCTTTATCGTTGACGGCCTTAGCGGCCTGTTCAATCTGTTGAGCCATGCCGGCGGCAATTTTGTAGAAGGGTTGTCCCGGGCGCTGGGGATGGACACGTCGATCATCAGCATTGTCGCGCTGATCATCGGTTTGATGCTGTTGTGGTCGGCGATCCGGGCGTTCATGAATGCGTCGGTCATCATGGGGATCATCTGGTTACTGCTGGGGTTGTGGTTGCTGAGCTGGATCATCCACTAGCCGGATTTCGCACACCTGCCGCTACAATGCCGCTCCCCAAGGAGCTCGCATGTCCAACCTGATCGCCGACTGGCGCGACCGCCCTACCCATCGCCGGGTCTGGGCGCTGGCTGCGCCCATGATTCTTTCGAATATTTCCGTGCCGCTGGTGGCGCTGGTCGACAGCACCGTCATCGGCCACTTGCCCCACGCCCATCAATTGGGGGCCGTCGCGGTCGGGGCGAGCCTGTATACCTTTCTCGCCTGGGGCATGGGTTTCCTGCGCATGGGCACGACCGGTTTCGCCGCCCAGGCTACCGGGCGAGGCGATGGCGCGGCGTTGCGGCAGATTCTGTTGCAGGGCCTGTTGCTGGCCATGGGACTGGCGGTGTTGTTGGGTGCGCTGGGTGTGCCGCTAAGCGGCGTCGCGCTGCACTTCATGCAACCCTCGCCCGAACTGGATCAACTGACCCGCGAATTTTTCCACACCCGCTTGTTCGGTCTTCCGGCGGCGCTGGCCAGTTATGCGCTGGTCGGCTGGTTCCTCGGCACGCAGAACGCCCGGGCGCCGCTGGCGATTCTGTTGGGCACCAACCTGGTCAATATTGCCCTCAACCTGTGGTTTGTCCTCGGGCTGGAATGGGGCGTGGTCGGTGCGGCCCGCGCTTCGGTGATCGCCGAATGGACCGGCGCGCTGATCGGCCTGCTGCTGACCCGCAAAGCGCTGCGCGCCTACCCCGGCCACATCGCCTGGGCCGCGCTGGCCGTGTGGCAGAGCTGGCGCCCGTTGCTGGCGGTCAACCGCGACATTTTCATTCGCAGCCTGGCGCTGCAATCGGTGTTTTTCCTGATCACCGTGCAGGGCGCGCGGTTGGGCGATGCCACCGTCGCCGCCAATGCGCTGCTGCTCAACGGTTTGCTGCTGACCGCCCACGCGCTGGATGGTTTGGCTCACGCGGTGGAAGCCCTGTGCGGGCATGCCATCGGCGCCCGGGATCGCAAGGCCCTGCGCCGCTCGCTGGTGGTCGCCTGCGGCTGGTCGTTGCTGGCGAGCGTCGGCTTTGCGGCGTTGTTCCTGTTCGCCGGGCATCTGTTCATCGAGATGCAGACCGACATTCAAAGCGTGCGCGACACGGCCTTCATCTACCTGCCTTACCTCGCCGCGCTGCCCTTGATTGCGGTCTGGAGTTACCTGCTCGACGGGTTGTTCATCGGCGCCACCCGCGCTCGGGAAATGCGCAATGGCATGTTGCTGACGGTGGCGCTGTTGCTGCCGTTCGCCTGGGCGCTGCAAGGCCTGGGCAACCATGGGCTGTGGATAACGTTCCTGCTGTTCATGTTGTTGCGCAGCCTGACCCTCGGCGCGATTGCCTGGTTTTTGCGCAAAAACGACGGCTGGTTCGCCGGCTTGGGTCACTGAGACGGCGTGGCGTTGACGAACGACGTCACCTCGTCGAGCACCGGCGCCAGGCTGCGCAGGGGGCGGGACAGCGTCGCCACCAGCGTGGCGTGATTGGTGCGGGAGAAATAGAAGTCCTGAACCGGCACGCCGGCTTCGCGCAATTTCAGCGCCAGGCCGCCGGTGTTGCGTGTCGGGTTGACCACGTCATCGTCGCTGGCCGCCATCAGCAAGGCCGGCGGTGCACCGCGACTGACGTGATTGATCGGCTGGGACTGGGGCGGCGAATCCGGCCAGAAAAATACCGGGCGTACGTCGGGATTTTTGATCGGCAAAAAATCATACGGGCCAGCCAGGCCGATCCAGCCACTGAGGTTACGCGGCGACAAGCCCACCGCTTTGAGCAAGCCTGGGTCCAGCGCCAGCATCGCGACATTGTAAGCGCCGGAACTGTGCCCCATCAGGTACAGCCGTTGCGGGTTTCCGGAAAACTCCCGGATGTGTTCGTGCGTCCAGGCCACGGCGTTGGCGCCATCTTCGAGAAACAGCGGGTAACGCACCTGCGGGTACAACCGATAGTCCGCCAGCACCGCGACGATCCCCCGTGACGCCAGTGCCTCGCCGACAAAGTTGTAGTCCTCGCGTGAACCGCTGTTCCAGCTGCCACCGTAGAAAAACACCACCACCGGGCTGTTTTGCATCGGATGGCGCGGTACATACACATCGAGTTTTTGCCGCGGGTCACTGCCATAGGCAATGCCCTCCGTCTTGTCGAACGTCCCGTCGGGTGTCAGGGCATTGAGCATTTTCAAGGGCGAGCACGCGGTCATCGCCAGCAGCACAACCCCGCCGATGGCCCATTTGAACAGTCGTCGGACGTTGCGTGCCATCAAGGTAAAACCTCGCGTTCAGGGTTGGTTGTTTTGCCACAGGTAACGCAAGGTATCGAGTCGCTCTTGCTGGGTCAGCCCTGACAATGCCCGGGCAGGCACCGCGTCGGGGTACTGCAAGCGTAGCCATAGCCAGCCATCCAGCACCGGTCGTTCGCTAAAGCCAAGCGCCAGGCCTTCTTGAAGGTGGGACCACAGGCGGTTGTATTCGGTCCCGGTGGATTGGCTCCATTGCCAGGCATGATGCTCCAGCAAGCAGGTTTGCAGTTTGTCCCGCTGAAACGGACTGAGTTCTTCTTCGTCCGTCAGCGGGCCGACGGCAAGCTTGGGGTTTGTCAGCTGCTGCCAGCCCTGGCTGCCGATCGCACGGTCGGGCCAGGTGCCGCCAAACCAGTGCAGCCGGCTGATCGGCCCCAGCCAGCGAGTCAGTTCCCGGGCATCGCTGGCGTCGAAAAAATAGCTGGCCGTCTGCGGGTTGTAATAGTTCAGCAAGGCCCGGTGATGCACGCCGACCGTCACCGTGAGCATGCGGCGCAGATGCGCCAGCAATTGTGAGGTGGACGCCTCGCTGAACAGCAGCAATCCGCGCCAGGTATCAGGTTCACTGTGGCAGGGCTCGACCAGTGGCGGGCAGGTGCGCAGATCGATCAGCGCCGGCCCGTGTTCGCGCAGCACCTGCCATTCCGTGTCGTCGAACAGCCAGAAACGGCGAACCTGTGGGAACGCCTGTTGCAGTGTTGTGCCGGCGTTTGGCGCACCCGGCAGATCCAGCAGCAACCATTGCGGGCTGGCGGCGATCATGCCGCACCGCTCTGACTGAGCCGCGTCGCCACCCGACAGGTGCAAACGGCCTGGGCGCAATGACTGAAACTGCCGCCACCAGGCAGCAGGCACAGCAGCGTCAAGGGCTCGCCCGATCGCAGCAGCCCCAGCAGGCCGTCGACGGATGGGCAATCCGCTGCTCGCTGCGGCAAGTGCGCTACTCCGGCAGGCGCTGGAACGTGAAGAAAACCGGTAATTAACGGTTGATCCGGATCACCGTCGACAAAGCTCACCACCACCTCGGTACCTTCACTCAGTTGCGAAACGTTTGCTGCACCCAGCTCCGCGGCCAGTGGCAGCCAGCAATGACTGGGCGTGGCACCGTCACCCTGATAGAGCCAGTCAAATTGCACGGCAACCGGCCTCGACGGATCGGGCTGAGCCTCATCGACGTCCACCACCCAGGCTCGTTGCAAGCCATGCATCCTGGGCTTTCGCGCAGACTGGGAAAAGACCACTGGAGAGGCGTGCTGAATGCCGCGGAACCGGTTGCTGTATTCCCCTTCCGCGCCCTCGTGCTCGACATGTGTCAGCAGCCAGCGACGATTGCACTCGGCGGCCGGGTGCCCGGACAGGGGCATATATTGACCGCTGCGCAACATCGGCAGGTCCGAGCAGCCCTCGGCATACAGCGCAGTGGCAGGAGCCGACAGCAACTCGAACTGCCGCACCGCCGGATGCTCACGCTCCACATCGAAAACGGCGTTTTCACCCGCTTGAAAATGCGCCTGACCATCGCCGAATACCAGGCAGTGCCCACGCGCGTCATGCTCGAAGTGGTAATGAAGCCGGTGATCGGCACACAGCCGCTGGAGAAAATGCAAATCCGATTCCCGATACTGCGTGCAGAAATCCCGGGGCGGGTAATCGCCACTCAGCTCGAAGCGGCGGTGCCGGCCGACAATGCCGTGTTCAACGAGCATCTGATTCAGAATATCGGGCACCGAGCGCGCGCTGAACATGCGCTGACTGAAGCGCTGCCCCAGGCACGTCAGCTTCGGCCCAAGCCGCGCACGACAGAGTCGGGCACCGGCGCCATGCTCGCGCAGCACCAGTTCATGCAAGACGCCGTGAATGCCGTTGTCTGCCGGCCCGAATCGCAAAAAAGCCGGTCGGTACAGCAGGCTCGCAAGGTCGAGCACCGGGTCATCGATCAGCAAATCGACGTCGAACACACACGGCTCGCTGATCGCTTCTCTACCGGTAAAGGCCAAGACTTCAAAGGTGTCGGGCTGACCTGCTACATCCAGACGAAATGCGGGTTCGTTGACTGAATCGAACATGAGCGATTCTCTACAGGAGGGGCGGCCGGGGATTCTCGCTGAGAGACATGGCCGAGTAGAGTGCCGAAGTACAACTTAGGAAATGGCCTACGAGAAAAGAAGACCATCTGGCTTTGATAGCCGGGAACGTAGGGTATTTCGCTTGAAAAAAGAGACTCGTCCTACCAGGTCATCTGAAACTTCCACAGTGCGCGGAACATTTTCAGACAACCTGATGAGAACGACTGACCTCAAGACGACAGGTAAGAAGAGCGCGTCAGCCCCAGGCGCAAGGCGTCGAGGAACTGGGTGCGCTCGGCAGCGGTGATGCGCGCACTGGCGCACTTGTCGCGGTAGTGAGTCATCAACTCTTCCGGTGACAAGTGCACGTAGCGCAGCATGTCTTCGATGGTGTCGTGGGTCTCGATACCGGCGTGGTACACGCTGCCATCGGCGTTCTGGTAGATGTTCACCGAGTCGGTGTCACCGAACAGGTTGTGCATGTCGCCGAGAATTTCCTGGTAGGCGCCGACCAGGAAGATCCCCAACAGGTAGTCTTCGCCTTCATTCAACCCGTGAACCGGCAGGCTGGTCTCGATGCTCTGCTCGTCGACGTATTGCTTGATCTTGCCGTCGGAGTCGCAGGTCAGGTCTTGCAGTACCGCACGGCGCATCGGCTCTTCGTCGAGACGGTGCAGCGGCAGGATCGGCAACACCTGGCCGATGGCCCAGGTGTCCGGCAGACTCTGGAACACCGAAAAGTTGCAGATGTACTTGTCGGCGAGCTTGTCGTTGAGTTCGTCGAGCACCTGACGGTGCGAACGCTGACGGGCTTTCAACGAGTTGTGCAGGCGACGGCACACGGCGAAGTAGCATTGCTCGGCCAGGGCTTTTTCGGCCAGGGTCAGCTTGCCATCGGCGTACTGGGTCGCGACATCGCTCATGTAGTGCGTGGCGCGCCAGTAGGTTTCGGTGACCATCTCGATGTCGGTCGGACCGAGCAGGTCAACCAGCCACTGCACGGTTTCCGGCAGCGCTTCCTTGTTGTCGATCTGCGGCACGTCGTCGTTGTGTTTTTCGACGTCGGTGACCTGCACTACCAGCATGGCGTGGTGGGCGGTCAGGGAACGGCCGCTCTCGGAGAAGATGTTCGGGTGCGGCAGGCTCTGCGCATCGCAGAATTCCTTGAGCATCCCGACCACGACACCGGCGTAGTCATCCATGTCGTAGTTGATCGAACTGGCGTTGCGCGAGTGGGTACCGTCGTAGTCCACGCCCAGGCCGCCGCCGACGTCGATGTGGTCCACCGGCAGGCCGAGGTTGCGCAGTTCGCCGTAGTAACGAATCGCTTCCTTGAAGCCGTGCTGGTAGTCCGCCAGGTTGGCGATCTGCGAACCCATGTGAAAGTGCAGCAGGCGAATGCCCTGATCCAGGCCGGCGCCGCGGAAACGCTCGACCACCGACAGCAGTTGCGCCGCCGACAGGCCGAACTTGGATTTCTCGCCACCGGTGTCCGCCCACTTCGACGATGCCAGGGACGACAGGCGCACACGCAGGCCGACTTGTGGCTTGACCTTCAACGAGGCGGCTTCTTCGATCACCAGCGCCACTTCGGATTCTTTCTCGATCACGATGAACACGTTGTGGCCCAGCTTCTGGCCCATCAGCGCCAGACGGATGAACTCACGGTCCTTGTAACCGTTGCACACGATGGTGCCGCCCTTCGGTGCCAGGGCCAGCACGGCCAGCAGCTCTGGCTTGGAGCCCGCTTCCAGACCGATGGAAACGTTCTGGGTGGCGATGATGTTCTCGATCACCGCTTCTTGCTGGTTGACCTTGATCGGGTACAGCGCGGTGTATTTGCTCTGGTATTCCAGGCGTTCGATGTTGGCATCGAAGGCGCCGGTCAGCTGACGCACGCGGTCTTGCAGGATATCCGGGAAACGAACCAGCAACGGCAAGGACAGGCCGCTTTTGCGCAGCTGGTCGACTTGCTCGAACAGGTCGATAGGCGAACTGGTCGGACCGTTCGGACGAACTTCGACGCGACCGGCGTCATTGATCGCGAAATATCCGGCCCCCCAATGGCGAATCCCGTAAACACTGCGGCTGTCCGCAACTGTCCATTGGCTGCCATCGTCTTTGCGTGTGCGTCTTACGGACATTGAAGTCCCCTATAAAGAAGTCATAGAGCGTCGCCTGGGTTCAGGCCGGCGCAGTCTAAAGTATGAAAATGACGATTAGCCTGCATGCAAGGGGCATAGACCTCACATCCAGCGCTGAGTTTAGAACCGATCAGAACAGGCTCTGTGAAAACCATGTGGACGGCGCCAGGCCTGAAGGTGATCAGGACCGGTCAAGCCGAGGGTGGTTTTCACAGAGGCTGCTAGCCGCCGGACTTCTTCGCTTTGAAACCGTGTTTGACCAGTTCGGCCAAGAGCAGCTCGACGTGATCGCCCTGGATTTCGATGATCCCGTCTTTCAGCGCCCCACCCGTGCCGCAACGTTTCTTCAACGCAGTGGCCAGGTCCTTGAGCGCGTCTTCGGCCAACGGCACACCGGTGATGGTGGTCACCGTCTTGCCGCCACGGCCCTTGCTTTCGCGACGCACGCGAGCAATGCCGTCGCCGGCCGGGATAACGGTCTGTTTGCAGATACAGGCGTCCACCGGTTTGCTGCAATCCGGGCAATGACGACCTGCGTCGGTGGAAAATACCAGGCCACCAAGGGCGGCGAAGGATGCGGCTTTTTTGGCCACCGGCAATCCTCTTGGGAGGACAAAGACTGGTCGCGGCAACCTGGGCAGGTGCCATCGACCGCGAAGCCCCACTCAGGCAGGGGCAGCGCTACTGAAACGGTACAACATTCATTTCACTGTAGGAGCGAGCTTGCTCGCGATGGACGTCAACGAAAACGCGCGGCATCAGACAGCACGTGTCGCCCATGCATCCTTCGCGAGCAGGCTCGCTCCTACAAAAGGTCGCGCAGTGTAACGGCAAAAAGCCGACTTGCTAAGAGCCAATCGGCGCCAATTTATGCCTCTTTTGCGACGTCATCCCCGCGTGCGCGCAGATAGCGCTTCAACGCGGCCAGAGAGTCCGGGCAATAAGGCTTTTGCTGGATTTCCAGCATGACCTGATCGATCGGAATAAAGCGCGCTTCGAGCACTTCCTCCGGTTGCAGGATCAACGGACCGTCCCACACCGCCGAAAACGCCGAGCACCACAGGCGATTGCCGGTGTCCTCGAAGAAAAAATGATCATGGGCGACCAGCTCCACGCCACCCACACCCAATTCTTCTTCCAGCTCGCGGGCCGCCGATTCGGCGTAGGTCTCGGTGGCGAGCACCATGCCGCCCGCTGCCACATCCCAGTAGCCGGGGTAAATGGCTTTACTCAGCGTGCGCCGATGCACACACAACTCACCCGCCGAATTGAACAGCATGATGTAGGTGCCACGCCCGATCAGCCCGCGTTCGCGCAGGTCGGAACGGACCAGAGCGCCGAGCAGGTGGTCCTGCTCGTCGACCCAGGCAATCTGTTCAGCATCCGAGGCCGCGCGGTGGGCGGCCTCTTTGGAACTGTCGACCATGACTCAGCCCTGATTGAGCAGTTGACGCAAATCGATCACTGCGGCGTTGGCCCGGGAAATGTAGTTGGCCATGACCAGCGAGTGGTTGGCCAGCACGCCGAAGCCGCTGCCATTGAGGATCATCGGGCTCCAGACCGGCTCTTGCGAGGCTTCCAGTTCACGAATGATCTGACGCACGCTGACGGTGGCGTTCTTCTTCGCCAGCACATCGGCGAAATCGACTTCGATGGCGCGCAACAGATGAGACAACGCCCAGGCCTGACCGCGGGCTTCGTAGAACACGTTGTCAATTTGCATCCACGGTGTCTCGACGATTTCTTCGTCGACCTGCGGCACCTGGCCCGGCACCACGACTTCGGTTTTCAGCGCCGTGTTGAGCTTGACCCGGCCGACACTGGCCGACAGCCGCTGCGACAACGACCCTAAACGGGTGCCGACATCGCCCAACCAGTTGTTCAGGTTGTCGGCGCGGGCATAGAACAGCGCGTTTTTCTGCGTCGGGTCAGACAGGCGAGCCTGATAGCGGCTCAACGAATTGATGCCTTCCTGATACTCGGACTCACTGGAGGGCAGCACCCAGCTCTTGTTGTCGAAGTTGAAACGCGGCTCGGCCTTCGCCAGATCAGCGTCTTCGGCCGATTGCGATTGCGAGCGGGCGAAATCCTTGCGCATGGCGCGCGTCAGGTCGCGGACCTGGACCAGCACGCCATATTCCCAGCTCGGCGTGTTATCCATCCACAGTCCCGGCGGGAAGCGGTCGTTAGAAATGTAGCCGCCCGGCTTGTTCAACAACGTACCGGCCACGGTCTTGAGGGTTTCGACCGTGGTGTAGCCGATCACCATCTGCTTGCCTTCTTTCTCGGCCGCCAGCTGAGCGGTTTGCTGAACCGGGAACAACGCAGGCTCCTGGCTCCAATACCAGCCCAAGGCGATCGTCACCAACAAATACAAACCAATCAACGTCGCCAGCGCCCGGCTGAACAAAACGCCCCCTATATAAGAGCGCGCTGCCGATTTCGGCTCAGCGGCACGTTCAGGCGCGCTGCCCGCGCGGTTCTTCCAGTCCAGCATGGCGATATCCTTTCAATCACTTGAGTTCATCGGTTCGACCACAACCATACAACAACGTGCCTTTGACCGGCACCCGCCACGGGGCTTATCCCAAAAATTAACGGAGGGTGCTCGTCGAAACGCAGGCTCATGATTCACAAAAAGCGTCTAAGGGATTCCCTGATACCTGACAGAGGCCTGCCACGCCCAAATCACGCGGATAAAAAACCGCAAACGCGCGACAGATGAGGCTTTTCGGGCACAAGAAAGTTGCATTGGCAGGGACAGGAAAATCCCTGACCCCCCCGCCCTGCGGGCTGTTACCCACCAGCGCCAGGCAATACCAGACCAACCAGTCAGAAACTGAATGAGGCCGCAACGCAGATTATTAACGTACGACACTCATGTAATCGAAAAGAGGTGCTAGCATAGAGCCACCAGTCGATCTCAGCATGCACCCTAACTAGTAGTCAGGATATGACCGAGCCAGAAGACCCCAGCCGTGAGCGCCTCAAGCACCACTTTGCCCAGCGGGTAATTCATCAGGCACGTCAAATTCTTGAGATATGGCAGCGCCTGCAACGCAGCGAGTGGACGACAACCGATCTGTCGGAACTGAGCGAGGCCAACCTGCGCCTGCTGCGTTTTGCCGAGCGTTTCGAACAACCGGAACATACGCAACTGGCACGCCACATCGGCCTGTCGCTGGAAGCGGTCGACGCCAATCGCGGACGCCTGAGCAGCGGCCTCATCACCGACCTCAATCGTTTGATGCAGCGCCTGTCACGCACCGGCCTGCGCCATGGCGATCAGTACGATCAGACGTTCCTGCCGCCATTGCGCAAGCCGATCTACGTGATGCTGCAGGATCACGACCGTGCCGAACGCCTGGCCAAACAGCTTGAGTTCTTCGGGCTCAGCGCCCAATCGCTGGACAGCGCGGCGGCGTTTCGTTCGTCGATGGTTGAGCGTTTACCGGCCGCCATCGTCATGGACGTGGACTTCAGCGGTCCGGGCATCGGCCTGAAACTGGCCGCCGAAGCCCAGGTCGGCCTGGATGAGCCGCTGCCCCTGCTGTTTTTCAGCCTGCTCGAAACCGACACACCCACCCGACTCGCCGCCGTGCGGGCCGGTGGCCAGGAATTTCTCACCGGCACCCTTGAAGCCTCGAGCCTGCTGGAGAAGATCGAAGTCCTGACCTGTGTCGCGCAGTACGAACCTTATAAAGTGCTAATCATCGATGATTCCCGTGCCCAGGCCTTGCACACCGAGCGCCTGCTCAACAGCGCCGGGATCGTCACGCGGACTTTGATTGAGCCGATTCAGGCGATGGCCGAACTGGCGGACTTCCAGCCCGACCTGATCATTCTCGACATGTACATGCCGACTTGCACCGGCACCGAACTGGCCAAGGTGATCCGCCACAACGACCGCTATGTCAGCGTGCCGATCATTTACCTGTCGGCCGAAGACGACCTGGACAAGCAGCTCGACGCCATGAGCGAAGGCGGCGACGACTTCCTGACCAAGCCGATCAAACCCCGGCACCTGATCACCACCGTGCGCAACCGCGCTGCGCGGGCGCGCAACCTGAAAGCGCGGATGGTCCGTGACAGCCTCACCGGGTTGTACAACCACACGCATATTCTGCAATTGCTCGAAGATTGTTCATTCCGCGCCCGCCGCGAAAACAAGCCGCTGAGCTTTGCGATGCTCGACATCGACCACTTCAAACGGGTCAATGACAGCCACGGCCACCCGATGGGCGACCGCGTCATCAAGAGCCTGGCGCTGTTTCTCAAGCAACGTCTGCGCAAGACCGACTTCATCGGACGTTACGGTGGCGAAGAGTTTGCGATTGTCATGCCGGACACCGACATCGAAGCGGCCTACAACGTCCTCGATGAAATCCGACAGCGCTTTGCTGAAATTCATTACCCCGCGCAACCCCAGGACCTGTGGTGCACGTTCAGCGCCGGGGTGGTCGAGCTGTGTGAGGATTCCGACGGCCTGATGATGGCCAGCCAGGCGGACGAGGCTCTATATCGCGCCAAGCACGCCGGTCGCAATCGCGTCCAGGCCGCGCGAACGTCAAAGCAAAGTGCCACTTTTTCATCGGAAATGCCCCCTTCAGTCATAACTCTGTAACAGAAACGCAATAACTTCAGGCACTTACCATTCTGCCGTTGGTAGTCCCGCGATGCGCCTGAAGTTGCTGACCAATCTCAACACCCTGCTTTTAGTCGCCGTGTGCCTGGCACTCGGTGCGACACTCTGGTGGTCGCAAAAAGCCCTCGAACGCCCGTATCTATTGATGGAGCGTTACCTGGGCCTGTCCCAGCAATTTCAGAATGAAGTGGCGCGCAACGTCGAGGATTACCTGTCCAGCGGCGATGCCCTGCGCCTGAGCAGCGCCAGCCAGGCAGTCGACAACCTGCAAAAGGAACTCGGCGAGCTGCCGCCGGCCCTGGCCGAGACTTTGCGCCCCAGCCTGTCGAACCTGAATGAATTCAGCAAAACCGATCTTCTGGCCGCCGGCAAACTCGCGGGCGACCCGCAAGCGCTGCTGCTGCAAGCCGAGCGCGAACTCGGCGCGAGCCTCGATCAGCTCAGCCTCTACGCCAACGGTAATGCGGCATACCTGACGCCATTACTCGCCGCTGCTCAACATCTGGGCAAACTGTCGCTGGCCCGGGACAAACTGGTCAGCAGCGGTCGCAGCGAACTGGCTGCCGATGTCGAGCGTGAAGTCACCAACATCCGTGCTCAAGCCGAACTGCTGAACGCCTTGCCACTCTTGGGCGTGACGAGCACAACCGAGTCGGGCACCGACGATTTCGCGGCGTTGATGGGCCTGGAAAACACCGAAAAAGCCGTGGCTGAAGATGCCGGCGTCGGGCTCAAGCGCGACCTTAACAGCCTGCTGACCCGCTACCCCTCGGAACTGGCGCGCACCCGCGAGCAGATCCAGAAACGTACCGATCTCAGCGCCGCGACCCACCTGAAAATCGCCGCCGTGCAGCAAGCCATCGCCGGGCTGGAACCCGTCGTTCGCGCCCAGCACGGACAAATCCAGAGCGAAGTGCGGCTGATGCAAGGGGTGATGATCGGCCTGATCCTGTTGATCGCCTTGCTCATCGACACCTTACAACGCCGCCTGGCCCGAACCCTGACCAACCTCGCGCCCGCCCTTTCGACCTGGGCCGAGGGCGACTTCAGTCGCGACATTGAGCTGGGCAAGACCAACCGCGAACTGCACGACATTCAAGCGTCGCTCAACCGCTTGCGGGCGTATCTGGTTGATCTTGTGGGCACCATTCGTCTCAACGCCGAACAGGTCGCCGGCAGCAGTCGGACCCTGGCCGAGCTGAGCAATGACCTGCACAGTGGCGCCGAGCATCAGGCCGGCGACACCGCCATGATCCGCGACTCCCTCGGCGAGCTGGAAGCGACCATCCAGCAAGTGGCCGGCGATGCCAGCCAGGCGGCCGCCGCCAGTCGCCATGCCGGCCTGGCGGTGGAACACGGTCAGAAAGTGATCGGTCTCAGCCTCACCGGGCTGCATGCGCTGGTGGATGAAGTGCAAGGCAACGCGCAGATGATCGAACACCTGGCCGAGGAGTCCGCGACCATCGGCGGCGTGTTGACGGTGATCCGCTCGATTGCCGACCAGACCAACCTGCTGGCCCTGAACGCCGCCATCGAAGCCGCCCGTGCGGGCGAAATGGGCCGGGGGTTCGCGGTGGTGGCCGAGGAAGTTCGCTCATTGGCCCAACGCACCGCGGGCGCCACGGCAGAGATCCAGACCCTGATCGCCGGCCTGCAAACTGCCGCGCGGCAATCGGTGGAAGGCATGCGCGCCCAGGTCGAACATGCTGAAGCAACCGCAAACCAGGCCCAGGACGCCGATGGAGCGCTGGATAAAATCGTCGGGGCGATCCAGACCATTTCCGACACCGCCGTGCGCATCGCCGATGTTACCGCCCAGCAGAGCGGCGCTGTCAGCGAGATCCGCGATCACAGTGAGCGCATTCACCAATTGGGTGGGGATAACTTGCTGAGGATTGGCGAGGGGCGTGAGCAAGGCGAGAATTTGCTGGTGCTGGGCGGACGACTGCACACCGCCGTTCAGGCCTTCCGCGTCTGACAGACCGCCATCGCGAGCAGGCTCGCTCCCACAAGGATCGCGCACAATCCTGTGGGAGCGAG
>NZ_RWIN01000008.1 GCF_009761815.1 Pseudomonas sp. PB120
CGCAGCGCTCCCGTTTTTTGGGGCCGCTTCGCAGCCCAGCGGGAGCAAGCTCCCTCGCCACAAAAGCCCTGATGCAAAAAATCACAAGAATAAAAAAGATCCGAGGTGTTGCATGTCCGAGCTATCCGAAGCGCGCATCCCCGACGCACCCGCCATTCAGCGTTTGCCCCTTTTGCAACTGATCCTGGTCGGTCTGCAACATGTTTTGCTGATGTACGGCGGAGCCATCGCGGTGCCGCTGATCATCGGACAGGCCGCTGGCCTGAGTCGTGAAGAAATCGCCTTTTTGATCAACGCCGACCTGCTGGTCGCCGGCATCGCCACCATCGTGCAATCGCTGGGCATCGGCCCGATGGGCATTCGCATGCCAGTGATGATGGGGGCCAGTTTCGCCGCCGTGGGCAGCATGGTCGCCATGGCCGGCATGCCGGGCATCGGTCTGCAAGGGATCTTCGGTGCAACCATCGCCGCCGGTTTTTTCGGCATGCTCATCGCGCCGTTCATGTCCAAGGTCGTGCGCTTCTTCCCGCCGCTGGTGACCGGCACCGTCATCACCTCGATCGGCTTGTCGCTGTTTCCCGTAGCCGTGAACTGGGCCGGCGGTGGCGCTGGCGCAGCCCAATTCGGTTCGCCGATTTACCTGGCCATCGCCGCGATGGTGCTGGCCACGATTCTGCTGGTCCACCGCTTCATGCGCGGTTTCTGGGTCAACATTTCCGTGCTGATCGGCATGTGCCTCGGGTACGTCGTCTGCGGGTTGATCGGTATGGTCGACCTCAGTGGCATGGCCCAGGCGCCCTGGCTGCAGTTCGTCACGCCGCTGCATTTCGGCCTGCCGAAATTCGAACTCGCGCCGATTCTTTCGATGTGCCTCGTGGTGGTGATCATCTTCGTCGAATCCACCGGCATGTTCCTCGCCCTAGGCAAAATCACCGGCCAGGAAGTCTGCCCGCGCATGCTGCGCCGCGGCTTGCTCTGTGATGCCGGCGCCTCGTTTGTCGCCGGCTTCTTCAACACCTTCACGCATTCCTCCTTCGCGCAGAACATCGGCCTGGTGCAGATGACCGGCGTGCGTTGCCGCTCGGTGACCATCGTCGCCGGCGGTTTGCTGGTGGTGCTGAGCCTGTTGCCGAAAGCCGCGTTCCTGGTGGCTTCGATTCCGCCGGCGGTGCTCGGTGGCGCTGCGATTGCGATGTTCGGGATGGTGGCCGCCACGGGCATCAAGATTCTGCAGGAAGCCGACATCGGCGACCGCCGCAACCAGTTGCTGGTGGCGGTGAGTATCGGCATGGGCCTGATCCCCGTGGTGCGCCCGGAGTTTTTCGCCCACCTGCCAGTGTGGATGAGCCCGATTACCCACAGCGGGATCGCAATGGCCACCCTCAGCGCCCTGTCGCTGAACTTGTTGTTCAACATCCTGGGTGGCAAAGAACGCGCCGCGATAAACGACTGTCACGCGCACTGACAGGTAACGACACGCTCCACTGCAGGAACGAGCTTGCTCGCGATGGACCCGAGAGCACCTCGGGTATTCAGACAACACGCGTCATCGTTGACGACCATCGCGAGCGAGCTCGCTCCTACAGGGGCGGGGCTGCCTGCGCCTTAAACAATAAAAACAAGAAGGAGCAACAGATGATTCGGACACAGACAAACATGCTCTTGGGCAGTGGTCTTCTGGCCGCCAGTCACGCCATGGCCGGCGATTTATTGCTGTGGCAGACCAACAGCCTGAGTTACCTGTACGGCAAGGATTTCGCGGTCAACCCGCCGATCCAGCAGACGATCACCTTCGAACACGCCGACCGCTGGAAGTATGGCGACAACTTCCTGTTCGTCGACAGCACCTACTACAACGGCGAAAAAGACCGCAACAAAGGCGTTCACGCCTATTACGGCGAGTTCAGCCCGCGCCTGTCCCTCGGCAAAATCCTCGACCGTCGCTTCGAGTTCGGCCCGATCAAGGATGTGTTACTGGCCATGACCTACGAGAATGGCGAAGACGACACCGAGGCCTACCTGATCGGCCCCGGGTTCGACCTCGCGGTACCGGGCTTCAACTTCTTCACCTTGAATTTCTACAATCGCCAGACCGAGGGCTCGCGCCCCGGCGATGATGTCTGGCAGATCACGCCAGCCTGGTCCTACACCCTGCCAGTGGGCAATTCGAGCCTGTTGATCGACGGCTACATCGACTGGGTCGTGGACAACAAGCAGAACGCCCATGGCACCTATCACGCCAACCTGCACTTCAACCCGCAGATCAAATACGACCTGGGCAAATCCCTGGGCTGTGGGGAAAAACAGGTGTACGTCGGCGTCGAGTACAGCTATTGGAAAGACAAATTCGGCATCGAAAACAACGCCCGCCTCGACACCCATGAGAACACCACCAGCCTGCTGGTGAAGGTGCATTTCTAAGATGGCCCGCAACCGTGCCCCAAACCTGTCGTCGGTGCGCTGTTGCGGGGCACTTGAGACCTGGCCAAGGAGTCAGTATTCTCCGCGGCCGCCTGAATCCGCTTTAAAAAAAAGCCCGGATTTAATTCCTGACCAGAAAGCCAACTTATCCCGGCTCTGGACGGTACCAAGGCACTCCAAAACCCCTCTCAATCGACTGCTCTTGAGCCGCCGAACGGGAGTTTTTTTGTTTTTTGAAAGCCTTGGCTCAGCTCTTGCTAACAGCACTAAAGCTGACCGAATGGATGATTTTTTACAGCGACAGAAAAAGGCGCCACACCAGAGCGCCGACCTTAGAAAAAAAACGTGGAACCACCTACTTTTTGGGAGCAACCGAATGAAACGCACGTGCACTAGCCTGATGCTGGCGGGATCCTTGCTGGCCGGGGGCCAGGCCATGGCCGGCGACTTGCTGCAATGGCAGAACAACAGCCTGACCTACCTTTATGGCAAGGACTTCCAGGTCAACCCGCGCATTCAGCAGACCGTGACCTTCGAACACGCCGATGGCTGGAAATATGGGGATAACTTCTTCTTCATCGACAAGATCTTCTACAACGGCAAGCAAGACGCCTTTGCGGGCGAGAACACTTACTACGGCGAATTCAGCCCGCGCCTGTCGTTCGGCAAGATCTTCGACCAGAAGCTGGAGTTCGGGCCAGTCAAAGACGTGCTGTTGGCCATGACCTATGAGTTCGGCGAGAACGATACCGAGTCGTACCTCATCGGTCCTGGCTTTGACCTGGCCATTCCGGGCTTCGATTACTTCCAGCTGAACTTCTACAACCGTCAGACCGAAGGCAGCCGCGCGGGTGACGATGTCTGGCAAATCACTCCGGTGTGGTCCTACACCATCCCGGTCGGCGACTCGAACATCCTGATCGACGGTTTCATGGACTGGGTCGTCGACAATGACGTGAACAAAAAAGGCGAATACCACGCCAACCTGCACTTCAATCCGCAGATCAAGTACGACCTGGGCAAGGCGCTGAGCCTGGGCGAAAAGCAGTTGTACGTCGGTGTTGAGTACGACTACTGGAAAAACAAGTACGGGATTGAAGACAGCCAGGGCTTCAAGACCGATCAGAGCACGACGAGCTTCCTGGTGAAGTTCCACTTCTGATCTGAAAAACATTGCAACTTGTAGGAGCGAGCTTGCTCGCGATGGATTTGAAGACGACGCGTTTATTCAGGAAACACGCGTTTTCGTTAACGTCCATCGCGAGCAAGCTCGCTCCTACAGGCGAATGGCCACACCGCAAATTTCAAGCCGTAACCACAGGCTCCACCAACCCGAGAAACCGGCAAATTTCATCCCGCTTGGCCAACGCATCCCGCCGCCCAAGGTCGATCAATTCGCTGCAATACCCCGCCTCGAACAGCAGATAACTCAACACCCCCGCCCCGCTCGTCTTGGTCGCACCCGGCCCGCGCAAGAACAGGCGCAATGCCGCAGGCAATTCCTGCCGATGCCGCGCCGCGATCTCATCGATCGGCTGACTCGGCGAAATCACCAGCACGTCCACCGGTGCCACACCCAGCGCACGGGTCGGCGTACCGTCCGGCATCAGGTGACTGAATTGATTCAGACGCTGCAACAACTCGATGTCGCTTTCCAGGCTGTCGATGAACGTACTGTTGAGCATGTGCCCGCCGATCTGCGCCAGGGTTGGCTGTTGACCGGTGTACGCGCGTTGCAGCGGCTGCTGCGGATCGACCCCGCGAGGGTTGCCGCTGACGCCCACCACCAGCACTCGACTGGCACCCAGGTGCAGGGCCGGGCTGATGGGGGCGGATTGGCGCACCGCGCCGTCGCCGAAATACTCTTCGCCGATTTTCACCGGGGCAAACAACAGGGGAATGGCAGAACTGGCGAGCAGATGGTCGACGGTCAATTGTGTCGGAATGCCGATCCGCCGATGGCGCAACCAGGCATTGATGGTGCCGCCACCCTGATAGAACGTGACGGCTTGCCCGGACTCGTAACCAAATGCCGTGACCGCGACCGCCTGCAATTGCTTTTGCGCAATGGCCTCGGCGATGCCGGTCATGTGCAGTTTGTCGTTGAGCAACCCGCGCAGCGGCGAGCTGTTGAGCAACGCCACCGGCACCTGTGCGCCTATCCCGAGCAGACTGTGGCCCACGAAACGGCTGGCCTGATGGATCACCCCTGGCCAGTCGCTGCGCAGCACCAGATGGCTGCGAAAACCCTGCCAGAAGGCGGTCAGGCGCTCGATGGCGCCGCGGAAGTCCATTGCCCCACTGGCGAGGCTGACGGCATTGATCGCACCGGCGGAAGTGCCGACGATCACCGGAAACGGATTGCTCGCGCCGAACGGCAACAGCTCGGCAATCGCCGCCAGCACACCCACCTGATAAGCCGCCCGAGCCCCGCCGCCGGAAAGAATCAACCCTGTAACCGGTTCAGCTGGACTCATCGCAACACTCCATGGTGCTTAAAGGATTGGATCAACCGCGTTTCGGGTACAGCTTCGGCTCGCCCGGCGGGCGGCTCTTGAAGCGGCGATGGGCCCAGAGGTATTGCTCCGGGCACTCACGCAGGACGCCTTCGACCCACTGATTGATCCGCAGGCAATCGGCCTCTTCGGTTTCGCCGGGGAAACCTTCGAGCGGCGCATGGATCACCAGGCGATAACCACTGCCATCCGCCAGACGCTCCTGGGTGAACGGCACCACCAGCGCCTTGCCCAATCGGGCAAATTTGCTGGTAGCCGTGACCGTTGCCGCCTGAATCCCGAACAACGGCACGAAAATGCTTTGCTTGGCGCCGTAGTCCTGATCCGGTGCGTACCAGATCGCCCGGCCGGCCCGCAGCAGCTTGAGCATGCCGCGCACGTCTTCGCGCTCGACGGCCAGCGAGTCGACGTTGTGGCGCTCGCGGCCACTGCGCTGGATGTAATCGAACAGCGGGTTCTTGTGCTCGCGGTACATGCCGTCGATGGTGTGCTGCTGACCGAGCAACGCCGCGCCTATTTCCAGCGTGGTGAAATGCACCGCCATCAGAATCACGCCCTTGCCTTCGCGCTGGGCCTTCTTCAGATGCTCCAGCCCTTCAACGTGGGCGAGTTTGGCCAGGCGCTGGCGTGACCACCACCAACTCATCGCCATCTCGAAAAAAGCGATGCCGGTGAAGGCGAAGTTTTCCTTGAGCAGGCGTTTGCGCTCAGCCGCGGATTTTTCGGGGAAACACAGTTCGAGATTGCGCTTGGCGATGCGCCGCCTGTCGCCGGCCACGCGGTACATCAATGCACCGAGAGCTCGACCGATAAACAGCAACGCCGGATACGGCAACTGGACAATCAGCCACAACAGCCCCAAGCCGCACCACAGCGGCCAGAAACGTGGAGAAAGAAATGCTGTTCGAAACCGCGGGCGATCCATTAAAGCTTCCGATAAGACAAGGGCCGCGCATTCTACATCGTTCGACCCGGCTTGCGGCTCGCGGGCGTTCTCGTTATAAGTCTCGGCACTTTCCGTGACAAGCCGTTGTATGCCGACCATGAGCCAAACCGAATCGCTAGACCAAGATCCCGTGTTCCAGTTGAAGGGCAGCATGCTCGCCATTACGGTGCTGGAGCTGGCCCGCAACGACCTCGAGAGCCTCGATCGGCAGCTGGCCGCCAAAGTCGCCCAGGCGCCCAACTTTTTCAGTAACGCCCCGCTGGTACTGGCGCTGGACAAGCTTCCGGCCAGTGAAGGTGCCGTCGATCTGCCGGGGCTGATGCGCGTGTGCCGCCAGCACGGCTTGCGCACCCTGGCCATCCGCGCCAGCCGCATCGAAGACATTGCCGCCGCCATCGCCGTCGACTTGCCGGTGCTGCCGCCGTCCGGCGCGCGGGAACGTGCGCTGGACCCGTTCGAAAGCCAGGTGAAGAAAAAACCGGAAAAACCAGCGGAACCGTTGGTCAAGCCGACCAAAATCATCACCTCGCCCGTACGCGGCGGCCAGCAGATCTATGCCCAGGGTTGCGATCTGGTGGTGACTTCCTCGGTCAGCCCAGGGGCGGAACTTCTCGCCGACGGGAACATCCATGTATACGGCCCAATGCGCGGTCGAGTATTGGCCGGAGTCAAAGGTGATACGAAAGCCAGGATTTTCTGTCAGCAAATGAGCGCTGAACTGGTGTCCATCGCAGGCCATTACAAGGTTTCCGAAGATCTGCGCCGCGATCCGTTATGGGGCTCCGGCGTGCAAGTGAGTCTGTCGGGCGATGTGTTGAACATCATTCGGCTTTAACGGATACTGCCGCATTTTCCAAGCATCTCTAAAACGTAGCGAAAACGGCTCAAACGAAGTAGGAAAAAGGCCAAGAGCAGTGTTTACCGGAGGTAAGCGCCGCCCCAGGACCCGATTCCACCAAGGCTGTCCGACTGCAGTAGTTTTTCAAGAGATGTTTTTCAGGGGCTAAAAGTCCTTTTTCCTTAGGGGTGAAACACCTTGGCCAAGATTCTCGTGGTTACATCCGGCAAGGGTGGTGTGGGTAAGACCACCACCAGCGCCGCTATCGGTACCGGCCTCGCTTTGCGCGGTCACAAAACAGTCATCGTCGACTTCGACGTCGGTTTGCGTAACCTCGACCTGATCATGGGTTGCGAGCGTCGCGTGGTGTATGACTTCGTCAACGTCGTCAACGGCGAAGCCAACCTGCAACAAGCCCTGATCAAAGACAAACGCCTGGAAAACCTCTACGTACTGGCCGCCAGTCAGACCCGCGATAAAGACGCGCTGACCGTCGAAGGCGTGGAAAAAGTGCTGATGGCACTTAAAGAAGATTTCGAATTCGTGGTGTGCGATTCGCCTGCGGGCATCGAGAAAGGCGCCCACCTGGCCATGTACTTCGCCGACGAAGCGATTATCGTGACCAACCCGGAAGTGTCGTCGGTGCGTGACTCGGACCGCATGCTGGGCCTGCTGGCCAGCAAGTCGCGCCGCGCTGAAAACGGCGAAGAGCCGATCAAGGAACACTTGCTGCTGACCCGCTACAACCCGCAACGCGTGAGCGACGGGGAGATGCTGGGCGTCGAAGACGTCAAGGAAATTCTCGCCGTGACCCTGCTGGGTGTGATTCCTGAGTCCCAGGCGGTCCTCAAGGCTTCCAACTCTGGCGTACCGGTGATTCTCGACGACCAGAGCGACGCCGGCCAGGCGTACAGCGATGCGGTCGATCGCCTGCTGGGCAAAACCGTGGAGCATCGGTTTCTCGATGTGACGAAGAAAGGATTCTTTGAGCGTCTGTTTGGAGGCCGGTAATGAACATTTTTGACTTCTTTCGTGCTAACAAGAAGCCAAGTACCGCCTCGGTAGCGAAAGAGCGTCTACAGATCATCGTGGCGCATGAGCGCGGCCAACGCAGTACGCCGGATTACTTGCCAGCCTTGCAGAAGGAACTGGTTGAAGTCATCCGCAAGTACGTCAATATCGGGTCCGATGACGTGCACGTCGCCCTGGAAAACCAGGGTAGCTGCTCGATTCTGGAACTCAATATCACCCTGCCTGACCGCTAGTCGGTCAGTCGGGAGCCACGGCGGCTCAAGCTTTCCTGCTTTTACTGTAGGAGCGAGCTTGCTCGCGAAGGTGTGCCAGTCGACATCAATGTGACTGATACACCCTCGCGAGCAAGCTCGCTCCTACAGTGGGGGCAGGGGCTTGAGCCGCCGTTGGCGTTTGTTACGAGGCTGTTTTAATGCCGCTGTCCAACATCCGCATCATCCATCAGGACGCCGCCGTACTGGTGGTGAATAAACCGACCCTGCTGCTCTCCGTGCCCGGCCGGGCCGATGACAACAAGGATTGCCTGATTACCCGCCTGCAAGAAAACGGCTACCCGGAAGCACGAATCGTCCATCGCCTGGATTGGGAAACCTCCGGCATCATTCTGCTGGCCCGCGACCCGGACACTCATCGCGAACTGTCTCGGCAATTTCACGACCGTGAAACGGAAAAGGCCTACACCGCCCTGTGCTGGGGTCAACCGGAACTGGACAGCGGCAGCATTGACCTGCCCCTGCGTTACGATCCGCCGACCAAGCCGCGCCATGTGGTGGACCATGAATTCGGCAAACATGCACTGACCTACTGGCGCGTGCTGGAGCGCTGCGGCGACTGGTGCCGTGTCGAACTGACACCGATCACGGGACGCTCCCATCAGCTGCGCGTGCACATGCTGTCCATCGGCCACCCGCTACTGGGCGACGGGCTGTACGCCCACGAACAGGCGCTGGCCGCCTGGCCACGACTGTGCCTGCACGCGAGCATGCTCAGCTTCACTCACCCGCAAAGCGGCGAACGCCTGCGTTTCGAGTGCCCGGCCCCGTTCTAGGCATCAACACATCACTCCCTGTAGGAGCGAGCCTGCTCCGGGCGGCGTTCCGACGATGGTCGCAAACGATAATGCTGGGTGCCTGACTCCCAGCGGCGCCCTCAAGTTCATCGCGAGCGAGCTCGCTCCTACATGGATCACCAATCGACGCGAGACTGTGACCCCGCCGCCAATTCTCTGGCCAATACGGTAAACTGGCGCCATTGCTGTCTGGAGCTACGTATGCGCGAAGAGTTGAACCAAGGCCTGATCGACTTCCTCAAGGCCTCCCCTACCCCGTTTCATGCCACCGCCAGCCTGGTCCAGCGCCTGGAAGCGGCAGGTTTCCAGCGTCTCGACGAGCGCGAGACCTGGTCCACCGAAGCCAACGGTCGTTACTACGTCACCCGTAACGACTCTTCGATCGTCGCGTTCAAGATGGGTCGTCATTCCCCCTTGCACGGCGGCATCCGCCTGGTGGGCGCGCACACCGACAGCCCATGCCTGCGCGTCAAACCCCAGCCGGAATTGCAACGCCAGGGCTTCTGGCAACTGGGTGTCGAAGTGTATGGCGGCGCGCTGCTCGCGCCGTGGTTCGACCGCGACCTGTCCCTGGCCGGCCGTGTCACCTTCCGCCGCGATGGCAAGGTAGAGAGCCAACTGATCGACTTCAAGGCGCCGATTGCGACCATCCCGAACCTGGCCATTCACCTCAACCGTGAGGCCAACATGGGCTGGGCGATCAACGCACAGACCGAACTGCCGCCGATCCTCGCGCAATTTGCCGGTGACGAGCGCGTGGACTTCCGCGCCGTACTCACCGACCAACTCGCCCGCGAACATGGCCTGAACGCCGACGTGGTACTCGATTACGAGCTGAGTTTCTACGACACCCAAAGCGCTGCCGTCATTGGCCTGCACGGTGATTTCATTGCGGGCGCGCGCCTGGACAACCTGTTGTCCTGCTACGCCGGCCTGCAAGCGTTGCTGACGACCGAAACCGACGAAACCTGCGTGCTGGTCGCCAACGACCACGAAGAAGTCGGCTCGTGCTCGGCCTGCGGTGCGGATGGCCCGATGCTGGAGCAAACCCTGCGTCGCCTGCTGCCCGAGGGTGATGAGTTCGTACGGACCATTCAGAAATCCCTGCTGGTTTCAGCCGACAACGCCCACGGCGTGCACCCGAACTACGCCGACAAGCATGACGCCAACCACGGCCCGAAACTCAACGCCGGCCCGGTGATCAAGGTCAACAGCAACCAGCGCTATGCCACCAACAGCGAAACTGCCGGTTTCTTCCGTCACCTGTGCATGGCTGAAGAAGTGCCGGTGCAAAGCTTCGTGGTGCGCAGCGACATGGGCTGCGGCTCAACCATCGGCCCGATCACCGCCAGCCACCTGGGCGTGCGCACCGTGGACATCGGCCTGCCAACGTTCGCCATGCACTCGATCCGCGAACTGTGTGGCAGCCATGACCTGGCCCACCTGGTCAAAGTGCTGAGCGCGTTTTACGCCTGCCAGGAGCTGCCGTAAGCGCCCTGTAGGAGCGAGCTTGCTCGCGATGGAATTGTAGACGCCGCGTTTTTCCAGTAATCCCGCGTAATCGTTACAGTCCATCGCGAGCAAGCTCGCTCCTACAGACAGCAGCACCACCGGCCACTCAAAAGCCACCTAGACTTTAATTATCTCTTTCGACAAGGCAGTCACCATGATCTCGTTGTCTTCATTTCACGCCATGCTGGTCCCGATTCTTGCCGGGATGATTATGCTGGCCGTCGGTTTCAACTTCCGCGACAAAAACGCCGGTGTGTTTGCGATGTGGGTCGGCATGCTGATGATCCTCGCGACCGTGGTGTTCAAGATCCTCGCCAAACTCAACGAATAAATCTTCACCCCGACTCGCATTGATTTAGACGGGCTCGTACACTCGGTCGATCTGCATATCCCAAGGTTGACCGCCTAGTGTTCGCTCGTCTTTTCTCCCTGCCCTGCTTTTTCCTTGTCTGCGTCATGGCGATGCTGGCGATGTCGCCTGCCCAGGCGGCCGGTTTGCCGAGCCTGCTCACCGGCTCGACGAAGGCCCAGCCAGAAGCCCAGGAGCCCTTGGGGCAATCACTGGATGAAGTCATCAAGTCCCTGGAAAATGACCAGCAACGCAGCAAACTGCTCGCCGACCTGAAGAAACTCCGCGACGCGACCAAGAAGGCGCAACCCAGCCCCGAAGAAGGTGTGCTGGGCCTGATTGGCGGCACGCTGGCCAATTTCGAAAAACAGTTTTCCGGGGCCGACAGCCCGATTACACGCTGGTCCGAAGAGTTTGGCCTGGCCAAAGATGAATTGAAGGCCCTGATGCTGCCCGCCAGTGAATGGCTGCCGATGGTCTTTGCCTTCGCCGTAATCCTGATGGTCTGGAGCCTGCTGGCCGCCGCGCTGATCTGGATCAGCCACCGGGTGCGGATGCGCTTCGGTCTGACCGAAGAACTGCCCCAACACCCCAGGGCCGTCGACATGTTGCGCTTCGCCTTGCGCAAACTCGGGCCCTGGCTGATCGCGCTGGTGATCACCGTCTACATGAGTTACGCCCTGCCCTCGTCACTCGGCAAAAGCCTGGCGATGGTGCTGGCCTACGCGCTGGTCGTCGGCACCTGCTTTTCCGCCATTTGCGTGATCGCGTTTTCGGTGCTCGACGGCCCACACCGCCATCGCGCGCTGTATATCCTGCGGCATCAAGCGTTCCGTCCGCTGTGGCTGATCGGCAGCTTCGCCGCGTTCGGTGAAGCCTTGAACGACCCGCGTCTGGTCGACAGTCTCGGCAGCCACCTGTCCCACACCGCCGCGACCGTCGCGAATGTCATGGCGGCGCTGTCCACCGGCTTGTTCATCCTGCGATTCCGCCGCCCGATTGCCCACCTGATCCGCAACCAGCCGCTGTCGCGACGCCTGACTCGACGCGCCCTCAGTGACACCATCGATATCCTCGGCACCTTCTGGTACGTCCCGGCGCTGGTGCTGGTGTGCATCTCGCTGTTCGCCACGTTCATCTCGGCGGGCGATACCAGCACTGCGCTGCGTCAGTCGCTGATCTGTACCGTGTTGCTGGTGTTGTGCATGGTCATCAACGGACTGGTGCGGCGCCATGCGCTGAAACCGCAAAAGGGCGTGAAACGCCACGCACTGTACTCGGAACGACTGAAAAGCTTCTTCTACACCCTCGCCCATCTGCTGGTGTGGCTGACGTTCATTGAACTCGGCTTGCGGGTCTGGGGCATGTCGCTAATCACCTTCACCGAGGGCGAAGGGCATGAAGTCAGCGTCAAACTGTTCAGCCTCGCCGGCACGCTGATTTTTGCCTGGCTGATCTGGATTCTCAGCGACACCGCCGTGCATCACGCCCTGACACGCTCGCGCAAAGGCCTGGCCAATGCCCGGGCGCAAACCATGATGCCGCTGATTCGCAATGTGCTGTTCGTGGCGATTTTTATCGTGGCCCTGATTGTCGCGCTGGCCAACATGGGCATGAACGTCACGCCCCTGCTGGCGGGTGCCGGTGTGATCGGCCTGGCCATCGGTTTCGGCGCGCAATCGCTGGTGGCCGACCTGATCACCGGCCTGTTCATCATCATCGAAGACTCCTTGGCCATCGATGACTACGTGGATGTCGGCGGGCACCTGGGCACGGTCGAAGGCCTGACCATTCGCACCGTGCGCCTGCGGGACATCGACGGTATCGTCCACACCATCCCGTTCAGCGAAATCAAAAGCATCCAGAACTACTCGCGGGAATTCGGCTACGCGATCTTCCGCGTGGCGGTGCCGTCCAGCATGGACATCGACAGCGCGATCAAGCTGATGCGCGAAGTCGGCCAGAAGATGCGCACCGATCCGTTGCAACGTCGCAACATCTGGTCACCGCTGGAGATTCAAGGCGTGGAAAGTTTCGAGTCCGGCAATGCGATCCTGCGCGCCCGATTCAAGACCGCGCCGATCAAGCAATGGGAAGTCTCCCGCGCGTTCAACCTGTCGCTGAAACGGCACCTGGATGAAGCCGGGCTTGATCTGGCTACACCGCGAATGAGTGTGCAGGTGGTGACGGCGGGTGGCGGCCCGGTAACGGATTAGCGCCAACACCTGAAGCACTTGCAATTCCATGTGGGAGCGAGCCTGCTCGCGATGAGGCCGGCACATCCAACATCTACGTGGCTGATACTCCGCCATCGCGAGCAGGCTCACTCCCACAGGGTTCGCAGCCCATCGCGAAATCGGCGAACCTTACAAAACGCAGGCAAAAAAAAATCCCCGAACCAGTCGGGGATTTTTTATGTTCGATCAATCAGCTCGAAAGCGGATCAATCTTCGCGGTAGCGACGCAGCTTCAACTGCTTGCCGGCAACGCGAGTGTCCTTCAGTTTGGTCAGGAGTTTCTCCAGACCATCTTCCGGCAGCTCGACGAGGCTGAAGCTGTCACGCACCTGGATGCGACCGATCGCTTCACGCGCCAGGCCGCCTTCGTTGAGGATGGCGCCCAGCAGGTTTTTGGCAGCGATACCGTCACGCGCACCCAACGCGGTACGGCAACGAGCACGGCCTTCAGCCAATGGAACCGGAGCGCGACGCTCACGATCACCACGGTCCGGACGATCACCGGTACGCTCTGGACGATCGCCACGCGGTGCATTGTTCGGCACCAGTGGACGTTCTTTCTCGATCGCAGCCAGGGTCAACGCCTGAGCGTTGGTAGCCTTGCGCAGCAGAGCAGCGGCCAGTGCACGCGGGGTGCAACCGATGTCAGCGGTCAGGCGATCCAGCAGGTCACCGTGAGTCGACTCGGCATCGCCAACCAGCGGCGACAGGCTGTTGGTCAGTTTCTTGATGCGGGCATCAAGAACGGCCTGGGCGTCCGGCAGGCGAACTTCGGCAACCTTCTGACCGGTTACACGCTCGATCACTTGCAGCATGCGGCGCTCACGTGGAGTCACCAGCAGCAGTGCACGACCTTCGCGACCGGCACGGCCGGTACGGCCGATACGGTGAACGTAGGATTCCGGGTCGTACGGCATGTCAACGTTGAACACGTGAGTGATGCGCGGAACGTCCAGGCCACGAGCAGCAACGTCGGTCGCCACAACGATGTCCAGACGGCCATCCTTGAGGGAGTCGATAACGCGCTCACGTTGATTCTGGGCAATGTCACCGTTCAGCGCAGCGGCTTTGTAGCCTTTGGCTTCCAGGGCACTGGCCAGGTCCAGGGTCGCTTGCTTGGTGCGCACGAACATGATCAGGGCGTCGAAGTCTTCGACTTCCAGCAGGCTCAATACAGCC
Source organism: Pseudomonas sp. PB120 (assembly GCF_009761815.1). Classification (GTDB taxonomy): domain Bacteria; phylum Pseudomonadota; class Gammaproteobacteria; order Pseudomonadales; family Pseudomonadaceae; genus Aquipseudomonas. The sequence goes on from NZ_RWIN01000008.1 coordinate 14,100, forward strand.
GAGGTCTTCTGGTCAGCGTGAACCAACAGGTGAGCCTGTTCGATCGCGGTAACGGTCTGAGTCTTGGTCTGGATCTTCACGTGCTGCGGATCACGCAGGTGACGTTCGGCAATGGCACGGATCGACTGTGGCAGGGTAGCCGAGAACAGTACGGTCTGACGGGTAGCAGGCAAGGCCTTGAAGATGACTTCGAGGTCGTCCATGAAGCCCAGCTTGAGCATTTCGTCAGCTTCGTCCAGAACCAGGTGGTTCACGGTCGACAGCACTTTTTCGTCGCGACGCAGGTGGTCGCACAGACGGCCCGGAGTGGCGACAACGATCTGTGCGCCGTTACGGATTGCTTTCAGTTGTGGGCCCATAGGCGCGCCGCCGTAAACGGCCACAACAGTAACGCCCGGCATTTGCTTGGCGTAGGTTTCGAAAGCGGTTGCTACTTGCAGCGCCAACTCACGGGTTGGCGCCAGGATCAGGGCTTGCGGCTCGCGCTTGGCAGGATCGATGCAGTGCAGGATTGGCAGGGCGAACGCGGCGGTTTTACCGGTACCGGTTTGCGCCTGGCCAATCATGTCTTGGCCGGCCATGATGATCGGGATCGATTGCTGCTGAATAGCCGAAGGTTCTTCGTAGCCGGTCGCAATGACGGCTGCAAGAATGTTCGGATTAAGATTAAAAGCGGCGAAGCCGCCGGTTTCCTGGGTCATGGGTCTGCCTCTAAGTGCATCCGCAAAGACCCATGCTCCAAAGCTGCGCATGCCGTGTAAGACTCAAGAGTCGCCCTGGCTGCTTTGTCGGCGGGGATTTGCGAAAACGAATGAATGAAAAAGATTCGTCAAGGGAGAGTCCGGTGTGCGGACGTGCAGCCGAAGCTGGCTTCGGGGAATTGCGCTACCTAAACGCGGCCCGGTTAAAGGCCGGCGCGCACTATACCGGAATTCGCCCAAAAAGGGAGCATTATTTGTCGGAAAACTGACGGATACACCGTTGTGTCACAGGCTTTGCGGATAATCGTGCAACGGTCTATTTTTCAAAGGCCCGGCCCTGCTGGGGATGGCGCTAAAACGGTTCACCCTGGCGATGCAACCCCAAGGTCCCGTATCGTCCATCCCGCCCCTTCCCGCCCGAGGAATTGCGCCATGAATCAACCCGCTCCCAGCCGTGTAACCCGTGAACGACACGGCCATGTCCTGTTGATTGGCCTGGATCGGGTGGCCAAGCGCAACGCCTTCGATCTCGAGCTGCTCAACACATTGAGCCTGGCCTATGGCGAGTTCGAGGCCGACAGCGAGGCGCGAGTGGCGGTGGTGTTCGGCCACGGCGAGCACTTCACCGCCGGGCTCGACCTGGTCAGCGCCAGCGCCGCACTGGCCGAAGGCTGGCAGGCACCGCCCGGTGGTTGCGACCCGTGGGGCGTGTTTGCAGGCCCAAGGGTCAGCAAACCGGTGATTGTCGCCGCGCAGGGTTACTGCCTGACCATCGGCATCGAGTTGATGCTGGCTGCCGACATCAATCTTTGCGCCAGCAACACCCGCTTCGCCCAGAAAGAAGTGCAGCGCGGGATCTTTCCGTTCGGCGGCGCCACCTTGCGCCTGCATCAGGTCGCCGGCTGGGGCAATGCCATGCGCTGGCTGCTGACCGGGGATGAATTTGACGCCCATGACGCGTTGCACCTGGGGTTGGTGCAGGAAGTCATGGCCAGCGAGGACCTGCTGCCGCGAGCGATTGAACTGGCTGAACGCATCGCCCGGCAAGCGCCGCTGGGGGTTCAGGCAACGTTGATGTCTGCGCGGCAGGCGCGTTATGAAGGCGAAACGGCGGCGGCGCAGGGATTGCCGCCCTTGGTGAAGAAGTTGTTGGGCAGTGAAGATGCCAAGGAGGGTGTGCGGTCGATGGTCGAGAAGCGACCTGGTGTGTTCAAAGGCTGCTGACAACTCAACCTTTGTGGCGAGGGAGCTTGCTCACGCTGGGCTGCGAAGCGGCCCCAAAAAATCTTGGCAATCATGTAGATTTTGTGAGCGCTGCGCACTGGTGCGCCAGCCCGGTCAAGCGGGAGCAAGCTCCCTCGCCACAGGACCCTCATCGCATCACGTCGCCGGGCGAATTGCCTTGATCAATGACTGCAACGAATACCCCAACCGTGGCGCCAACGCTTCGGCACGGGCGATCAGGCCGTCCATGTCCAGTTCCTGATCCAGCTCCGAAGGCACGATCAGAATCACGTTGCCCTCCTTCACCGGCAACTCCCAATAGTGCCGGTGATACAACCCGCGCAACAACGCCGCGCCCAGCGGTTTGCCGTCGTCGGTGGCCCATTGGTTGATCACCAGCCAGCCGCCCGGATTCAGGCGTTTTTGACAGTTTTCCAGAAAGCTCCACGCCAGGTGGCCGACACCCGGACCGACGTCGGTATACAGGTCGACAAAAATCAGGTCGGCCGACTCGGCGGTATCCAGCAATTCCAGCGCATCGCCGACGCGGATGTACAGCCGCGGGTCGTCATCCAGCCCCAGGTATTCAATGGCCAGGCGCGGCACGTCGGGGCGCAGTTCGATGGCTTCGACATCTTCCAGCGGCAGGAACTTGAGGCAGGCCTGGGTCAGCGTACCGGCGCCAAGACCAAGAAACAGCGCACTCTCAGGCTGTTCGTGGCACAACGCACCAATCAGCATCGCACGGGTGTAATCGTATTCGAGCCAGCTCGGGTCGGCCGTGAACACGCAGCTCTGTTCGATGGCATCACCGAACTCGAGGAAACGGTAGTCGGCCACCTCAAGCACGCGAATCACGCCGAACTCATCCTGTACCTCGGCGAGCAGATGCTCGACGCGCTCCTCAGTCATTTCGTCTCCAGATTGTTCCCGGGCCTGCCGCAACACGAAGCGGCAAAGGACGCGATTGTCCGCGATGCGACGGGAACAGGTCACGCACTAATTGCTGATAACATGAACGCCCGAGCGAAAAACAACCGAGACTGTGATGAGCCAACCCTGGAGCCCTGACAGCTGGCGCGCCCTGCCGATCCAGCAGCAACCCCACTACCCCGACGCGGCGCATTTGCTGCACGTCGAGCAAACGCTGGCCAGTTATCCGCCGCTGGTGTTCGCCGGTGAAGCCCGGGAATTGCGTCGTCAGTTTGCCGAAGTGACCCAGGGCCGAGCGTTTCTGTTGCAGGGCGGCGACTGCGCCGAGAGCTTTGCCGAGTTCTCCGCCGCGAAAATCCGCGACACCTTCAAAGTGTTGCTGCAAATGGCGATTGTCATGACCTTCGCGGCTGGCTGCCCGGTGGTCAAGGTCGGACGCATGGCCGGCCAGTTCGCCAAGCCGCGCTCGGCCAACGACGAGACCATCGACGGCGTGACGCTGCCCGCCTACCGTGGCGACATCGTCAACGGCATCGGTTTCGATGAGAAAAGCCGTGTGCCGGACCCGGAGCGTCTGCTCCAGTCCTACCACCAGTCCACCGCCACCTTGAACCTGCTGCGCGCCTTCGCCCAGGGCGGCTTTGCCGACCTGCATCAGGTGCACAAGTGGAACCTGGACTTCATCGCCAACTCGGCGCTGGCGGAAAAATACAGCCACCTCGCTGACCGCATCGATGAAACCCTGGCGTTCATGCGCGCCTGCGGCATGGACACTTCGCCGCAACTGCGCGAGACCAGTTTCTTCACCGCCCACGAAGCGCTGCTGCTCAACTACGAAGAAGCCTTCGTGCGCCGCGACAGCCTGACCAACGATTACTACGATTGCTCGGCGCACATGCTGTGGATCGGCGACCGCACCCGTCAGCTCGACGGGGCTCACGTCGAGTTCCTGCGCGGGGTGAACAATCCGATCGGGGTCAAGGTCGGCCCGAGCATGAACCCTGATGACCTGATTCGCCTGATCGACGTGCTCAACCCGGACAACGATCCAGGTCGGCTGAATCTGATCGCGCGGATGGGCGCGAACAAAGTCGGCGATCATCTGCCGGCGCTGATTCGCGCAGTGCAACGTGAAGGCAAGCAAGTGCTGTGGAGTTCCGACCCCATGCACGGCAACACGATCAAGGCCAGCAGCGGTTACAAGACCCGTGACTTCGCGCAGATTTTGGGCGAGGTGAAGCAGTTCTTCCAGGTGCACCAGGCGGAAGGCACGTATGCCGGTGGCATTCACATCGAGATGACCGGGCAGAATGTGACCGAGTGCATTGGTGGGGCGCGGCCGATTACCGAGGACGGGTTGTCGGACCGGTATCACACCCATTGTGATCCGCGGATGAATGCGGATCAGTCGCTGGAATTGGCGTTCCTCATTGCTGAAACGCTGAAGCAAGTTCGGCGTTAAACCGCGTCGCCCCCTTCGCGGGCAAGCCTTGCTCCTACAGTTATGTGTCGTTCGCCAGCCGCGTGAACGACCTGAATCTGTAGGAGCAGAGCTTGCTCGCGAAAGGGGCCCCAGCTCAGCCACCATCAATACTGGCCAACGCCACCCGCAACCGCCCCGCACTCTCCCGCTGACAATTGAGCTGCACCCGCTCCAACCCCAGCCAATCCGCCATCCGCCGCAAATTCACTGCCAACGCCAGCATCCCTTCATCATCCAGCCCCGGCGCTTCCTCATGCACGGCATGCACCGCCAACCTGCCCAACGCCCGCTCCGCCCGCAGATCCACCCGCGCGGCAATGCGTTCGTTGTGCAAAAACGGCAGCACGTAATAGCCATAGACCCGTTTGTCCTGCGGCGTATAAATCTCCAGCCGGTAGCGAAAATCGAACAAGCGCTCGGTGCGGCTGCGTTCCCAGATCAGCGAATCGAAAGGTGAAAGCAAGGCACTGGACTCGACCTTGCGCGGCACTGTCGGCTGCGGCAGGCAGTACGCCGGCTGACGCCAGCCCTGGACCTCACACATCAACAGTTCGCCGGCCTCGACCAGTTCCGCCAGTCGCGGTCGGCTGTCCGTCGGGCTCAGGCGAAAATAATCGCGCAGGTCCTTTTCCGTGCCCACGCCCAGCGCGGTCGCGGCATGCAGCAACAGCCCCCGCTGGGCTTCGGCTTCGCTGAGCAGCGGCTGTTGCAGAATCGCCGACGGAATCACCCGCTCCGGCAAGTCATAAAGTCTTTCAAATCCACGCCGCCCCGCCACCGTCACTTCACCGGTGGCGAACAACCATTCCAACGCATGTTTTTCCGCGCTCCAGTCCCACCAGGGCCCTGCCCTTTCCTGGCGGGTCGAAAGGCTTCCGGCACCCAGAGCGCCGAGGGTCTGCACCGAGGCCAGCACCCGGCGGATGGTGTCTTGCTGCTCACGACCGAATTTCGCCAGCTGCTGATAAATGTCTTCGCCACGGGTCGCGCGCAGCATGCGCCAGCGCATCAACGGGTACATCGACAAGGGCAGCAGCGACGCTTCATGTCCCCAGTATTCGAACAGCGTGCGCTGTCGGCCCGAACTCCAGGCAGCCTGGTCGAGCAAATCGGAAGAGTAGTTACCCAGACGGGAAAACAGGGGAAGGTAGTGCGAACGCACCAAAGCATTGACGGAGTCGATCTGCAGAATGCCCAGCCGCTCGATCAGGCGGTTGAGCTGAACCGGTTTGATCGTCGCTGGCGGCTGGCGCCCGTTGAATCCTTGGGCGGCCAGCGCCATGCGTCGAGCCTGTTTGAGGGAAAAGGACAGCGTCGCGGGCATGAACATCTCCTTGTCTGCTCGCAACCTACCTCACCGGGAGAGGGTTTGTGTAGTTGAGTGTTGCTCATTTGTGCATCGGGTCATTCCAGAAGGGTTTGACCGACTCAAACTCCACGTCCGCACGGCTCATGCCGATGTCCTTCAGTGCTTCGTCACTCAGGCTCGCCAGCAGTTCGCGCTCGCGGTGCAGTTCGTACCAGCGACTGAATTTATGCAGCAGATCGGACACCAGGTGCACCGAGTGTTTTTCTACGGCTGGATACTCATGTTGACCTTTCATCTTGTTGCCCTCCGTTTAGATGGCTCCAGTCTCTGCCCAGGTCTAAGATCAATCCAACGAATGTTTCTGATGTCACATATCTCGGAGATTGATGAATGTCAGCCTTCCCAAGTATCAACACCGAAGTGTTGCGCACCTTTGTTGCCATCGCCGATCAGGGCGGTTTTACCCGCGCCGGCGAGCTGGTCAACCGAACCCAGTCTGCCGTGAGCATGCAGATGAAACGGCTGGAAGAGGACGTGTTGCAGCGCCAACTGTTCCAGCGCGACGGGCGGCAGGTGCGCCTGACGGCTGAAGGCCAGGTGCTGCTGGGTTACGCCCGGCGCATCCTCAAGCTGCACAGCGAGGTGTTCAATACTTTGCGCGAGCCGCACATGGTCGGCATGGTGCGCATCGGTACCCCGGACGATTATGTGATGCGTTTCCTGCCTGGGATTTTGCGGCGATTCGCCCAGTCATATCCGCTGATCCAGATCGAGGTGCACTGCGAATCCTCCAAACAATTGTTGATGCGCCAGGACCTGGACCTGTCCATCGTCACCCGCGAACCCGGCAGCGAGATCGGCCAGTTGTTGCGCAAGGAGCATTTTGTCTGGGCCGAGGCGCAATGCTTCAGCGCCCACGAGCAGACGCCTTTGCCGCTGGCGATGTTCAACAGTGATTGTTTCTGCAGGATGTGGGCGTGCAATGCCCTTGATGCCGTGGGCCGTGACTACCGCGTGGCGTACAACAGCGACAGCCTGTCGGCGATCATGGCGGTGGTCAGCGCCGGCCTGGCCGTCACCGCGCAACTGGAAAGCCTGATCACGCCCGACATGCGCATTCTTGGCGAGGCGGAAGGCCTGCCGGTGCTGCCCGAGGCGAGCATCATGCTGGTGCGCAACCTGCACAACCCGTCGCCAATCACCGAATGCCTGGCCGAGCACATCGTCGAAGGCTTCAAACTTTAAAGGCGAGCATCACCGCACAGAGCACCAGAAAGCCGCAAAACAGCCCGCGCAACAACCGCTCCGGCAGCGCGTGGGCTATTTTCACGCCCCAACTGATGCTCATCAGACCACCGACAGCCAAGGGCACGCCGATCATCCAGTCCACTTGATGGTGGACCGCATAAGTCACCAGCGTGACGCCCGTGCTGGGCAGTGCCAATGCCAACGACAGGCCCTGGGCCACGACCTGGCTGGTGCCGAACACACTGGTCAGCACCGGCGTCGCCACCACCGCCCCGCCCACGCCAAACAACCCGCCCATGGCGCCGGACGCCGCGCCGAGTACGCCCAGCCACGGCCATGAATAATTCATCTGCGAAGAAACCGGTGTGTTGGCGCTGAACATGCGCACCAGGTTGTAGGCCGACAGCGCGACCAGGAACGCGACAAATCCGATGCGCATGGTTTGCGCATCGATGCCCACCGCCCAGATCGAACCGATCCAGGCAAAGCAGAACCCCATCAGGGCCAGCGGCAGTGCATGCCGTAGTTCGATCCGGTTGCGCTGGTGATAACGCCACAGTGCCAGCATCACGTTCGGCACCACCATCACCAGCGCCGTGCCTTGGGCGATCTGCTGGTCGAGGCCGAACAACACACCCAACAGAGGGATGGCGATCAAGCCACCGCCGATGCCGAACAGACCACCCAGGGTGCCCAGGGCCGCGCCGAATACCAGATACATCAGAAACTCAATCACAGGCGATTTTCCCCTTACGTCAGGTGATTCATCCTACGCAGTTGACGCTGGCGGGGAAACGCACAGCACCGCACAATGGCTGTGCCAAATTCGCATAAGCGCTGATACGCCATGAACCCCAATCAATTGACTGAACAACTGGGCCTGTTTCTCGATGTGCTGGAAACCGGTAGCTTTTCCGCGGCCTCTCGTCGCCATCCGCTGACTCCGTCAGCCGTGGCCCGGCGCATTGATAGCCTCGAAAACGCTGTAGGCAGTCAGTTGTTCATTCGCAGCACCCACGCGGTGCGCGCGACCTCGGCGGGGCTGGCGTTTGCCGAGCGTGCCCGGCGAATCGTCGCGGAACTGCAACTGGCCCGGGCGGAAGCGGTGTCCTTGAGCAGCGCGCCGGAAGGCTTGATCCGGATCGATGCGCCCGCCGCCTTCGGGCGCCGACACCTGGCGCCAGTGATTGCGGACTTTCTGATGCATTACCCTGGCCTCGACGTGCAATTGCACTTGATTGACAGCTTTGTCGACATGCAAGGCTTGAACCTGGGCAAAGTCGATCTGGTGCTGCGCGCCGGGCAAATGGCCGATACGCGGCTGGTGGCCACGCCGTTGGCAAGTATGGTGCGCATTGCGTGCGCCAGCCCTGACTATTTGAAACGCCGTGGCGTGCCGACCGATCCGACACAGCTGATTGAACACGATGGTGTCGACTGGGATGGACTGGCCCCGCTGTTCGCCTGGCGCTTCGAACGTGACGGACAGATGCACTTGCATCGTCCGGCGCGCATTCGCATGAGTGCCAATAATGCCGAAGCGCTGGTGTGCGGCGCATTGGCCGGGCTGGGCATCGCACATTTGCCGACCTGGCTCGCCAGCGAGTATTTGCTGCGCGGTGAACTGCTGCCGCTGTTTTGCGAAAACGGTCTTCCTCAGCCAGAAAGCACCGGGATCTACGCGCTGCGCCTGGAGCAACAGCCCAACGCCCGGAGTCGTTTGTTGCTGGAATACCTGAAAACCCGCTTCAGTCCGATTCCACCGTGGGACCTGGCGTTGCAAAACACCCTCGAACAGCACTAGGCTAGAATTATCTGGCGCATTAAAGAATCGCCCACTAAATTTGAGATCATCACAGATCAAGGCATCGACATGAGCACCGAGCACGACACCCCCGATAACTGCGATCACCTGCTGCTGGATAACCAGGCCTGCTTCGCCCTGCACTCCACGTCGCTGATGATGACCAAAGTGTACAAACCACTGCTTCAAGCGCTGGGCCTGACCTATCCGCAGTACCTGGCGATGATGGTGCTGTGGGAACGGGACGGGTTGACGGTAGGCGAAATCAGCACGCGGTTGTTGACCGATCCCGGCTCACTGACCCCGTTGCTCAAACGCCTGGAAGCCGAAGGCTTGCTCAGCCGCACCCGTAGCCGGGAGGACGAGCGGGTGGTGATCGTTGAACTCACCGAGCAGGGTCGTGCCTTGCGGGAGCGGGCGCGAACCGTCCCCCAATGCATCCTCGGCGCCAGCGGCATGACGGTGGAGCGTTTGAACAAGCTGCAAGCGGAGCTGCAAGTGTTGCGTAGCAATCTGCAAGATAACCTCTGATCTTCCTGCCCTCCACCTATCCCTTGTGGGAGTGAGCCTGCTCGCGATAGCGGTGTGACATTCAGCATCTACGCTGGCTGACACACCGCCATCGCGAGCAGGCTCACTCCTACAGTGTTTTGCGGCGGTCCTAAGTATCAGCTTTGCCTGCCAGCCCCCCCAAAAAAATCTACTGCGCTTACCCCCCGCCGACCGCTCTACGCCGGTACTTTCGCCCTTCCACATTTACGCGTACGCATCCCTTCAGCAAAAATCTTTGAAAATTTATCTTGCGCACTAACCATTAGCGCGATACATTCATTTCGCACTTACTTAGCGCGCAAACATTTAGCGCAAATCATCCAAACCCGAAACGAGGCCTACATCATGCAAACTCTCTATACCGCAATCGCAACCTCCACTGGCGGCCGTGACGGTCGTGCGGTTTCCAGCGACAACATCCTCGACGTCAAGCTCGCCACCCCGAAAGAACTTGGTGGTGCCGGCGGTGCAGCGACCAACCCTGAGCAACTGTTTGCAGCCGGCTATTCCGCCTGCTTCATCGGCGCGTTGAAATTCGTTGCCAGCCAGACCAAACGCACCATCCCGAACGACGCGTCGATCACCGCCCACGTCGGCATCGGTCAGATCCCTGGTGGTTTCGGTCTGGACATTGACCTGCACATCAGCCTGCCGGGTCTTGAACAAGCCGACGCGCAAAGCCTGGTCGACGCGGCTCACCAGGTCTGCCCGTACTCCAACGCCACCCGTGGCAACGTTGATGTGCGTCTGCACGTAACCGTCTAACCCCTGAGCTCAAGGCCCGAACAGGAAACCAACATGAACACTTTTAGCAAAGTCTTGACCGGTACCCTTCTCGCCCTGTCCATCCACAGTGCATTCGCGGGCGACGGGGTTGAACACAACACCCAGGCGTTCCTCGATGTCCTGAACGCCGGCACCGGCAAACCGATGGAACAACTCACCCCCAAAGAAGCCCGCGCCGTACTGGTGGGCGCGCAATCCGGGGTGAAATTGACGCTGCCAAAAGCGGATGTCAGCGAGAAGACCATTCAAGTCGACGGCCAACCGCTCAGCCTGACCATCGTCCGGCCGGCCGGTGTCAAAGGCGAGTTGCCGGTGTTCATGTTCTTCCACGGCGGCGGCTGGGTATTGGGGGATTTCCCGACTCACGAGCGGCTGGTTCGTGACCTGGTCGCGGGTTCGGGCGCGGTAGCGGTGTTCGTCAATTACACCCCGTCACCGGAAGCGCATTACCCGGTTGCGATCAACCAGGCGTACGCCGCGACGAAGTGGGTGGCCGAGCACGGTAAAGAGATCAACGTCGACAGCAAGCGCCTGGCGGTGGCGGGTAACAGCGTCGGTGGCAACATGGCGGCAGTGGTTGCGCTGATGGCCAAGGACAAGGGCACACCGTCGATCAAGTTCCAGGTGCTGTTGTGGCCGGTGACGGATGCCAGCTTCGAGACAGCGTCCTACAACCAGTTTGCCGAGGGGCACTTCCTCACCAAAAACATGATGAAGTGGTTCTGGGACAACTACACCACCGATGCCAATCAGCGTAACGAAATTTACGCCTCGCCACTGCGGGCAACCCCGGCGCAACTCAAGGGCTTGCCACCGGCGCTGGTGCAGACGGCGGGAGCTGATGTGTTGCGCGATGAAGGTGAAGCGTATGCGCGCAAACTCGACGAGGCGGGTGTACCGGTGACCTCGGTTCGCTACAACGGCATGATCCACGATTATGGTTTGCTCAACGTAGTGAGCCAGGTGCCAGCGGTGCGTTCGGCGATGCTGCAGGCTTCTGAAGAGCTCAAGCAACACCTGAAGAAATAACACCGCCGCCCCTGTAGGAGCGAGCTTGCTCGCGATGGTCGTCAACGATAACGCGGGCTATCTGTATGCCCGCGTTGTCTGGACCTCCATCGCGAGCAAGCTCGCTCCTACAGAGATCGGGGTGTTTTTTGAAGGCACAAAAAAAGCCCGACTCAATGGTCGGGCTTTTTCATTCCTGAAGCTGTGCTTATTTAGCACGGCCTTTGTAGGAACCGCCTTCGCGGGTATCGATCTCGATCATGTCGCCGATTTCGATGAAGTCAGCAACCGACAGCTCGGTACCGTTCTTCAGTTTGGCAGGCTTCATCACCTTGCCGGAAGTGTCACCGCGAGCGGAACCTTCGGTGTAGTCAACCTGACGCACGATAGTGGTCGGCAGCTCTACGGAAACCAGACGGCCTTCGAAGAATACGGCTTCGCAAACGTCGGTCATGCCTTCTTCGATGAACGGCAGAACGCTTTCGATGTCTTCAGCGTTCAGCTCGTACATGGTGTAGTCGGTGGTGTCCATGAACGTGTAGGTGTCGCCGCTGATGAAGGACAGGGTCGCTTCTTTGCGGTCGAGGATTACGTCGTCCAGTTTGTCGTCGGCGCTGTAAACGATCTCGGTCTTGTAACCGGTCAGCAGGTTTTTCAGCTTGGTCTTCATGATCGCGCTGTTACGACCGGATTTGGTGAATTCAGCTTTCTGAACCAACCATGGATCGTTTTCGAGACGGATCACGGTACCGGGTTTCAGTTCTTTACCAGTTTTCATTGCGAATATCCGAATTTGGATGGGATTTACAAAAATCTAGGCCGCGTATCATATCCAATTTAGGTAAAACTGTACCAGCGCTGCGGCAAGATCCGCCTGCAAGCCCTGTTCCAGACACCATGCTTCGGCATGTTTTTGCAGTTCGGGCCAATGTTTACGAGTCGCGAGCCAGTGACCGGACATATCATGACCGGCATTCCACTCACGCCAAAGACCGCTGATCGCCTCGCGAGCAGGCGTGGAAAGCCCTTTTGTGTACAACGTCAGGAAGGCTTCGAGCTTGTCCAGGTGGATGTCTTCGTCCTGCCGATAGATGTGCCAGAGCATCGGCCGCCCCGCCCATTGCGCGCGGACGAACGAATCTTCGCCGCGCACGGCGTTGAAATCACAGCACCACAGCAGGTGGTCATACTGATCCTGTCGGACGAACGGCAGCACCTGCACGGTCACCGCATCACGCACATGCACCGCGCCAGCCTGCAACCCGTCGATACCGAGCCAGCGTTCGACGTCTCCCAGAATCCGCCCTTCGGGCACCAGCAGATGCGTGGGGGTCGTATCGGCGGCCAGCACATCCAGCCAACTGGCCAGACCGGGGTTTTCGTAGGCAAACAACGAGATCAATTGCGCGCCCTGCGCCCGATCAATTCCTAAACCTTGCAGGAATGTTCGCTGCGCTTCGGGATCTTGCTGAAATTGCCGACGACGCTCCAGCAATCCTCTTTCACGCAGCAAGCCACCGGTGCCCTTCTGGAACCCCGGAAAGAAAAAGAATTTCTGCACACTCCTGTATTTCACCGACGGCAAGCCATGGCATCCGATCACCCAGTCTTCGGCACTCAGGTAATCGAGATTCATCCACAGCGGCGGCTTTTCCCCGACGGCCATGGCCTCCATGTAAGCGCTCGGCAGCTGACAGGCGAAGGCGGCGATGACCACGTCTGCCGCTTCGGCGGGTAACCAGTCGGCCGGCCACTGTCGGACCTCGACGCCTTCCTGCCATTGCTCGGCGGCATGGATGTCGATGGCCGGGCAGAGGCGTTCGAAGGCCCGCAGATCATCGACCCACAAACGCACGGCCACCGAATGTTCAGCCACCAGTTGGCGGGCCAGTCGCCAGGTCACGCCGATGTCGCCAAAGTTGTCGACCACGGTGCAAAAAATATCCCAGCGCCGGCAGCTCTTCATTTGAGACAGTTCAGGCATTCCAGGCTCCTGTTGGCAAAGGCGCCGATTGTCCGCATAAATTACCCCGTGCAGAAGAGCCGACGTCGATTAATCTTCATGCGACAATCGCCACTCGCCCGCGATCACCCGCCAGGAGGCAGTCATGCCCTACCGTCCCAACCCGCGCCGCCGCTTGCCGATCCAGCTCAACGCTCTGCAACTGACCGGCAGCATTGCCCTCGGTATGTGGCTGGGTTTCCTCGCAATCGCGCTGACCTGCTGGCTCGCCTCCCGCCTGCTGTTCAGCGAACAATTGGCGCCCGTCGCGCAAACGGTCGAGCAACTGGCCAAGCCGCCGGTGGTGGCACAACCGGTGCCGGATATTCCGCCGCAGAGCCCGATATTCCAGCAATACGAAGAGAACCTGCGCAAGAACGAGCAGGCACAACGAATGGATCAGGCGCGCAGCACCAGCCGCAACCTGTCCAACCCGAAATGCCAGTTCTGGCTGCAACAGGACCAGACCGCGCCCAGCGAAAAAAGCCGCGCCAATGTCCTGCAATTCTGCGATTGATCATGAATAAGCACACCGTCCACCAACTGATTCTCGACAAGCTGCGGGTTGATCTCGATATCGCCGAACGTGCGGCGCAAACCGCTTACGAAACGGCGACCCACGAAGAAAACATCGCCGAAAACAAATACGACACCCTGGGCCTGGAGGCGTCTTATCTGGCCGCCGGGCAAGCGAAACGGGTGGAGGAAATCAGGCAGTCATTGACGCTGTGCCAGAACCTGGCCCTGCGCCCTTACGACGACCAGCGCGGTATCGAGGTCGGCGCCCTGCTTGGCCTGGAAGACGAAAAGGGTCGCGAGCAATGGCTGTTTCTGGCACCCGATGCGGCGGGACTGAAGGTCGACCTGGTCGGGCAGTGGATTACCGTCATCACCCCCCGCTCACCGCTGGGCAAAAGCCTGCTGGGCAAGTTCGAAGGGGACGAGGTGGAGATTCTGGTGGCGGGCGCTCGGCAACAGTTTGCTGTTACCGAGGTGGTCTAGACGAGGTGGCCGGCGAGGCAGGCCACCTCATTAGTGGACCGGCAGTTCGACGCCATCAAACAGCTCTTCCAGTTCCTGCTTGTTGTGGCACTGAATGGCTTTGGCCATGACTTCGCGGGTCAGGTGCGGGGCGAACTTCTCGATGAAGTCGCACATGAAGCCACGCAGGAAAGTGCCGCGACGGAAACCGATCTTGGTGATGCTGGACTCGAACAGTTCGCTGGCATCGAGCACCACCAGGTCGTTGTCGAGTTTGGTATCGACCGCCATTTTCGCCACGATGCCCACACCCAGACCCAGTCGGACATAGGTCTTGATCACGTCGGCGTCGGCTGCGGTGAACACCACTTTCGGCGTCAGGCCGCGATGACTGAAGGCTTCGTCAAGCTTGGAACGACCGGTGAAACCGAACACGTAGGTCACGATCGGGTATTCGGCCAGGGCTTCGAGGGTCAGCTTCGACAGCTTGGTCAGCGGATGGCCCTGAGGCACGACGACGCAGCGGTTCCAACGATAGCACGGCATCATGACCAGATCGCCGAACAGCTCCAGCGCTTCGGTGGCAATGGCAAAATCCACGGTGCCGTCAGCGGCCATTTCGGCAATCTGCATCGGCGAACCCTGGTGCATATGTAGGGCAACGTCCGGGTATTGCTTGATGAAATTGCTGATCACCGGTGGCAAGGCATAACGCGCCTGGGTATGCGTGGTGGCGATCGACAGGGTGCCTTTCTTCTCGTTGGAGAATTCCTGGGCGATCTGCTTGATGCTTTCAACCTTGCGCAGGATTTCGCCGGCGGTGGTGATGATGCGTTCGCCGGCCGGGGTGACGCGGGTCAGGTGCTTGCCGCTGCGGGCGAAGACCTCGACGCCCAATTCGTCTTCCAGCAGGCGGATCTGCTTGCTGATGCCCGGTTGTGACGTGTAAAGGCTTTGGGCAGTAGCGGAAACGTTGAGGTCGTGGTGCGCCACTTCCCAGATGTAGCGCAATTGTTGAAGCTTCATATGAATCCCTCAAAGCAGGTAGACGCCACGGGCATCAGCGACGGTATATAACTATATTAATGGTTTGAAGAATAAATCTAGAACTTTTTTATCAAACTGCCACTATTGTTCTAGCGATCCCCTTGCCGACGACGTTCTACCAGTGGCACCAGATAGACCGGGACCCGTGCCAACTGCAATACCCGCGCTGCGGTCCTGCCCAAAGGCGTTTCCGCGCCAGCACCATGGCTATGACTACCTACGATCAGCAAATCCACGGAGAGTTTCTGCGCCTGGTCGAGAATCACCTGCGACGGGTCCCCTTGAAGCACCCGCACCGCCCTGATCCGTTCCAGGTCCTGCTCCCCCTCATCTCCCAGTTCTTCGCGAAAGCTGTCAAGCACCCGCTGCTCGATGTTGGCGATCACCGTGCTCAAGCCCTGACTGTGGAATTCGTTCAACGCCTGCTCGTCGAGGTAGCTCTGGAGCACCGACTCGGCGAACAGCCCCATCGGCTCGACCGCGTGCACCACATACAAGTCGGCATTGAATGTCCGGGCCAGCGCCAGGGCATGCTGCATCACCAACGGTGCATACAGCCCGAGGTCAGTGGCATACAGCATCGAACGAATCATATGACCTCCTCGCGAGCCAACATGGCGGAGATTTGATTCAGCTTAGCAGTGCCTTGACGACTACGACGTGCCGCGTAACGTGTTGAACCAAAGGCTAAACTTTTTGCTCGTTGCTGATGCCGTGTGGCACGTGACCGGTGGCGACGACTTCGCGGGCCAGTTCGCAGTGGCCGGCCTGATCGTCAAAAAACACGTCGGCGGCAAAGGCTTCGAGGAAGGCCGACTTGGTCAGGCCACCGAGGAACAGCGACTCATCCAGACGAATGTCCCACTCACGCAACGTGCGAATCACCCGCTCATGAGCCGGTGCCGACCGCGCCGTCACCAGGGCGGTGCGAATCGGGCAGTCATCGTCCGGAAACTCACGCTGCAACAGATTGAGTGCGGCGAGGAAGCCTTTGAACGGGCCACCGCGCAAGGGCTCACGGGCGGCTTCACGCTCGCTGGCCTGGAACGCTTCCAGACCACCGGCCTGGTAGACCCGCTCCGATTCATCGGAAAACAGCACCGCGTCACCGTCGAAGGCAATGCGCAATTCATCGCTGGCCGCACGACTGGCGCCACCCGACAGAATCGTCGCCGCCGCGAACCCGGCGTCCAGTGCACTGCGCACGTCTTCGGCATGGGTCGACAGAAACAGGTCGCAGCCAAAGGCCTTGAGGTAGGGATACGGACTGCGCCCGCCGACAAACGCCGCGCGGGAAATCGCCAGCCCATAATGGTGAATCGAGTTGAACACGCGCAAACCGGTGTCGGCACTGTTGCGCGACACCAGGATCACCTCGACCCGGGCACGACCCAGACTGTTATTGAGATTCAAGAGTTTTTGCACGAGGGGGAATGCATCACCGGGCTCGAGGATTTCGTCTTCGTGCTCGATCTGATATTGCCGATAGGCTTCGACGCCGCTCGACAGGTAAACCTTGTGGCTCTCGCTCAGATCGAACAGGGCCCGCGAAGAAATCGCCAGCACCAGTTTGTCGTCGATGGTCTTCGCCATGCCCTTCCCCCTCAGGTTGATCGACTCAGGTATTGCGTCGATCGATAAAACTCAAACTTCGATACAGCGCCTCGATTCGCGGTAACTCGCATCCCGCGGCCTTGGCCACTGCCAACGGGCGGGCGTAAATCGCCGCCAGTTCCAGCGGTCGCTTGTGCAGGAAATCGTGGTACATGCTCGGCCAGTAGTCCGGCATTTTTTCGGTGACCATGAACAACTGGTTGGCATAACCGGCCGGCACTTCGTGGCCACAGGCGATGGCGCCCTGCACCACTTCGGCCATCAATGCCTTGATCAGTTCCCGGCTGTCGGCATCGGCCATGAGAGCCGTGGTGCCGGCGCCCAGCAACACCGACAGACCGTTGTAGGGAATATTCCAGACCAGTTTTTGCCAACGCGCCTGATGCAGGTTCGCCATGGGGTGGGAGTCGATGCCGGCAGCGCGGAAGAAGTCGACACCCTCATCGACAATCGCCATGCGCGCCGGGCCATCGGTCGCGGGACCGCTGTGGTAGCCAACGTTCACCGTACCGAGCGCCTGGTGGGTAATGACGCCCGGCCCCTCGCGATGGACGCAGATATAGCAGAGCCCACCGAGCACGTGCAGCGAATCGGGGAGCAATTCACTCAGGCTGTCTTCGACGTCCAGGCCATTTTGCAACAGCAACACCTTCGCATTTGGCGCCGCCGCTTGAAGGATCACCGGCGCCAGCTCAGCGTTATGGGTGGTTTTTGCGCCCACCAGCAGCCAGTCGCACGGCGGCATGTCTTCGGCCGACGAATAGGCCTGCACCGGGTTCAACTTCAGTGCGCCGTGCACCGCGCTGTCGAGTTGCAAGCCATTTTCGGCCACGGCTGAAAACTCACTGCGCAACAGGAAGTGCACATCGAAGCCGGCGTGCGCCAGCATCCCCCCGTAGAACCCGCCAATTGCGCCGGTCCCGATAATACCGATTGTCGGTTTGGCAACTGCCCCCATCATGGCAACTCCTCTGCAATTCGACTCAGGGCCTGACCCACCGCAGCATTGAGCTCGGGGCCGGTCAGGCGCGATTTAAGTGCTCCGAAGAACTCGCCGTCGCGCACTACAAACAGCGCCGGCAAGTGAAAGACCTGATAACGCTCGACCACGCCGCCATTGTTTCCGGCGTCGATCCAGCACAGCCGGTCGACGTCCAGATCGAGTCGTGGCAACTGCTCGCGGGCAAAACGGCAGCTGGCGCAGCCGACGCTGGTGAAAATCACCAGCGACACGCCGCTCATTGCCAGCAGCCGTTGGTCGGCGTCGAAATCGGTCAGCTCTGATTCGACCACTATACTGGGGGAAACAATGTCAGATGGCCGACACATGGAGTCCGTGTTCATGGGACGTTTTCTTCCTCACCCTGACGATGTGCCCGTTGAATTAACGTTGCTCAAACATGAGTGCATTTCGCGGCAACGGCTGCACACTATCAGCCTCGGCGGCATGGCTTGCAATTACCACCGTGCCTGGCGCCACGGTACGGCGCTCGAAGTTCGCATGCCAACCTTGAACCCTGATCTACGTTACCTGGGCTATGTGGCCTGGTGCCTGCGGCGCAAACGCGGCTATCTGGTGGGCATCGCGTTTGTCGACGAACAGATGCTGTTCAGCGCGCGAATGGGCGAACAAGTGTGCCAGATCGAACGCTACTGTCGCCTGCGCGACGCGCACGACGACCTGAAGGAAACTCAGGCCCTCGCCCTCGAATGGGTCCAGCAGCACGCCGACGAGTTCTCCCACGACACGGTTCGCAAGGCTTTTGCTCAGCCAGTGCTGGATTAAACCGCAGCTTGCCCATTGTCTAGCCACGGTGTAACGCGCTAAGGTTCTGCTCCCCGACGCGCTTAATTTGCTGTGCTCCGCCGCGCGGGTTCGCTGGCGGCCGGCACCCGTGACCTGACGAGTAAACGATGGCTGATTTACCGATCAACGACCTAAACGTCGCTTCCAACGAGACGCTGATCACCCCTGATCAGCTCAAGCGTGATATCCCTCTGAGCGACGCTGCCCTGCGCACCGTCACCAAGGGTCGCGAAGTCATTCGCAACATTCTTGACGGCACCGACCACCGCCTCTTTGTCGTCATCGGGCCTTGCTCGATCCACGACATCAAGGCTGCCCACGAATACGCCGAGCGCCTGAAGGTCCTCGCGGCCGAAGTGTCCGATACCCTGTATCTGGTCATGCGCGTGTATTTCGAGAAGCCACGCACCACCGTCGGCTGGAAAGGCTTGATCAACGACCCGTACCTGGACGACTCCTTCAAGATTCAGGATGGCCTGCACATCGGCCGCCAGTTGTTGCTGGACCTGGCTGAAATGGGCCTGCCGACCGCGACCGAAGCCCTCGACCCGATCTCCCCGCAATACTTGCAGGACCTGATCAGCTGGTCGGCCATCGGCGCACGCACCACCGAATCCCAGACTCACCGTGAAATGGCTTCCGGCCTGTCCTCGGCCGTCGGCTTCAAGAATGGCACCGACGGCGGCCTGACCGTGGCGATCAACGCCCTGCAATCGGTCTCCAGCCCGCACCGTTTCCTGGGCATCAACCAGGAAGGTGGCGTCTCGATCGTCACCACCAAGGGCAATGCCTACGGTCACGTGGTACTGCGCGGCGGCAACGGCAAGCCGAACTATGATTCGGTCAGCGTTGCCCTGTGCGAGCAGGCGCTGAACAAAGCGAAGATCAAGCCGAACATCATGGTCGACTGCAGCCACGCCAACTCCAACAAAGACCCGGCGTTGCAACCACTGGTAATGGAAAACGTTGCCAATCAGATCCTGGAAGGCAATCAGTCGATCATCGGCCTGATGGTCGAAAGCCACCTGAACTGGGGCTGCCAGGCGATCCCGAAAGACCTCGCCGATTTGCAGTACGGCGTGTCGATCACCGATGCCTGCATCGATTGGTCTGCCACCGAAAACACCTTGCGCAGCATGCATGCCAAGCTCAAGGATGTACTGCCAAAACGCGAACGCAACTGATCGCGCTGCGCTGCAATCAATAAATTGCAGACAAAAAAACGCCGGGCTAAACCCGGCGTTTTTTTATGCGTTTGTTTTTTGAAAGGTCACTGGCTCAGCTTGGCGGCATGGCGCTGGTGACGCTCCATGTAGCGCTCCACGTAGGAACACGACGGAATCACGGTGTAGCCCATTTCTTCAGCGTATTGCAGCGCCTGCTCGGTCAATGCAGCCGCGATACCGCGACCACGCAGTGCATTCGGCACGAAGGTGCGGTAAATATCCAGGGTCTGCTTTCCCAGGTCCATATAGGTCAGGTAGGCACGATGACCGTCCACATTGGTCTCGAACTGATGACCAGCCTGGTCATGGTGGATGGACAACGCCTCGCTCATCACTACTCCTCGCGGGTCTTGAATTTTGACCCCTACCTTACCGATGTTTTTCCGGCGAAGGAACCTCTACGCCACCCCGTGCCTGAATGGACACCGAGAAGAGCCGCACCAAACTCGCGCAACCGGGCACGTACAAATAGTAGGCACCAATGGCAAAAATGCTCAAGGTACGCTCGTCATCATGCTGGGTGGCGGGTGCTGCTCCGGGTCATGCAGGGACGGCTCGCCCAAGGGTCTGCTGGGGTCGATAGCCTGAACATTGCCGGATATTGAGACTTAAGACGAGCGCCCCTTCTTAAAGTCACCTCAACATGGATAAAGATATGAGAGGCAGCGCGCAAAATCCGAACGAAAGTATAGACGAATCCATGTAGCCGGAGTTTAGCCTACACTGAAAAAACAGCGGTTTAGACACGGAACTTTTGTCCGGCAGATCGCTCAGCTCGGGCTTCGTAGCTGGATATTTTTTAAACAATGCAGTTAAAAGTTGCCCGAAAAAGAATCAACGCCTACAATTTTTTTTGCTTCTTGCTTTACGTCAGTTTACTTACGACAAGTAATGGGTAGTATGTACGCCGGCTAATTCCTCACTCTGAGGAGATAGCTACTTAATAGAAAGTCCTTGAAGGGGAACACGATGAACAACGTTCTGAAATTCTCTGCTCTGGCTCTGGCCGCAGTTCTGGCTACCGGTTGCAGCAGCGCATCGAAAGAAACCGAAGCACGTCTGACCGCTACTGAAGACGCAGCTGCTCGCTCCCAGGCTCGTGCAGACGAAGCTTACCGTAAAGCTGATGAAGCTCTGGCTGCTGCTCAAAAAGCACAACAGACTGCTGACGAAGCTAACGAGCGTGCTCTGCGCATGCTGGACAAAGCTAGCCGCAAGTAATAATCCTTCGGGGTTGTTATCAAGCCGACCCATTTTTTGGGTCGGCTTTTTTATTGCCCGGTGTTTTATCCGGGCAATAAAAAACCCGCCGATGCGGCCAGCATCGACGGGTTTCTTTCAAGCGTTACTGCAGCGGATCGATCGGTGCGCTCGTGACCATCGGCGCCGACGTATTCGGCACAGCGATTTCCACTGGCAGGCCATCTTCAGCGGCAACCACATCCCGCACCACATCCCAGTCCATGCGCAGGTTGTTGGTGATGTCTTCACGCTTGAGCATCGCGTTGATCACCGCGGTGTGCTTGTCGACCACCGACGGGTTGCCGTTGTCGTCCAGCGGCGTGTGCGCTTCAAGGTAGACCTTGCCACCGCTGACCCCGAACTTGTACGGGTCGTTGATGATGCGCACCGACGTACCGACCGGCACCATGCTCGCCATTTCCAGTACGTTGTTGTTGAACATCCGGAAGCAGCCATGGCTGGTGCGCATGCCGATACCGAATTTCTTGTTCGAACCGTGAATCAGGTAGCCCGGTGTGCCCAGGCTGAACTTGAACGGCCCCAGCGGGTTATCCGGACCGGCCGGCACCACGTTCGGCAGCGGATCACCATCGGCGGCGTGCTCGGCCTTGATCGACGCTGGAGGCGTCCAGGTCGGGTTAGGCGTTTTCGCGGTGATGGTGGTGTGGGCGATAGGCGAACCCCAGCCCTCACGACCGATGCCCAGCGGGAAGGTGTACACCACGTTCCGGCCTTTCGGGTAATAGTAGAGGCGGTATTCAGCCAGGTTGATCACGATGCCTTCACGCGGGCCTGGCGGCAGGATGAAGCGCGTCGGCAGGATGATTTCGGTACCGGCGCCTGGCAGCCAGGCATCGACGCCCGGGTTGGCCGCGACCATCTCGGAGTAACCCAGATCGTAAGTGGTGCCAAGGTCGGCGAAGGTGTCTTCGTACTTGGCCTTGATGACCTGAACCTGGCCGACGATGTCTTCACCGGGCGGTGGCAGGGGCAACTCCAATGCTGCTACGGGGCCTGCTGCACAAAGGGCGGCAAGCGTCAGGCAGCGGGTGACAGCAGGAAAGCGCGGCAACATCCGGAAAGTCCTTCGCATGATCGACAAGGGTAAAAACGGGATTGTACACCGACGCCCGGAATTTCGGGGAGTTGGCCGATAGCACGCTATCTTTTATCCGTCAGAGCTCGAAGCGCAGCTCTGGCCAGATCGGCGAGGTGCCGCGTTTTTGCGATTCGAGGATGGCGCGACACAGGGAACACAGGCGTTGGTCCTGGAAAACCCGGCGGTCGACGCTCGACCAGCGTGGCTGTGCCGGCAGCAGGCTGCCGCACAAGGTGCGGTCTGCCGAGCCGCCCAACTCCAGTTGACGGGTCACCAGATGTACCCGCACTTCCTGGCAGGCGAACAGATCCAGCTGTTCGTCAGGCTCGATCAGTTGATAGGCAAAAAGTGACCAGGCGGGACGCGGCATCGGGGGCTCCAAATCGGGGGCGCCACCATAGCCGAAACACCGCCGCTAGAAAAGCGTCAAAGCAGCGGTTTCAGAGTAGGCCAGACATTTTCCAGCAACTTGTCCTGAGCCCCGGCAGCCGGGTGCAATCCGTCGGCCTGCATCAAGTCTGGGTGCCCGCCTACGCCGTCGAGAAAAAACGGTACCAGCGCAATCTTTTTTTCGTTGGCCAGCGTGCTGTAGACCTTCGCAAATGCCTCGGTGTAACGAGCGCCATAGTTGGGTGGCAGCTGCATGCCGAGCAAAAGCACCTTGGCGCCACTGTCCCTGGAGCTGTCGATCATCGACGCAAGGTTTTGTTGCAAATTAGCCGGGGGCATTCCCCGCAGCCCGTCATTGCCACCCAATTCGAGGATCACCAGCTCTGGCTTATGCTCTGCAAGCAGCGCAGGCAGGCGCGCCTGGCCTCCGGCACTGGTGTCGCCGCTGATGGACGCATTGACCACCCTGTCGTCGAAACCTTCGCGCTTGAGCCGTTGCTCGAGCAATGACACCCACCCCAAGCGGGTATCCAGTCCGAAACCGGCGCTGATACTATCGCCAACGATCAGGACAGTACCCGCCGCTGCGTTCTGGGCCATGCACATCAAGGCCAGGCCAGCACTCAAAAACCACACACGCATCGGATTCTCCATGGGCGCAAGCATTCTCACCGCGAAGAACCTCAGCAAAGTGGTTCCCAGCGCGGAAGGTGAACTGACTATCCTGCACGAACTCAGCCTGGAACTGAACAAGGGCGACAGCCTGGCCATCGTTGGCGCTTCCGGTTCCGGCAAATCCACCCTCCTCGGCTTGCTCGCCGGCCTCGACCTGCCGAGCAGCGGCGAAGTCACCCTCGCCGGGCAAGCCTTGAGCCTTCTCGATGAAGACCAGCGAGCCCGAATCCGCGCCGAGCATGTCGGATTTGTCTTCCAGTCGTTCCAGCTGCTCGACAGCCTGAACGCCCTGGAAAACGTCATGCTGCCGCTGGAGCTCGACGGCCGCAAGGATGCCCGTGAACGGGCCACCGAGTTGCTGCAACGGGTCGGCCTCGGCCAGCGCCTGACCCATTCGCCGCGCCAGCTCTCGGGTGGCGAGCAGCAGCGCGTGGCGATTGCCCGTGCGTTTGCCGCCGAACCCGACGTGCTGTTTGCTGACGAGCCCACCGGCAACCTCGACAGCCACACCGGCGAGCGCATCAGCGACCTGCTGTTCGAACTCAACCAGGAACGCGGCACCACCCTGGTGCTGGTGACTCACGACGAACGCCTGGCACATCGCTGCCGGCGCCTGATCCGCCTTGAAGCCGGCCTGCTGGTCGCCCCCCTGGAGCCTTGATGGCACGCCTGCCGCTGTTGCGCCTGTTCAGTCTCGCCATTCGCCAATTGTTGCGCGACGCCCGCGCCGGTGAGCTGCGGGTGTTGTTTTTCGCCTTGGTGGTCGCCGTGGCTGCGAGTACCGCCATTGGCTATTTCGGCGCTCGCCTCAACGGCGCGATGATGCTGCGCGCCACCGAATTCCTCGGTGCCGACCTGCTGCTCGAAGGCAGCTCACCGGCGCGACCCGAACAGATCACCAGCGGCACCGACCTGGGCCTTGAACATGCCCAGGTCGTGGAATTCTCCAGCGTGATTGCCACCGACAATGGCATTCAACTGTCCAGCATCAAGGCTGCCGACGCTGTTTACCCGCTGCGCGGCGAACTGAAAAGCGCGTCCGCCCCTTTTGCCCCGGAAAAAGCCGGTGGCGGTCCGAAACCCGGCGAAGCCTGGGTTGAAGCGCGATTGCTCACCGCGCTGGATTTGAAGATCGGCGACAGTATCGATGTCGGTATGCGCACTCTCAAACTGGCGCGAGTGCTGACCTACGAACCGGACCGCGCCGGCAATTTCTACAGCCTGACACCCAGGGTGCTGATCAACCTCAGCGACCTCGCCGCCACCGGCGTGGTGCAACCCGGCAGCCGGGTCAGTTACCGCGAACTCTGGCGCGGCAACGCGCAAGCGCTGGAAACCTATCGGCAACAGATCAAACCCGGGCTGGCCGCGAACCAGCGCTTGCAGGATGCCCGCGATGGCAACCGGCAGATCGGCGGCGCCTTGGGCAAAGCCGAGCGCTACTTGAACATGGCCAGCCTGGTGGCGGTCCTGCTGTCCGGGGTCGCGGTGGCGCTGTCGGCCACGCGCTTCGCCACGCGCCGCTTCGATGCCAGTGCCTTGCTGCGCTGCCTGGGACTGTCGCGCCGTGAAACCATGGTGCTGTTCAGTTTGCAGCTGACGGTGCTCGGATTGTTGGCCAGCCTCAGCGGCGCGCTGATTGGCTGGGTGGCGCAGCTCGGGCTGTTTGCGCTGCTGCATGATTTGCTGCCCACCGACGTGCCACCGGGCGGCCTGTTTCCGGCCATCGCGGGCATCGGCACCGGGCTGGTGGCCCTGGCCGGTTTCGCCTTGCCGCCCTTGGCGGCTCTCGGTCGTGTGCCGCCCTTGCGGGTGTTGCGCCGTGACATGTTGCCGATTCCTTCCAGCACCTGGATGGTCTACGGGGCAGCGCTCGGCGCCCTCGGGCTCATCATGTGGCGCCTGAGCCTGGACCTGGTGCTGACCTTTGCTCTGCTGGGCGGCGGCGTGATCGCCGCGCTGATCCTGGGCGGCCTGCTGTTGCTGCTGTTGAAGAGCCTGCGCCGGATGCTGGCGCGAGCTTCCTTGCCATGGCGCCTGGGCCTGGGCCAATTGCTGCGCCATCCACTGGCCGCTGCCGGGCAATCCCTGGCCTTCGGCTTGATCCTGTTGTCGATGGCGTTGATCGCTTTGCTGCGCGGCGAATTGCTGGACACCTGGCAGAACCAGTTGCCGAAAAACGCGCCGAACTATTTCGCCTTGAACATTCTCCCGGCCGACAAACAGGCGTTCACCGATCGCCTGATCCAACTGTCCGCAGAATCGGCGCCGCTGTACCCGGTGGTGCCGGGGCGCCTGATCAGCATCAACGGCGAGCCCGTGCAGGAAATCGTCAGCAAGGATTCGGCCGGTGACCGCGCGATCCAGCGCGACTTGAGCCTGACCTGGGCGGCGGACCTGCCGGCGGGCAATAAACTCACCGCCGGCAACTGGTGGAGCGAACAGGCGCCCGAGGACATTCCCGGCGTGTCAGTGGAAGGCAAAGTCGCCGAGAGCCTGAAGCTCAAACTGGGCGATCACCTGGTGTTTACCGTGGGCGGGGTCAATCGCGAGGCGAAAGTCACCAGCCTGCGAGAGATCAACTGGGACAACTTTCAGCCGAACTTTTTCATGATCTTCCAGCCCGGCACGCTGAAGGATTTGCCGGCGACCTACCTGACCAGCTTCTATCTGGCAGCGGGTCATGATCAGCAGATTGTCGACCTGTCGCGCAGCTTCCCGGCGGTGACCATCCTGCAAGTCGAAGCCTTGCTGGAGCAACTGCGCAGCATCCTGGCCCAGGTCACACTGGCGGTGGAGTATGTG
Organism: Pseudomonas sp. PB120; assembly: GCF_009761815.1. GTDB lineage: Bacteria > Pseudomonadota > Gammaproteobacteria > Pseudomonadales > Pseudomonadaceae > Aquipseudomonas. The sequence continues at coordinate 40,036 of NZ_RWIN01000008.1, forward strand.
CTGTTGTTCGTGCTGGCGGCCGGAATGGCGGTGTTGTTTTCCGGCTTGCAAGCGACGCTGGATGAGCGCATTCGCCAAGGCGCGTTGTTGCGTGCGCTGGGTGCCGAGCGGCAGTTGCTGGTCAAGGCGCGGCGGATCGAGTTCGGCCTGCTGGGCGCGGTCAGTGGCTTGCTCGCGGCCCTGGGATCGGAACTGGTGAGCCTGGTGCTTTACCGGTACGCGTTCGACCTGCCATGGCATCCGCATCCGTGGCTGTTGCTCTTGCCGCTGATCGGTGCCGTGCTGATCGGTGGGGCCGGCGTGTTCGGCACGCGTCGAGCCTTGAACGCCAGCCCTCTGACCGTATTGCGCGAGGGCTGATTGCACCCTGCCTGCACCGTTGGCACGGTGCAGGTCAGTCGGGCCGTGCCACCCCGTAGACAATGCTGTTGATCCACCACAGCACGTCTCCACTCGGGGTCTGAACAACGGCTTCGTCGCCCACCTCTTTCTTCAACAGCGCACGCGCCATTGGCGAATCGATGGAAATGTAGTCGTTGCGGCCGTAGATTTCGTCGTACCCCACGACCCTGAATTTCTTGACGTCACCCGCCTCGTTTTCGATCTCGACCCACGCCCCGAAAAAGACTTTCCCTTCCTGCTCGGGTGAATACTCGACAACCCGCACATCCTCGAGCCGCTTGCGAAGGTATCGGACACGCCGATCAATTTCGCGCAGCAGCTTCTTGTTGTACTGGTAGTCGGCATTTTCACTGCGGTCACCCAGCGACGCAGCCCAGGTGACTTTACGAGTGGTGTCGGGACGTTTCTCACGCCAGAGATAATCGAGCTCTTGCTTAAGGGCCTCGTGCCCTTCTTTTGTGATGATGTTGGTGCTCAAGTCGCAATGCTCACTAACGATTAGCTCCAGCGAAGCCAATACCGAAAACGCCCCGCCGTCGGCACAGGGGACAGGCTCGCGAGCCGCGCCGTGGCGCAGGCTCCGAGTTGTGCACCTTAACAAACTCGAGCCTGCTGTCCCAATCGTTCGCCGTCAGAAATCGACCGTCGCCGACAGCTGCAAGGTGCGCGGATAACCCGGGGAGAACGCACCGTACGAGGCGACACCCGACCAGTACTCACGATCGAAGACGTTCTGGACCGTGGCGCGGAACGTCGTCGGTCGGCCTTCGATCTTGGTGGTGTAGCGAGCGCCTGTGTCGAAACGCGTCCAGGCATCCAGTTCCTGGGTGTTCGCCTGATTGACGTATTGGCTGTCGGTGTAGATGGCGCCCCCGGTCAGGGTGAAGCCTTCCAGCCATGGCGTATCCCATTCAGCCCACAGGTTGGCCTGCACGTCGGGCACGCCCACCGGTTTGTTGCCCCGGTTGGCGGCCGTGGCCGAGTCCGTCAGTTCGCCGTCGAGGAAGGTCACACCGCCCATCAAGCGAGTGCCCGTCGCCACTTCCCCGAACATGCTCAATTCGACGCCACGGTTGCGTTGTTCTGCCTGCACCGAGAACACATTGCCGGCACCCATTTCGCCGCTGGGCTTCTCGATCTGGAACAACGCCAGGGTGGTCATGAAGGTGCCATGTTCATATTTGACGCCGAGTTCGTGTTGCTTCGACTCATACGGTGCGAAGGTTTCGCCGGAGTTGGCTGCGGTGCCCGGGGCGATGTCGCCCTTACTCAAGCCCTCGACATAGTTGTAGTAAAGCGAGACGTCTTCCCAGGGCTTGACCACCACCCCCACCAGCGGGGTCGTGGCGCTGTCGTCGTACTTGGAGCTGACCGAGCCTGCCGCGTTGTAGTTACGCGACTCGATGTCTTGCTTGCGCACGCCCAGGGTCAACTGGATGCGGTCGTCCAGTACGGACAGGGTGTCGGTCAACGCGACGCCGTACAAATCCGATTCGGAGATGCGCAACACTTTCGGCGCGTTGATAAATTGCTTGGGCACATCCACCGGGTGGTAGATGTTCGAATTGATCACCGTCCCGTTGTTGATCCCCCGGGACAGCTCGTCCTGATACCGGGTCGCCATCAAGGTGGTGGTGTGGGTCACCGGCCCGGTGGCGAATACGCCGCGAATCCCCACGTCGGCCGTCGACCGATCGACGTTGAATTTGTAGTAGCCGGGGATGTTGCTGGTGTCGCCGGCATCGTTGAGGATTCGCGGCACCTGATCGGACATGCGCTTGACGTCCGCTTTGCCGCCACCGGCATGGGCGAATACGGTCACTGCGTCATTCAGGTCATACTCGCCGCCCAGCAGCGCCGACTGCTCCTTCGTGTCTGACCAGCCCCAATCCTGCGGCAGATTGGTACGGCCGTTTGGCGCGGACGGAACATCTATACCCGGCGCCACCGTGAAGGGCCGCGAAGGCGCGTCGAAGCTTTCTTTCTGGCTGATGAAGTCAAGGTTCAGGCGCAGGCGCTCCCCTTGGTAATCAAGTGCAATGGCACCGATGTCGACCGCTCTTTCCTGATCATCCACGGCAGTATCACCGCCCTGAAGGCTGCCGTTGAAGCGCACGCCAAACTGGTTTTCATCGCCGAAGCGACGGCTGATATCCAGATGGCCGCCCACTTGCGAGTCCGAGGCGTAGCTGGCGGTGAACCGTGTCAGGTCTTCGGCCAGTGGCCGCTTGGGCACGATGTTGATCACGCCGCCGACCCCGCTGTTCGGCGAGATCCCGTACATCAAGGCACCCGGCCCCTTGAGGACTTCGACGCGCTCGGCATATTCCGTGAACACCCGGTAGTTGGGCGCGACGCCGTACACGCCGTCGAACGCCAGCTCACCCAGGTTGCCTTCGCCCACCGGGAAACCGCGAATGAAAAAGGAATCGACGATGCCACCGGTCTGGCCGGTAGAGCGGACCGAAGGATCGCGCTCCAGTGCATCGGCAACGGTCACTGTTTGCAGGTCGGCCAGGGTCTTGGCGGTGTAGCTGGTCACACTGAAAGGCGTGTCCATCACGTCCTTGTTGCCCATCATCCCCAGGCGCGCACCGCGAGCAACCTGACCGCCGGCCAGCACGCCGGGAAGCGCAGTCGGGCCGCTGTAATCAGCATTGACGTGGGTCTCCCCCAGCGTCAGGCCTTCAGCGCGAGGCTCCGCTTGCTCGGGGTCGGCTGCCCAGGATTGGGCGCTGGTTGTGGCCAGGGCGAAACTCAGCATAGCGGTGCGGATGGCCAGCGTTAATACGCGCTCACCGCAAGGTTGATGTGCAACAGACATGACAAATGGATCCTTCTGACTAGGGCAAAATGGTAATCACTCCTATTTGCCAGTCGAGATCCAAAAAAGTATCACCCGGGGCGCATTTTTTTAACGGGCGCCCCGAGGTGGGTGTTATTGCCTGGCCGTGTTTTCGCTGCCGACCCAGTTCAACAAGCGATGGGTGAACCCATAACTCGCCGCCTGGTAATAGGTGATCGCACGCGCGACCAGAGGGTCGTCGAGCTGCACCGTCACTTCATGGCTGGCGCCCAATGCATCGTCATGGCGTCGCAGCATCGCGCGCGGGCTGAGAATGGCCAGGTCCTTGCCGTCGAACAGGCCCAGGTGCTGGTAATTGCCCACCAATACGCGCGGCGGCAAGGTGGACGGCACCAGCAGGTTACGCCCGAAGAATGTCGATACGTAGTTGAGGTTCAACAGCCCGAGCAGAGTGGGTGCCAGGTCGATCTGACTGGCCAGCTGGCCCTCTTCACGCGCCGGAATGAGTTTGGGCGCATAGATGAACAAAGGGATCTGGTAGTTACGGATCGGCAGGTCTTCCTTGCCTGCGCTGCCGGCGGTGTGGTCAGCGACAAAGACAAAAATCGTGTCGTCGAACCACGGCTTTTTACGCGCCGCCTCAAGGAACTGGCCGATGGCGTAGTCGGTGTACTTCACCGCGCCGTCACGACCGTCACCGGACGGGATATCGATCTTGCCCTCAGGGTACGTATAGGGACGGTGATTGGAGGTGGTCATCAATTGCAGCAGGAACGGCTTTTGGCTGGCGAAGTTTTCGTCTGCCAGTTTCAGCGTTTGCCGGTAAAGGTCTTCATCGGCCATGCCCCAGGCATTTTTGAAATGGATATCCGCTTCGTCGACACTGCTTTGGTCGACGACCCGATAACCATTGCCGCTGAAGAACGCATTCATGTTGTCAAAGTAGCCACGACCGCCATACACAAACACGCTGTCATAACCGACGTGATTGAGCTGTTGGCCCAGGCTGGCAAAACCACTTTCACGGCCGACCCGTTTGACAATGGAACGCCCCGGTGTCGGCGGCATGGACAGGGTAATGGCTTCCAGGCCACGGTCCGTGCGGGTGCCAGTGGCATAAAAGTTGTTGAAGTACAGGCTCTGTTTACGCAACAGGTCGAGGTTGGGCGTCAGGTTGTCGGGGTTGCCATTGCTGCCCATGTACTTGGCGCTGAAGCTTTCGATCGTCACCAGGATGATGTTGTGACGCTGGGGCTTGTCGTTTTGGGTCACGGTGCGGCGGATATCGAGCGAATCCTTGCCGATGAACTGCACGTCGCTTTCCGCCAGCTCCCGATGGATGTTTTGACCCACCACGTCTTTGGGCAAGGTGCTGTAGAACTGATCGTAGTCCAGTTCGTTATTACGAAAGGCGGCGAAGAACTGGTAAGGACCGTTACTGGCCAGCTCATGCTGATAGGTATTGCCGCCCTTGCCGCGCGGCGTGTCCTGATCAACCACCAGAAGCACGACGCCACTCAATGCAAAAATCACCGCGATACTCAGCAAGCGCTGACGCCAGGTCGGAAGCGGTGCATTGAGCACTCGCTGTAAAGGCTTGTGCAGGGCCATGCAAATGACCACCGCGATCACTGCCAGCCCGCTCAGCAGTTTGCCGATCGGATAGGACTCGAGGATGTTGTTCAACACCTCATCGGAATACACCAGATAGTCCACGGCAATAAAGTTGAAGCGTACGCCGAACTCGTCCCAGAACAGCCATTCCGCCACGGCAGTGAACAGCATGGCGAACACGCTGACCGTCAGCAGCCCCTGCAAAAACCAGCGGTGCCCGCACGAACGCCACAACGAGGGCGGGCACAGCAGCACATACAGGCTCATCGGCAGCGCGGCGTACAGTAAAAAGCTCAGGTCATACAAGGCGCCGATGCCAAAGATCGACAGGTAGGCAGTCCCCGCCTCAGAAAGGTGAGTGGCGAGTAACACCAGGCGGGTGAGGAAAAAGATGACCAGCCACAGGCCGGTGATCATCAGCAGGAAACGCAGGGGGGCTGACGCGGGCAGACGCATTAAAAACTCCTTGTTGTGCTCCCCTCCCTTTTTAAAATTGTTGGGCCGATGGTTCGACAAGTCATGGGCACCAGGACATTCCTGTCTTCCGATGCGCGGGGTTACGACTCAGGTGGGGGGGAATCGAATGTACCTGACGAATTAACAAAATTTCGTCAAAAGCGATAGCCCCCCACCGAATCGACATCAAGGCTTGGGCTTAAACGAATAAAACACGTTCGGCTCCGCCACGACATATAAACGACCTTGCGGGTCCATCGCGACGCCCTCCGGGTGCACCTTGGGCGCGAAAAAGTCCTTCACGCCTTCGAGCAAGCTGCGGGAGCTGACAAAGCGACCTTCCTTGTCCAGCTCGATCAACAATTTGGATTCCTCGCTGAGCACGATGAGATGGCCGGTGTTCGGATCGTAATAGGCGTCTGCCAGGTCGTGCCCAAACACGCTGCGGTTCACCCAGTCAGTCCGATCGATCAGGTTGATGGCCAGGTTTCCATTCAGGCTTTTCGTCACGCCCTGGATTTCAAAAATCTGTCGCGGATCGCGCTCCTTGATCGCAAACAAACGGTCGCCGACAGGGTCGTAGGTCACGCCTTCAAAGCCCTTGTTATGCGTGCTCAGGTTGATGCCCACGGTGATGAACGGCTGGTCCGTCCTGCGAATGGTCGCAGACTTCTCGGGCACCTGGATGAACGTCAGGCGCTGGTCACCTTCTTCAGACACCACCACTCGACCATTGCCCATGTAGGCCAACCCTTCGGTGTCGTCAAAGCCTTCCAGCGGGTAACGTTCAAGCACGTTGCCAGCGCGATCGATCGCCGCGATTTGCATGAAGCCGCCATTGGTAATGACCAGCATCCGGTCATGGTCCCAGTCGTAGGTGATGCCCGAAAGGTCTTCGAGCACACCGTCTATCGGCTTCGCCACGACATCAGGCACAAAACCTGGCAACCACAAACCCGGCGGATGGCTGGCGCCGCCCCAGGATTGCTTGGCGGCGTAGTACAGCTGTTGGTGCCAGAAGAAACGATTGGACGCTGCCACCAGCAACCCAAGAGCCAACAACACAAAAATGGAAATACCCAAGCGACGGCGTAGCAGAGCTTTCTGCATCAACACAGTCGCACCCGATTCAAAAATCATGAAAAAACTCCAGCCGTCACAGTGGATGCTTCCAAACGAATGAATAAACCTTGTCCGGCGCGGCGGACTGGCAGCTATGGTTGTCCGCATCCGGGCCCACCAGGAACCACTCCGCCCTGGAGGTATCGCCAACACGGCGAGCTTTTTGCGGGTCGTAACAGCGTTCCAGATTCTGTGCAGGTACTAACGCATAGGCCTGCGGATGGTTACGAAGCCACACGGCTGATTGCTCCAGCGTCCCGCGGCCCGAGAAACCAAAATGCACAATCGGCTGCTGCGCGAACAACCAGTGCCCTTCACGCCAACCGACCAGTACCAGGTCGGCGTTCCCCGTCAGTCGCGCCACTTCGCGCATGATGGTTTCGTGAGGGTTGACGCCTTCCTTGTGCGGCTCGATGAAGCCGCGTACCAGCCACGCGCCCAACCACACGGCGGTCAGTACGACAAACACCGTCCGCCCCTTGGGACGCTTGCCGAACCAACGGCGCAGCATCCAGGGAACCAGGGGTGCCACCAACAGAACCAGCGCGGGGAGCGCAGGGAAGATGTACAACTTGCGCTTGCCACTGCTGAGGCTGAAAAACAGCAACACCAGCGCGACCCAACCGAGCAGCACCAACACCCGACCGTCGTGCTTGAGCAATTGCTTGCGCCAGGCAGGAACCAGCCACGGGAGCATGAAAATAATCGGCACCCAGTACTTCGGAATCACCTGGACGAAGAAATACCAAACCGGCTCGCGGTGCTCCACAGCGTGGGCGTAACGGCCAGCCGTTTGCTTGAGCAGGATTTCCTGGGCGTACGCCACGCTGTCGGCGCTGCCCTGCGCAACGACCACCAGCAGAGGTCCCAGCCAGACCAGAACGGCTGCCAGCGCGACCAGCAATCCCAGCCACCAGGCCCCCGCTTTGCCAGGCATGCGAACCACGCCTTTCCAGCCTTTGCGTACGGCATACGCGTAAGGAATCAGCATCAACACCGGCAGGAAACCCACCCCTTTGCTGATGATGCCAAACCCCATGGCGGCGCAGGCCACGTAGTACCAACGCCAGGCCGGGCCGAGCAACAGGTGCCGGCACATGCCATAGATCCCCAGGATCGTCCAAAGGGCCAGAAAACCATCGATCTGCCCCGTCCGCAGAATGCTGTAGGTCTGGTAGGTCGCGAGAAACAGCGTTGCGGCGATGACACCGACACGCCGGCCCCACAAGCGGCGGCCCAGGTCATACAGGCAGCCCGTGGTCACGGCACCCGCCAACAGCGCGGGCAAGTACAACGCAACTTTTGGCAGGTGGGTCAACTGCACGAACAACGCAACGGTCCACATGAACAGCGGAGGCTTGTCGCCGTAGATTTCGCCGGCGCGATGCGGAATGAACCATGAACCGTTTTGCAGCATTTCCAGGGATACGCCGAGAAAACGCTCTTCATCGACGTTTAACGGTTGGCGCCAACCGAGACCGGCGCCCACCATGACCAACGCCAACACCACAAAAAACAGCAACTCCAACCGCGAAGAAGATAGTCGTATCCGCACCGTCTCAGTCCTTTTTGTCCAGTTCGTGGTTTTCCCGATCACGATACTTGGCGATCAACTGCAAATTGCGCAGGTACACGATGAAACCGAAGGATTGGCCGACAATGAACACCGGGTCTTCACGGTAGATGGCGTAGGCCAGCAGCAATGCGCTGCCGATGATGCTCAGGTACCAGAAGGCCACAGGGATCACGCTGCGTTTTTTGTATTCGCTGTACAACCACTGCAGGACAAAGCGCCCGGTGAACGCCAATTGACCGATGAAACCAATGGCCAGCCACAAAGATTCTCTGCCCATGTCAGACCTCGGACTCTTGTGCGTTGACGTCCAGGCGAGTGCGCTTGATCAGCCACCACACCCCGAACAAATCAAGGATGCCCACGAGCGCCCGGTCGAGATTCCCGTAGTTGGAAACCCCGGCGCCACGCTCACGGTGGTTCACCGGCTGAACCAGCATGCGGCCGTTGTGCCGGCGGATCAGTGCAGGGATAAAGCGGTGCATGTGATCGAAATACGGCAGGCGCAGAAACGCCGTGCGTTCAATCAATTTGATACCGCAACCGGTGTCGGGTGTCTGGTCCTTCAACAACCGGCTGCGCAGGTTGTTGGCAAATCGCGAGGCCCAGCGCTTGCTCGCCGTGTCCCGGCGATTGACGCGATGCCCCGCCACCAGCTTGACGCCGCCGGGCTTGCCTTCCGAACCACGGACCAGGTCGAGCATTTTCGGCAGGTCCGCCGGATCGTTCTGGCCGTCGCCGTCCAGCGTGGCCAGCCAATGCCCGCGCGCCACTTCGGCCGCGTGGTAAATCGAGGTGCTTTGCCCAAGCGAGCGTGCATGACTGAGCACCCGCAACTGGCTGTAGCCACTCTCTTGCAACGTTCGCAGTTCAATGGCGGTGGTGTCGGTGCTCCCGTCATCCACCACGATGACTTCAAAGGTTTCCGTCGCTAGCGCGGCACGCACTTCCTCCAATAGCGGGATGAGGTTGCCTGCTTCGTTTTTTGCTGGAATCAGGACGGACACATAAGGAGTTTCGAGCATGAAGTCCCCGTAAAAAGCTGAAAAGTAAGTGGCTAGACGCCGTAATAGGTGCGGTACCAATCGACGAACGACTGCACACCGGTGGACACCGTGACTTGCGGGCGAAAATTCACCCGTTCTTCCAGCTCACGGGTGTCCGCCCAGGTGTTGAGGGCATCGCCTGACTGCAACGGCAAGAAATTTTTGATCGCGCGGATTCCCAGAGCGTCTTCAATGCACTCGACAAAATCCAGAAGCTTCACCGGCGTACCAAAGCCGATGTTGTAAACCTTGTTTCGCGCGCCGGTCTCACCGGTGGGCGGTAGCGGCATCAATCGCACCAGCCCTTCGACAATGTCGTCGATGTAGGTGAAATCGCGGGACATTGCGCCTTCGTTGTACACATCGATGGGGCGACCTTTGAGGATCGCGTCCGTGAATTTGAACAGCGCCATGTCCGGCCGACCCCACGGCCCGTATACGGTGAAAAACCGCAGGCCGGTCGTCGGGATGCCATAGAGATGCGAGTAGGAGTGAGCCATCAGTTCATTGGCGCGCTTGGTGGCGGCATAGAACGACATTGGTCGATCGACAGCGTCGGTCGTGGCATAGGGCAACTGGTCGTTCAGCCCGTAGACCGAACTGCTCGACGCGTACATCAGGTGCGCCGGTCGATGAGCGCGACAGCCTTCCAGGACGTTAAGGAACCCCACGAGGTTGCTTTGCGCGTAAGTGTCCGGGTTGTCGATGGAATAGCGCACACCGGCTTGAGCCGCCAGGTGGATGACTTGCTCGAACTCGTATTCAGCAAACAATTCCAGTAGCGCCGGTTTGTCGGCCACGTCCAGTAACCGGAACTGAAAATTGCGGCAGTCGGCCAACTGAGCCAGTCGCGCCTGTTTCAGCTCGACGCTGTAGTAGCTGTTGAGGTTGTCGATGCCAACCACTTGATGGCCTTCGCGGCACAGGCGCTTGGCCGTGTGGAACCCGATAAAGCCTGCAACGCCGGTGATCAGAATTCTCATACGCGCCCTTCTGCGCCGGTCCCGACGGGGACAGGTTCACTAGACACAACGACGTTTTTTCCGGCGTCAGCATGGCTGACTGCAACACCTTTACCGCCTGTTTGACGACACACGTGTGCCAGGCGGCTTGGCTGTGTCAGGGCGACACAGCCGCTGCCAAGAACGGTCACTTCCATAAATCACTCTGCTGGATGGCAAGTTTTTCAGTACCTACAAAGGCTTATATCAAAACTTTATGAAAATTTTGTTAGAAAGCATTTCAAGGTGGCCAATCAACAAAACACCGTGGCTGTTTTCCCTTGAGAGCAAAGCACGTAGTCTTCTGTTCCGCGAATTCGGCGATGGCATCGCCGCTCACATTGACCCGCTGTTCGATGCCGTTTAACCAGCGAGGCTGACTGATGCCCCATGCAGGCCCCCTCCAGGGTTCGAGCGTAAGAATCCTGATTTACCTGTTGTTCGCCATCCAGCTCGTCTCCATGGGCGCGATGGAAATGAGCGGGCCGTTCTGGCCTGTGCATCTGCGCGGGCTGACCGCTTCGCAATCGCTCTTCAGCTTCGCCAGCATCGCCGTGTATGTCGGGCCGATGCTGGGCATTATCCTGACGAGCGCGTTCTGGGGCCGTATCGGCGACCGCTACGGCCACAAATGGATGATGATCCGTGCCTTGGCCGGTTTGTCGTTGACCCAGCTCGGGCTGGCACTGTGCAGTGATATCTGGGTGATCCTGATCCTGCGCTTTTTGCAAGGCGCCTTCGCCGGGTACATCGCCCCGGCCCAAGCGTACGGGGTCAGTATCGAAGCCCCCTCGCGACGGGCGCGACTGTTCGCGATTCTGCAGATTTCAACCAACGTCGGCTCATTGCTCGGCGCCGTCGTCGGTGGACTGATCCTCGACTATGCGACCTTCTTCTGGATCAACCTCAGCGCCTCGGCACTGTGTGCCATTTGCACCGTGGTCGCGGCGGTAACGTTGCCGGATGTGCCGCCGGTGAAGAAAACACCGGGGGCGCAGACGACGCCGGCCGGCAGCGTCTGGCAAGGTTCTGCGCTATTGCCACTGTTGGGGGTCATGGGCATTTTGCTGCTGGCGCGAATGCTGCCGCAAACGTCGTTCTCGCTGTACGTCAGCTCGGTGTTCAAGGTCAGCAACTCGGTTGTCGGCCTGTGCTACGGCTTGCTGGCGCTGGGTTTCATTCTCTCGGCCACGGCGTGGTCGCGCTATTTCGAGCACCGCACCCAACAGGACACCCTGCACCGCATCACTGGTGTGGTGATCGGTTGCATCGTGCTGACCGCCGTGGCCGGCGTCACTCGCAACCCCGCCGTGTTTGTCATCGCCTATTTCATCTGGGGCGTGCTGCTGGGCGCCACCACACCGGTGCTGATGGCCCTGATCTCGAAAACCGCCGACAGCTCGCAACAGGGCCATGTGCTGGGCATTGCCCAAGGCACCGCGCAATTCGCATCGATTGCGGGTATCTCGGCGGGTGGTCTGCTGAGTCAGGTCTACGGGTTGCAGTACACCTATCTCTTCGTGTGCCTGGCGTATGGCGTGGCGCTGATTCCGATCGTCGCGCTGCATTACCGGCCCGTGGTCCTGCAACCCAGTCAGGCGCCTCCCGGCGACTGATCAAGGGGGATGCTCAATCGCGCTTGCGCCTCAGGCGGCTTGTCAATTAGCATTGGGAATACTTCTCAATTGCATAAAACTGCCGCCATGAGCGATACCCTCCCCGCGAACAACGACACACATCTGCGCGTGATCGAGGCCCTGTACAGCGGCCATCACGGCTGGCTGTACGCCACACTGCGGAAAAAACTGGGCAACGCAATGGACGCGGCGGACCTGGCGCAGGATACCTTCACCCGCATACTCGCCTCGCGAGTGACGGTCATTGAACAGCCCCGGGCCTACTTGAGCTGCGTGGCCAAGGGCATTCTTGTCAACTGGTACCAGCGCAAGGCACTGGAAAGTGCCTACCTGAATGCCTTGGCGCAGCTGCCTGCCTGCGAGGTGCCCTCGCCCGAATTGCGTTTCATGGCGCTGGAAACCCTGCACGAAATCGATGCGATGCTCGATGCCCTCCCCCCTCTGGTCAAGCGCGCCTTCCTGCTGTCGCAAATTGGCGGGTTGAAGTACGACGACATCGCGACGCAACTGGACGTGTCGCTGATCACCGTCAAGCGCTACATGAAGCAGGCCCTGGTGCAATGCATGATGCTGGTGGAATGAATGAGCAGTCGGCGCAGTGACCCGCAACTCGATCCCGCCGCACTTGAAGAAGCCGCCGAGTGGGTCATGCGCATGGGCGAAAATGAGCTCAGCGACACCGAACGCAACGAATGGGAATGCTGGCGAGTCAGCAGCCCCGAACGGCATAACGCCTGGGCCCGGGCGCAGCTGCTGCAAAGCAAACTGGGCGGCTTGTCGCCTTCGCTGGCGATGTCGGTGCTGGACCGCCCGAGCCATCCTGATCGCCGCGCGGCCATCGGAAAACTGGCGATGATGCTGGCCGTGCTGCCCGCCAGTTGGGGCAGCTGGAAACTGGTGGAGTCCCGGCAATGGACCGCCGACTATCGGACCGCCGTGGGCCAGCGCCGCGAACTGACGTTGGCGGATGGCTCGCAGATCACCCTGAACACGGACTCGGCCATCGATGTGGTGTTTGATGCAAGTCAGCGCCTGATCAATCTGCGCGAAGGTGAAATCCTGGTGCAAACCGCGACGGATGCTTCACCTCAAGCGAGACCGTTCCTGGTACGCACCCCCCAGGGCCGGATGCAGGCATTGGGCACGCGGTTCACGGTTCGCGAATTCCAGGCCCGCACTCACCTTGCTGTGCTCGACGGCGCTGTCCGGGTGGAACTGGCGGACAGCAGTCGTGCAGCCCCCTTGATCGTCAACGCCGGTCAGCGCACTGACTTTTCGTCGCAGCTCTTTGGCCAATTGATCCCCGCAGGCCGCAACGTCAGCGCCTGGGTGCAAGGCATGTTGATGGCGGACAACCTGCGCCTGGCGGACTTCGTCGCGGAACTGGCACGTTATCGCAAGGGCTTCGTGCGCTGCGACCCGGCCATTGCCGAGCTGCGCATTTCCGGCGCCTACCCCCTCAACGATACCCAGCTCACCCTGAAAATGTTGACGCAAACCTACCCCATTCTCGTGACGGGCCATTTGAGCGGCTACTGGGTGACGCTCTCCCCCGCGTGAGGCGCTCAAAAATAATTGCGCGAGGGTGATACTTTTTTCGATCTCAACTGGCAATGAAAGGAAGCACCTTTCAACCTCGTCTCTAGGGTCACCATTTCATGCTTGTTGTACGACCTCGGCATTCGGGTTGCTCACCTGGACGGGCAATCCGCAGTGCGTTGCTGAGTCTTGCCCTGGCCGGGGCCGCTTGCCAGGTGGCTTCGGCCGCTGTTCCCGCACAACTGGATTCCAGCGTCACACGAACCTTCAACATTCCGCCCGGACCACTGGGCGCGACGTTGTCGGGCTTCGCCGTGGACATCGGCATCGCCTTGTCGTTTCAACCCGCAATGACCGAAGGCCTGATGAGCCCGGGCCTGTCCGGGACCTACTCCACGCAGGAGGCGATCAGCCGTTTACTGGCCGGGAGTGGCCTGGAAATGGTCCGGCGCAGCGACGGCACTTACACCCTGGCACCGCGTCCGACCGATGCAGGCGGTTTGACCCTGGACGACACCACCGTCACGGGCACCGATAAACGTACCGGCGGCCTGCCACCCGTTTATCCCGGCGGCCAGATGGCGCGCGGCGGGCGCTTGGGCCTGCTGGGCAACACGGATGTGATGGACGCACCCTTCAGCGTCAGTAATTACACCTCGCAACTGATCAAGGACCAGCAGGCGGTGACCGTCGGCGACCTGCTGGAGCGCGACTCATCGGTGCGGTCCACGGGCCAGACGGGCGGCATCGTCGACTCGTTCTTCATCCGTGGTTTTCCCGTGGGGGAAGGCAACCTCGGTGAACTGGCGTTCGACGGTGTGTACGGCATCGCGCCCAACTACCGGGTGTTCACGGATTACGCCGAGCGCATCGAGGTGATCAAGGGCCCCGCCGCCCTGCTCTACGGCATGTCGCCGAACAGCGGCGTGGGCGGCGTCATCAACGTGGTGCCCAAGCGCTCCCTCGACGAGGACCTGACCCGGTTCACCGCCAGCTACGCCATGGACGCGCAGTTCGGCGGGCACATCGACCTCAGTCGACGCTTTGGCGAGGAGCGCCGGTTTGGCGTGCGCATCAACGGCAGCACCCAGCAAGGCAACACCGCCATCGATGACCAGTCGCGGGATGTCGATATCGGCGCCGTCTCGCTGGACTATCAGGGTGAGCGACTGCGGACCACGCTGGACCTGATCAGCCAGAAAGAACAGTTCGACGCGGCTTCGCGGCCGTTCCTCATTGCGTCTGGGGTGAAGATTCCCTCCGCCGCCAACGGCCGCACCAACGTGAGTCAGGCATGGGGCTGGGCGCAAACCCGTGACAAAGCGGCCTTGCTTAGCGCCGAATATGACCTCAACGATGCCCTGACCGTGTTTGCCCATGCCGGCGGAGGTCAGTCGGACGTGGCGCGCATGTCCGACCAGACGCCCACTGTCCTTAATGCCGCCGGCGATACGTCCTCGATCCCGGGTTACTACACGTTCGACGTCGACCGCTACACCGTCGATGCCGGCGCCCGCCTGCGATTCGACACCGGCCCCATCGGCCACAGCACCACACTGCAAGTCAGCCGTTATCGCGATGAACTGAAACGCGGGATCATTTCCGGCCCGGCAGTGCTGTCGAACATCTACCACCCGGTGGATCGCCCGAAACCCGAGATCGACACCCCGGACGCGCTGAAAGTATCTGAAACCGAACTGTCCGGCGTGGCCCTGGCCGACACCCTGTCGGTACTGGACGAACGTTTGCAGGTCACCCTGGGTGTGCGCAAACAGAATATCGAGTCCGATAACTTCAACCGGGCCGGCGCCGTGACCACCTCCTACGACCAAAGCGAGACGACGCCGCTGTTTGGCGTGGTCGTCAAACCCTGGGATCACGTTTCGTTCTACTACAACCACATCGAAGGCTTGAGCAAAGGCGACATCGCGCCCGCCACCGCCTCGAACTCGGGCGAGATCTTCAAGCCCTACATCTCCCGGCAGCAGGAAGTCGGGGTCAAGGTCGACTACGGCACCTTCACCTCGACGCTCGCCCTGTTCCAGATCGAAAAGCCCAGTGGCGAGCAGGCCTCGGGGGTGTTCTCGGTACAAGGCGAACAGCGCAACCGTGGCGTCGAGCTCAACGTGTTTGGCGAAATCGCCCAGGGCACGCGCCTGCTGGGCGGCGTGACGCTGCTCGACGCGGAGCTGACCAGGACCAGCGTCGCCGCTAACCGTGGCAACAACCCGGTCGGCGTTCCGGACGTCCAGGCCAACCTCTGGGCCGAATGGGATACGCCGGGCGTCGAAGGGCTGACGCTGACCAGCGGCGCGATCTACACCGCCAGCCAGTACGTGAACCAGGCCAACACCCAGGAACTGGAGGCCTGGACCCGCTTCGATGTCGGTGCGCGTTACGCCACCCGTATTGCGCAGCGACCCACGACGTTTCGCGCCACGGTGCAGAACGTCTTCGACCGCGAGTACTGGTCGGGCGTCGCTTCATACGGTGCGTTCTCCCAAGGTTCGCCACGCACCCTGCAACTGTCGGCAACTGTCGATTTCTGAAACGTTCAGCCCCGGACAACGGCTTGAGCCGTACCGGCCTGGCCTCTGCAAAGGTTCCCATCATGGCCACTTTTTATCGACCCGGCGCCTTCGCTGCGCTGCTCCTGGCAGGCTTGATCGGCGTCATCGTGTTTTTCGTAACGCCTCGCGGTGCGGTCGCCGCCGATAAGGACCCCGCGATCGGCACCGTGACCGACCTGCTGGGGCGCAAGGTCAAGGTCCACCTGCCGGTGCGACGGGTGATCCTGGGTGAAGGCCGCCAGTTGTACCTGGTCGCGGCACTGGATACGCAAAACCCCATCGAACGCATCGTGGGTTGGCGCAAGGACTTGATTCAGTCCGACCCGGACACCTATGGCGCCTACCTGCGTGCGTTTCCCGACATCGCGAAGATCCCCACCTTTGGCGGTTTTGAGGATGGCACCTTCGACATCGAGCAGGCGATTTCGCAGAACCCCGATGTGATCATTCTGAACATCGAAGCGCAGCACGCGACCGAGGATGCGCGTTACATCGAGAAGCTCGACGCCTTGGGCATTCCGGTGGTGTACGTCGATTTTCGCAACAACCCGATGCAAAACACCGAACCGACCATGCGCCTGTTTGGCCAACTGTTTGGCAAGGAGCAACGCGCCGAGGCCTTTATCGATTTTCGCAACCAGCAGATCCATCGCGTCACCGACGTCATCGAGGCGCAACACCCGTCCCGTCCGAGCGTGTTCATCGAGCGCATCGGTGGCTACACCGATGATTGCTGCCTGAGTTTCGGCAACGAAAACTTTGGCCTTTTCGTCGACATGGCCGGCGGCAATAACATCGCCCGCACCGTCATTCCCGGCACCTTCGGCCAATTGAACCCCGAGCAGGTCATCGTCGCCGACCCGGCCCACGTCGTCGTCACGAGCGCCAACTGGGAAGCCTTCGCCCCGAGCGGGCACTGGGTCGGCGTCGGCCCGGGGGCGGACATGAACCAGGCCAGGCACAAACTGGCGTGGTACACCCAACGCCCGGCGTATGCGGGTATCAAGGCCCAGAACGACCAGGCTTTTCATGCCATCTGGCATCAGTTCTACAACAGCCCCTATCAGTTCGTGGCGATCCAGCAACTGGCCAAGTGGTTTCATCCGACCCTGTTCGCCGATCTCGATCCCGACGCCTCGTTTCGCGAGCTGCATAAGCGATTTCTGCCGGTGCCGTATGAGCCCGGGTATTTCGTGAGCCTACAGAAAGAGGAGGTCAAACCATGAGTTCGCTCGGTGAAGCACAGATCGTGCAACGGGACGCCTATCGCCGATTGGTGCTGCGCAAACGCCTGATCCTCGGCGGGCTCGTGGTGTTGCTGATGTTCAGTGTGCTGCTTGACCTGGCCCTCGGGCCGGCGAGTTACAGCTTCACGCAAGTGCTTGGCGCGCTGTTTTCGCCGGACACCGCGCCCGCCCAGGTTCGGGTCGTGATGTGGGACATCCGCCTGCCGGTTGCGCTGATGGCCGTTGCAGTCGGCGCGGCACTGTCGCTGGCCGGTGCGCAGATGCAGACCATCCTCAACAACCCGCTGGCCAGCCCGTTCACGCTGGGCATTTCCGCAGCGGCCAGCTTCGGCGCGGCCATGGGCCTGGCCTTCGGGGTCGCGTTGTTTCCGTTGGCGGCGCAGTACATGGTGCCGGTGAACGCCTTCATCATGGCCATGCTCTCGGCGCTGTTGATCCACTTCCTGAGCATGCGCCGTGGCGTCACCGCCGAAACCATCGTGCTGCTCGGTATCGCGCTGGTCTTCACGTTCAATGCGTTGCTGGCGCTGGTGCAGTTTTTTGCCACCGAGCAAGCCGTGGCGGCCGTGGTGTTCTGGACCATGGGCAGCCTGACCAAAGCCACCTGGCCAAAACTGGGGGTGATCTGCCTGGTGATCCTCATCACCCTGCCGATTTTTGCCAAGCGTGCCTGGGCCCTGACGGCCCTGCGACTGGGCGATGACAAGGCCGCCAGCTTCGGCATCAATGTGCGCAGCCTGCGCTTTCAGACGCTGATCATGGTCAGCCTGCTCGCCTCGTTCCCGGTAGCCTTTGTCGGCACCATCGGTTTTATCGGGCTGGTCGGACCGCACATTGCGCGGATGCTGATTGGTGAGGATCAACGGTTCTTCCTGCCGGCCTCGCTGCTGACGGGTTCGCTGATTTTGTCCGCGAGTTCAGTGGTCAGTAAAACCCTGATCCCGGGCGCAATTTTTCCCATTGGCGTGGTCACCTCGTTGATCGGCGTGCCGTTCTTCATTTCTTTGATTCTTGGCGGAAAGAAAAACTCATGGTGAACCTCCAGCTCGACAACCTCGGCGCCCGCTATGGGCAACGCGAGATCATTTCCGGCGTCACCACCGCCGCGTTCACCGGCGGGCAGGTCGTGGCGGTGGTCGGCCCCAATGCGGCGGGCAAGTCAACGTTGTTCAAACGCATGGCCGGGCTGATCGATGGCCCGGGACAGGTCATCCTGCAGGGCTCGAAAAAAGGCCACCAGGGCATCAGCTACATGCCCCAGGGGCTGAATGCCAGTGCCCGCCTGACGGTTTACGAATCGGTGCTGCTGGCGCGCAAACAACTGACGCCCGGCTGGGTCGTCCACGACGATGAACTGAAACTGGTGGACGAGATTCTCGCGGCACTCGGGATCACCGAACTGTCCTTTCGCAACCTCGGTGAACTGAGCGGCGGGCAGCAACAGCTCGTGTCGATCGCACAGACCCTGGTGCGCGAACCGGAGGTCCTGCTGATGGACGAACCGACCAGTGCGCTGGACATGCACCGCCAGGTCCAGGTCCTGAATTTCATGCGGGCGCTGGCTCGAAAGCGCGAGGTGATCGTGTTCATCGCGATCCACGATCTGAACCAGGCGCTGCGCTTTGCCGACCAGGTATTGGTGATCGCCGACGGTACGACCCAAGGCAGTGGTCCCAGCAGCGAAGTGATTACCGAATTGATGCTGCGCGCTGTCTACAAGGTCGAGGCGCGGATCGAAAGATGCAGCCGTGGTCTGCACCACATCCTGATCGACGATATCGTCTGATTCGCCGACCCAAGTGAAAATGACAGGCATTAACGTTCTTTTTACGTTTTTTTCTCATTGGGCGCTCTACAGTCGCAACTCCATGCATGCAAATGATTCGCATTGATCTTCCAGCGAGTCTACCTGCACGATTCTTAAACACCGGAGCTGCGACTGAATGAATCCCCCTATCCCTTCGTTCGTTAAAAAAGCACTGCTTGCCACCGCGCTGATCAGCGCCGGACAGGTGTATGCGGCTGACCCCGTCGGCATCGTGGTCTACAACGCGCAACACGAAAGCCTGACCAAAGCCTGGGCCGCGGGCTTTACCCAGGAAACCGGCATTCCGGTCACGCTGCGCAATGGCGACGATACCGAGATGGGCAACCAGCTCGTGCAGGAAGGCGCGGCCTCCCCCGCCGACGTATTCCTGACCGAAAACTCCCCGGCCATGGTGCTGGTCGACAACGCCGGGCTGTTCGCGCCGGTTACGCCGACCACCCTGGAACAGGTCGGTGCAGCGTACCGTCCGGCGCATGGCAAATGGGTCGGGATCGCGGCGCGTTCCACGGTGTTCGTCTACAACCCGAGCAAACTGCCGGAAGCCCAATTGCCCAAGTCGCTGATGGACCTCGCCGGTCCGAACTGGAAAGGTCGTTGGGGCGCTTCACCGGCCGGTGCCGACTTCCAGGCCATCGTCGCGGCGGTGCTGGAACTCAAGGGCGAAGCCGCCACGCTCGACTGGCTTAAAGGGTTGAAGGCCAATGCGACGATCTATCGTGGCAACAGTGCGGTCCTGAAAGCGGTCAACGCCGGGCAGGTCGACAGCGGCGTGATCTATCACTATTACCACTTTGGCGATCAGGCCAAGACCGGCGAAAACAGCAAGAACACCGCCCTGCACTACTTCAAACACAAGGACCCGGGCGCATTTGTCAGCGTCTCGGGCGGCGGCGTCCTGGCGTCCAGCCAACACAAGGAACAGGCCCAGGCGTTCCTGAAGTGGATCACCGGCAAGGACGGCCAGGCCATCCTCAAAAACGGCCAGTCGTTTGAATACGCGGTGGGTAAAAACGCCGAGTCCAACCCGAAACTGGTGCCGTTGCAACAGCTCGACGCACCGATGGTCGATGCTTCGAAACTCGACAGCAAAAAGGCTGTGGAGCTGATGACCCAGGCCGGACTGCTTTAACCGCCGACTGATACTTGCGAACGGGTGAAGACGCTCCCCGGGCGTCTTCACCCGTTCGAATTCAACAGCAATACCTGCACGTGACTGGCAACTAATTCCCTCGGCAGACGACTTGTCTTTTAACGAACTGATCCCGAATAACGAGATCAACCTGAATGACTTGAACGTCATACATAACCAACTATCGCTGTAAGACTTTCCCCCTCTAAGACGTCAGAGCGATCAACGCTCTTAGCGTGTTTGCCGGGTTCGCGGATAAACAATTTGCCGACCGGTTTTTCATGCTTCTTTCACAAAACCGCGATTAACCTCTTGAGGTTGCGCAGCCCCTATTGCGAGCACTTGCTCACCTCTTTTGGCGTGAACTTTTTTTCCGGAGCGTTTGATCAATTTTTTCAGGTAACTGATTGATGCAGCTTTTGTTTTAGCGTCTACGCTGTCGTTGTATGCCTGTTTTTAGCCCTTAAGGCTATTCACTTTTCAGCCCCGAGGTGCCCATGACTGAAGCGTTTCTTCCGTGCTCGCGCCTGACTATCGGCGACGAAGAAATGGCCGCCGCAGGGCAACTAGTGCGCACCCTGAAAACATTTATGGGCACAGGCTTCGAACAGTGCAAAGGCGATCTCGTGGTCACCGTTGACGGCCTCACTTCCACTTCTTCCGATCAGGTTCTCTCATGAGCGTTAAAGCTGTTGTCTTCGCCTATCACGATATTGGCTGTGCCGGCCTCGAAGCCCTGCTGGCCTCCGGTTTTGAC
>NZ_RWIN01000063.1 GCF_009761815.1 Pseudomonas sp. PB120
CGCTCCCACAAGGATTGCGCAAAACCTGTGGGAGCGGGCTTGCCCGCGAATGAGGCGACTCGGTCTCCAGTGTCACTGCGTTGCCGGCCGATACTGCAACGCTTCCGCCAGGTGCTCCCGGCTAATGCCATCAACCCGCTCAAGGTCCGCCAGCGTGCGCGCAACCTTGAGCAACCGATGGGCCGAGCGCAGCGACAACGTCAGTCGCTCACAAGCTGTCTCCAGCCAACGCTCATCGACTGTGGATAACTGGCAATGCTTGCGCAGGCCGGGCAGGTCAAGGAAGGCATTGGCGCAGCCCTGGCGCCTGTGTTGCCGCTCCCTTGCGTCGGCGACCAGCACGGCAGCGGCGGCGGTGTCGTCACCCGGTTTGACCACCGGATTCAGCGCCGTCGCTTCGCGAGCGACCGTCAGGTGCAAGTCGATTCGATCCAGCAGCGGACCGGAGAGCTTGTTGCGGTAGCGTTGAACCATGTCCGGGGTGCAGGAGCAGCGACCACTCGGCTCGCCAAGATACCCACAGGGGCAGGGATTCATCGCCGCAACCAGCTGGAAACGCGCCGGGAACCGTACGCGGTCTTTCGCCCGGGAAATCACGATATGACCCGACTCGAATGGTAGGGGTGTTTTCCACATTTATGGATGCGTGGACGCCGATGAATTGCCGTGCGAGTATCCAAATTCAACCTTTGTTCATAACATGGAAAGGATAATATGGACGATTTATATAATAAGATTGTTGATGGCCTCCTAACTGTTGATAAGGATGGAAAAGTTGACATACGCAAAGTACAAGAACTAAAAGAAAGCTCTATACCCAAAAAACTGTTCAAATATCGCAGTTGTACAAAATTGAACATAGAGAACTTTGAGAATAATCGACTATGGTTGTCTTTCCCAGAAAACTTCAATGACCCCTATGACTCGTCTTTCAGTATTGCCATTGCATCAAATGAATTAGAAGAAGATTTACTTGATTTTTTCTTTCGTGACAAAATCAAGAAGATTATGAAGATTTGTTGCTTTAGTAATTCCATTGAATCTATGTTGATGTGGACGCATTATAGCGACGAACATAGAGGTTTTGCCGTCGAGTATAACCTGCACCAAATAACTGGAATTAAGCAGAGTTTATGGCCGGTATTTTACGGTGACAAGCTATTCGATTTTTTACCACTACTCTCCCAAAAGCCCCGTAGTAATTTGGGTCCGCTGGTTGCTGCACTCCACAAATCGACCGACTGGGAGTATGAAGCAGAGTGGCGATTTATATCTTTGGATGCCAGTCAAGACTTCATATCGCTACCAATTCCGAAGGCTATTTATCTCGGCTCAAGAATATGCTCTGCCGATGAAAACGCTCTGATAAAAATAGCAAAGCACAAAAATGTTAAAGTTTATAAGATGAAGCACGACCGGAAAACTTTCAAAATGAACTATGAGTTAGTAGAGGATAAATAATTAAGGTCGTTTTGAACGCTTGAACTTGTTCGAGTGTGAAAAATGAACAGATGAATGCAGTGGATGGACAGTTCATATTTTTTGAAATTTCAAGAATATGGTTGAACCCTATTTGATGATTAGGGTTCGACCCTAAATATATTTTTGGTTTACTATTGACAGCGTTTTTCATTGAGTTTAAGCCAAAAAACGACTATCCAAGAAAATGAAAACTCAAAAAATGACCTAAAAACCTATAAAAAAACCAATGCACTTTTTTAGTGCGTTAACAGAAATAGGTAAAAAACGGCGTCTTTTAATTCTCTGTATTAACATACGCATAAGATAGTAAATCACCTGAAAATGGCTATTCCATAAGTTTTGATTTTTTGAAATCTTTCTGCCCAAGACGCTTTTGATTTTGATATGCGAACTTGTTTCGCAATACCCAGATGCTTTTGATTTTGACCTTCTTGGATAACTCTTAAATAAGTGTCGCAAGTTAAATTTATAAGGTTTTTTGAGCGTTCTTGACTTGGCTTTCTATTGAGGGTGAAGTCAATAAAACGTATATCTATATTTGACTTATAAAAATCGCATGATATATCTGTATGTATAAACTTAAAATACAGATATGATTTTTATACCTCAAAGGATATCCACTGACAAAGCAAACATCGAATTCTTCTTCAAAGAATGTGAGCGTCAGTATTTCTTTGAGAGTGCAATTGAAAGGAATATGGCTTTAAAAGAAAACTTTAATAACAAGAATAACAACTCATCAAAAAGGAAAGCCGGAAGTATTGCGAAAGAAATTCGCCATATTAAAGAGAAATTCAATTGGGTTTCACAATGCCCTGAATACACTTGCTGGAAAATACAAGAAAAGTATTCCATTTGCAAAAACAGCGAATTAAATGAAATTGTCAAAAATATCTCATTTGTGTTCGGCAATATACAAGACATTCTTATAGTTAAACAACGAAACCTTAATAATGATGGCGTTGCTGGTGATGTATTTACATATGTAAACCCTGAATGGAACATTGGATATGGCATTAAAATAAAGGATATTAAAGGCTCAACGCTTAAAGATAAATTGATAAACATAGCTGATGAAAAGAAACTAAAAACGCAGATTAGAAGAATACAAAAACAAAGGAATGAACTCTACAAGTTGAAGTTGGGGGTGATTGGTGCTGGTCGTGACTATGAAATATGTAGCGATGAAGTTGTTCGAGATAGAGAAGCGGACGAAGCCAAGCAACTTGATTACATCATGAAAAATTCTGTGGTTTATGAGAATAAAAAGAAAGTCCCTTTGTCAAAGATAGCGAGCACTGAAAAACAAAGATTTGCTGAGATATTTATTCAAGTTACTTCTTTGGACTTATACGCCAAGCAACTTGATTACAAGCCTCTTTTCATCACGTTCACTGCACCCGCTAGATTTCACCCAAAGCCTTCAAATGGCGTGAGTTCTTGGGATGGTTCAACTCCAAAAGAAAGTAATGATTACTTGAAAGGCTTATGGAATGCTTTTAGAAAAGACATCCATAGGCATAAGATTGAAATGAATGGTTTCTGGGCGGTCGAGCCACACAAAGACCAGTGCTTTCATAAACACGCTTTAATGTATGTTAACAAGAAACATTTCGATGGATTGATTGTATTGATTAACAAGCATTTTAAGCACTCGGAGAATGCCGTTAGAATTGAAGAGATAGACACAAAGAAAAGTAAAGCAACGTCATATGTGATGAAATATCTAACCAAGTCATTCAATATGGATTTCGAATTGAAAGGTGGCGTGTTAAATATTGATAAGCTGGAAATATCAAACCACAAAAAAGTTAGAGCGGTTCAAGCGTTGTGGTCTGTCCGTAGATATGCGATGTTCGGCGTTAAAAATACATTATCGCTGTGGAGAGAGTTGAAAAGGAAACCATTTTTAAAAGGTAAAAATGAAACAATAGACAAGGCGTTCGCGTTTGTTGAAATAAATAACTTCATAGGGTTCTCTATGTTTGTTAATGGAAAGCTCAAAATAAAGAGAGTATTTAGTGAAATACAAATCATGAAAAATGATTTGCTGGGTGATGTATTTGGGAAAAGTCTAGTAGATAAATATATTTTAGATTTAACAAGTGATGAAGTTTTAAGCATAAAAGCAAACTGCAAGGTTGTGCCCGCTGAGTGGTTAGATATTGAAATTACATAAATAAATATATACTAATGTATTGATTTATGATTGCAGCATGTTATGTTGTAAATAACAGACTGGGGGATGAGTTATGGAACTAATTAGGATGGCGAGTGGGAAAAAGAAAGTTTTAAGGGTTATTAAGCAATTGGGGCTTACTGAGATGTATAAGAACATTAGCAGCTTGCATAGTAGTAGCGAGTATCATTTGCTCTTTGATACGGTGGATTGCGAGTTTAAAGTGCTGGTAAACCAAAGCAATGTGCCCTATCAATATCAAGATGAGTGTTTAAGAGAACAACAATAAAGCCAGCAAATGCTGGTTTTTTCTTATTGCAAGTATATACATTATTGACTTGGTTAAAATATATGTTCTAATTGATATATAAACAGCCGAGAACAATATGAAGAGCAACAAGACAAACAGATACCTGCTTAAATCAGAGAAGGAAACAATGCAACGCTTTCAAGAGATAGCCAAAATGAATGATTTCCCTATGTCCCGATACATCAATGACTGCATTGAGCAATACTTGAAATCCTACGATAATGATGGATTTAAAGATGAAGTATCAATCAAGGTGCCAATAAGGAAGTTTGAAAGAATTAACAAATAAATAGCCCTGTTGGGGCTATTTTGTTAACTGTGGTTTTAAGTCAAACGTAACCGCTCTTTTGTTTGCCATCTGTGCTTTAAAAGCTTGTTCAAGCTGTTTTGCTGCCGCTGGGTCTCTTTCTTTAATTTCATCAAATAGATTATAGAGCTTCTCTCTGAATTCATATTGACGTTTAACCTCGCCAGTTTTTATTCCATTACGATTTTCTGGGATGTTGTCCATCTCTCTATGTCCGGCAATGTCTCTCTTGCTATTCCCCGGAAATGAACTTTTCTTTAGTCTCGGTTGTAACCATTCAAATTCTTCAACAAGTTCATCATTCGAATATGTTGAATAGTCTCCATCAATCTTATGATTTTCAGGCTCTGCAAGCGGTTCTGGTGTCATCGGTGTGTAAAGGTCATCTACGACAGGTTCGACTGACTTTGATGGTTCTATGGCTTCCGTAGGAGCTTCTGCGATTCGTGTAGGGTTCGATGGCTCAAACTCTTTAATCAAGTCATCAATCAAGTCCTCATTGGTAGGTGCAACCTGTTCTTGTTCAACCTGCTTTCTAGGCTCAGGCGGCTTCTCTGATGGTTTTTGAACGGGTGTAGGCATGACAGGTGGAACAGTGACAGGCTCAACTGGGGTAGGTGCTTCTATGGCCACCGTAGCAGCTTCTGGTTTAGGTTCTGGCTTCTTGTTCATAGAAGCGTAGTGCTCTTGGATTTTTTTCAATTCTTCTAAATCCGCTGGTGTAGGTTTATAGCCTTCTAACTTGAACCCTTTGTTTTCCAAGCCCATCAATTGAAATTCAAGCCATATATTTTTCTTAAAGAAATTAGGGCCATTCACTGTGAACGATTGCGGTGGTTTGGCGTCGGCAACAAGCCTTTGAATACCAGCCTTTGCTGACTGTCTTGATAAGTCACTGAATGAGACTTTTGACGGGTCTTTGTAATACTCGAATGATTTCTTGCTGCTGACTGAATTATAGAAATATTCAACCTTGTCACTATGCTGAATAAACTTGAACTTAGTGGCAAGCACTGAGTTAGGCTTAATTTTTTTCATGTAGTCGGGTTCTGCTTCGGTTGAAGCAATAGAACAGCCTTCGTATTCCTTAACGTTATGCTTGTTTTTCAAAGTTTGCTCAAAGTCAGTGTCTTCACCTAATTTTGCTTTGAGTGTTTTGTAAGATAAGCCAAGCTCGGATGCTTTGAATATCTGGTCTTCATGTTGAACGGAAAAGGAAGATTGCCCATTATGAATGATGTTGTATCCGTTATCTGTGATTTTGTTTATGAAGTCACTTGGAGAGCTAGACTGTTGCAGGAAGACTTTTAAATCAGTTTTCATTTCTTCTTTATTTGAAATTATTCCGCGTACTTCAAGCATGCGTTCATTAGATGATGGAAGCTTCTCGGAATACTTTTTATTGATTGCATTGGCAATTGCTCTTTTCTTAACGGCTTCACTTTTACCTTTTAGGTCTGGATGTTTTTCCAATCTATCAATGTCTGTTGCAATCCTGTTTTCTGGTTTCATTAGTCCATATTTGTTTTCTAACTTGTCACATTCTCTTTCTATCTTGCGATAGTCGTTGCCAACGTTATAGCAATTACCATCAAAATCTTTTATCGACCATACAATGTGAACGTGAACCTCGTTTGTGTCGATGTGAACACCTAACGCATACTTTCTATTTGAAAGTTTATGCGTAGCCTCATAAAGTTCTTTTGCAATATCTCGGGCTTGCTCCGGTGTGATATTGTCATTTGTGTGAAAGCTAACAACGTCATGTTGAGTTCTAACTGAATGCTTTCTACCTTTCTTGTTGTCAGTAACATCACTTTCAATTGATTTTGATATTGCTTTCGCAATGTCTTTCTTTGAAGCATTCAAAGGCATGTAGATGTTTGACTCGAATAAAACACAGCCTTCTTCTTTGTTGAAATATTTGGCTGTTTTGTAAATCGCTGATTTAGATTTTTGAGTGCTTAGCTTTTCACGTATCATGACTTACCTACGATGGTTAACTTCTCCTTTTTTAGCTTGTCCAATTTTTTAGTAAGTATGATTATGTTTTTATCAAGAGCATTTATTTGCTGAATAATATCTAGGGGCGGTTCTTCTTTTGCATTTAGACTTTTGGCGATTTGATTTAAGTTGTTTCCATATCCGCCTAGCAACTTTTCAATCTTATCAATATCTTGTCTAAGCTCAGGATGGGTGACTTCAATAACTTCACTGATGCCATTGTTAACGATGTGGGAAATAAAGCCGGACTGGCTCTTACCTATCAAATCTCGTTGATGTTCAATTTTGATGTAATCACTTTCGGATACTCTTACATTCAATTGTCTTGGTTTTTTATTGTCATTCATACATTCCTCATGGTTGTTTATTTGTTTTTGATTTTAATTTTTCAAACGTAGTGCGAAAAATCGAGCGTAAATGTAAGCAATGAACGGAGTGAACTTGCTATACATTTACATTGCTCGCATATAAAGAATTCAAACTACTAATATCAAGTTACCATATATTAAAATGTTTTCAAGTTTGTATAGTGTTCAAGAATTAGTAGGTGGCGTGCTAGTTGTGTGTAGCAGCGTATAGTAACGTATAGCAGACATAAAAAAGGCCACCTACTTAGGCGGCCTACTTTGATTATGATGGCGTCAATTAAAGTATTCGTTGAGATTGTTGATGCCAAACTCTTTAAGTGGATTATGTAAGCTGAACTGTTTTGCTATGCGGTCAATTTCAAAACCGTTCTGGAAAATCTTAGCAAACAAAGTTCTTGTGGTTTTGTCGAAGTTGAATTTGAAAGTGATGTCATTAGCAACAAAGAATTGATTTATTTTTAAGCGACCATCTTCTGTTTTATACAAATCAATTATGTCGTTTTCCGAGTAAATGTTTATAGTGGTTTTCTTGATGTTTATTTGTGTTTGTAGTTCTGCAAGGCTTTGTTCAATATCGTTGATATTTGCTTCTGTTTTGCTAACTACCGCTAAGAATTCTTTTGGGATAACGCCACTGGTGAAGCCAGCAAAAGATTTCATTAGATTGTCTCTGTAACTTTTTTGTTCAAGCAAAAGGTTGTTCAGTTCAACAATTTTCTTGTTGTCTTTGGTTTGGGTTTCTCTGTTTGACAGGAGCTTGATTAGTAACTCTTTAAAGTTTTCTGTTCGTTCTTCCTCGTCAATATCTTCCTGTGTTGGAAGGCGATACTTCATACCGCTTTCGCGAGTTATCCATTCATATTGAATTCCAGTGTCTTCGATTTCGTTTTGCCACGGATGAACGTCGAAGTCTTCATGTGTCGTGGATTGATATATGAGTTCAAGAAATAACCCAAAAGCCAAATCAAAACGGAAGCGTGGCTGGTCACATCCATTTTTTAACTCTTTGCGTGTGTAGCATTGAAAATATGGATAAACAACGCCCTTGGGGTTTGTTTGTTTTTCAAAAAGCATAGATGCATCACAGCAATCACATTTGATGCTGTGACGAAAAATGTTCAGGCTTCCAACACTTTGGTTGCCATAGTTTTTTCTTTGTGCTCTGTTTTTCATTGCCGCTATTGCTTCATTAAATAGTTCATATGAAACGATTTGCGGATAATAATTTTCAATGTATCGCTCAAATACTTTCTTTTTATTCTCGTCTCTTCTTTGAGCCATATACGCACCTAAAACATATTTTGTGTCTATCAAGTGCTTTATATTTCTGCTTGACCACTTTCGCTTTGAATAAGCGTTGAGCTTTTTAATTGACAATGAAACGCCAACATATTTCAAGCTCTCAAAGAAATCTCTTATTTCCTGAGCTTCTTCTTCCTCGATTTCAAAGCAGTTAAGCTCTGTATTATATCGAATTCCATATGGTGGGTTATGAGCGTTAAAAATGACCTTTTCTTCTTCGGCTAACTTCTTGGCCCTATTCCATGCGGATTTTCTACGAACTGATTTTGTCTTACTTTCTTCGTATGCTCGCTTTGCGATAACACTTAAAAGAATATCTTGCTGTAAGTCATCAATACGGTTTGTTTCGTTTGGTTTTTCATATCGTTGACCATCAATGGTGGTTATTAAAATAACCCCTTTTTCAAGGATGCCATTGACCAGTTCTTTTGCTTGTAGAAGCCTTTGGCGACTTAGCCGGTCAATACTTTCAACGAATATGTAGTCACCCTCTTTGATATGCATGTCGCTTATCATATCAATGAGTTCTTTTAGTTTTCCTTTTCGTTTGTTGCTTCCATCGTGTGCAGATATGCCTGTATCCGAGTAGATATTCTCGGACGGCAACTCAATACCTTGTTGCTTGGTGATGGCTTGAATTGAAGCCATTTGACGGTCTACGGAGTCTCTACCGGCTTCGCCTTGGGCCTTGGATGAGTAGCGGATATAAGCGTAGGCAGTAGGCATTCCGAGCTTCCTGTGACGTTTTAGAAAGTGTGAGAATACCACCTACCGATCTCCATCGGCTCTCTCAAAACCTCCAGGACCTTGCGATCAAACTCCGGGAGCTCGTCCAGAAAAAGCACGCCGTGGTGGGCGAGGGTGATCTCGCCGGGTTGGGGTTTCGAGCCTCCGCCCACCAGTGCCGGCCCCGACGCCGAGTGATGAGGTTGCCTGAAAGGACGCTGTGGCCAGTGACTCAACGGAACGCAACTGACCACCGATTTGATCGCGGCCACCTCCAGCGCTTCACTCTCGGCAAGCGGCGGCAAAAGCCCGGGCAGTCGACTCGCCAGCAAGGTTTTTCCCGTTCCCGGTGGACCACTGAACAGCAGGTTATGAGCACCCGCCGCCGCAATCAGCAACGCCCGTTTCGCGGCGAGTTGTCCCTGCACTTCATTCAGATCGGGGTAGGGCATGCTTGCATGCATCAACCCATCGGATACATAAGGCGCGATGGGCGTGTGGCCATTGAAATGCGCAACGGCTTCCAGCAGATGATCCACCGCAATCACCCTCAGGCCAGAGGCCAGACAAGCCTCCTCCGCATTCGCCCGAGGCACCATCAACGAGCGCCCGGCCTTGCGCGCGGCCAGGGCCGCCGGCAATACGCCCTTCACGGCACGCACTGCACCTGACAGCGCCAGCTCCCCCAGACATTCCACATCATCCAGCGTCAACGTTGGCACCTGCACGCTGGCCGACAGAATCCCCAAGGCAATCGCCAGATCAAACCGACCGCCGTCCTTCGGCAAATCCGCCGGAGCGAGATTCAGCGTGATACGCCGCGCCGGAAATTGCAGGCCTGAATTGATGATCGCGCTGCGCACCCGGTCTTTGCTTTCCTTCACGGCTGCTTCAGGGAGGCCGACCATGGTCAACGAGGGCAAACCATTAGCCAGGTGCACTTCGACGGTGACGGCGGGCGCATCCACGCCGATCTGGGCGCGGCTGTGGACGATGGAGAGGGACATGGGTCGTTCCTTGAGTTGCAGAGCACCGCTTCCTGCGGTTTTTTGAAGGGTAGTCGTAGAGATTGATTTGAGCGCGGCCGGAGTGGAGTGAAACCTTCGCAGGATGTTGCGGAAACACACGATCTGTAGCAGCTGCCGAAGGCTGCGTTCGGCTGCGCAGCAGCCGTGAAACCGATAGGCAAAGTTTTCCTGACACTCCGCGTGCTTAGATTTTGCGACTGCTGCGCAGCCGAACGCAGCCTTCGGCAGCTGCTACCAAGGTTGCGTTGGTCGCTGTTTATCACAGTGAGTGGAGGGCCCTCGAAGCACGCTTCCACCATGGTGCATTAACCCGGTTTCGTGGTTGTTCTCTACCCGGCAACATCTGCGGAACATCCTGCAACCGAATCCACGGCTGATTATTCCAGTGCAGCAAACTCAGCGACATCTCCGGCCAGTTCAAAAGGCTCAGGACTGGGCGTTCGGTTGAGGTGGGTTGTTCCGCGTCTCTCAGGGCCGGCACGACTTCGTGCGTCAGCCATTCGCGCAGGCTTCGGTATTCGGGGCAGTAGTGGTAGACCAGCAGGGCGTAGACGCCGGATTCGCTGATCAGGAGGGTTTCTTCGATGCTGCCGTGGATGAGCATTCGCGCGGACTGGCGCTGGTCGGGGTCGAGTTTGCGGACGGCTCGTTCGTCGAGGTAGAGGCGCAGGAGGCGGCCGAGGTCACGAGCGCAGAACCAGGCTTGGTTTTCGAGTAAAAGCGCGTGTAGGTAAAGTTTGTAGCGGGTAAAGACGTGGGGAATTAAATAGTTTTCGTCCATGGTGCAGTTCTCAAGGTGCGATTAAGAAAACTGCCTCTGATCGTCGCCAAACGAAAAGGGTGGCAGCCATGCGCGGGTTGGCGAACCGGTAACGCACCAAACCGGCAGACCCGAAAGTCTCCCACGCATAGCCGCCATAATTCGAGATGAGAACAAATTCCTCGGTCGAATGCGGTCGCGATACGTTGTGGTTTTCCAGGTCGCCAAACCCAGTGCTGAACATTCAGCTGGGTATGAGCATAGAAACCCGAGGCATTGCGACGCAATCAGACGGCGGCGGTTTTCTTGTAGGACGTTGCCGGGATTTTTGCAGGGTTTGCGATCAGAAGTTCGACCCTTGCGACAACGCCTACAGGTGAAGCTGAAGGTCGTGCCGACCTTCAATCGCGAGCAGGCTCGCTCCCACAGCGGATTGGGTTTTTACTGTGGGTTTTGCGTGTTCTCGGTGGGTGGGTTGAGCTTCGCTTCCATCTCCGCCACCTTCGTCTCGAGAGCCTCGAGGCGGGCGCGAGTGCGCGCCAGCACCACCATCTGACTATCAAACTCTTCCCGGCTCACCAGATCCAGTTTGCTGAAGGCGCTTTGCAGCAGCATCTTGAACTGGCTTTCGATTTCGGCTTTCGGCAACGGGGTTTCGCCGCTGAAGAGGCGGGAGGCGGTGCCGCTCAGGGCGTCGAGGAAGTCTTTGGGCGCGAGCATGGGAAAGGTCCTGGAAACAATGGCGGGCAGTGTATCACGCAGTGTCTATAGTCAATCTCGCCCGACGCAAGCGCACGCTTTTCGCGCATGGGGACGGACGGCGTCGCACCGTTGTTGTGCGTAACGCGCGGGGTGTTGCGTTGATGTGGTTGGCATCTACCGCCAACCGCTTGAAAACAGAGCGTTTTGCGGACATGGCAAGGTTTCTGCTTAGTGCCTAGTGACCCATGCACTGATGCAGTCGCTGTGACGAATGCAGTGCGCCAAGCGAAACGGGGGAAGTGTTTCGTGCGGAGCGGTTAGCTGGCGTCGGACGGGCAGGTAAGGCCGACGATGCGTTACAAAGCCAGGCACTGCGCTTAGACTTGAGTCGGGTTTGTTTTCCTGGGGCAAGTCCACCAATTCGGGAGAGAGTTTTCATGAAGCTAGTCACTGCCATCATCAAGCCGTTCAAACTGGACGACGTGCGCGAATCGCTGTCCGAGATCGGCGTGCAGGGCATTACCGTTACTGAAGTCAAAGGCTTCGGTCGGCAGAAGGGTCACACCGAGCTGTATCGCGGCGCGGAATACGTGGTCGATTTCCTGCCAAAGGTGAAGATCGATGTCGCCATTGACGACAAGGATCTTGACCGGGTTATCGAGGCGATAACCAAGGCAGCCAATACCGGCAAGATCGGTGACGGCAAGATCTTCGTGGTCAATCTGGAACAGGCTATTCGCATCCGTACCGGCGAAACCGATACCGACGCAATCTAAGCCGCCACAAACCCAACGCCCCAGGAGAAAACAATATGACTCTGCGTAAATTCGCAGGGCTAGGAGCCCTGTTGTCCCTCGTAATGCCCAGCCTGGCCATGGCGGCAGACGAAGTGGCGGCCCCAGTCCTCAATTCCGGCGACACCGCCTGGATGATGACCTCGACAGCCCTCGTGCTGTTCATGACCATTCCCGGCCTCGCGCTGTTCTACGGCGGCATGGTTCGGTCGAAAAACATTCTTTCCGTGATGATGCAGTGCTTCGCCATTACCGGTCTGATCAGCGTCCTGTGGGTCATTTATGGCTACAGCATCGCGTTCGACACCACCGGCATGGAGCAGGGCGTCGTCAACTTCAACTCGTTCTTCGGCGGCATGGGCAAGGCGTTCCTCGCCGGCATCACGCCAGCCAGCCTGACCGGGCCAGCGGCGTTGTTCCCTGAGGCGGTGTTCGTCACCTTCCAGATGACCTTCGCCATCATCACCCCCGCGCTGATCGTCGGTGCCTTCGCCGAGCGGATGAAGTTCTCCGCGATGCTGATCTTCATGGGCGTGTGGTTCACCCTGGTTTACGCACCGATTGCACACATGGTCTGGTCCGGTAACGGCGGCCTTTTGTGGGACTGGGGCGTGCTCGACTTCGCTGGCGGCACCGTGGTGCACATCAACGCCGGTGTGGCTGGCCTGATTGCCTGCCTGGTATTGGGCAAGCGCAAAGGCTTCCCGACCACCCCGATGGCCCCGCACAACCTCGGTTACACCCTGATGGGCGCCGCGATGTTGTGGGTCGGCTGGTTCGGTTTCAACGCCGGTTCCGCTGCTGCGGCCAACGGCACTGCCGGCATGGCGATGCTGGTTACCCAGATCGCAACCGCTGCCGCTGCACTGGGCTGGATGTTCGCTGAGTGGATCACCCACGGCAAACCAAGTGCACTGGGTATCGCTTCGGGTGTTGTGGCCGGTCTGGTTGCAATCACTCCGGCCGCGGGCACCGTGGGCCCGATGGGCGCCCTGGTGATCGGCCTGGCTGCTGGCGTCGTGTGCTTCTTCTGCGCCACGACCCTGAAACGCAAACTCGGTTATGACGACTCCCTGGACGCCTTCGGCGTGCACGGTATCGGCGGTATCCTTGGCGCGATCCTGACCGGTGTGTTCGCTGCACCTTCGCTGGGTGGCTTCGGCACCGTGACCGACATCGCCGCACAAGTCTGGATTCAGTGCAAAGGCGTGGGCTTCACGGTGATCTACACCGCGATCGTCACCTTCATCATTCTCAAGGTCCTGGACGCTGTCATGGGCCTGCGTATCACGGAAGAAGAAGAGGCTGTCGGCATCGACCTGGCACTGCACAACGAACGCGGCTACAACTTGTAAGCACGCGCATAAAAAACTTGCCCGGCTTGCCGGGCATTTTTTTGTCCACGATTTATCATTGAAGGTGCAGCTGAAAGGTTTTTTCTGACAGCTTCATGAACGTTTACGACACGGGTTTTTGTACCGGCGAAGGCTTACAGGACGGAAGGATTATTAGGGCCTTTGTTTTTTCCCAGAGCGCGCTAGAATGCGCCCCGAACGTGCGGAGAACTGTATGTGGCAGCAGACTCTGATTACTCTGCGGGCGAGGCCCCGGGGCTTTCATCTGGTAACGGACGAGTTACTCGCTGGCCTGCCTGAACTGAAGGCATGTCGGGTCGGTCTGTTGCACTTGTGGCTACAACATACCTCGGCGTCGTTGACCATCAACGAGAACGCCGATCCGGCGGTACGTCGCGACTTCGAACGATTTTTCAATCGTCTGATCCCACAAGGAACAGACGGCTATGAGCATAACGACGAAGGCCTGGACGACCTCCCGGCGCACTTCAAGGCCAGCGTGCTTGGCTGTCAGCTCAGTTTGCCGATTGCGGCAGGCCGATTGGCGTTAGGGACCTGGCAAGGCGTTTACCTGGGCGAGCACCGTGATCATGGCGGTGCCCGTAAAGTCCTCGCCACCGTGCACGGTGAAGAGGCATAAGCCATTGGTCACCAATGGCAGTTGAATTTTTTCCGGCAGCCGTCGACAGACGGCAAAGCTGGGCTATAACTAATCTGCTTTTCGCAAGTCATGAGGTAGAACATGAGCGACGATGATCTGGAAAACGACGACCTCGAAGTAGGCGACGACGACGAAACCGAAGAAGGTCTGGAAGCAGCGGCGGAAGACGTCGCTGAAGACGACGGCGGTGATGCGCCCGTTCCGACCGCCAAAGGCAAAGCCAAGGCTGCGGTGTCGGTCGATGAACTGCCGAGCGTTGAAGCAAAAAACAAGGAACGTGATGCCCTGGCCAAGGCCATGGAAGAGTTCCTGGCCAAGGGCGGCAAGGTTCAGGAAGTGGAGGCCAATGTGGTCGCTGATCCGCCAAAGAAGCCTGACAACAAGTACGGTAGCCGGCCTATCTAAGCGCCTGTTGCCTGCTTGCTTGCCGAAAAAGCCCGCCGTCGCTGCGGGCTTTTTCATGCCTGAAACAAAACTCTTGGGTTCAGCGCTATTCCTGTAGGAGCGAGCTCGCTCGCGAAAAGCTCAAGAGCGCCGCTGGGTGCCAGGTTTCCAGCGTTATCGTTGACGACCATCGCGAGCAGGCTCGCTCCTACAGGGGTTTTGTGTCAGGCCGAAACTGAATTCCACCGCGCCAGCAGGGCCGGCAACTCGGTCAGGCTGCGAATTTCGGCGTCCGGTGCCCGTTGCGCTTCCCACAATTTTCCCTGCGGGTTAAACCAGATCGCCCGCAACCCTGCTTGCTGCGCGCCCGCAATGTCATCGCCCGGGTGATCGCCGATGTGCACGGCGGTTTCAGCCGTCGCGCCACCGCGTTTCAATGCCTCGTGAAACAGCCGCGCATCCGGCTTGGCAATGCCGATGTCTTCGGCGCACAAGGCAAACCTGAAGTAATCCGCCAGGCCTAACCGACGCACATCGGCATTGCCGTTGGTGACCACGCCCAGGGCGTAGTGCTTGGCCAGGATTTCCAGTGTCGGTTCGACCTCGGGAAACACTTCGATCTGATGCCGAGCATGCAGAAACACTTCAAAACTCTGATCGGCCAGATCTGACGCCTGCCCGTGCTCATACCCGGCCTCTTCCAGTGCATGGAACAGCACCCGCCGGCGCAGGGCGCTGATCCGGTGCTTGAGTCCGGGTTCGGTGCTCAGGATTCGCTCGCGAATGGCCCACAGATGCTCCACTGGCACGGCGCCCAGATTCGGTGCGTGCTCGGTCAGCCATTCACGCAATACGGCTTCTGCGCTGACGATTACCGGGGCGGTGTCCCACAGGGTGTCGTCAAGGTCGAAGGTGATCAATTGGAGGGTCATGAATCATCGCCTTTAATGCGTTTGGCCCGTGGATGGGCGCTGTCGTAAACCGTCGCCAGGTGCTGGAAATCCAGGTGGGTGTAGATCTGGGTGGTCTTGATGTCCGAGTGGCCGAGCAGTTCCTGCACCGCTCGCAGGTCCTGCGAGGACTCCAGCAAGTGGCTGGCGAATGAGTGTCGCAACATGTGTGGATGCAGGTTCTGCCCCAGCTCGCGCTCACCGGCAGCCTTGACCCGAACCTGAATCGCCCGTGGCCCCAGACGCCGGCC
The DNA here is from genome assembly GCF_009761815.1 of Pseudomonas sp. PB120. Taxonomy (GTDB): domain Bacteria; phylum Pseudomonadota; class Gammaproteobacteria; order Pseudomonadales; family Pseudomonadaceae; genus Aquipseudomonas. Next base: position 15,564 of record NZ_RWIN01000063.1, read on the forward strand.
CTGCTGGCTGACAAACACCGCGTCGTCCGCCGGGTTGGTCATGGCGCGCAGTGGCAGCCATTGTTCCAATGCTTCGCGCGCCTTTTTGCCCACCGGCAACAGTCGGGTCTTGCTGCCTTTACCGAGGACCTGGACCATGCCGTCAGCCAGGTCCAACTGATCGAGATTCAGGCCTGTCAGCTCCGAAAGCCGCAAGCCGGAGGAATAAAACAGCTCCAGAATGGCCTGGTCCCGACGTGCCAGAAAATCATCCTCCACCGCGCCTTCGAGCAGTTGCAGCGCGCGGTCGGTGTCGAGGGTTTTTGGCAGGCGGCGTTCACCCTTTGGCGGTGCCAGGCCGTTGGCCGGGTCGTGGTCGCAGAGACCTTCGCGGTTCAGGTAGTGATAAAGCCCGCGCACTGCAGAGAGCAGCCGCGCCAGGCTGCGGGACGATTGACCCTGTGAATGCAGGCGGGCGATCAAACTGCGCAGGCGCTGGATATCCAGCGCGGCCCAGCTGCCGATGTCCTGTTTGACGCACCAGCCCAGCACTTTGTCGAGGTCACGGCGGTAGGCGTACAGCGTATGGGGCGACACCTGCCGCTCACTGCGCAGGTGTTCGCAGTAAGCGTCCAGTTGCCGTTCCATGCTCAGCGTACCGAGCGCAGGGAGGTATTGACCCGTGGCAGCACGCGGCCCATGACTTCGGCGATGTAGCTCAGGAACAGCGTGCCCACCGAACTCTTGTAGTGCTGCGGATCGCGGCTGGCGATGGCCAGGACGCCATGGATGCCTTGATGGCTGATGGCGACGACGGCCGTGGAGCCGATTTGCTTGCGTTGTTCTTCGCCGAACAGGAAGTCCAGCTCATGTTCACGCAGGCTACCGCTGACGCTTTTGTCTTCCGTGAGCAAGCCGCCGATAGCGGTTTGTGCTTCGGCGTGGGTCGCCCAGCGGCCCACGGGCATCGGGTTATCACCGAGCAGGATCAGGCTGACAAAAGGCACCTGGAAATCCTGGCGCAGGCTGTCTTCGACGCTGATCACCACGTCATCCAGGCTGGTGGCGTCCATCAGCGCGAGAATCAGGCGGCGGGTCTTGTCGAAGAGGCGGTCGTTGTCGCGGGCCACGTCCATCAAGTGCGAGAGGCGATGACGCAACTCGATATTGCGGTCGCGCAGGATCGTCATCTGGCGCTCGACCAGCGAAATGGTGTCGCCACGCTGGTGCGGAATACGCAGGGTGGCGAGCAGTTCTTCGTGGCCGACAAAGAAATCCGGATGAGCCTCCAGGTACGCGGCAATCGCCGCCGCCTCAAGGCTTTCGGAAGGGGATTCGTCGGGCTGTAGGGCGGGAACCTGGGGCTTATCGGTCATGGGTTTGACTCCCTCAAAGACGCACTTGTCCTTCGTAGACTCGGACTGCCGGGCCGGTCATCAAGACCGGATGGCCAGGGCCTGCCCATTCAATGGACAGGCGCCCGCCGGGCAGGTCGATCAATAGCGGCGAATCCATCCACCCCTGGCTGATCGCGGCCACTGCGGCAGCACAGGCGCCGGTACCGCAGGCCTGGGTTTCCCCGGCCCCGCGTTCCCAGACGCGCAGCTGCGCACGGTTCCGGTCGATGACCTGGAGAAAGCCGACATTGACCCGCGCCGGGAAGCGCGGGTGGTGTTCGATTTTCGGGCCCAGCTCATGCACCGGTGCGTTGTTGATGTCGCTGACCCGCAGCACGGCATGGGGGTTGCCCATGGACACGGCGGCAAGGTCGACGAGGGTGCCGTCGACGTCGACCTGATAGCTCGTCGCCTGCTCCGGTGCCTGAAACGGAATGTCGGCGGGCACCAGGCGCGGTGCGCCCATGTTGACGCCAATCTGGCCGTCGCTGCGAATATCCAGCTCAATGATGCCGCTTTTGGTCTCGACGCGAATCTGCCGTTTTGCGGTCAGGCGCTTGTCGAGCACAAAACGCGCGAAGCAACGCGCGCCGTTGCCGCACTGTTCCACCTCGGAGCCGTCGGAGTTGAAAATCCGATAGCGGAAATCCACGTCCGGGTTGCTCGGCGCTTCGACGATCAGCAACTGGTCAAAACCGATACCCGTGTGCCGATCGCCCCATTGCTTGGCGTGCTTGGGCAGGATGTGCGCGTGCTGGCTGACCAGGTCGAGGACCATGAAGTCATTGCCCAGGCCGTGCATCTTGGTAAAACGCAGCAGCATGGTTTTACTCCGGCAGCAGGCTTTCGCCAGCAAACAACTCGGCTACCGTCTCACGGCGACGCACTTCAAATGCCTGATCACCGTCCACCAACACTTCGGCGGTACGACCGCGGGTGTTGTAGTTGGAACTCATGACAAACCCATAAGCGCCCGCCGAATGCACGGCCAGCAGGTCGCCTTCTTCCACGGCCAGTTCACGGTCCTTGGCCAGGAAGTCGCCGGTCTCGCAGATCGGCCCGACGATGTCGTAGGCGCGAGCAGCGGTAGTGCGCGGGCGCACGGCGGTGACGTCCATCCAGGCTTGATACAGCGCCGGGCGGATCAGGTCGTTCATGGCGGCATCGACGATGGCGAAGTCTTTGTGTTCGGTGTGCTTGAGGTACTCGACCTGGGTCAGCAGCACGCCGGCGTTGGCCACGATGAAGCGGCCCGGCTCGAAGACCAGCGCCAGGTCACGGCCGTCCAGACGCTCGCGCACGGCTTTGATGTAATCGGCAGCCAAGGGCGGCTCTTCATCGCGATAACGCACGCCCAGGCCACCACCGAGATCGATGTGACGCAGGTAAATCCCGCAATCGCCGAGGCGGTCGACCAGGCCGAGCAGGCGGTCGAGGGCATCGATGAACGGCGGCAGGGTGGTCAGTTGCGAACCGATGTGGCAATCGACGCCAACCACTTCCAGGTTCGGCAGCTGCGCGGCGCGGATGTACACGTCTTCGGCGTCGGCAATGGCGATGCCGAACTTGTTCTCTTTGAGACCGGTGGAAATGTACGGGTGGGTGCCGGCATCGACGTCCGGGTTCACGCGCAGCGAGATAGGGGCGCGAACGCCCAGCTCGGCGGCGACGAGTTGCAGGCGTTCCAGCTCATCGGTGGATTCGACGTTGAAGCAATGAACGCCGACTTCCAGGGCGCGACGCATGTCGTCACGGGTCTTGCCGACACCGGAAAACACAATCTTGTCGGCACTGCCGCCAGCGGCCAGTACACGTTCCAGCTCGCCACGGGAGACGATGTCAAAACCAGCGCCCAATCGCGCCAGGACATTCAGCACGCCCAGGTTGGAGTTGGCCTTGACCGCAAAGCAAACCAGGTGCGGCGTGCCGGCCAGCGCATCGGCGTACGCCAGGTACTGGGCTTCGATGTGGGCGCGGGAGTAGACGTAAGTCGGCGTGCCAAAGCGTTCGGCAATGGCGGACAAGGCAACACCTTCCGCAAACAGCTCGCCGTCACGGTAGTTAAAAGCGTCCATGGCGATCCCTTATTGGTAGACGTCGTGCTTGTGTGCTTTCGACGGTTGCTTTTGCGAGGACTGGGCCTGCTCGGCAGGGTCCTGGGAATCGTCAGGCAGGTACAGCGGGCCTTTTTGACCGCAGGCCGACAATAGACAAGCAACCGCGACGAGCGCAGCGAAGGAAGAGATCAGGCGCTTCATGGCGAAATCCTTGAAAATGCGTTAATTGCGCCGGAGTATACCGGCCACCCGGCAGCTTGCCTATGCGACGGGGTTTCCGTCCGGCGGGGCTTGGCCGCAATCACATGGAACCTAGTGGGAGCAGGCCTGTGTGGCGAGGGAGCTTGCTCCCGCTGGGTCGCGAAGCGGCCCCAAAAGCTATGCGTCTGCTTCGCAGCCGAACGGGAGCAAGCTCCCTCGCCACACAAGCCCGCTCCCAAAGGGATAGTGTTGGGTGTACCGAAATCGGCCCTTGGTCGTTATCCTTTGCAATCACCGGGGCTCGCCCGTATCTTGCGGCGCTTGAGCGTGAACAGACACTTTTTGAGGTTGCCGCAATGAGTTTGACCGAAGCCCGTTTCCACGATCTGGTCGATGCCACCCAGCAAACGCTGGAGGATGTGTTCGACGAGAGTGACCTGGATATCGATCTTGAGAGCTCGGCCGGTGTGCTCACCGTCAAGTTCGAAAACGGCAGCCAGTTGATCTTCAGCCGTCAGGAACCCCTGCGTCAGCTGTGGCTGGCGGCGGTCTCCGGCGGGTTCCACTTCGACTACGACGAAGAGAGCGAGCGCTGGATGTGCGACAAGAGCGAAGAGCAGTTGGGCGAGATGCTTGAGCGCATCGTCAAGCAGCAAGCTGACGTCGAACTCGATTTCGAAGGCCTGTAAGGTCGTGACCCAACCTGCACCGGTTCGTCCGCCCAAGCCGCTTTACAGCAACGTCAGCCCGGCGGTGCCCTCGCCGTGCAGCGGCGTGTGTCGGCTGGATGAGCAGAAGGTCTGCCTGGGGTGTTTTCGCCATGTCGAAGACATCCGCGAGTGGCGCTCGGCCGATGACGAGCGCCGCCGGGTCATTTGTGCCCAGGCGGCCGAACGCAAAACCGTGGCTTGATGCATAAACCTGTAGGAGCCGAGCTTGTGTGGCGAGGGAGCTTGCTCCCGCTGGGTCGCGAAGCGGCCCCAAATGCTTTGCGTCTGCTTCGCAGCCGAGCGGGAGCAAGCTCCCTCGCCACACAAGCTCGCTCCTACAGGGTGCTTTGAACCATCGCAAAATCGGGTCCGTCGCGCTTGGCTTGTATATTTATTGAGCTGTGATAGTGTCCAGAAACGCCTCAACCCATCGAGGCTCGTGAAAACCCCGCCTTTTTCTGGCGGGGTTTTGCTTTTTCTGTGCAGAAGAAAGGAGTCTGCCTTCATCATGACCGCACCTTCCATCACCCTTACCCGTCTGGACGTTCAACGTCTGGAGCGCCTGATCGACAGCCTGGATGACACGCTGCCGGGCGTTATCGCGCTGCAAACCGAACTCGACCGCGCCGACACCCTGGTCAGCCACGAAGAAGTGCCCGCCGATGTCGTGACCATGAATTCCCGTGTGCATTGCCGCGAAGAGAGCAGCGGCAAGGACTATCACCTGACGTTGGTTTACCCCAAGGACGCCAACGCCGACGAAGGCAAGGTCTCGATTCTGGCTCCGGTCGGCAGCGCATTGTTGGGCCTGAAGGTCGGTCAGCATATCGACTGGCCGGCGCCGGGCGGTAAAACCCTGAAACTGACCCTGCTTGAAGTCGAATCGCAGCCGGCCAACGGCGGCGATTTCCCGGAGTAAGACGCCTCAGACCTGCTCGAGCGCCTCGTTCAGTGCGCGCTCCAGGTCGGCTTTGTAGCGCAGATACAGATTGCTTGAGCTCTGACTGTCACCGGACAGGCCTGACAGGTCCAGGTCGGTGATGTAGCAGCGGTAGCGTTCGGTCTCGCGGCGCTGCTCAACGATCTCCCGGGCGACCACACTGAACAGTTGGTCGCCATGTTCCAGCTCCGAAAACTCCCGCTGATTGCAATACAACGTGACCTGAACCTGGCCAGGCGTGGCTTTGCCGACGATCGCCTGCACGTCGTAAAACGGTTTGTCGATCGGATTTCGGGGTGCCGGACGGGCTTCGACCCGACGCGCCCGGCCAGGGCCTGACGGCAGCAGCTGGTAATACAACGTGTCCAGGCTCAGCGGCTGGGCGGCATCCATTGGCAGCAAGGCTTCGCGCCGGAACTGGATCGATTGCAGGAAACGCTGCAACGGCACCAGCAGGCTCTGTTCATCGTGATAGGGCAAACGCTGCTGCCACAAGGCGTTGAATTCATCCAGAACGTACAGGTCGGCTTGATCTTCGTTGACCCGGTAGAACACCTGGATGCATTCGGGCTGGCCCATGGGCAGGATCAGCGCAATGTCGTGGTCTTCCAGGGCCATGGGGTCCAGATGCAGCGGGCTGTAGCTCGCCAGCTCCTCGCCGAGGTAATCGAGCAGTGCCGGCAGCGTGGCGAGGGCCACGTGATTGACCTGGCCCGGCACCAGTTCGAGCACGTGGTAATGCTGCTGGACCTGAATCAGGTAGCGATGATTGAGTTTGCTCAGCAGCAGGTTCTGCGCGGTGTCGAGAATTTCTTCGACGCGCCGGGCGATGAACTGCGCGCGGTTATGACAGAAGCAACGTACGCGCAACGTGGGTTGCTGCGGGCCTTTTGGCAGGTTGTTGAGGTAATCGCGCACGCAGTCGAGCAGCGCATGAGGGCCGTCGAAGCGATTGACCAGCACCTCATTCCAGCTATTGAGCGTGACCTGGTCCAGGGTCAGCACCAGGTTTTCCCTGACACCGGCATAACTCAGCGAGTCAGTGCGCTCGGTGGTCATCAGAATATTCAGGTCGCGGTGATGCTTGAGCGGGTCGACGCCCACGTTCACCAGAATCAGCACCTCGCTCGGCACGCTGGCGCGCAGCAACGGCTCTTCGTCCACGGTGGGCAAGGGCAGGGCGATACTCTGCTGCAGGCTGCCCAGCAGGTTGAACAGTTCGAACTCGCTCAGGTCGCTGCTTCCAGGATGCAAGGCCAGACGCGTGCTGCTGTCGATGACGCCGTTGCGGTGGCACCAGGTCAGGAGTTCAAGCAACTGGCGGCTGCGCTTGATCGGCGCGAAATGCTCCCACTCCTGGGCCGTCAGGCTGCCGTTGTACAAGCCCCATTGGGTTTGCCCGGCTTCCTTCCTGTTGGGCGCCTGTACCAGCGTCAACGTGTCTTCAGCCAGGTCGGGGGCGATGCCCGGGTTGATGAACTCGACCTTGTCGGCCTTGCGTTCGAAGGCGGCGTACAGCCGGCGACCCAGCACGTTCAGATCGCGTTTGTTGATCAGGCTGACGGTTTGTTCGCTGCGGGCGAACTGGGTCAGGAAGCGATAGCTGTAGTTGAGTTCATTGACCAGGGCCCGTCGTTCGGCGCTGACCTGACGGATCTTCCACTGGCTGCGACTGTCGAGCACGGCCAGTTGCCGTTGATCCCAGTGCCATTCACGGGCCAGGCGCTCCAGCAGCGAACGTTGCCAGCTCTGGCTACGACTGCCGCTGCCGGTGAGCTTGCGATTGACCTTCAGGTACAGCGCACGACGCACCAGCTCCAGCCGCTCCGGCTCGCCACGCGCGATGAGGTATTCCTCGATACGCCGATAGACCACGACATAAGGGTCCAGCTCATCGAGGTCGACCTGATTGGCGAACACCGCCTGTTTAAAGCGCAGGCTCAGGCAATGGACCCTCGGATGCTCGCTGGCGTAGACCTCGGTCAGCAACAACTTGAGCACTGATTTGTAGGGTGACTCGATACCCTTGAACAGCTGCCAGAGCCCGGCGCCGACGAATTCACCCGGGGGGATGTAAGCCATATGGCCAAGGTCCAGGGTTTCATCGGCACGGATGAAGCGCTTGGACAGCAGTGTGTGGGTGTAGCGGTCGTAGCTTGATTCTTCGTACACCGGCACCAGCCACCAGATCGGCGTGCGTCCGGCCAGCCAGATCGCGGTGCGATAAAACTCGTCCAGCAGCAGGTAGTGCTGGGTAGTGCCGCAGTTTTCAGAACTCAATTGCGTATCGCGTTCGCCGCGCACGAAACGCGTCGGGTCGATCAGGAAGAAGTGGGCCTCGGCGCCCTGGCTGGCGGCCCAGGTTTCAAGCAGCTGGCATTTTTTACTCAGCTCGTTGAGTTCGTTTTCACTGAGGTCCGGGCCATGGCAGACCCACACGTCCATGTCGCTCTGATCGGCTTGGGCCAGTGTGCCGAGGCTGCCCATCAGGAACAGGCCGTGAATCGGTCGCGGTGGATTGCTGCCGTGGCGTGGTTTGTAGGAAAACGAACGGGTCAAGCGCTGAGCGTCGGCGAGGGCATTGGCATCCGGCTCATAGTTGGACAGCCCGGCCGGTGTGCTGCCCGACACGTAACCCGGCAGCAGTGGATGATTGACGTGGAAAAACAACGGCAGCAGGTTCAAGAAGCCCTGCTGGCGGGGCGACAGCCCTTCCATGGCGCGCGCCATGCGTCCTTCGTTGAGCTTAAGAAAACGTGCGCGCAGTTGGCTCAGAACCTTGCGGTCGATTCCCTCGTCCAGATCGGGGCGGATTTCGTGGGTGCGGGTCATGTCAGCTCAAACCGGCTCGCAGGGCTCGGACGTGGAAGGTCTCAGGATGAGGGGCAGTTTAGCGCCTCGGCCCCGGGACAATTAAGCTGATTTTGTTTTTCTGGCGTCAGATTTCTATCGCGAGGCGACACGGCAGATAACAGAGTGTGCCCGCGGAAATCCCGTCACAGGGGTTTCCGTGGGCGCTACGGTCTTGCTCAGGCTGTTTCCTGGACGCTCAGTATGGTCAGAACGGTTTGCACATTTTGCGCGGCATCACGACCCAGGCTGGTCAGGTAACCGCCATCGGGCTGGTCGATCAGCTCTTTTTCGAACAGGCGTTGGGCAGCGGCAATGGCTTTCGGGGCAGCGGTCTGATGAATTTTCAAACCTTCCTGGGAACTGTCCAGGTTGAAGAGTGCGAGGATTTCCAGTTCGGCAACCAACTCAGGGGTAAGCGACATAAGGACTCCAGACTTTCTAGGAATTGGACGACAGCGCCCCTAAGGTGAGCCCACTTGTGCGGCATGTCCAGTGCCTGCATCAGGGTTTTTTCGCCTCGGGAAGCATTCCCCGGCAGCGGGGTGCGTACCAGTGTAGTCAGGGGTTGGGGGAAGGCAGGTTTGATTGGTGACAATCTGTGTAGAAGCAGATTCCAAGACTACGAAAGCTGCTTGAAGCCAAGGAGATAGTTCTGACCAAGAAGATTTTCTGTGGCTAAAAAGATCCCCTGTGGCGAGGGAGCTTGCTCCCGCTCGGCTGCGCAGCAGTCGCCAGGCTGTGGGGCCATTACACACTGGAGCACCAGCCCAGCCCCACAAGTTCTTCGCTTATTTCTTTTCCGGCGGCAACTCTGGCAATGCCCGCAACGCAGTTTCATACCATTCGGTATTGAACGCGCGGTCTTCTTCGAGGATCGCGTCGATTTCTACTGCCAACACGTGAGCCATCAGGTTCAGGATTTCATCCCGCTCGTATCCCACCAGCGTCAGCTTGTTGAACGTCGCCTTGGCCGCTGGCGGGTTGTCGCTTTCGATCTGGTTTTCGATGGCTTCGATCAGAGTGTTTTCGGTGAATTCTTCTTCGTCGCTGTCGATGTCGGTTGGCTCGCTCATGGCAGGCTCCTAAAGTTAAGGCGGCCAGTTTACCCGCATTCAGCATCGTGATGCTGCTGGCAAGAATGGTCCGAGCGATCTATAAAACAGGACTGCCAACCCCGCACGGCCTGGAGGCTTTGTGATGCTCAAGCTTTATGGATTTTCCGTCAGTAACTACTACAACATGGTGAAACTGGGGTTGCTCGAGAAGGGCCTGCCATTCGAAGAAGTGCCGTTTTATGGCGGCACCAGCCCGGAGGCGCTGGCCATCAGCCCGCGCGGCAAGGTGCCGGTCTTGCACGCCGAGCAGGGCTTCATCAACGAAACGGCGGTGATTCTCGAGTACATCGAACAAAGCCAGAAAGGCGTGCCCCTGTTGCCGAGCGATCCTTTCAAGCGCGCCCAGGTGCTGGCGCTGGCCAAGGAAATCGAGCTGTACATCGAATTGCCGGCTCGGGCCTGTTACCCCGAAGCGTTTTTCGGGATGCAATTACCGGATGCAATCAAGGAAAAGACCAAGGCCGAGTTGCTGGCAGGGTTTGCCGCGTTGGGCAGGCATGCCAGATTCGCCCCTTATGTGGCGGGCGACAGCTTGAGCATTGCGGATCTGTATTTCCTGTACAGCGTGCCGTTGGCGTACGGGGTGGCGAAAAAGCTGTTTGATATCGATCTGTTGGCTGAAATGCCGGCAGCCAAGGCGCTGCTGGAGCGACTGGAGCAGAACCCGAACGTGCAGCGGATTGCCGCGGACAAGGAAGCGGCGATGCCAGCGTTCATGGCGATGGTCGCGTCCAAGCGATAAACAAGGCGCAATCATTGTGCGTGTCAGAAGATTCGTAATCTTTTGTCCCATTTGGCCGCCATCCTTGTCGGGCGGCGCTCACGCACGATTTCGTCGCATACGGTAATAACCGAACACTTTCAGGAACCCGGGCAGTGTTTACCTTGAGCATCGAACCCATACGGTCAAGGAAACCGGACGATGCTCAAGCTATACGGCTTTGCTGCCAGCAATTATTTCAACATGGTCAAACTGGCACTTCTTGAAAAAGGCGTGCCGTTTGAAACTGTCCCGTTCCATGGGTGCCAGAACCCGGACATCCTTGCCGTCAGCCCGCGGGGGAAAGTACCCGTGCTGGAGACCGAACACGGTTTCCTGAGCGAGACCGACGCCATCCTGGATTACATCGAAGACACCCAGCCGGGCATGTCGCTGTTGCCGGTAGACCCGTTTGCACGGGCAAGCGTTCGGGCGTTGGCCAAGGAAATCGAGTTGTACATCGAGCTGCCGGCGCGAGTCTGTTATGTCGAAGTGTTCTTTGGTGGCAGGCCGACACCCGATGCGCTGAAGGCCAAGTCCGAGCGAGACTTGATCAAAGGATTTGCCGCGTTGAAGCACCGGGCGCGGTTTGCTCCCTATGTGACCGGTGAGCAATTCACCCTGGCGGATTTGTACTTTCTCTACAGCGTCGATCTGGCGGTGGACGTCGGGAAGCGTTTGTTTAACGTCGATTTCCTGCGCGACATGCCTGGCGCAATAGCTCTGCAGAAGCGTCTGGCGGAAAACCCGAACGTACAAAAAATCGCCGCTGACAGGCTGGCCGAAGCTCCCGCCTTTCTGGATCGGGTGCGGGCAGTGGGGGGCGGGAAAGGCTGAGCATAAAAAAGCTCGATGGCCGGACGGCCATCGAGCTCAGGTGTTACAGGCGACTCAGCGGCTGGCGAGCAGTGCCTGACCGCGAATCACGGCTTTCTTGACCTGCGCCGGCGCAGTGCCGCCGATATGGTCACGGGCATTCACCGAGCCTTCCAGGGTCAGCACCGCAAACACATCCTGATCGATCTGGTCGCTGAATTTGCGCAGTTCTTCCAGGCTCATTTCCGCCAGGTCCTTGCCGCTTTCCACGCCGTACTTCACCGCATGGCCAACGATTTCGTGGCAGTCACGGAACGGCAGGCCGCGACGAACCAGGTAGTCGGCCAGGTCGGTGGCGGTGGAGAAGCCGCGCAGCGCTGCTTCGCGCATGATCGCGTGCTTGGGCTTGATCGCCGGGATCATGTCGGCAAAGGCGCGCAGCGAATCGCGCAGCGTGTCGGCGGCGTCGAACAACGGCTCCTTGTCTTCCTGGTTGTCCTTGTTGTAGGCCAATGGCTGGCCTTTCATCAGGGTCAGCAGGCCCATCAGCGCGCCGAACACTCGACCGGACTTGCCGCGCACCAGCTCCGGGACGTCCGGGTTTTTCTTTTGCGGCATGATCGAGCTGCCGGTGCAGAAACGGTCCGGCAGATCGATGAACTGGAACTGAGCGCTGGTCCACAGCACCAGCTCTTCGGAGAAGCGCGACAAGTGCATCATCGCGATGCTGGCGGCCGAGCAGAATTCGATGGCGAAGTCGCGATCGGACACATTGTCCAGCGAGTTGCCGCCTACTGCGTCGAAGCCCAGTAGCTGCGCGGTGTATTCGCGGTCGATCGGGTAGGTGGTGCCGGCCAGCGCGGCGCTGCCCAGTGGCATGCGATTGGTACGTTTGCGGCAGTCGACCAGGCGTTCGTAGTCGCGGCTGAGCATTTCGAACCAGGCCAGCATGTGGTGCCCGAAAGTCACCGGCTGCGCGGTTTGCAGGTGGGTGAAGCCCGGCATGATGCTGCCGGCTTCGCGCTCGGCCTGCTCCAGCAAGCCTTTTTGCAGACGGGTGATTTCGCCCAGGATCAGGTCGATTTCGTCACGCAGCCACAAGCGGATGTCGGTGGCGACCTGGTCGTTACGGCTGCGGCCGGTGTGCAGCTTTTTACCGGTCACGCCGATGCGGTCAGTCAGGCGCGCCTCGATGTTCATGTGCACGTCTTCGAGGTCGACGCGCCAGTCGAACTGGCCGGCCTCGATTTCACCCTGGATGGTCTTCAGGCCATCGATGATGCGGTCGCGCTCGGCATCGGTCAGCACGCCGACCTTGGCCAGCATGGTAGCGTGGGCGATCGAGCCCATGATGTCGTGGCGATACAGGCGCTGGTCGAAGGTGACGGAGGCGGTGAAGCGGGCGACGAAGGCGTCGACGGGTTCACTGAAGCGGCCGCCCCAGGACTGATTGGTCTTGTCAGTGCTCATGAATTCGCTCGTATCGGCTGAAGAAAGATGGCGTTGAAAGCTGCTGCGGATAATAACAGGGTTGCCAATCCTGTCGGTGACACTGGTCGACACGTTTTTTTCTCATGGCCCGGCCCATACTCCGGGCCGCGCGCAGGCTGTTAGTGCAACGATATTTTTCGATTGAGCAATATCGTCCCGGCAACCGTCTACAGTTGGACAGTAGGATCAGCGCACTTCCAGGCGCTGCAGCTGACTATAAGAATAGGGGGTGTTCATATTGTGTATCAGCAAACCCTGTGGCGATGCCTCGCCAACGCGGGCCTGGACCGCCAATTGCCAGGCAAATGAAAATTTAGCCGTCGGACAAGCGGCACTTTTTGGCCTTCGCGCTAGTCTTAGCGTGGATCGCGGTGACGGACGTCACTTCACCTGTCTACGCTATCCTTGTGCGAGACTCACGCAGGAATCCAGCGCAATATGAATGTCCTGATCGTTGATGACGAACCCCTGGCCCGCGAGCGCCTGAGCCGAATGGTCGGCGAACTCGAGGGATACAGCGTCCTGGAGCCTAGCGCCACGAACGGCGAAGAGGCGTTGGCACTGATCGACAGCCACAAACCGGATATCGTCTTGCTCGATATCCGCATGCCAGGCCTTGATGGTCTGCAAGTGGCTGCCCGGTTGTGCGAACGCGAAACCCCGCCCGCCGTTGTGTTTTGCACAGGGCCCGATGAATTTGCCGTGGAAGCCTTACAGGCCAGCGCCGTAGGCTATCTGGTGAAACCTGTGCGTACTGAACATTTGCATGATGCGTTAAAGAAAGCCGAGCGGCCTAATCGTGTCCAGCTCGCCGCCCTGACCCGACCTGCCGCCGAAAGTGGCAGCGGCCCGCGTAGCCATATCAGCGCCCGCACCCGTAAAGGCATCGAACTGATCCCGCTGGATCAGGTGGTGTACTTCATCGCGGACCATAAGTACGTGACCTTGCGCCACGAAAGCGGCGAAGTGCTGCTGGACGAGCCGCTCAAGGCCCTCGAAGACGAATTTGGCGACCGTTTCGTGCGTATCCACCGCAATGCACTGGTCGCTCGTGAGCGTATCGAGCGCCTGCAGCGCACGCCACTGGGGCACTTTCAGCTGTTCCTCAAAGGCCTGAACGGGGACGCCTTGATCGTCAGTCGACGTCATGTGGCCGGCGTGCGAAAGATGATGCAACAGCTTTAAACCGCCGTTCTCAGTCAATCACACACCCGCTTGCCGGACATCCGGGGGCCAGGGAGGCCACGCAGCATCTGATACAAGTCAAAGTGGATTTGACTGAGCTGTTATTATCCGCCGTATCTATTCAGTACGGATTGATCCATGTCCTCTCGCGAAATCCGCATCGCCACCCGCAAAAGCGCTCTTGCCCTGTGGCAGGCCGAATACGTCAAAGCCCGTCTGGAAGAGGCCCATCCGGGTCTGCTCGTGACGTTGGTGCCCATGGTCAGTCGCGGCGACAAGCTGCTGGACTCGCCGCTGTCGAAGATCGGCGGCAAGGGTCTGTTCGTCAAAGAACTGGAAACCGCACTGCTGGAAAACGAAGCCGACATCGCCGTCCATTCGATGAAAGACGTGCCGATGGATTTTCCGGAAGGCCTGGGGCTGTTCTGCATTTGCGAGCGCGAAGACCCGCGCGACGCGTTTGTCTCCAATACCTACGCCAGCCTGGATGAGTTGCCGCAAGGCAGCATCGTCGGCACGTCCAGCCTGCGCCGTCAGGCCCAGTTGCTGACCCGTCGCCCGGACCTGGAAATCCGCTTTCTGCGGGGCAACGTCAATACGCGCCTGGCCAAGCTCGATGCCGGCGAATACGACGCCATCATCCTCGCCGCCGCTGGCTTGATTCGCCTGGGCTTTGAGGATCGCATCACTTCGCCCATCAGTGTCGACGACAGTCTGCCCGCGGGCGGCCAGGGCGCCGTCGGTATCGAATGTCGCACAGCCGACAGCGAGATCCACGCGTTGCTGGCGCCGCTGCACCACCAGGACACCGCCACCCGCGTGATGGCCGAACGCGCCCTCAACAAACATTTGAATGGCGGCTGCCAAGTGCCGATCGCCTGCTACGCCGTACTTGAAGGCGAGCAGGTCTGGTTGCGTGGCCTGGTCGGCGATCCGAGCGGCGGCCTGTTGTTGAGCGCCGATGCGCGTGCGCCGCGCGGCGATGCCGAAGCCTTGGGTGTGCGTGTGGCCGAGGACCTGCTGGGTCAAGGCGCCAACGACATTCTCAAAGCGGTTTATGGTGAGGCAGGTCACGAGTGACGGGCTGGCGCCTGCTGCTGACGCGTCCCGCGGATGAGTCGGCGGCGCTGAGCGATGTGCTGGCCGAAGCGGGGATTTTCAGCAGCAGCTTGCCGCTTTTGGAAATTGAGCCGATTCCGGTCTCTGACACAATGCGCCGGCTGATTCAGGATCTGGATGCCTACTGCGCGGTGATCGTGGTCAGCAAGCCGGCCGCCCGGATCGGCGTCGATCTGCTCCGTCAGTATTGGCCACAGTCACCGGATCTGAAATGGTTCAGTGTGGGGGCGGCGACTGCGCAGATTCTTGAAGATCACCGACTGGATGTGAGCTTCCCGGCGGAGGGCGATGACAGCGAAGCCTTGCTTGAACTGCCTCTGCTGCGCGAGGCTATCGTGCGGCCTGATCCTCGCGTGTTGATCATGCGCGGGGAGGGCGGTCGCGAGTTGCTTGCTGAGCGTTTGCGTGAGCGAGGTGCTAGTGTCGAGTATCTTGAGTTGTACCGCCGCGGCCTGCCTCAGTACCCGCCGGCAGCGCTGCCTGACCGGATTGAAGCGGAACGCTTGAATGGGCTGGTGGTCAGCAGTGGACAGGGTTTTGAGCACCTGCATCAATTGGCCGGCGATGCATGGCCGCAATTGGCCCGGTTGCCGTTGTTTGTTCCAAGCCCCAGGGTCGCCGAGCTGGCACGTGCCGCCGGGGCTCTGACAGTTGTGGATTGCCGCGGCGCGAGTGCCGCGGCTTTGCTGACGGCGTTACGGGAGCCCCCCGAACCCGTTCTCTAATGCAAAGGATGGATACGTGAGCGAAACAGCCTTGCCTAAAGATGACGTCCAGCCCGTGCTTGACGCACCGGTTGAAGCACCGATTGAAACTGCGCCGCCTGCTGCTGTGCAGCGCCGAGGAAACGGGCTGGCGATTGTCGCGCTGCTGCTCGGCGCTGCCGGTGTTGCGGTGGGCGGTTGGGGTGTCTGGCAGGTGCGTCACCTGCAAGCCACTAATCAGCAGCAACTGACTCAAGTGCAGGCTTTGAACGATCAGGCGCAGAGCCTGAAGCTCAATGAGCAGCGCCTGAGTGCCCGGCTTGAGCAACTGCCTCCCGCTGACGAGCTGGAAGCGCGCAGCCGTCTGGTGACGCAGTTGCAAGGTGATCAGCAACGCTTGAATCAACGTCTGGAAACTGTCCTCGGCGCCAGTCGCAAGGACTGGCGTCTGGCCGAGGCCGAACACTTGTTGCGCCTGGCCAGCCTGCGTTTGTCAGCGTTGCAGGACATCAGCAGCGCTCAGGCCCTGGTGCAGGGCGCTGACGAAATTCTGCGTGAACAGAACGACCCGGGCTCTTTTGCCGCTCGCGAGCAAGTGGCCAAAACGCTGGTGGCGTTGCGCAGCACCGAGCAGCCGGACCGCACCGGGCTGTTCCTGCGACTGGGTGCCCTGCGTGACCAGGTCATTGGTCTCACCGAGTTGGCCCCCGAATACAAAGACCGTGGCGAATCCCTGCTGGGCCTGACCGCTGATGGCGACGGCGCGAGTCGCTGGGCGCAGTGGTGGGATCAGATTTCTCGCTACATTCGCATCGATTTCGATGCCGACAAAAATGTGCGGCCATTGCTGGCCGGTCAGAGTCTGAGCCAGGTGCGCCTGGCCCTGAGCCTGGCACTGGAGCAGGCGCAATGGGCCGCGCTCAACGGCCAGGCAGCCGTTTACACCCAGGCCCTGGCCGAAGCGCGGGATGTGCTGCGAGGCAATTTCAACCCGGACAACCCGAAGAGCAAAGTGATGCTCGAACAGGTTGGCGAGTTGAGCAAGCAACCGGTCACCGTGGTTACGCCTGACCTGACCGGCACATTGAGCGCGGTCCAGGGTTACCTGGAACGACGCAATGTCAACGCCGAGGACTCGATCAAGCCGATGGCGAAACCTGCCGCGGACGCTGCGCTGGAGGCCACGCCATGAAGCGCCTCTATGTGATCGTGTTTTTGATGATCGCCGCTGCCGCCGCGTTGGGGCTGGCGATTGCCGAACATTCCGGCTACGTGCTGATCGCCTACAAGAGCTTCCGTTTCGAATCGAGCCTGTGGGCCACCCTGGCGCTGATCGCGGTGCTGTGGCTGGTGTTCTGGGGCATCAAGTCGTTGATCGAACTGGTGACGACTTCCAGTGGTGTGGTCAATCCCTGGTCGCGGCGTAACCGCAGTCGTCGGGTGCAGGTGGCGATTGAGCACGGTCAACTGGATCTGGCTGAAGGTCGCTGGGCCAGCGCGCAGCGCCACTTGCACCGCGCCGCCGAAGCCGAGCGTCAGCCGTTGTTGTACTACCTCGGTGCGGCCCGCGCCGCGAACGAACAAGGGCACTACGAGGAAAGCGACAATCTGCTGGAGCGAGCTCTCGAACGCCAACCCCAGGCCGAGTTGGCGATTGCCCTGAGTCACGCCCAATTGCAGACGGATCGCGGCGATACCGAAGGCGCCTTGGCGACGCTGCAAGCCATGCACGAGCGTCATCCTCACAACGCACAGACTTTGCGCCAGTTGCAGCGCCTGCATCAACAGCGCGGCGACTGGTCGGCGGTTATTCGCCTGCTGCCGGAGCTGCGCAAGGACAAGGTCCTGCCACCGGCTGAGCTGACTGAGCTGGAACGCCGGGCCTGGGGTGAAAACCTGTCCCTGGCTGCCCATCAGGAAGAGGACGGAACGGTCGGCCTGCAATCACTCAACCGTGCCTGGCAACAGCTGTCTTCGGCTCAGCGCCAGGAGCCTCCATTGGTGCTCGCTTACGCCGAGCAATTGCGCCAACTGGGTGCACAGGTCGAGGCCGAAGAGGTTTTGCGCACGGCCCTCAAACGCAGCTACGACAGCCATCTGGCGCGTCTGTACGGACTGGTTCGCGGCAGTGACCCTGCGCGCCAACTGCAAACCGCCGAAGGTTGGTTGAAGGATCATCCGGCCGATCCAAGCCTGCTGCTGACCCTGGGCCGGTTGTGTCTGCAGAACAGTCTTTGGGGCAAGGCCAGGGATTATCTGGAAAACAGCCTTCGCGTGCAGCGCAACCCGGAAGCCTGCGCGGAACTGGCGCGGTTGCTGGCTCAGTTGGGCGACACCGAACGCAGTAATCAGTTGTTCCAGGAAGGGCTAGGTTTACTCGACGAACGCCTGCTGGCGGCCCCGTTGCCGGTTCTAGCACGCGCCTGATGTTTCAACTGCAGCAGCTGGCGCAGCCTGCGTCCGGCTGCGCAGCAGTCGCTGAATTTTTCCCGCCGATCTACCTCAAACAACACGAATGTACGTCTGCTGCGCAGCCGAACGCAGTCTGCGCCAGATGCTACAGGAGGGGTGTTAACAGGTTTTTCAGGCTCGAATTTGTTCCGATTTCTTACGCGCGTAGTCCTTCATCGGCAAAGTCCTACGCACGACTACACCTAATCCTCTCGTTCCTGTCGGGATTTCCCTACAGTTCTGAGGAAGTGTCCGTGCTGGCCCGCCTTGTAAGGCTGGCACGCTTTCCTCTACCGTAACGGCCTGTCTCAACTGTTACGGAAAAACCATGTCGTTGGCCTGCTCACGTTCCTTGTTTTTCATGACTTTCATTGCGGGTGCGGTGGCCTTGGGTATTTCCTATTACCTGGAATTTGCCGTTGGCCTCAAACCGTGTGGGATATGTTCGTTGCAGCGGGTCTACCTGACGTTGCTCATGGGTGTCTGCCTGATGGCTTCGGTGCACGGCCCAGGCCATCTGGGAACGTCCCTGTATTGGTTGCTTGGCCTGTGCTGCAGTCTGGCCGGCACAGTTACGGCAGGGCGCCAGGTGTTGTTGCAGGGTGATCCCGACAGTGCCGGGATTTCGTGGACACTGTTCGACCTGAGTATCCCGGAGTGGAGTTTGCTGTTTTTCGTCGCGATGACGATCCAGGGCGTTTACCAATCGCTGCGCCGTGTCTGGCTCGCGTGTCAGCGACCACTCAGCGGCGAGTCGTCGCACCGGGCACTGGTAGGCGATTAAACACTTGTATGAACTTTATCTCGTGCGTACCTTGAAGCCAGTGTCGCGCGGGCATAATCTGGCCCGCACGTGTCATTGGAATTATGTTGCTCGAATGACGCTCTGCCTGGCCGCCTCTTGGTCTTCAAGTGGGCGACAGGTGTAGAGCAGCATGACCCACAAGGGAAGAGAGATCACCATGCTCGAAAGTTGTCAGAATGCTCAGGAACGTTGGGGTGGAGTGCATCTGCTGATTGATCGCTGGTTGCAGGAGCGTCACGAACTGGTTCGGGCCTATGATGCTCTCGGCGCCAAGCCTGAAACGCTGGGCGAAGACCGAAAGCCGTTGCAGGAATTCTGCGGAGTGTTGGTCGACTACGTGTCTGCCGGGCATTTCGAGATCTACGAACAGCTGACCGGGGAAGCCAAGGCGTTCGGCGACAAGCGCGGGCTTGAACTGGCCGAGACCATCTACCCTCGCATCGACGTCATCACCGAGAAGCTGCTCGCGTTCAACGACCTGTGTGATGCAGGCAAGTGCGTGGCAGAGAAATTCAAGGAGCTGGGTGGCCTGTTGCACGAGCGCTTCGAACTGGAAGATTGCCTGATCGAAGTGCTGCACACCGCTCACAAGGAAGAGGACTCGGTTCAAGCCTGAACCCCTTCCAGCAAGACCAAAGAAAACGGTGCGCTCTGCGCGCCGTTTTTCGTTTGTGGGGTTAGCTCGTGGCGCCGCGCAATTCGACTTCGAACACCAGCGGCGTGAACGGCGCAATCAAGTCGCCGGCACCGTCAGCGCCATAGGCTTCAGCCGATGGAATCACCAGGCGCCATTTCGCACCGACCGGCATGTTTTGCAGTGCACTGCGCCAGCCAGTGATCACGCTGTCTAGACTGAACCACTGTGGCTGGCTGTTCTGATCGAACACCGTGCCATCGGGAAGGCGGCCTACGTACAGCACCTGGACTTTTCCGTTGGGGCCGGCCTTGGGGCCAGTGCCCGGTGTCAGCTCCGTCAACAAAATCCCGTCCGCCAATTCACGAACACCCGGCTTGGCTTTTTCTTCGGTAAGAAAGCGTCGCTCTTTTTCGAGTGCGATTTCGCTTTGGGGAGCGGCAGGTTGCATGGCGATCTGCGCTTCGTGCTCCGCCAGAATCTGTTCGATCTGCTCGTCCTTCAGTACCAGAGGTTTGCCTTGATAAGCTTGCTGCAAGCCTTCGACCAGCGCCTGCAGTTGCAGGTCGGGAACCTCTTGGCGCAGGCGTTCGCCGAGGCTGGCGCCGAGGCTGTAGGCAAGATCGTGAGCGTCATTTTCCTTGGTTTTTTCGGCGGCGTGAGCCACGGAAAAAAACACGCACAGCGATAAAAAAAGGTAGCGCGACATGGGCACTCTCCGACCTGAGATGCGGAGGATTATGCCAGTGTGAATGCTCTCAACGGTGAACTGGTTTTGCGCAAGCGCAGAAGATTTTCAATCCGTTGCAACGCAGCGCTTTGGATACTGTCAACATGCCCTAGCGGCGGTAGCAGCAGAGGTCTAGTATGAGCCGCACCCACGTCAGCCAGGAGGTAAACCATGTCGGCCACCAAGAAGCCTGTAAATACCCCGTTGCACTTACTCCAACAACTCTCGGGCAGCCTGCTCGAGCATTTGGAAAACGCTTGTTCCCAAGCCATGGCTGATGCTGAAAAACTGCTCGCCAAACTGGAAAAGCAGCGCGGAAAAGCGCAAGAAAAACTGCACAAATCCCGCACCAAATTGCAGGACGCTGCGGCGGCCGGCAAAGCCAAGGCACAAACCAAAGCCAAGGATGCAGTGACGGAGCTTGAGGACCTGCTCGATGCGCTCAAGGATCGTCAGTCCGAAACACGCACCTACATTCTGCAACTCAAGCGCGATGCTCAAGAAAGCCTGAAACTGGCCCAAGGCGTCGGTCGTGTACAAGAGGCTGTCGGCAAGGCGTTGTCCCTGCGTTCGGCCAAGCCTGCTGCGGCTCCTGCCAAGAAAGCCGCTGCCAAACCGGCTGCTGCAAAAGCACCGGCCAAGCCTG
Organism: Pseudomonas sp. PB120; assembly: GCF_009761815.1. Taxonomy (GTDB): domain Bacteria; phylum Pseudomonadota; class Gammaproteobacteria; order Pseudomonadales; family Pseudomonadaceae; genus Aquipseudomonas. Next base: position 36,157 of record NZ_RWIN01000063.1, read on the forward strand.
CCGCCAAAGCGCCGGTGAAAGCCGCCGCCAAGCCTGCAGCCAAACCAGCCGCTAAAAAACCAGTCGCTGCCAGTGCTGCGAAACCAGCGGCCAGAACTGCAGCTGCAAAACCTGCCGCCAAGCCTGCCGCTGCAAAAACGGCCGCCGCTAAACCGGCTGCAAGAACCGCTGCTGCGAAACCGGCCGTGGCGAAAACCGCAGCTGCAAAACCAGCCGCGAAACCGGCTGCTAAACCCGCTGCTAAACCCGCTGCAAAAACTGCCGCTGCGAAACCTGCGGCTAAGCCTGCTGCGGCTAAACCCGCTGCCAAACCGGCTGCCAGAACTGCCGCCGCAAAACCTGCGACTGCCGCCAAGCCAGCCACCGCTGCCAAACCGGCAGCCAAGCCAGTCGCTGCCAAACCGGCTGCAAAACCAGCCGCCAAGCCTGCGGCAAAACCGGCCGTGAAAAAACCGGTCACCGCTGCGAAGCCGACCCCTGCGCCTGCTGCCAAGCCAGCGACGCCAGCACCTTCTGCTTCGGTCTCGCCTGCTCCAGCGGCAACCACCTCGACAGTAACGCCTGCGCCAACGCCAGCCGCATCGTCGAGCAACAGCTCCACACCAACCAGCGCTTCCTAAGTGCCGGTTGCCGCGACGCGCAGCTGATGCAGCGCGTCGCGGTCCAGGTGGGCGGCGCCAGCCGCCATGCCTTCCAGCCAGGCCGATAAATCGGTCGCCTCAGACTGCGGCCAACTTTGGGCCAAACGCTCCAGTCGCAACAACAGATGCCGTTCGGCCTCGATCTCCAGTGACTTCACTTCTTCGCGCAAATCATTCAGCCCGGCATCCTCGCTGGCGGCGGCTTTCCATTGCAGGCGCAAGGCGCGTAACGGTTGAACCACGTCCGCATCCCAAGGCCCGGCAATATCGCGAAGCAGCTGCAAACGGTGTTCGTTGCAGGTAACGCCACGCTCTCCCAGCCACAAACCGCACAGCAGCAGGCACACGTTCGCACCCCCGGCTTGCAGGTCCAGGCAGGCGCGTTCAACGCCGGGCCGGGAATAAGCGGTAATGGAAAAGCTCCACAGGTCAGAGGACATTGTGCTACTCGCGCCAGTTGCGAGCGAAGCTGGTAGACTCCGCCGCCATTATGATTCGACTTCAGAACCTGACTTTACAGCGTGGCCCGCAACGTCTGCTAGAAGACGCCGAGCTGACCCTGCACGCCGGCCACAAAGCCGGCCTCATCGGTGCCAACGGCGCCGGCAAATCGAGCCTGTTCGCCTTGCTTCTGGGTGACCTTCACCCGGATTCGGGCGATTGCTTCTTGCCGGCAGACTGGCGCATCGCCCACATGCGTCAGGAGATCGACACCCTCGATCGCGTGGCGGTCGACTACGTGCTCGATGGCGACCTGCGCCTGCGCGAGGTGCAACGCGACCTCGCCGCCGCCGAAGCGGCGCATGACGGTGCCGCTCAGGCCCGCCTGCATGCCGAGCTCGACAGCGCCGACGGTTACACGGCCGACGCCCGCGCCCGAAAATTGCTGGCCGGCCTTGGGTTCACCAATGATCAGATGGATCGTCAGGTAGGAGATTTCTCCGGTGGCTGGCGGATGCGTCTGAATCTGGCGCAGGCATTGATGTGTCCTTCGGACCTGTTGCTGCTCGACGAACCGACCAACCACTTGGACCTCGATGCCATCATCTGGCTCGAAGAGTGGCTCAAAAGCTATCCCGGCACCTTGATGCTGATTTCCCACGACCGGGATTTCCTCGATGCCGTGGTCGACCACGTGGCGCATGTCGATCAGCGCAAGATCACCCTCTATCGCGGCGGCTACAGCGCCTTCGAGCGCGCCCGCGCCGAACGTCTGGCCCAGCAACAGCAGGCGTACGAGAAGCAGCAGGCGCAACGTGCGCACATGGAAAGCTACATCGCCCGGTTCAAGGCCCAGGCCACCAAGGCCCGTCAGGCCCAGAGCCGGATCAAGGCGCTGGAGCGGATGGAAGAGCTGTCCGCCGCCCACGTTGATTCGCCGTTCGACTTCGTTTTCCGCGAGTCGCACAAGATTTCCAGCCCGCTGATTGATATCTCCGACGCTCGCCTGGGTTACGGTGAGCGAGCCGTGCTGGAGAAGGTCAGGCTGCAACTGACCCCCGGCGCGCGGATCGGTTTGCTCGGCCCTAACGGTGCAGGCAAGTCGACCCTGATCAAAAACCTCGCCGGTGAGCTTGAGCCGTTGTCCGGCCGACTGACCCGTGGCGAGAACACCGTTGTTGGCTATTTCGCCCAGCATCAGCTGGACTCTCTCGACTCCAAGGCGAGCCCGTTGCTGCACATGCAGCGCCTGGCCCCGACCGAGCGCGAGCAGACCCTGCGCGATTTCCTCGGCGGTTTTGACTTCCGTGGTGCGCGGATCGACGAGCCCGTACTGAATTTCTCGGGTGGCGAGAAGGCCCGTCTGGCACTGGCATTGATCGCCTGGGGCCGGCCGAACCTGTTGCTGCTCGACGAACCGACCAACCATCTGGACCTGGAAATGCGCCTGGCGCTGACCATGGCCCTGCAGGAATTCAGTGGCGCGGTATTGGTGGTCTCTCACGATCGTCATTTGCTTAAAAGCACCACCGACAATTTCTATCTGGTGGCGGACGGCAAGGTCGAGGAGTTCGACGGCGATCTGGAGGATTACACCCGCTGGCTGGTGGATTATCGCCAGCGCAATGCCCCGGTCAGCACCACCCCGGTCAACCCGGACAAAACCGACAAGAAGGCCCAGCGCCAGGCGGCGGCAGCGTTGCGTCAGCAACTGGCACCGCACAAGCGTGAAGCGGACAAGCTCGAAGCCGAGTTGGGCAAGCTGCACGAGAAGCTGGCGAAAATCGATGTCAGCCTTGGCGACAGCGATATTTACGAGCCAGCGCGCAAGAACGACTTGCGCGATCTGCTGGCGGAACAGGCCAAACTGAAGGTGCGTGAAGCCGAGCTGGAAGAAGCCTGGATGGAAGCCCTGGAACTGCTCGAAAGCATGCAGGCGGAGCTGGAGGCGCTCTCCTGATGGAGGCGTTCAAGCTGCCATTGCCTGCGGTGTGGGTCGAGCCGATCTGGCTTGTCGTGCAGATCCTGCTGATTCTGTTGGCCGGTTATTTCGCCCAGCGGTTTGTCGCAAAAGGCCTGACCCGTCTGGGCGAGCGCTACCCGTTTCCTCCGCAGCTGCTGATGCCGCTGCGTGGCGGCCTGCGCTGGCTGATCATGGGCAGTGCGCTGATCTTTGTGCTGGAACGCCTCGGGGTGTCGGCGACGGTGCTCTGGACGGCGTTGTCGGGCTTTGTCGCGGTTGCGGCGGTGGCGTTTTTCGCCATGTGGAGCGTGCTCTCCAATCTGCTTTGCGCGATCCTGATCTTCACTGTCGGCCCGTTCCGCCTCGGCGACGTGGTCGAGTTGGTGGACACCACCGACAAGCCCGGCGTCAAAGGTCGGGTGGTGGCGATCAATCTGCTGTACACCACGCTGATCGAAGCTGAAGAACTCGGTACGGGCAGTGCGATGGTGCAAGTCCCCAACAGCCTGTTCTTCCAGCGTTCGGTTCGCCGTTGGCGCGGCAGTGATGTGTTTCCTTCCAGCGGGTTTGAAAAGTAAGTCTTCTGTTGCCTGTCCCGACGATGAGGCCCGAGGCCATAAAACGCTGGTCGGCAGTCGCAACATCCTGCAAAAAATCGGTAGTCATCCGCCCAAAGCCGCATTAGCTTAGACGTCTGTTACGAGTCTGAGTCGAGGTGTGCGATGGAGCTTCAAACATGGCTGGCGTTTTTTGCCGCCTGCTGGGTGATCAGCCTGTCTCCCGGTGCCGGCGCCATTGCGTCGATGTCCAGTGGTCTGCAATACGGTTTCTGGCGCGGTTACTGGAACGCCCTGGGCCTGCAATTGGGCCTGGCGTTGCAAATTGCGATTGTCGGCGCCGGTGTCGGTGCGATTCTCGCGGCGTCGGCCACGGCCTTCCATGCGATCAAATGGTTCGGCGTGGCGTACCTGGTTTACCTCGCGGTCAAGCAATGGCGCGCGCTACCTAGCGACATGAGTGATAACGCGGCGGTGCGCCCAATTGGCAAACCGCTTGTCCTGGTGTTCCGTGGTTTCCTGGTGAACATCAGTAACCCCAAGGCGTTGGTGTTCATGCTGGCCGTGCTGCCGCAGTTCATTGACCCCCATGCGCCGCTGCTGGCGCAGTACCTGATCATTGGCGTGACCATGGTCTGCGTCGATCTGATCGTCATGGCCGGCTATACCGGGCTGGCGTCCAAAGTGTTGCGCCTGTTGCGTACGCCCAAGCAGCAACAACGAATGAACCGTACCTTCGCTGGGTTGTTCATTGGTGCTGCGGCGTTTATGGCTACGCTGCGCAGAGCTGCGACGTAAAGCGTTCTGGCACAAAAAAGGCGACCCTGGCGGTCGCCTTTTTCATTTTGTGGCGAGCGAGCTTGCTCGCGCTGGGTCGCGAAGCGGCCCCAATATCTTGTGAGCGCTGCGCACTTGAGCGCGAGCAAGCTCGCTCGCCACAGAGGTATCAAACGCAAGTCAATTCAGGATCACCGGCGCCGTATCCCGCGGCAGGTTGTTGCGCTGCGGGACTTGCCCCGGTTGCTCATCAACGCCGCCACCCAGTTGCTGGCTCAACTGGCGGGCCACGTCTTCGCCCAAGGATTTGGACACGTCACGCACCACCCGGGGACGGTTCAGTGAAACGCGAACGTCCCGCTGGTTCATCAGCTTGGTGTCTTGGCCTTCGCCCATCGCCGTGAAGGCGGAGGTGATGGCGAAGGTCCGGGTGTTGATCAAGCTGAAATCCGCCACGAGGGTCAACGCCAGCACTGCCGAGTAGCTGTCGGTGTTGGCGAGCTCGGTGACGTCGCGGTTGAAATCGATGTCCGACACGGTGCCGAACAGCACGTAGTCTGCCCCCTTAAAGTTGCCGGCCTTGATCCGCTTGATCACGTCATAGACGTCACCCTTGGACGCCGCCGTATACGGCGTGCCTTGCACCAGTTGGAACATCCCGGAGCGCAGCATTTCGCCCTTGATGTCGCCGGTGAACTTGCGCAACTCACCTTGCTCGATATAGCTGCTGGTGGCTTCGATTTCGTTGTAGCTCGAAGAGCCGCTGGCGCTGAAGCGATTTGCCTGGAAGTTGCTCTGTGCCGAAACGATGTGGATGTACTGCTCCACCCGCTCCTGGTACGCGAGGTCCGTCACCGCAACTTTAGGCGCTGCCTGCACGCTGAACGAACAAGCCAGGGCCATCATGCCAATCCATGCGCGCATTGATTAACGCTCCGTGGTCTTGCGGATCTCTTTCTCGTCCATCCACTCGGCCAGACCACTTTCAACATCGATCAATTGCAGGCTGAATTTATAGAAGACGTCCTTGTAGTCGGCGCTGCGCTTGACGATCGAGCTGATCGAGCCTTCAAGACGGTACTTGGCAGCGATCATGTTGCCGGTCTTGGCCACGGTCCCTTTCTTGTACAGGCCGCTCTGGTTCTGCAGCTTGAGCTGGTCGACCTGGCTCTGCATCGCAGTGTTGTCGCTGGCGAAACGCGCGGTGCCGGACTTCATCAGCTGAGTCTTGATGCTGGTGGTGATTTCACGGGTGTCGATGTATTCGCTGGTCTTGTTCTTCACGTCGTAGACCTGAACCACCGGACGGCCCTGCAGAATGCCGGACTGGGCCAGGGAGCGCGTCATGGTTTCCGCGATCATCTGCAGGTCGGTGGAGCCGAACTCGTTGGTGACGGTTTCTACCGCCTTGGTGTCGCCGTAGCTGATGTTTTTGCTACCCAGCGTCGGTGAAGTGTTGGCGCAACCGCTGGCCAGGAGGACGATAACGGCGATGAACGAAAAGCGTGCAAACATGGGAGTGCTCTCTGAAACTGAACGAAGAGGGGTTAAGGCGTTTTGATTTCGAGACGGAAATCCACGGCTTTAGGGGTGGGCGCGATGGCCTGAATGAAGCTGGTCTGTTCGCCGTACATCGTTTGGCTTTTCCAGGTTTCTTCTTCGGCAATCGGGAAGCCTTCAGGGCCGAGCCAGGCAAAGCGGTAGTAGAAGGTCTTGTTGTTGAAGCTGGTGTTGCTCAGCTGCACGTTGACCGTCATGAAGCCGTTTTCCCGGGCCACGCGCATGGCGCCGACCACGATGTTCTTGAGCTTGCCCATGGCCACGACCTTGCTGGCGGCGCTGCCTGGCTCCGGCGGTGGCGGGGTGGCGCAACCGGCCAGCAGGGCCAGGGCGACGACAGCGATGAGTTTGAAGCGCATCTGAAGACTCCGTTCTTAAGGTTTAAGGCTGGCAACAGCGGTTTGGCTGGCGCTCGGCATCACATGAGCGGCCACGCCACTGGCGAAGACCTGATTGCCCACGGCGCGCAGGCTGATGACCTGATAGCGTTGATCCACGTTGACCTTGACCACCGAACCGCCCACCGCATTCGGCAGCGTGATCTGGTGTTCACCCTTCTTCAGGCGCAGGCGCACCACTTGGGTGTAGTCCGGCAGGGTGCGCCAGGTGCGGGTGTCGGCGCCTTCGAGCACGGCTGAAGAAATGCCAACGGCCAGGCCTGCGAGCGGGTTGGTTTCGTTGATTTTCTTTTGCGCGACGCCACGGCTGATGGCGCGGACGGCGGTACGCACGATGATCCCCGGCATGTCGTCACGCAGGGCGCGGCGGGACATGGCGGTGGTGCTGTTGAGCTGGGTCAGGGTGAGTTGCTGGCCATCGACGCCGATCTGGGCGAGCGTGGCGGTGGAGCTGTCAGGCCTGATGATCGGGAACGACAGCGGGGTGATCACCACATTGCCGCTGATGGGCAGCGGCAGCGGGACGCGAATCGAATCCCGGGCCGGCGCCAGTCCGCTTTGCACGACGATCAGGATGTCGCTGTCTTCGCTCTTGCCATTTGGCTTGTCGAGATCCTTCAGCGCTTGCTCCAGCAGTGGAGTGTTAGGGCGCAGCTCGGCCGCTTTGCGATAGCCCGGCGCGGCCAGGTCTTTTTCGCCCAGGGCTTCGTAGACGAAACCGGCCAGGTAATGGCTGAACGCACTCTGGTAGCTGTTTTTCAGGCTGACCACTTCTGGCGCGTCAAGACTGGCGACCGGGTAACCTTGCAGGTCTTTGTACTCGGTCTTGATGCCTTCTTTCTCGGCTTCCTCTTCGCTCTTGAGGTATTCCTTGTCGCGCAGGTCGGCGATCACCGCTTCGCGCTCGTGAGTTTTCTTGATCGCGGTGCGTGCGCCGTCGAAGTCGTTCACGGCCAGCAGGTTCAGGGCCATCTGCGTGGTCAGCATGACTTTTTCGTAGTCGTAGCCTTCGTAGCGGCGAACCTTGTCATTCACCAGGAAACTGCCGAACTGGGCGAGGTACTTGCCGGTGTCCAGCTTGACCGCGTCTTCCCATTGACCGACGACAACGTCGGCGCTGCCCCAGGCGTTCTGGCTGCCGGACAGATCGCCCTTGGCGCGCAGCAGTTCACCCTTTTCGAAGTAATAGAGCAGGTCTTTGTCGGTGCCTGTGTTGTTCTTTTCCAGCAGGGTCAGCGCGGCGTCGACATTGCCGGAGGCCAGTTGCTGGTTGGTCTGGGCGAGTTCGGAGTCGTAGTTGCGAAAGGCCGAGCAGCCGGAAAGCAGGGTGACAGCGCTGAGCGCAATCACGGTAAGGGCGCGGGATGCCATGGGGTACTTCTTCCCTGAAAGTAAGCAGCCGCGAATGCGGGTCGGCTGATAGGACCTATTGGCGGCGTCTGGCGTCCTGCCAATTCCTCATAAAAAGAGGAGCTTAAATGCCCAATCGTAATAACGAGGGCGCGGCATTATAGGGAAGGATGCTGGCAATGTAATGGCTTTTTAATCCCATACTGTTGCCAAGTGCCACTATCCATGGGGCACGCAACCGGCCGGTTCATGTCGCTGAGCGCGGATCCTCTCGCACAACAAAGCTTGAGTGAAAGTCATTGGGAGGGAACAATGTGTTACTTCGTATTTTCAATTGAGATTCATTCATGACTGCCCCGTCCCGTTTCCTGGCCTGGCTGGTGTTCCCGCTGTTTGCCATGTGCAGCCTCAATCTGCTGGCCGACACCGTGGAAGGCGCGCCGCAAGCGCTTCACATGCTCGATTACATTGGGGCGGACTACCCTGAGTCGGTGCAAGCGGGCAAGGTCACCAATGAGTCCGACTACCACGCACAGCTGGAGTCCATTAAAGCGTTGCAAGGTGTGATCGCCGCGATGCCGGCCAAGCCGGAGAAAGCCGCGCTGGAGCAGGGCGTCAGCACGCTGCGCAACGCGATCGCTGCACATCAGGACGGCGCGGAGGTCGCTCGCCAGGCCCGGCAGCTCGGTGCGAAGCTGGCCGTCGCCTATGAAATCAGCCAGGCGCCGATCATCACCCCGGACCCGACCCGTGGCGCGCCGCTGTACGCTCAACATTGCTCGGTCTGCCATGGTGATACCGGTGCCGGTGACGGCCCGGCCGGCCTCGGCTTGACGCCGCCGCCGTCCAATCTGCGCGATAGCGCGCGGATGGATCACCTTAGCCTCTACGCGATCTATAGCACCTTGGGCCTGGGCGTCGAAGGCACCGACATGCCGGCCTTCGCTGATCAGCTGGATGAACGTCAACGTTGGGACCTGGCCACCTACATCGCCAGCTTCAGTGCCGATCCGGCGGCAGCGCAGAGCGAGAAAACCTTTAACATCGCCGATCTGGCCCGCCAGACGCCGGCCGAAGTGCAGGCCGCCGAGGGCCCGCAAGCCGCAGCGACCTACCGCGCGCAACGCGCTCAGCCGCCGCAGGTCAAGCGTGGCCCGGCGCAGCTGCTCGATTACACCGCTGCAACCCTGGACAAGAGCATTGCAGCGTACCGCGCGGGTGATCACGACCAGGCCTATGACCTGTCGGTAGCGGCGTATCTGGAAGGCTTCGAGCTGGTCGAAAGCTCGCTGGACAACGTCGACGCCAACGTTCGTAAAGACACCGAGAAATCGCTGATGGCGTACCGTCAGTCGATCCAGGATGGTTTGCCGGTGGCTCAGGCCCAGCAGCGTCTGGACACGGCCAAGGCCAAACTGAAAGAGTCCGCCGGCCTGTTGGGCAGCGATGGTTTGAGCTGGTCCCTGAGCTACATTTCCGGGCTGCTGATTCTGCTGCGCGAAGGGCTTGAAGCGATTCTGGTGCTGGCGGCGATCCTCGCGTTCCTGCGCAACACCGGCCAGCAGTCGGCGGTACGCAGCGTCAACGTCGGTTGGGGCCTGGCGTTGTTGGCCGGTCTGGGCACCTGGGCGCTGGCGGCTTATGTGATCGATGTCAGCGGTTCGCAACGTGAGTTGCTGGAAGGTGCGACTGCGCTGTTCGCCGCGGTCATGGTGCTCTGGCTCGGCGTGTGGATGCACGACCGTCGCCACGCGGCGGCCTGGCAGGATTACATCAAGACCAGCCTGGTGGGCGGCGGTGGACGCTTCGGCTTTGCGACGCTGGCGTTTTTCTCGGTGTACCGCGAATTGTTCGAAGTGATTCTGTTCTACGAAACCCTGTGGTTGCAGGCCGGTCCTGCGGGGCATAACGCGGTGCTGGCCGGTGGTGCGACGGCGCTGGTGCTGCTGGTCGGGCTGGCGTGGGTGATTCTGCGCGGTTCGGCGAAGTTGCCGTTGGCGTTGTTCTTCAGCATCAACGCCGGCTTGCTGTGCGCCTTGTCGGTGGTGTTTGCCGGGCATGGTGTGAAAGCGTTGCAGGAAGCCGGGATCTTCGGTACCCGGCCGGTGCCGTTCTTTGACTTCGACTGGTTGGGGATTCACGCGGATGCGTATTCGCTGAGTGCTCAGGCGGTGGCGATCATTGCGATTATCGTGCTGTATGGCCGTAGCCGGATTGTCGAGAAGCGGCGGGTTCAGGTTTCTTAAGCAGCATTCGCTTCGCTCATAATCGCGAGCAGGCTCGCTCCCACAGGATTGTGTATACCCCTGTGGGAGCGA
>NZ_RWIN01000064.1 GCF_009761815.1 Pseudomonas sp. PB120
AGGCCAGGCCGAGCACGCCCCATGCGATCAGGCGTTGGGTGCGACCGGCGCTGTCCAGGGCAAACCACAACGCCACCAGGCTCAGGTTGACCCAGAAAGTGAATTGCGGATCGAGGTTGGCGTAGCCGGAGGTACCGGCGATGACGGTGAGGCTCATGTACAGCAGCGCGCAGGCAAAACTCTTGCGCGGCTGGTTCCACAACCGACGAGCAATGAGGTAGCAAAGCAGCACGCTGAGCCCGGTGCTCAGGGCCGAAGCGAAGCGCACGCCGAACAGGTTCTGCCCGAACAGCGCCTGGCTGGCGGCGATCATCCAGTAGCCGGCCACCGGTTTTTCGAAGTAGCGCAGGCTCATGAAATGCGGCGACACCCAATTGCCGCTCAGGAGCATGTCCTGGCTGATCTGGGCGTAGCGGGTTTCGTCGGGGATCCACAAGCCATGGCTGCCGAGGGGCAGCAGGTATGCCAGCAGGAAAATCCCCATCAGCAGCGGCAGTGCCCAGCGTTTGCTCATGCTCCTTGAACTCCCAGCCAGCCTTCACGGCCTTCGAGCGTGCCGCGCAATACGCGACCAGTCGGAAGAGTCTCAGGTGCCTCGGGCAGCAGGTCGCCCAACGGTTGAAAGCGGATACCTCGCTGACGCGCCTCGGCCAGCAGTTGACGAAAATCGTTAGCCATCAGAATCCCTTCTACTTCGGCATGGATCGTGTAAACGTTGAGTTTTTCCGGACTGAAACGGTCAAGAATGAACGCATTGAAGTCCTGGGCCGCCACGGTCGGACCAACCACTTCATCGAAGGTCGGCAGGTCCACCGGAATCTGCGGTGCCCCCAATCCGCCACCCGACAGTATCGGCTGAAACAGGTTCTGGCCGCGGCAGTCGCTGTTGTAGCGAAAGTTGAACGCCTGCTTGGCTTCGATCACACGTTCGTCCGCGCGCCAGCCGGCAGACGCCGAGCACTCGACGGCGTGCCCGAGGATGTCGCTGAGCGTGTCCACGCCCTGGCGAATCTGCTGCACCAATTGCGCCTCGCTCCAGCGCCCGGCATTGGCCTGCCAGCCGTGGTGGTCCCAAGCGTGCAGGCCGATTTCATGGCCTGCATCCCGGGCCTGGCGCATCAAATGCCCCAAGTCACGGCCGATCGGCTTGCCCGGCCAGGCGGTGCCGGCCAGCAGGATGTCCCAGCCATACAGGCCGGCCGCGTTGGATCGGAGCATTTTCCAGAGGAATTGCGGACGGATCAGGCGCCACAAGTGGCGCCCCATGTTGTCCGGTCCGACGCTGAAGAAAAACGTCGCCTTGACCTGCGCTTCTTCCAGGATTTCCAGCAGTCGGGGCACCCCGTCACGGGTGCCTCGGTAGGTGTCGACATCGATTCGAAGACCTGCCTGCATCAACATGCTTCTTCTTTAGAGTGCTCCGCTTGTTCAAGCATCGCCTCGCGTAGGAAGAAATCCAGCGTGTTGCCAATGGTCTCGCTCATTTCCACGGTCGGCGTCCAGTCCAGCAGGCGCTTG
>NZ_RWIN01000065.1 GCF_009761815.1 Pseudomonas sp. PB120
CCGCGCACCGTGCTCGACGACCTCAAGCGCGCCTGCCAGGCCAACGACTCCCACGCCACCCGCCAGGCCCTCGACGCCTGGGCTCGTCAACAACCCGAAACCCTGGCCGACATGGCCGCCCGCTTCGTGCCGCTGTCCGACGCCCTCGACGGCCTGAACGGCGCGCTCTACAGCGAAACCGGCCAGCATTGGCAAGGTGAGGAGCTGTGGCGGGCGATCAAGTCGATCCCGATTGCGGAGCGGGTTCAGGATCCGGTGGGTGACAGTGGCCTCCCGCCTCTGTATCCCAAATAAGATCAAAAGAATCGCAACCTCTGTAGGAGCGAGCTCGCTCGCGAAAAACACCCAGGCACCGAGTTTATTCAGAGTGGGCGCGTTATCGTTAACGTCCTTCGCGAGCGAGCTCGCTCCTACAGGTTTACGGCATTCCCCTGTTTGCCAGTAAACTCTCTCCCCTTTAGCCGCATTCATTTCCCACGCGGCCATTACCTTATTTCCTACGGAGCTCGCCTTGCGTCTGTTTCACACCTCCGACTGGCACCTTGGGCAGAACCTGCATGGCCAGGACCGCGATTTCGAGCACGGTTGTTTTCTTGAGTGGCTGTTGCGCCAGCTGAAGCTGGACCAGCCTGATGTGCTGTTGATCGCCGGCGATATCTTCGACACGGTCAACCCGCCGGTCAAAGCCCAGGAACGTCTCTACGATTTCATCGTCAGCGCACACGAACAACAGCCGAAGCTGACCATCGTGATGATTGCCGGCAACCACGATTCCGGCTCGCGCATCGAATTGCCCGCGCCGCTGATGCGCCGTTTGCGCACCCATGCCCTGGGTCGTGTGCTGTGGCAGGATGACGGTCAACTGGATGCCGAGCGCCTGCTGCTGCCATTGCCGGATGCCAAGGGCAAGACCGTCGCCTGGTGCCTGGCACTGCCGTTCCTGCGTCCCGCCGAAGTCACTGGCGCGCACCTGGGCGACAATTATTTGCGTGGCATCGGCCAGGTTCACGAATGGCTGATCGAAGCGGCGAACGCCAAGCGCAAGCCGGGCCAGGCGCTGATTGCCATCAGCCACGCGCACATGGCCGGCGGCTCAGTGTCGGAAGACTCCGAACGCAGCCTGATCATCGGCAACGCCGAGGCCCTGCCCGCCAGCCTGTTCGGGCCGAGCATCAGCTACGTCGCCCTGGGTCATTTGCACAAGCCGCAGAAGGTCAACGGTGAAGAACGCATTCGCTACTGCGGCTCGCCGATTCCGTTGTCGTTTTCCGAAATTGGCTACAAGCATCAGATTCTAGACATCACGCTCAAGGGCGAAACCCTGGTCAGCGTCGAGCCGAAACTGATTCCCCGCGCCGTGAACCTGCAACGCGTTGGTCCGGCGCCACTGGCGGACATCCTGCTGCAACTGGCCGACCTGCCGAACATCGATTTGCTGGCCGACCTTCAGCGCCAACCCTGGCTGGAAGTCCGGGTGCGCCTTGATGAGCCGCAACCGGATCTGCGCAACCAGATAGAAACCGCCCTGCAAGGCAAGGCCGTGCGACTGGTGCGCATCGCCGCCGAGTACGCCGGTAACGGCGGGCGCGACGGGGTCGATGACGGCGCCACGCTGATCGAGCTCGATCAGCTGACGCCCCAGGAATTGTTCAGCCGCGCCTGGCAGGACAACTACGGCAGCGAGGTCGATGAGCAAACCCTCAAGGACTTTGCCGAGCTGCTGCAGGACGTGCAGATGGAGAGCGAGCAACCATGAAAATCCTCGCGATTCGCCTGAAAAACCTGGCCTCGCTGGCCGGACCTTTTGAAATCGACTTCACCGCCGAACCCTTGGCCAGTGCCGGTTTGTTCGCCATCACCGGCCCCACCGGCGCCGGCAAAAGCACCTTGCTCGATGCGTTGTGCCTGGCATTGTTTGGCGCCGTGCCGCGCCTGAGCAATGCACAAGTGTCGGCCAAGGCGCCGGACGCCGACGGCGAGATCAGCACGGGCGACCCCCGCACGTTGCTGCGTCGCGGCACGGGTGAAGGCTATGCCGAAGTCGATTTCGTCGGCATCGATGGCCGCCGCTACCGTGCACGCTGGGAAGCCAATCGTGCCCGGGAGAAAGCGGGTGGAAAGCTGCAAGCCAGCCGTCAGAGCTTGCGTGACATCGATCTGGATCAACTACTGGCCAGCCAGAAAGTCGACTTCAAAACCCAACTCGAATCCGTGCTGGGCCTGAACTTCGAGCAATTCACCCGCGCGGTGCTGCTCGCCCAGAGTGAATTCAGTGCCTTCCTCAAGGCCAACGACAACGAACGTAGCGAACTGCTGGAAAAACTTACCGACACCGCGCTCTATACCCGCCTCGGGCGCCGCGCTTTCGACAAGACCAAGGACGCCCGTGAAGCGCACAAGCTGTTGCAGGATCAGGCGACAGGCGTGACGCCGTTATCGCCCGAGGCCCGCGCCGAACTCGACGCGCGCTTCAACGAGGCGCAGCAACAGCTGAAGACGCAGCAGGCGCAGCTCAAGCAGCTTGAGTTGCAACACACCTGGCTCAAGGACCTGCGTCAGTTGCAGGACGAACAACTGAGCGCCACCGAGCAGTTGACCAGCGCCCGTCAGCACTGGGAAAGCCTGACCGGCGAACGCCTGAAACTGACGCGTCTGGAACAGCTCGCCCCGCAACGGCACCAGTTTGCGCGCCAGGCTGAACTCACGGCTCAGCTCACACCGCTGGCGGTGCAGATTCAACAACACACGCAGCGGCAAACTGAGCTGAACGAGCGTCAGGCGCAGCTCGAAAGCAGCTTGAGCACCGCACACACCGCCCTGATCGAAGCGCAACGCCAACACACGACCAGCGCACCGCTGCTGCGTCAGGCCTTCGAAGCGCAAAGCACCCTCGCCCGCCTGGTCAAGGATGCGAGCCTCAGCGCTGATCTCAAGCAACAGGCGGAACTGGCCTGCACCCAGGGCCAAAGCACGATTCAAGGGCTGCTCGACCAGCAGAAACAAGTCGCCGACCGCTTGCAGCGCATTGCCGGGGAGCTGGAACAAAGCACCCCGCTGGCGCCGCTGAGCGATGCATGGAATGCCTACCGCGATCGTTTGCAACAGCTGATGCTGATAGGCAATCGGTTGAACAAAGGCCAGGCTGAACTGGCCTCCCTTGAGCAAAATGCCTCCCGTGCGGCGCAAGAACTGACCGCGCAAAAGCAGCACCTGGAAGTGCTGTACAAGGAGGCCGGCGCCGAACCGGAAGCGGTGGCTGAGCAGATTCAGTTGCTCGGCACCCTGTTACAGGACAACCGCAAACAACTGCGCGCCTTCGAAGAACTGACACGCCTGTGGGCCAGCCAGCAGGAACTGGACAAGCGCGGTGCCGAGTTGCAACAGCGCCAGCTCGCGGTGCAGCAGGACCGTGAGCGCCTGACCCAGGATGGCGTCAAGACCAAGAACGAATTGGTGGTCGCCGAACAGACCCTGACCGTCACGCGGGAATTGCTTGAACGCCAGCGCCTGGCCCGCAGCGCCAGCGTCGAAGAACTGCGCGGGCAGTTGCAAGACGATCAGCCGTGCCCGGTGTGTGGCAGCCCTGACCATCCCTATCATCAGCCCGAAGCGCTGTTGCAAAGTCTCGGACGCCATGATGAAAGCGAACAGGCCAATGCGCAGCAGGCCGTCGACCTGCTGAAAGAAAAGCTCACCGATTTGCGCGGTGAAGTCGGCGGCTTGATCGCCCAGCAAAAAGAGCTGCTCCAGCAACAGGAACATCTCGCCACCCAACAACAAGGCCTGGCACCCAGCCTCGAAGCGCATCCATTGTCCGCGCAATTGTTGACCCAGGATGCCGGCAAACGTGATGCCTGGCTGGCGCAGCAAAACAGCCAGTTGAACCAAAGCATCACTCAGGACGAACAACGGCAAACCGCCCTGCTCACCCTGCAACAGGACGCCGCGCGCCTGCAGCAGCAACTGCGCAATGCCGAGACGGCGAACCAGCAAGCCGCCCAGCATCTGACCAATCAGCAGCGTGAGCTGGCCAGTGATCGCCAGCGTCTGGACGAAGAGTTGACGGCGTTCAGCACCCTGCTTCCGGCCGACACCCTGCAAGCCTTGCGAGACGAACCGGCCGCGACGTTCATGCAGCTCGACCGGCAGATCGCCCAGCGTCTGGAGCAACTTGAGCAGCAGCGCGACGAACTCGGCGAGCAGCAACAGCGCCAGCAAACGCTGGAGAAAGAACAGGATCGCCAGCAAACCCGTGCTCAGCAACTGGACGCCGCGCTCCAGCAGTTGAATGCCCTCACCGAGCAGCAACAGGCCTGCCAGCAAACACTGACTGAGTTACTCGGCTCGCACGCCAGTGCCGAACAATGGCAGCAGCAACTGGATCAGGCCGTCGAACAGACGCGCAACGCCGAAGCGGCGGCCAATCAGGAACTGCAAACCGTGCGCACGGGCCTCGTGCAACTGGCCGCGGAACTCAAAGCGCAGCAAGAACGCTCTCTGGCGCTTGAAGCCGAGGATCGCGAGCTGGCCAGCAAGATCGCCCACTGGCGCGCCTTGCACCCGGAGCTGGACGATGGCGGTCTGGAAGCGTTGTTGAGTGTCGACGACCAGCACGTCCGCGAGCTGCGTCAACAGTTGCAGCAAAGCGAAAAAGCCATCGAACAATTCACTGTGCTGCTGCAGGAGCGCGATCAGCGCCTGCTCAATCACCAGGCGCAGCACAACGGCAACTTCGATGCCGAGCAATTGGCAGCGGCGTTGACGGACCTGCAAAACCAGTTCAGTGCCGGCGAACAGCGCTGCGCCGAGTTGCGTGCCGAACAGGCCGAGGATCAGCGTCGGCAAAACGCCAATCAGGCGCTGGCGCAGCAGATCGCTGACGCCTACGCCGAGTACCAGCGCTGGGCGCGCTTGAATGCATTGATCGGGTCTGCCACCGGCGACACGTTCCGCAAGATCGCCCAGGCCTACAACCTCGATTTGTTGGTGCATCACGCCAACGTGCAATTACGGCAACTGGTGCGGCGCTACCGGCTCAAGCGTGGCGGCAGCATGCTCGGCCTGTTGGTGATGGACACCGAGATGGGCGATGAGCTGCGCTCGGTGCATTCGTTGTCCGGTGGCGAAACGTTCCTGGTGTCGCTGGCCTTGGCATTGGGGCTGGCATCGATGGCATCGAGCACGCTGAAAATCGAATCGCTGTTCATCGACGAAGGCTTCGGTAGCCTCGATCCGGAATCCCTGCAACTGGCCATGGACGCCCTGGACGGTTTGCAGGCTCAAGGACGCAAAGTTGCGGTGATTTCCCACGTGCAGGAAATGCACGAGCGGATTCCGGTGCAGATCCAGGTCCACCGCCAAGGCAACGGCCTGAGTACCCTGGAGGTGAAATGAATACGCTGTACTCTTTCCGCCGCTGCCCGTATGCCATGCGGGCGCGCATGGCGTTGCGTTACAGCGCGGTGGCGGTGGACATTGTCGAGGTCAGCCTCAAGGCGAAACCGCCCGAGATGCTTGCACTGTCTGGCAAAGGGACCGTGCCGGTGCTCAATGCCGACGGCCAGGTCATTGATGAAAGCCTGGACATCATGCGCTGGGCCCTGGCGCAGAACGATCCGCAGGACTGGTTGCTCAAGGATGATCCGGCTGGACAGGCGCACATCACGGCGCTGATCGACGAGAACGACCAGATATTCAAGGTGCACCTGAATCGCTACAAGTACGCCGAGCGTTATCCCGAGCAGCCGATGACGGTGTATCGAGCCGAGGGTGAGGTGTTTTTGCGCAAGCTTGATGAATTGCTGGAAGGTCGAGAGTATTTGCTGGCAGAGCATCCGAGCCTGGCGGACGTGGCGTTGATGCCGTTCGTACGGCAGTTCGCCCATGTCGATCGCGAATGGTTCGGGCAGTCGCCCTATGTGCGGTTGCAGGCTTGGTTGCAGCGGTTTCTGGATTCCGATTTGTTTATTGGCGTGATGCGCAAATAGCCACACACCCCTGTGGCGAGGGAGCTTGCTCCCGCTCGGTTGCGCAGCAACCGTAAACCGGCCGACACGACTTTCCTGAATAATTGAAGTTGTCGGTATTGGGGCTGCTTCGCAACCCAGCGGGAGCAAGCTCCCTCGCCACAGGTATTTTGTTGGTTGCTGGCTCTTACGCAAACACTTCACACATCTGCAACACCGAGCAATCCACCTGGAACGGGCCGAAGAAGTCGGCCTGGCGTTTCATGGGGGGATTGCCCGCCAGCAAGGCCATGGCCTGGTCGGTTTCAATGTTGCGGGCGAGGTTGTGGTTGGCCTCAATGGCTCGCGCCACGCCGCCTATCGAACCTTGCCCGATCCCCAGCAAGGAAAAGCCATTGGTGATGAAGGCCAGAAAGGCGATGAGCAAAAATTTGCAGCGATTCATGACCCGATCACTCCCGCACTGTCTGAATGATCAAGCGTCACGTTTTGCGCGCGGTGTTCAAACTGGATGGCGGGGTAAGCGACCTGTATCGGCGCTTCAATGGACTGCTGCGATTGCGCCGAAAGGCTGACAACCAACACCATGGTCACGTAAAGACCGATGACCAGGTAGGCGCCGTGTTTGGCAGAAGTGAGAATTGCGCTGGCCATGGTGTTCTCCGTGGGCATGTTTCAGAGCCCACAGAATCGATCAAAAAAGCGCTGATAACCACTCAGGGTTATCCATACTGAACATCAGCTTCGTTGATCATTAAAGCCGTCTATCTCAGTCTTCAATAAAACTCATCAAGCGCTCATGCGCCGCATCGGGCTCGCCTGGAATGGGCTGAACTGCCGAAATAATGGGCGTTGAGTAGAGAAACAGAAGAACCACTGCCAGACGCATCGCCATGCTTTCGAGCCTTGTCAGGGAAAAGGAGTCAAAAAATCAGCGTCAAATCTAAACGCATGGCCTGGTGATATCAAGGACTACATTGATGGCAATGTGATGCTGTCGTAAACGCGTTATGCAGGAGCGACATCACTCAGGTTTCTCGAGGCTTTTCAGCCCGATCGACGCAAGTGACTTCGCTCCTGCATAAAAGGTGCAGGGCAAACATTTCAAGCTTGGGTTTTGTGATCCAGCGCCGCGTAGAAGTTGGCGCTCTGTTGCAGGTATTTCTGGGTGTAGCTTTGGGAGTGGGATTTTTTGCTGTTGATTTCAACGTTGGCGCTGGCTGGCAGAGCAACGGTGGCGGAGATAGCGGAGGCTGCGATCAAAGAGAAGAGATTGAAGTTCATGGCGGTATTCCTCGGATTCAGTTGGCTTGCTTGCCCGTTGGGGCCGTGAAGCAAACTTAACCCCCGAGGGTCCGCGCCTGAAATCCTTTGTAGCATTAGCAGATATCAGCGTCATTAATAGAAGGTCGCAGGCCCCATCAACCGGGGCCTGCGGCTTATTGACGCAGCAGAAACTTGAGGTCGCTCGGGGCGTCCATCGGCAGTTTTTGCACGGTATTGCCCAAAAGACCGGTATCGGCATCGCGCTCGATCACGACAATCTGGTTACTTTTCTGGTTGGCAATCAGCACGAACTTGCCGCTTGGGTCGAGGCTGAACTCCCGTGGGTGGTCACCCTCGACGGAACGCCGCTGCAGTTCCTTGAGCTGGCCGGTCGCCGGGTCAATGGCGAACACCAGCAGCTGATTGGCCGTGCCGCGGTTGCTGACGTAAAGGAATTTACCGTCCGCCGAAGCGTGCAAGGCCGCAGCGGCCTTGTCCGACGTTGGCTGACCTGCCGCCAGGTCGACCATCTGCGTTTGCTCAAGCTTTCCGTCCTGATAGTCGAACACGGCCACCTGAGCGGTCATTTCCATGGTCAGCCAGGCGTGCTTGCCATCAGCGCTGAACAGCAAGTGCCGCGGCCCGCTGCCCGGCGGCAGCTGAACGAACGCAGGATCGGCGGCAATCAACGGCAGTTGCGGGTTGGCCTTGGGGTTGAAACGGTAAACAAAGACCTTGTCGGCCCCCAGATCGTTGGAAAACACGTAATTGCCATCGGGGGACGAGATCGTCGAATGCACGTGCCCCGACATCTGCCGCTCGGGATTGACCCGGCTGGACGGATGACTGCTCATCTGCACCACGGCTTTAAGCTTGCCGTCGGCACCGACCGGCAACACCGCCAGGGTCCCACCCGGGTCTTCAGACACCGAGTAGTTGCTGACGAACAAATGGCTGGCATCACCGCTGAGGCTGGAGTGCGTCGGTTCGTTACCCAGGCTCTGCACCTGACTGATCAGGCTCAGCGCATGGGTTTTGGGGTTGATCGCAAAACTGCTGACGCGCCCTACCGGATCGGTTTGCCCCGGGCCATTTTCGTTGACCACAAACAGCTGGCGCTGATCCTTGGACAGGGTCAGCCACGACGGATTTTCGCTTTTGACCACTTGCAACGGTTTGGCACTGATCTGTCCGGTGCTGCTGTCGAAGTTCAGGCGATAAATGCCCTGGCTCTGGCCGGCGGTGTAAGACCCGACCAGCAGCTGATAGGTGTCGGCAAAGGCGGCCTGGGCGCCCATTGCGCCAATGCTGCCCGCCATCAACAGTGGCCAGAGATTACGCATCCTCATTCGCTTCTTCCTCGTCGTCGCCACCGCTGAAGGCGGTCATGCACACCAGCCGGTGCTCGCCGGAATCACCGGTGATTACCCAGCTTTGCAGTGTGGCGTCGAACGTCGCGGCGGCAATTTGCGCCGGGGTGAATTCCCAGTGTTTTGCGGCCCGGCCGTCCATGCATTCGATGTGCAGGTTATCGAACTCGTCGAGAGAAAATTCGAAGGCGTGCAGGCCGTCGATTTCAACCATGTCGCTGTGTTCGAGGGTGTAAAGCAGGGTGTCGGTTGCGGCAGTCATGGCAGTCAAATCTTTGGAGGGAAAGACGCAATGATAGCTCAATGTGGGATGGGCCTACTGTCGATCACACACTCCCGCATCACCGCTATCCCCTGTAGGAGCGAGCTTGCTCGCGATAGCGGTGTGCCAGTCGACACTAATGTTGAATGTCAGGCCGCATTCGCGAGCAAGCTCGGCTCCTACAGGGGATGTGGGTTGCCGTTAGAGCGCATCGCGGGACGGCTGGCCATCCACCAGGCGCTGAATGCGCAACGGATTGCCGTTCTTCAACGCATCCGGCAGCAAGCTGTCGGGATAGTTCTGGAAGCAAACCGGCCGCAGGAAACGGTCAATCGCCAAGGTGCCCACCGACGTACCGCGTGCATCCGACGTCGCCGGATACGGTCCGCCATGAACCATCGAGTCGCAGACTTCGACACCGGTCGGGTAACCGTTGAGCAGGATTCGTCCCACCTTCTGCTCGAGTAACGCCGTCAGCTCACCGAACTGCTCGAAGTCCGCCGGCTCGCCAATGATCGTTGCCGTGAGTTGGCCATGCAGGCCATTCAACGCCGCGCTCAGTTGCGCCTGATCCGCCACTTCGACAAACACCGTGGTCGGGCCGAAGACTTCTTCCTGCAAGACTTCATCGCCCTCAATCAGCAAGCTGACATCCGCCTTGAACAACTGCGGCTGAGCCTGATTGCCTTGCTGCGCATGCCCCGCCAGATGTTCGATGCCGGGATGAGCGAGCAGTTTGTGCAAGCCTTTGCCATAACTGTCCAGAGTGCCGGCGTTGAGCATGGTTTGCGCGGGCTGATCACCGATGAGCGCAGCCACTTGCTGCACGAACGCACTGAACTGCGGCGAACGAATACCGATGACCAGACCGGGATTGGTACAAAACTGACCGCAGCCTTGAACCACCGACGCGGTCAGCTCACGGGCGACCGTTTGCGCCCGCGCCTCAAGCGCCTGGGGCAGAACGATCACAGGGTTGATGCTCGACATCTCGGCGAACACCGGAATCGGTTGCGGGCGCGCCGCGGCCATGTCGCACAACGCACGGCCACCCTTGAGCGACCCGGTGAAGCCGACCGCCTGAATGGCCGGATGCTTGACCAGCGCTTCGCCCACCCCACCGCCGTAGATCATGTTGAACACGCCGGCCGGCATGCCGGTCTTTTCTGCTGCGCGGATGATCGCGTCAGCGACCTGCTCCGCCGTTGCCATGTGCCCGCCATGGGCCTTGAACACCACCGGGCAACCGGCGGCCAGGGCCGATGCGGTGTCGCCGCCCGCCGTGGAAAACGCCAAGGGAAAATTGCTGGCGCCAAACACTGCGACCGGGCCAAGACCAATGCGGTATTGGCGCAGGTCCGGACGTGGCAACGGCTGGCGTTCCGGCAGCGCCCGATCAATCCGTGCTCCGTAGAAATCACCGCGGCGCAGCACTTTGGCGAACAGGCGCATCTGGCCGCTGGTGCGACCGCGCTCACCCTGGATACGCCCGGCTGGCAACGCCGTTTCGCGGCAGACCACGGCGACGAAGTCATCGCCCAACGCGTCCAGCTCATCGGCGATGGCATCGAGAAACTGCGCGCGACGTTCAGCGCTCAGGCTGCGATACGCCGGGTAAGCCGTCGCGGCGGCCTGGGCGGCGGCATCGACTTCCTCAGACGAGGCCTGGAAGAAAGTGTGAGGCAACGCTTCGCCGGTGCTGGCGTCGACGCTCTGGAGGGTGACGGTGCCAGCCGCGCTGCGTTGGCCGCCGATGTAGTTGTGGCCGAGTATCTGGGTCATGCAAACCTCCTTAAAGGGTGCCGATGGTGCCGGGTTCGAACGCGGCTTCCACCGGCGCAATGCCGTTGATCAACGGTGCGCCGAACTCAGCCTGACTGATTTCGAACACGTCACCTGGCCGGGTACGAACTCCGTCGGCAAAGGACAGGGTCGCAGTGCCGAAGAAATGAATGTGCACGTCGCCCGGGCGCAGGAACTGGCTGTATTTGAAATGGTGATATTCGAGGTTTTCCAGACTGTGGCACATGTTGGCCTCGCCGCTGAGAAACTCGTTCTGCCACAGCACTTCACCATCACGCAGAATGCGGCTGGTGCCGGCCAGGTGTTGAGGCAATTCGCCGACCCGAAGTTCCGGACCATAACTGCAACTGCGCAATTTGGAATGGGCCAGGTACAGGTAATTCTTGCGTTCCATGACGTGGTCGGAGAACTCGTTGCCCACTGCAAAACCGAGGCGATACGGTTTGCCGTCGTGGCCGATGACATACAGGCCGCCAAGCTCGGGCTCTTCACCGGCGTCTTCGGCGAAGGGTGGCAGCGGGAACGGCGCGCCTGGGCGCACGACGATGCTGCCATCGCCCTTGTAGAACCATTCCGGTTGCACACCGGCCTGCCCCGCCGCCGGTTTGCCCCCCTCCACGCCCCACTTGAAGATACGCATGGTGTCGGTCATCGCCGATTCGTCACCGGCTTGTTGATGCATTTTGTCCCGTGCTGACGCGCTCCCCAGATGGGTCAGACCGGTGCCGCTGACCAGCAGGTGCGCCGGGTCCGGGTGGTCCAGCGGCGGCAGGATGCGCAGCGTGGCCAGCAGCTCTGCGTAGTCATGGTTGATGCCCAGGCCCAGGGCGTGTACCTGTTGCTCAAGATTGACGCCGGCCTCGATGGCGGCCAGCGCGAGATCGCGTACGGTGCGGGCGTCCTGTACTTCTCGCACCAGATCGCCCTCGACCACGCCCACCCGGCGTTCGCCGTTACTCAATTCAAACTGAACCAAACGCATGGAGTTTCTCCTAAACAAATTTCAAATCCGACGCAGCCCCTCCCCCTGTAGGAGTGAGCCTGCTCGCGATAGCGATCTAACCTTCAACATCTATGCAAGCTGACACTCCGCTATCGCGAGCAGGCTCGCTCCCACAGTTGATCGGGGGTGATGTCTCAGGTGCGGGTTGCGCCACGGGCGCTGGCGGCGAACTGGTCAGCCGGCAGCACATGTTTGCGTTCCAGCAGGCGATAAACGACACCCGTCAGCACCAGTCCAACCAGCATCACGCCGGACAGGAAATACAGCCCCGACGCCAGATTGCCGGTGTACTCCTTCAGCGCCCCGATCACGAACGGGCCGATGTAGCCGCCGAGATTACCCACCGAGTTGATCAAGGCGATCCCCGCCGCCGCACTCGCGCCGGCAAAGAACCGGCCCGGCAAGGTCCAGAACACTGCCGTGCAGGAAAACAACGCGAACGCCACCAGGCACAGCGCCGCCAGTTGCAGCACCGGCACCGACAGCCACGCGCTGAGGAACAGGCCGATGGCACCCAACACGTAAAGCACCGCCAGGTGACCGTAGCGATCGTTCAAGCGGTCGGAACTGCGCGGGATGATCAGCAAACCGATGATCCCGAAGAGGTATGGCACCGCGGACACAAACCCGGTCACCAGATCGGTGCCGCCGAACTGCTTGATCAGCGTCGGCAACCACAGGCCCAGGCCATAAATGCTCAATGTCACCGGCAAATAGAACAACGCCAGCAGCAACACCCGCTTGTCCTTCAGGGCGTGCAACGGGTTGCCGTGGCGGGTTTGGCCATAGGCGTCCAGGTCCTTTTTCAACTCGCCGGTCAGCCAGTCCTTTTCAGCCTGATCCATCCATTTCACTTGTTGCGGGCCGTCCGGCAGGTAACGCAGGACCGGCCAGGTCAGCAGGATCGCCGGGGTGCCGATGACAATGAACAGCCACTGCCAGCCGTGCAGGCCGAGGGTGCCGTCCATGCCGAGCAGGCCGCCGGCTACCGGGCCGGTGATCATCATCGCGATGGGTTGGGACAGGATGAACAGCCCGAGAATCTTGCCGCGATGGCGAACCGGGAACCATTGGGTGATGTAGTACAGAACGCCGGGGAAGAACCCGGCTTCGGCGGCGCCGAGCAGGAAGCGCATCACGTAGAAGCTGTTCGGCCCCTGGACGAAAGCCATGCCGATGGTGATGGCGCCCCAGGTGACCATGATCCGCGCAAACCAGCGCCGCGCACCGAAGCGGTCGAGCATCAGGTTGCTGGGGATTTCCAGCAGGAAGTAACCGATGAAGAACAGTCCGGCGCCCAGGCCGTAAGCCGCGTCGCCCAGGCCGATATCGGCGCCCATGTGCAGCTTGGCGAAGCCTACGGCGGAGCGATCCACATAGGCGATCAGGTACAGCAGGATCAGGAAGGGAATCAGTTTCAGCGTGATGCGACGTATCAGCCGCAGTTCCTGGCTCATGAGATCGGTCTCCGATTGTTGTTGTTATAGAACCTCGGGGGACGCCTCTCGCTGAAGGCAACCAGGGCCATCCCTCCGTTGAAAACGACTATATAGTATTACTAATTACCCAACAACACTTCCAAAGCGCCGATTTTGCGCTTATGTTACGCCTCAGCTCGAACAATATAGTCATACAATAAGAGAACCGATCATGTCTGATAAGAAACCCACCCTGCGCTCCGCCCAATGGTTTGGCACTGCCGACAAGAACGGCTTCATGTACCGCAGCTGGATGAAGAATCAGGGCATCGCCGACCACCAGTTCCAGGGCAAACCGATCATCGGCATCTGCAACACCTGGTCGGAACTTACCCCGTGCAACGCGCATTTCCGCCAGATCGCCGACCACGTCAAGCGCGGCGTGATCGAGGCAGGCGGTTTCCCGGTGGAATTCCCGGTGTTCTCCAACGGCGAATCCAACCTGCGCCCCACCGCCATGTTCACCCGCAACTTGACCAGCATGGACGTCGAAGAGGCGATTCGCGGTAACCCGATTGACGGCGTGGTGCTGCTGACCGGTTGCGACAAAACCACCCCGGCGCTGCTGATGGGCGCAGCCAGTTGTGACGTGCCGGCCATCGTCGTCACCGGCGGACCGATGCTCAACGGCAAGCACAAGGGCCAGGATATTGGCTCGGGCACCGTGGTCTGGCAGCTCAGCGAACAGGTTAAAGCCGGCACCATCACCATCGACGACTTCCTCGCGGCCGAGGGAGGGATGTCCCGCTCGGCTGGCACGTGCAACACCATGGGCACCGCCTCGACCATGGCGTGCATGGCTGAAGCACTAGGCACTTCCCTGCCCCACAACGCAGCCATTCCGGCCGTTGATGCGCGCCGTTATGTGTTGGCGCACATGTCCGGCATGCGCGCCGTGGAGATGGTTCGCGAAGACCTGAAGCTGTCGAAGATCCTGACCAAGGAAGCCTTCGAAAACGCCATCCGCGTCAACGCCGCCATCGGTGGTTCGACCAACGCGGTAATTCACTTGAAAGCCATTGCCGGCCGCATCGGCGTGCAACTGGACCTGGACGACTGGACCCGTATCGGGCGCGGCATGCCGACCATCGTCGACCTGCAACCGTCCGGCCGCTTCCTGATGGAAGAGTTCTACTACGCCGGTGGCTTGCCCGCCGTGCTGCGCCGCCTCGGGGAAGCCAACCTGATTCCGAACCCGAACGCCTTGACCGTCAACGGCAAGACCCTCGGCGAGAACACCAAGGACGCGCCGATCTACGGCCAGGACGAGGTGATCCGCACCCTCGACAACCCGATCCGCGCTGATGGTGGCATCTGCGTGCTGCGCGGCAACCTGGCGCCGCTCGGTGCGGTGCTCAAACCGTCCGCCGCCACCGCTGAACTGATGCAGCACCGGGGGCGCGCGGTGGTGTTCGAAAACTTCGACATGTACAAGGCACGGATCAACGACCCGGAGCTGGACGTGGACGCCAACTCGATTCTGGTGATGAAAAACTGCGGGCCGAAGGGTTATCCAGGCATGGCCGAAGTCGGCAACATGGGCCTGCCGGCCAAGTTGCTGGCCCAAGGCATCACGGACATGGTGCGCATATCGGACGCGCGCATGAGCGGCACCGCGTATGGCACGGTTGTGTTGCACGTCGCGCCGGAAGCGGCTGCGGGCGGGCCTTTGGCGGCGGTGAAGGAAGGTGACTGGATCGAGCTCGATTGTGCCAACGGGCGTCTGCACCTGGACATTCCCGATGCCGAACTGGCCGCTCGCATGGCCGACCTGCAACCGCCGCAGCAGATGATCCTGGGCGGCTATCGCCAGCTGTACATCGACCACGTGCTGCAGGCGGACCAGGGCTGCGATTTTGACTTCCTGGTCGGCTGCCGCGGCGCCGAAGTGCC
This sequence comes from Pseudomonas sp. PB120, assembly GCF_009761815.1. GTDB lineage: Bacteria > Pseudomonadota > Gammaproteobacteria > Pseudomonadales > Pseudomonadaceae > Aquipseudomonas. The sequence continues at coordinate 15,042 of NZ_RWIN01000065.1, forward strand.
GCGCCACTCTCACTAACCTCTGTTACGTCTGCAACCACAACAAAATCTGTGGCGAGGGAGCTTGCTCCCGCTCGGTTGCGAAGCAGCCGCAAAATCATCCGAAGCGGTCTGCCTGAGATAATTCAACCGTCCATATTGGGGCCGCTTCGCGGCCCAGCGGGAGCAAGCTCCCTCGCCACAGGGCATTCGCAGAGTTCGGATCGGATGAATGCTCGCCGCGCCTGTTATCATGCGCAGCACCCCCATCCCACAGGATCGCGCCGTTCCCCATGGATTACCGCAAACCCTCCGACCGCAAAAGCATGCACTCGCGCATCGTCCAGGAACTGGGCATGCAGATCGTCTCGGGGCGCTTCAAGCCCGACGACAAACTGCCCGCCGAAGCCCTGCTGTGCGAGGAGTACGCGGTCAGCCGCCCGGTGCTGCGCGAGGCTACACGTGTGTTGGTCGCCAAAGGCCTGGTGTATTCGCGGCCGCGGGTGGGCACGGTGGTCAAGCAGCGCAAGGAATGGCACATGCTCGACCCGGACGTGCTGCACTGGCTGATGCAAAGCAGCCCGCAGAACGAATTTTTCGATCTGCTGACCAGCGTACGCAGCATCATCGAACCGGCGGCGGCCGCCCTCGCCGCGCAATTTGCTACCGATGCCGACATCGCCTCCATCGGCGAGGCATACCAACGCATGGAGGCCGCGCCGACTCCGGAAGCGCTGCTGCAACCGGACCTGGATTTCCACAGCCGCATCGCCGATGCCACCCACAACGACTTGTTGGCGAACCTGTGCAACATGCTGTCGGTGGCGATCGCCGAAGCGTTGAAGCATTCCAACCAGCGACCGAACCTGCATGAACTGGCGCTGCCACGGCACAAGGCGATTCTCACCGCCATCGAGAACCGCGACGCGCTGGGCGCACGGCATGCGACGCTGGTGCAACTGGATGATGCGCGCAGTGCGTTGAACGTAGTGCTCGGTTCCGACCCCGCATAACTGATACCCCCTGTAGGAGCGAGCTCGCTCGCGATGGACGTCAACGATAACGCGGGCTGCCTGGATGAACGCGTCGTCTGTGCGTTTTTCGCAAGCAAGCTCGCTCCTGCAAGGGGTTGTGTCGAATCTGGGATTTGATGAAGCCCTGGCAGATCACACCGCTCAATGTGCGGTACCCGGCTACCGCACATCCCCTTCCTTTTGGTTTTACGTTGAGGCACCACTCATGCAAAGGATTGCATCATGCCCACGTCTGCTTCACCGCCCACAAGCGACACCGACATCATTGCGCGCGCGGTCCACGCCCGATTCAACGCCCGACCAACCCTACGTACCGAAGTGTCCCGAATGCTCAAGGACGGCATTCTGGAAAAGTACCCAGAAATGGCGTTCGCCCCCGAGCGAACCAAAGTGGCCCAACCGATCCCGGACGGTGCCTGGCGCCTGACACCGCTTCTGGACATGGTGCTGGACTATCTGGCCAGCGGCGTGCTTCCCGATTTCAGTGAACAATTCGGTCGAAGCTGCTTTTTGACTAACCGTGCTCCCGCACAGCTCTCCGTCGACCCAGCGACGTCACGACTGCCCGACATGCACGTCATCGCAGCGATCGTCAGTGAATTACCCGTCATTCTCTACATCGGCTTTCAGGAGTCATTGACGAGTTGCTGGAACGAAAAAGACGACACCGGCATCAGCCGCTGGCAATGGTTGAGTGATCTGCTCGTCGGCGTATTGAAGACCACCGCGACGCGCCTGGCGGAAAGCAATGCGTCAGCAGCAGAAGTGCTCATGGAACTGATCCGCCGTCCCGACAACCGGGAACGCCTCCAGCGACCATGGGCGAAAGGCACTATTGAAGCATGCACCCTTCAAACCACGCTGACCCGAGGCGAAGTGTCCATCACGCTGCAGACACCTGATCTCCTGGTGATTTGCGGTGATACTCATTTGTTGTGCAGCGTCACCGGCAACATTGAGTCTTTCCCGTCCCTGCAAGGCTTCGGTGACGCCTGGGGTGCGCGGTTTCAGCAAACCTTCACGGCCGACTCGATCACCTGGAAACGTTTCCAACCGGACGGCAACCTCTTCGACACCCAGGCAGCCCTGCTGCTGAACCAGCAACTGGAAGACCTGGAATCGCTCAAACTGCCTGCACGCCAAAGCCTGACGGATCTTGAAAAACGTTTTGATTCGATCACCGATGTGGCTGCGCGATTTATCGGCAGTGACAACCATGCGACGCACCTTAAACCCCTGCAGGCAACGATTCCCGGGTGGCTGCAAGGCGCAGGTGTCACGGATCGCATGGCGTGGCGTCAACACACGCTGTCGATGGCCAGCGTGAAACAGCAGACGCAAGGGCGTTCTTTTCACGATGGCCTTGTAGACCTTCGCACGTTCGCCAGCAATGCGCTGCATGAGCAAATGCTAAAGGACCACCCCCTGTCGCCCGGCTACAAGTCCGATGATCTGGAATTGACCTTTCATGTGCCCGTCGGCGACCTGGGCAGCGGCTACCTCGAACCTGTCCGAATGTCACTCACCGATCTGGCAATCCGCAATCTCGTGGGTAAGCCCAGAGGTCGAATGACCATTCGCCACACCCAAAATCAGCTGATTCTGGGTTGGACCACCGAGGCCTATTTACTGGATTTGGTCACTCGCGTCGATGTCGGGAAACATTACCCCGAATACATCGAGACGCAGCTGCTTGGAGACAACCCCGAGGCCAGGGAACGCCAGCGGTTGTTCGGCCTGGCACTGAGCATACAGTTGCCTCTGCGTGCCCTCGAACACTCAATCAAGGGAGAGCACGGCTTCACTTTCCTGGGCTATCGCTATGTCGATGCAGTGTTCCAGCCACTGGCCGCCGAGCGCGTCGTGGAGGAGCAGTCGATCGTCATCAGGCCATTGGCGTTTCAGCGCAAGGCCGGGGCTGCGTGTGATGGGGTCGGCAACATGTTTATCATCGAGCCCAAAGACCTGAACGCGGGAGGCCCGCACATCCTCTGCCGACCGCTGTATTCAGACCCCCTGCAGCAATATTCCAGTCGTCAGGCGTTGCTGAGCGCCATTGGGCAACCCGGGCCATTGCAAGCCAGCGTGCTGACCTGGTTGCCGGATCGCGCACGACCGATTTACGACAACAACGGGTTCAACGAACCCCACACTCTCCACTTCCATGCTGGTGACGAATTCACACTGCCTGAAAAACCAAAACCGGCGCTTCTGGCAGGCGACGAAGCGGTCGGTGACTGGCTCACCGCGATGGACGAAGGAAGATTGCTGGCCAGTCTGTTCGCCAGCAACGCACGCGCACTGATTGACCTGGCGGACCGCCAATCGGTTTCCAATGCCGAGAGTCGGTGGGCGATCATCCTCGAGGGTGGGTGGCTGGTGTTCAACAACCTGATTTTGCCGCTATTACGCGGCCCGGCCATGGTCGTGGGCTGGATGCTGCAGATCGCCCACAGCTTGATCAACGACCTTCCAGCGCTGGACAGTGATGACCCGAAGGCGCGCAACCAGGCATGGATCGATGTGCTGTTGAACATTGGCTTGCTGGTATTGCACGTGGCGCGAGGAGAAGCCGCCCCGGCACTGTCCGAAAGCGCAACACAGGAAATCCCTGATGCCCTCGCCGCCTTGCGCCGACCGCCCCAGGGATTTTCCTGGCCGACAGAGTCGACCATCACTCAGGACACGCCGGGCCTGCCCTCCGAGCCGCCGGGCAGCGGCAATACCTTGCTCGATTTCAACCTGTCCAGCGCGCGGGATTCGGCATCGGCCCGGTTGTTCAATACGCTGAGGGAGGTTCGGGTGCCTTGGCCAACACCGATGCCAGAGCCCATCAGCACCGGCGCTTTCAAAGGTTTGTACCGGATCGGAAATCTTTGGCACGCCAGCATTGCCGGCCTGCTGTTTCGCGTGAGTATCGTGCCCGGCTTCGGTGAGGTATTTCTCATCCACCCTGAACACCCGGACCATCCCGGCATCAAGCTCAAGACCAACGGCGAGGGCCGCTGGACGCTGGATCAGGGCTTGAAACTGGTGGGCGGCGGGCGCAACTCTCGAATCAACGCCCAGCGTGAAATCACGCAACAACGCATCAGTTTGCTGGAGCTCAACCGCCAGGAATTCGTGGACCAGCAAGCGCGGGTGCAGAAGCGCGTCGACATCGCCGAGAACCTGATGCAGTTGAAAAAGAACGACCCTGCCAGCAACGCGCTCGATCGCGCCACCTATAGGCAACGGTTCGATGCCGAGCTGGATAAACAGACCGAAAGCTACGCCACGCTCCTGGCCGAGATCAGGGAGTTGAGCGAATTGACCAAGTCCGATCCCGATCCTCTGCAACTGTGCAGCCTGTCGGAAAACCTGATCAACAATGCGCGCAAACGAATCGTCATCGCTGACTGGGAGCGTGAAGCTGCCGAACTGCAATACTCGGACTTGAAAAATGGCGTCGGGCATTTACATGACGCGATAATCCGCGAGGGCGATGTGGTGCTGGATCGCTACTTTGAGTTCATGCGCAAAACGTCCGACATCAACGAAACCATGATCAGGCTCCTGGACCAGGTAGACCGTCGCCTGCAGGAACTCAAACAGGTCCCGCGCCTGGGCATCGAGTACTGGAAACGACTGACCGGCAATAGGCCTGAAAATGAGATAACGGCACTGCGAGTCAAGAGCTACCAACTGAGTATCTTGCGCTTGCTCAGTCTCAAGGCCCTCGGCAGCAGCACCATGGGAGTGCTCGAGCGTACGCTCAGCCCTCTGCTGCTCCTGTCCCGCTCGCATGCCGAACTGCAAACGGAGCACACCTACACCGACAGCGACCGGATGGCCGTTCTGGAGAACCTGGTCGATCAGTACAACAAGGCACAGGACGGCCTCGAGGCGATCGGCATTTTCAGTACTGACGAACTGCAGGCACATCCCTTCAATCGTCTGCGTGAGCTCATTGACCAACTGCGTATTGATGCCGAGCAGCGTTTGGCGGAAGCGCTTCAACTGCTGCCGCAACCTGATGAACCGTCGACGTCCGCCCCCAAGCCGCCGGTGAAACGCCCCTGGTCATGGTCCAGCCGCAAGCGGGTGATCAAAACCGCCAAGGGCACCCTGATCGGCGATCTTCGCCAACGGGTCGCTCACCAGGAAGGCGACATTGTCGACATCAACCACCCATTCGAAGAAAGGCCGCTGGCTTCGTTCCACGAGCACGAACCCAATGTCTGGGTAGAAATAGTCGATGCCAGACCTGCAACGTCCAAGGTTTCACGCCCCTATCAACAGATCAAAGGTGAAGCGCGCAAGGCGCTGGCCGATGTCGATAAAAACGTACAGAAGGTCGAGGGTTACGCGCAACGGGCCAGTTCACCCAAGGAAATCGAAGAGCAATTGCAGCGAGAGGCACAAAAACTGATCGGGTATGCCGAGGGCCTGGAACAGCACGAAAGCCCTCCGGCCAACCGCGATCCAGATCTTTCGCTGATCAGCGGGCTCCGTGAAAAATCCACAATCCTCGACACCAAGGCCACCGAGCTCCGCACCCGTATGACCCTCGCGCGGCTGCCGACTAGCGAAGGTGTGGAGTACCTGCTGCGGCGCAATGCCATTTTTGCGCGAATCATCGGCGACCGGGTTCAACTGAAAACCGGACGCAAGGACTACATGCAAGAGTACGTGTTGTTGAATAACGACAATCAAAAACCCTGGTGGTATGGGCATTTTCACTACGCCAGCGCGGAGGATGCCAAGGCTGACTATACCCAGGCCCATCTCAAAACCAGGGAGCAACGCTACGAATCCTATGAGTCGGCCATGGCCAAGGCCAAGGACCCGAAGCAAAAAATCGATATCCATCATGGAATCATCAGCAGGGAACTGGCTATGAGTGATTTTCTGCCGCTGCAACCTCGCTGAGGTTTTAATCGCGCCTGACTCTAAAAGGTTTATGCCTGCCGCATACCCTGTAGGAGCGAGCTTGTCTCCGGGCGGCGTTCCGACGATGGACGTCAACGATAACGCGGGCATCTGGGTTCACGCGTCGCTCTCGAGTCCATCGCGAGCGAGCTCGCTCCTACAGGGTGTGCGGTGATCGGGCATAAAAAAGCCGCAACCCTGGTTGCGGCTTTTTGGTGTTGCCTGAGACTTAGTGGGCGAACAACGAGTTGCCCTTCTGCCCCGCCAGTTTCTCCGGCTTGATCAGGAATCGCGCCAGTGCCGGCAACAGCCACAGTGCGCCGAACATGTTCCAGAGCAGCATGAAAGTCAGCATCAGCCCCATGTCAGCCTGGAACTTGATGGCCGAGAAGATCCAGGTGCACACGCCGATGGCCAGGCACAACCCGGTGAACAATACCGCTTTACCGGTGGATTTCAGCGTCTGGTAATAGGCTTCCTGCAACGGCAGGCCGGCACGCAGGAAACTTTCGAGTCGGCTGTAGATGTAGATCCCGTAGTCCACGCCGATCCCCACGCCCAACGCCACCACCGGCAGGGTCGCGACTTTTACGCCGATGCCCATGAACGCCATGAGTGCGTTGCCCAGGACCGAGGTCAGCACCAGCGGCAACACGATGCACAAGGTCGCCGCCCAGGAACGGAAGGTGATCATGCACATGGTCGCAACGCAGATGTAGACGAGGATCAGGATGGTCAGCTCGGATTCCTTGATCACTTCGTTGGTCGCCGCCTCGATCCCGGCGTTACCCGCCGCAAGGATGAATTCCAGCCCTTCCTTGTTGTTCTCTTTGGCGAAGTCCTGCACCGCGTGAACTGCACGATCGAGCGTTGCAGCCTTGTGGTCGTTGAGGAATACCAGCACCGGGGCCAGGGAGCAGCTGTTGTTGTACAAACCATCGGCACGGGCGATGGAGTTGTTCAGCACGTCCGGGTTACGCGACAGGGTTTCCCACTTCAGGTTGCCCTCGTTCATGCCCTTGATCATCTGCTTGGACACGGTCACCAGCGAGACCGCGGACTGCACGCCCTCGGTGTTCTGCATCTTCCACATCAGCTCATCGATCGGCGCCATGGCTTCGTAGCGCGAGCAACCTTCCGCCTTGGTCTTGACCATCACCACCAACACATCGGAACTGGTGGAGTAGTTGCTGATGATGAAGTTGTTGTCCTTGTTGTAGCGCGAATCCGGGCGCAGCTCCGGTGCCCCTTGATCGAGGTCGCCAATCTTCAGGTTCTGGCTGTACCAGAGGCCGCCGCCGAATGCCAACAGGGCCAGGACAATGGACACCGGTGCAACTTTCGGGCTGGCAAAATTGGACAGCAGGCGCCAGAAAGGGTGCTCGCGGTGCGCGTCTTTCTTGCTGCGATCGACAGCGCGTTTACTGATGCCGACGTAGGAAATCGCGACCGGCAACAGGATCAGGTTGGTGAACACAATCACGGCCACGCCGATGGATGCGCCGATTGCCAGTTCACGAATCACGCCGATATCGATGATCAGCAGCGTGATGAAGCCCACCGCATCCGCGAGGATCGCGATCATCCCCGGCAGAAACAGTTGACGGAAGGTCCGCCGCGCGGCAGTCAGTGCGTTGTCGGCCTCGCTGGATTGCAAGGCAATCCCGTTGATCTTCTGCACGCCGTGGGAAATACCGATGGCGAAGATCAGGAACGGCACCAGCATCGAATACGGATCAAGCCCGAAGCCAAAGAAGTGCATCAGCCCCAGCTGCCAGACCACCGCCACCAGCGTGGTACTGAGTACCGCCACGGTGCTGCGCATGCAGTTGGTGAACCAGTAGAGCAGGATCAAGGTGATGATGAAGGCGACGCCGAAGAACATCACCACCATGACCAGGCCATCGATCAGGTCGCCGACTTTCTTGGCGAAACCGACGATGTGGATCTGGACATTGGGGTTCTGTTTTTCAAACTTGTCGCGGATCTTCTCTTCGAGTTCGTGGGAGAACTTGCGGTAGTCCAGGGCCAGCAACTTGCCCTGATCCTGCGGGTCCGGGTAGGACTCCAGCAGCGGGATATCGACGATGCTCGACTTGAAGTCGTTGGACACCAGGCGCCCGACCTGCCCGGACTTGAGCACGTTGTTGCGCAGCAGGTCGAGGCTCTGCTGGGAGCCGTTGTAGCTCTGGGGAATCACTTCACCGCCGGCGAAGCCTTCTTCCGTCACCTCGGTCCAGCGCACGCTCGGGCTCCACAACGACTTGAGGCCGGAACGGTCGACGCCGGAAATGTAGAACACCTCGTCGTTGATCTGACGCAGGGTCTCCATGTATTCCTTGGAGAAGATATCGCCGTCGGTGGCTTCCACCGAAATACGCACGGTGTTGCCCAGGTTCGCCAGATCGTTGCGGTGCTCCATCATCTTTTGGATGAACGGATGCTCGAGCGGGATCATTTTTTCGAAACTGGTGGACGGCCGGATCAGCGTGGCCTGCCAGAACAGGAAAATACTGACCAGCAGGCAGATCGTGATCACTGCCGGGCGGTTATTGAAAATCAGGCGCTCGAGAAACGTCGCCTTGTCCTGATGATGACTTGTCATGGATGTCATAGCTCCGCCCTTCTTATTATTTGCCCAGCTCTGAGCCGGTTGGCGAAGTAGCGCGAACGCCGCCCTGTCCTGCCAGAATCAAATTGCCGTTACCCGCCGCAGTCACCGCCGAAACGGAAATACGGTCCGGGCGGTTGAACACACTGAAGGTTTCGCCGTTGTCGCTGCTGCGGATGACCGAGCCACCGTTGCCGACGATCACGATGGAGCCGTCGTCGAGCAACGTTGCGCCGGACAGCCCGAACTCCAGCGCACCACGGGTCGCCTTCAACTCGACCGGCTCCCAGGTGGTGCCGAAATCAGTGGAGCGGAACAGGTTGCCACGCAGACCGTAGGCCAGCAGCGTGTTGGATTGTGCGGTGCCGATCACGCCGAACAGCGAGCCTTCGTATGGACCTTCAAGCTTTTCCCAGGTCTGGCCCCAGTCGGCCGAGCGGAACATGCTGCCCTGTTCGCCGACGATGAACAGCCCGGCATCCTTGACGGCGGCGATGCCGTTGAGGTGGTACTGGTCTTCGTTATCCAGGCGATCGCTGGCGTCTTCCCAGTGTTTGCCGCCGTCGGTGGTTTCCATCAACGAGCCATAGGCGCCCACGGCAAAGCCGCTGTTGACGTCCTTGAACCAGACGTCCAGCAGCGGCGATTCGCGTTTCAGGTCTTCGAATTGTTTGGTCCAGGTGACGCCGCCGTCTTCGCTGGCGAGGATCTGCGCGTCATGGCCTACGGCCCAACCGTGTTTGTCATCGACAAAATAGACGGAGGTCAGCAGCTGCCGGGACGGCACCTTGGCCTGGGTCCAGGTCTTGCCCTGATCATCGGAATACAGAATGTGCCCGCGATCCCCGACTGCCACCAGGCGATTGCCGGCGTGCACGACATCGAGCATCAGGCTTTTACTGGCCTTGGCGGATTCAACGGCATAGACCACGTCGGTTGCCGGCGCGGCAGCGGCCAGCGCAGGTGCCGACAACACGGCACAGCCCAATAGCGAAAGCGCTGTAGCCAGCATCGCGAACTTGCGCAGTGCCGGCGGGCGGCAGATACCCACACCCATGACAGGCTCACTCATAGACCTTCCCCCATTATTATTGTTAGGTCGTTAAACCCATCAGGGCGCCGTAAGGGGTGCTCGTTGTGATTGGCTTTTGGAGCATAGTCCTGAAATGCGCAATCTAGAGCCCCCTTCGGAAGCTGGCTTATCCTATCGGGGTTTGGAAAGGTCTGACAATCGACGCCACGTTATGTTTTGTTAACCTGAGGGGGAATGGGGTTGGGGTGAATGATTGGGTATCAGGTGGGGTGATTTCGTGGCTCTTGGGTTTGGGTTTGGGTTTGGGTTTGGGGTACATATCCGTTTTACCGTAACGGCGGCCATTGGTTTCGCCCTTACGGCGAGTCACTTGGAAAAGCGCCAAGTAACCAAGCGCTCTTGCCCCTTTCGTTCGGTGCCTCGCCTAGGCTCGGCATGCCCTCGCTCCGGTCCTGCTCCGTGGGCCCGCC
>NZ_RWIN01000066.1 GCF_009761815.1 Pseudomonas sp. PB120
GAGGGCATGCCGAGCCTAGGCGAGGCACCGAACGAAAGGGGCAAGAGCCCTTGGTTACTTGGGGCTTTTCCAAGTGACTCGCCGTAAGGGCGAAACCAATAGCCGCCGTGACCGAAGAAACGGATATACACCCAATCCCCGGATTACCCACCTGCCCCAACCGCGCACGCGGCCAACCCTACTTAATCAATGCGCAATACAAACCGACTTCAACTCGGTATACGCCTCAATCACCGCCCGCCCAAACTCACGCCCCATCCCCGATTGCTTCACACCGCCAAACGGCATGGCCGGGTCCAGCAGCACATGGGCATTGACCCACACCGTGCCCGCTTCAATGCGTGGGACGAGGTTCATCGCCTTGCTCAGGTCATTGGTCCACAGACTGGCCGCCAGGCCATAACGATTGTCGTTGGCCAGCGCGATCACCGCATCTTCATCATCGAACGGCATCACGCCCAGCACCGGACCGAACACCTCTTCACGGGCCACGGCCATGCTGTGGTCGATATCGGCCAGGATCGTCGGCTGCACATAAAAACCGTCGCCTTCCAGCAACTCGCCGCCCGACACCACGCGAGCACCTTCCTGACGCGCCAGTTCGATGTGCTTGAGCACGCCCTGTTGCTGCTTGCGCGACACCAGCGGGTTGATCGCTGCCTCGCAGTTCATGCCCGCGCCAATCGGCATCGCCGAGACCGCCGCCGCAAGGCCTTCGACAAATTTGTCGTGGATCGAGCGATGCACATAGAAGCGCGAAGCCGCCGCGCAGACCTGGCCGTTGTTCAACAGGCCGCCAAGGATCGCGCCCTGAATGGCTTTGTCGATGTCGGCATCGGCGAGCACGATCATCGGGTTCTTGCCGCCCAACTCCAGGGCAAAACGGGTCATGTTGGCCATGCACGCCACGCCGACACTCTTGCCCACTGCGGTCGAGCCGGTGAACGACACCTTGCTCACCAGCGGATGGGACGTGAGCACACCACCGACATTGGCGCCGCCACCGGTCACCACGTTGAACACACCGGCCGGAATGCCCGCTTCCAGGGCCAGTTCCGCCAGACGCATCGCGGTCAGCGGGGTTTCCATCGCCGGCTTTATGATCACCGTGCAACCGGTGGCCAGCGCGGGCATCAGCTTCCAGGCAGCAATCAGCAACGGGAAGTTCCACGGCACAATCCCGACCACCACGCCCACCGGCTCACGCTTGGTAAACGCGGTGAACTTGGCGCCCGGCGGCAGCGGGATCGATACGTCAAAGGTCTGCCCTTCGATCTTGGTCGCCCAGCCGGACATGTAGCGCATGAACTCCACGGTGGCGTTCAGGTCCAGCGCGCGGGCCATGTTGATCGACTTGCCCTGGCTCAGGGTTTCCAGTTGTGCCAGTTCTTCGGCGTGCTCTTCAACCAGGCGGGTGAAGTTCAGCAGAATGCGTTCGCGGTCCGCCGGACGCAAACCCGACCACACGCCGGACTTGAAGGCCTTGTGCGACGACTGCACGGCTTGCTCGATCACTTCCAGTGGCGCGTCCAGGGTTTCGCACAGGGTCTTGCCGGTGGCCGGGTTGACCACGGCGATACTCGGCCCCTCGGCGAACACCCATTGGCCGTCGATAAAGCAGCCATGACGACGGTCGATGAACGCAGCCACCTGCGGCAGGATTTCAACATTGCTCATAAATCACCTTTGATTCAGACGAGTTGTTCAGCCAGCGAAACCGGCGGATTACTGTTGTTCTTTGAGGAAGCAGGCGACCGCCTGGCGATCGTCCGCAGACGCCAGCCCCATGTAGGGCATGTAGGTCCCCGGCACGAAGGCCTGGGGTTGAGCGATGAGTTGCGTGATGTTCTCGGCCTGCCAATTGATGTCTTTATTGCGCATGGCCTGGGAATAGTTGAAGCCTTCCAGCGAACCGGATTTGCGGCCGACCACGCCCGCCAGGTTCGGCCCCATCATCCCGGTCATGCCTTTGGTCACCGAATGGCAGACCGCGCATTCATTGGCGAACACCTGGGCACCGTGCCCCTGATCGGGTGCACAGTCGGCAGCCAGCGCGGCCTGCGCCACGGTGAACGAGAGCAGACCGATGAGGGAAAAACGCAACGAGGTGACCATAGGAAAACGACCTTGAAAATCCGCGCACCCGGCTAACGGGCGCCCACACTGGAATGTCGATGCAACGGTGCACCGGCAGGGTTGATACGGATTGTCGGCGGTCGGTGACGCGCGGGTTTTGCGCTGCCTGCCAGTCGTATTGGCCGGGCTGCCAAACCGGGCATTTTGGCAAGCACAGCCAACTCTTTGGCAACCACACAAAAGGACGAAAAAGTTCCCGGCCTTAGTATCGAAAAAGACCGCAAACCTGCGCTCAAGAACAAGAACGGATGCCACACAATGCTCAAGTCCCCCTTGCTTCGTCTCTCTACGCTTGCCCTGATGATCAGCGCCGGCCAAGCCAGTGCGTATGAACTGTACGCCAATGACGACAGTCACCTGAACGCCACGCTGGAAGCGGTTTTCGGCATTTTCCACAGCCAGGAAAACTACGCGTTGTCCGGCCGGCTCGATGAAGGTTCCTCGTCGTGGCGCGAGGGCTACATCAAATATGGCCTGAGCTTCGACAAGGGCCTGGCGGGTGTGGGCACCGCGTACGGTGCGGCGAACATGTTGAGCTCTGGCACCTGGGGCGATGGCGATGCCGCCGGCTTCAGCGACGGCTCGGAACGCAGCACCAAGTTCGAAGACGCCTACCTCGGCTGGCGCTCGGGCAAACTGTTCAGCGTGCTGGGTGACGATGGCGTCGACCTGTCCTTCGGTCGCCAGAACATTGTGGTCGGCGATGGTTTCCTGATTGACGGCGATGCCCTGAACATGGGCAAGGGCCTGGCCGACGGCGAGTTCAATCGCGGCGGCGCTTACTACCTGGCGGCGCGCAAAGCCTTCGACGAAACCGCCGTGCTGCGCCTCGGTGGCAAGCAAGGCTGGCGTGGCGACCTGATGTGGTTGAAATCGGACAACCGCGCCCAGGCCAAGACTGAAATGTACGTCGGCACCCTGGAACACGTCGCCGACGAAGGCACGGTCGGCCTGACCTACATCGACACCACCGATGTCGACGAGCAATTCGCCTCCCCTTTGCAGCTTGAACGCGACGGCATGAAAACCTACAGCCTGCGCGCAGCCGGCAATGCCGGGGTGAAAAACCTGTTCCTCTCCGGCGAATACGCCAAGCAGGACAAACCCCACACTTCCAATGAAGACGCCTGGTACCTGGAAGCGGGCTGGACCTTTGCCGACGTGGCCTGGACCCCGAATGTCAGCTACCGCTACAGCCGTTTCTCCGAAGGTTACGACACGCTGTTCTACGGTTTCAGCCGTGGGTATGGCACCTGGTTCCAGGGTGAAGTCGCCGGTAACTACGCCGGTCCGTTCAACAGCAACTCGCGCATTCAAAACGTCACGCTGAAAGTCTCGCCGCTGGAAAACCTGACCGTGGGCGCGATGTACTTCAACTTCGACACCATCGACCGCAACCTTGGTAACACCGATGGTCATGAAGTTGACCTGTACGCCGAATGGCACGTCAACGAGCACCTGACCGTGATGCCGCTGCTCGGCCTGTACCAGCCAGACAAGAGCGCCGAACAGGGTGGCACTCAACTGGGCAACAACGACAAAAACCTCTACAGCCAAGTGGTGTTCGCGACCACTTTCTAAGCTGCCAACGCAGTACCCTTGTAGCAGCTGGCGAAGCCCTGTGGGAGCGAGCCTGCTCGCGATGGCAGTGTATCAGGCAGCAACAATGTCGACTGACACGCCGTCATCGCGAGCAGGCTCGCTCCCACAGGGCTTCGCCAGTTACTACAGGGATCGTGTGGTTCTTCTAGGAAAAAGGCCTTTCCAATGCACAAGAAATTCCTGACGATTCAGAGCAAGATCGCCCTGCTCGCTGGCCTCTGCCTGCTGCTGGTGGTGGGATTGCTGATGGGGTTGTCGCTGTACCAGACCCACAAAAGCAGCCAGCAAGTGGCGCAGGCCAGCAGCGAAATGCTCGCCAATGCTGCCAAGGAACACATGCAGGCGCTGGGCAAAGTCCAGGCAATGCAGGTGCAACGCACCTTCATGCAGACGCACGAATATGGCCAGGGGTTGTCGCGCTATTTGCTGTACCTCAGGCAGCTGCAGCAACAGGGTCGCCTGACCCGCCCACAACTGCGCCAGGAGCTGAGCACACAGCTTCATCAGGCCCTGATCGACAAGCCCGACCTGCTCGGGCTTTATGTCATTTTCGAACCCGATGCACTGGACGGGGCCGACAGCGGTTTCACTGACCAGGCCGCCATGGGCAGCAACGAAACAGGTCGTTTCTCCCTCTACTGGGTGCAAAGCAAACCCGGCGAACTGCAAGCAGTAATCGGCGACGAAGCGCTGCTGGCCAACACCTCGCCCGGCCCCAGCGGTGCGCCGTATAACGCCTTCTACACCTGCGCGCGCGATACGCGTCAGGCCTGCGTGCTGGAACCGTATTTCGACGAGGCGTCCGGCAGCCGCAAACTGGTGACCAGCATCGCGTTCCCGCTGATCGACAATGGCAAGGTCATCGCCGTGGTCGGCCTCGACATCAACCTCGCCGCCCTGCAACAGAACAGCGAAGCCAGTGCACGCCAACTGTTCGATGGCCATGGCCAGATCAGTATCGTCAGCCCGCTTGGCGTGATCTCGGCCAACAGCCAGGACGTCAGTCGTCTCGGCCAACCGCTGGACAATGCCCAAGTGATGGACTCCCTGCACCAGGGCCAACCGAAGGTGTTTGTCGACCAGCAGCAGATCAAGGTGCTCGAACCGTTGGCGCCGATTACCGGCGCAGCACCGTGGGGTGTACTGGTGGGCGTGCCGCAAGACGTGCTGTTGGCACCGGTGACCACGCTGCAACACGAGCTCGATGCACAAGGCGTGCAAAGCACCGCGCTTGAACTGTTGCTGGGGGGCGGCTCGGCCCTGCTCGGCCTGGTGTTGATCTGGTACGCGGCCTTTCGCATTACCCGACCGCTGCAAACGCTGACCCGGGTCATGGAAGATATCTCCCTGGGCGAAGGCGACCTGACCCGGCGCCTGGCGGTGCAGTCGCGGGATGAAATCGGCCAACTGGCCACCGCGTTCAACCGTTTCGTCGAACGCATTCATCACTCGATCCGCGAGGTTTCCTCGGCGGCACTCAGCGTGAATGAAGTCGCCAAGCGGGTGCTGCTCGCCTCCAACTCGTCGATGAGCAACTTCGACGAACAATCCACCCGCACCAACAGTGTCGCCGCCGCCATCAACCAACTGGGCGCCGCTGCCCAGGAAATCGCCCATAACGCCAGCGACGCCTCGCAACAGGCCAGTGCCGCGCGGCAACAGGCCGAAGACGGGCGCCAGGTGGTGGAGCGGACGATTCAGGTGATGAATGAACTGTCCGGCAAAATCAGCTTGTCGTGCGCCAACATCGAAGTGCTCAACGACAAAACCGTGAACATCGGGCAGATCCTCGAAGTGATCAAGGGCATCTCGCAACAGACCAACCTGCTGGCGCTGAACGCCGCCATCGAAGCGGCCCGAGCAGGCGAAGCAGGCCGTGGTTTTGCCGTTGTCGCGGACGAAGTGCGCAGCCTGGCCGGTCGCACACAGACCTCGGCGGCGGAAATCCAGCAGATGATCGAAGCCCTTCAAGTCGGCGCCCGCGACTCGGTCACGACCATGACCGAGAGCCAGCAACACAGCGAGGAAAGCGTCACCATCGCCAACCTCGCCGGCAAACGGTTGAGCAGCGTGACGCAGCGCATTGGCGAGATCGACAACGTCAACCAATCGGTCGCGGCCGCCACAGAGGAACAAACGGCGGTGGTCGAAGCGCTGAACGTCGACATCACGGAAATCAACACCCTCAACCAGCAAGGCGTGGAAAACCTGCATTCGACCTTGCAGGCGTGCACGGAACTGGAGCGGCAGGCTGATCGGCTGAATCAGCTGGTGGGTAGTTTTCGTATCTGAGATGAGTGTTGCCTGATAGATCGCCATCGCGAGCAGGCTCACTCCTACAGGGATTTGCGGTGAACGCAACATTTGTGAACACCGCAATCCCTGTAGGAGTGAGCCTGCTCGCGATGAACGATAACGCGGTTCTCCTGCCCTCCTCCACCGCCCGCAATCTGGCATCCACACACAATCGGATGGCACACGCATACACAAGCCGCACCACCCTGCCCGCGTAGTATCAAAGCCGATCCCTTCAAACACCCCCACAAAAAACAATAAATCGACCTTCGGGTCGCGGGAGATTTCTGTGCTTAAGAAAAGTGCGTTGGGCTGGCCAAAGATCGCGGGTCTTGGCATTGCGTTGGTGGTGGCCGGGCAGTTTTCCGGCTGGAATTTCGGGCTGATGGCCGGTGGCTGGCTGAACATGCTGATTGCCACGTTGCTGATGGCGTTGCTCTGCGGCGGGCTGGCGTTGTGCGTGGCGGAGCTGTCCACCGCGTTGCCAAGCGCCGGTGGCGTGTTTGTCTATGCGCAAAGTGCGTTCGGGCCGTTCGTGGGTTACCTGGTCGGCGTCGCTTGCGCGCTGGCATTGACCATCGGCACCGGTGCGGCGGCGACGTTCATTTGCGCCTACACCGAGTCGATTTTCGGCCTCGGCGGCTGGCCGGTGAAAATCGCGCTGTTCGCGGTGATCATCGGCGTGCACCTGCGCGGTGTTGGTGAGGCCATGGGCCTGACGCTGATTGCTGGCGTCATCGCGGTCGTCGCGCTGCTCACGTTTGGCGTGGCCATGGCGCCGCATGTCGAGTTGAGCAACTTGCTGGTGATGCCGGCCACGGCCGGTCCGGCCGTCAGCCTCGGCGGGATCTTTGCCTGTGTGCCCTTCGCCATCTGGTTGTTCATCACCGTTGAGCAAACCGGTTCGGCCGCCGAAGAAGCGCACAACCCGGGGCGCAGCATGCCGCGCGGGATTCTCGCGGCCGTTGGTACGCTGCTGGTGACGGCGCTGGTGGTGCTGGTCTGCGCACCGGGAGCGGGTGGCGTGGAGCAGGTCGGCAGCGCCGGCGATCCGCTGTACGCGGCGATGACCCACACCAACGCCTATGGCGATGCTTCGTGGCTGGCCAAAGTGATCGGTTGCGGCGCGGTGTTTGGCCTGATCGCCACCTTCTTTTCGTTGATCTACGCCGCTTCCCGGCAGCTGTTTGCCATGGCCCGCGACGGTTTGTTCCCGCAGTGGCTGGGCAAAACCGGCAAGCGCGGCACGCCGTTCCCGGCGCTGTTGCTGATCGGCGCCATCGGCCTGCCATTGTCCGCCGTCGACCCGGCCACGGTGATGCTCGCGGTCGTGCTGCTGCTCAACGTTTGCTACCTGTTCATTTTCGCCGCGTACCTGCGCATCCGAAGCAGCCAGCCTGACCTGCCGCGCCCGTTCCGCCTGGCCGGCGGCAAGCTGATCGCCTCGCTGGGCCTGGCCTTGACGCTGGTGGTGATCGCCGCCTGCTTCCAGCTCGACGTGATGATGCTGATCGCGCTCGCGGTGACCTTCGTGCTGTGCATTTTCAACTTTCTGCTGCGTGCCCGACTGCAAGACGGCACCCCCCACCTCGAGGTTCCAGACCATGCCTGAAGACACTCTGCTGCAACGCCGCCATCGCGTACTTGGCAGCGCTTCCCCGTTGTTCTATGACAAACCCTTGCACCTGGTGCGCGGCGAAGGCGTCTGGCTGTTCGACGTCGACGGCCGCCGCTACCTCGACGTCTACAACAACGTGCCCTGCGTCGGGCATTGCAACCCGCACGTGGTGGAGGCGATGCACCGCCAGGCGATGACGCTGAACATCCACACCCGCTATCTCGACGAGAACATCGTGCGTTATGCCGAGCGCCTGACGGCCACCTTCGCAGAGCCGCTCGACACCGTGATGTTCACCTGCACCGGCACCGAAGCCAATGAACTGGCGTTGCGCCTGGCGCGTTTCGCCAGCGGCGGCACCGGGATCATTGTCAGCGATTACAACTACCACGGTAACTCGGCGTCGCTGGCCGAAGTCACCACCGCGCTGCCGTCGCCGGAACCGTTCGCCGCCCATGCCCGCGCGGTGCCGATTCCGTGCCTGTACCGGGCGCCGGCCGGCACCAGCGAAGCGCAACTGGTCGAGGAATATGCCAGCAACATCAAGGCCGCGATTGCCTCGATGCAAGCCCAGGGCATTCGCCCGGCGGCGCTGCTGATCGACACCCTGTTCGCCAACGAAGGCCTGCCGCGGTTGCCGGCCGGTTTCGTCAACAAGGCCGCCGAACTGATTCGCGCCGCTGGCGGCTTGTTCATCGCGGACGAAGTGCAATCCGGATTCGGTCGTACCGGCGAGCACCTGTGGGGGCATCAGGCCCATGGCGTGGTGCCGGACATCGTCACCCTCGGCAAGCCAATGGGTAACGGCTATCCGTTGGCCGGCCTGATCACCAGCAAGGCCTTGGTCGAGTCGTTCGGGCGCAGCGCGATGTACTTCAACACGTTCGGCGGCTCGCCAGTGGCGGCGGCGGTCGGCATGGCAGTGCTCGACGTGATCGAAGAGCAACAGCTGCTGCACAACGCCCGAACCGTCGGTGCTTACGTGCAACAACGCCTGGAAGTCCTGGCCGGCAAGCATTCGATCATCGGCGACGTGCGTGGCAAAGGCCTGTTCTTCGCCATGGAGCTGGTGCGCGACCACGCCAGCAAAGAACCTGCCGGCCTCGAAGCGCGCCGGGTGGTGAACCAGATGCGTGAACACGGCGTGCTGATCAGCAAGATCGGCGCTGGCGACAACATTCTCAAACTGCGGCCGCCGCTGGTGTTCAACCGCGACCACGCCGACCTCTTCGTTGACACGCTGGACAGCGCCCTGAGCGCCATTTGAGGCTAGCCATGACGGATTTCCACACCCTGAGTCACGACCAGCAAGTCGCCAAACTGCATGACCTCGCCCGCCACGCCCTGCAACAGTGGGACGGCACGTTTGCTGACATCGAGCTGGTGAAATTCCGCGAGAACGCCGTGTTTTCCGCGCGGCGCGAGGACGGCCAGCGGGTGGCCTTGCGCATTCATCGCAACGGCTACCACTGCGAGGCCGCGCTGCGCTCCGAGCTGCAATGGATGGAAGCGCTCGCCACCGCCGGCATCACCGTGCCGCAGATTATCCGTGCGCGTAACGAGCGGCATCTGGTCGAAGTGAACCACGCCGACATCGGCGAACCGCGCCATGTCGACATGCTCGCCTGGCTGCCCGGCGCCACGGCCGGCACTTCGGAAGCCGGGGTGCAGCCTGACACCGAAATCGACTTTCTGTTTGCCGAGGCGGGCGCCATCGCTGCGCGCATTCACGTGCACGCCGCCGAGTGGCAGCAACCGGATGAGTTTGTGCGTCATGCCTGGGATGAAGACGGGTTGATCGGGGCCAACCCGTTCTGGGGACGGTTCTGGGAGCTGGAACAGCTCAGCGAAGATCAACGCGCCCTGCTGCAACAGGCCCGACGCGCCGCACGCAGCGACTTGCGCCGGTACGGTCGTCACCTCGATAACTTCGGCATGATCCACGCCGACCTGGTGCCGGAGAACCTGCTGATCGAAGGGCCGCAATTGCGGCTGATCGACTTTGACGACGCGGGTTTTGGCTGGCACATGTTCGAACTGGCCACGGCGCTGTATTTCTGCCTGGACGATCCGCGTTATGAGCAGATCAAAGCGGCGCTGCTGGCCGGCTACGCGGCGGTTAAACCGCTGACCGAAGCCGATCACAACAGCCTGGCCTTGTTCCTGATGCTGCGCGGCACGACGTACCTGGGCTGGATTCACACCCGCAAAGGCACCCCGACCGCGATTGAAATGGCACCAATGCTGATCGAGCGCGCGTGTGGGTTGGCGCGGGAATACCTGCAAAAGTAATCGCACACACAGCGCCTTTGTGGCGAGGGAGCTTGCTCCCGCTTGAGTGCGCAGCACTGACAAAATCATCGGCAATGACGTAGATTTTGGGGCCGCTACGCAGCCCAGCGGGAGCAAGCTCCCTCGCCACAGGGGTTCAGCGTTATTCCGTTGGATCGAGCTGATCCAGCGCCCTGTTCACCGCGAGTTCGCCGAGCATGATGACTTGTGCAATGCCCAGCAGGGTGTTGCGGCTCGGCCCCTCCATATGATCCGCCAAATCCATCGTCATGACGTTCGCCTATGCCAGCGACTCGCACGCGTGCGCCAGCAGGGTTTCGGTATTGAGATTCGGGTTGACGATGAACATCGAGCAGGGGTTGCGCGGGGTGGCCTGGATGTCTGCGAACGAGGGGTGATCGGTGGTGTTGTGAGGGGATGTTGGGTCGGTGTCTGGTGGGTCTGGCGTTACCTTGATCATGATTTTCTTTTCCTGCTGTGATGCCACCACTCCATCGCTACTAAACGAGGGGTGGCGGCTGTACGCAGGTTAGTAGACCGGGGAAAAGAAGAAAGCCGGCGCGCCCGAGGACGCCCTGCGCACAGCCACCATCAAATGCAGGCATGGGAATGCCTGACTGACAGATGCTCGTACGTTCTTCAAATACCACGGGCTACTAAACCCGATCACTGGAAATCAGTGACAGGAATCAAGTTACCGACGGTGCCCAAAGCGCACAAGTCGGCGGATTCTGGCGTAGCCGTAGGCAACGGCGCAAGGTGCTGTGGCTTTCAGGAAGTAACGCTAAACGCTTTTAAACAGTACTTCGAACAGGCACCGCCATCGCGAGCAGGCTCGCTCCCACAGTTGATCGAGTTCTCCAGACGGACGCGATCAAAGGTGGGAGCGAGCCTGCTCGCGATAGCGTTTCAACGATGAACGACAACGCGGGGTTTCAGCAATGCGCCCCGGCATGCTCGAGCCGATGGAACAGGCGGTTGAAATACACCAGGCTGTCGCCCTCTTCCCGCACGCCGACTTTCGACAGTTCGACGAACATCACCGAGTGCGAACCCACTTCCTTGCATTCGGTGATCCGGCCTTCCAGCTTCACCAGGGCATCGCGCAGCACCGGCACGTCGGCCGCGCCGTCGTCCCACAGGTCCCAGGCGAAGCGTTCAGCCATTGGCACTTGGGTCATGCCGGCGAAGTGCCGGGCCAGGTCTTCCTGCTCGCCGCACAGCACGTTGACGCACAGGTGGCCGTTGGTGCGGAACACATCGTGGGTGGCGCTGTTGCGGTTGACGCAGACCAGCACCGTGGGCGGTGAGTCCGTCACCGAGCACACCGCGCTGGCGGTGATGCCGCAACGTCCGCCAGGGCCATTGGTGGTGATGATGTTCACCGCCGCCGGCAACTGCGCCATGGCATTGCGAAAGTCGATTTGCTGCTGGCTCAGGTTGGCCATGTCGGTGCCCCTTCCTTCAGGAGGACCGTCGTTGCGCGGCCCTTTGTTATGGAACAAGAGTAAGGCCAGGGGCTGCGCGCCACTATCCTGACGATCCCCATGGCAGGGTTGGCTTTCCGCTAGTCGACTAGGTGGTTTCTTTATCGTCAGGGCCGGTCACAGCCGGTATTCTGCTACTTGGCTCCAATGAGAGCTGATGTCCGCCACAGCGTGCCTGTGTGCGAAAACAATAATTAGAAAATTCTCGTGGCAGTCCCTGATGGAAACCCGCAAACCGATTGTTTACATCGTCGATGACGACAAAGACCTTCGCACCTCGCTCGCCTGGTTGCTGGAGTCGGTCAGTGTGCAGGCGCAATGCTTTGCCGGCGCTGAAGAGTTCCTGAGCCAGTACGACCCCCGCCAACCCGCGTGCCTGGTGCTGGACGTGCGCATGCCGGAAACCAGTGGCTTCCAGTTGCAGGAAATCCTCAACCAGCGGGGCAGCACCCTGCCGACCATTTTCGTCTCCGCCCATGGCGACATCCCGATGTCAGTGACGGCGATGAAGAACGGTGCGCTGGACTTCGTGGAGAAACCCTACAACCCGCAGCAGATGATCGACCGCATCCAGGCGGCGCTGAAGACCGCCGTGCATGCCCAGGCCGACCAGCAGCAACGCCAGCACCTGCAAGGCAAACTCGCGCTGCTGACCAGCCGGGAACGGGAAGTGTTGATGCTGGTGATCGATGGCAAGGCCAGCAAGGTGATCGCGCGGGAGCTGAACATCAGCGTGAAAACCGTTGACGTGCACCGGACCAAGATCAAGGAAAAGATGGGCGTGACCAGCATCGCGATGCTGGTGCGTGAAGTGCTGCATTTGCCGGTGGATGAGCCGGCGCGGCACTGATTCTTAATCTTCGGTGCCCCTCAGGCCGCCATCGCGAGCAGGCTCGCTCCTACAGTTGACCGAGTTCTCCAGACGGATGCGGGTAACTGTAGGAGCGAGCTTGCTCGCGATGAGGCCATCACTTTCAACACTGATGCGACTGACACTACGCCATCGCGAGCAGGCTCGCTCCTACAGATGACCGAGTTCTCCAGACGGATACGGGCAACTGTAGGCGTGAGCCTGCTCGCGATTGAACGGTGACGCGCTCAGTGGCTATACCGCTTGCGGTACTCCCCCGGCGATACGCCGAAGCGTGACTTGAACGCCGACGAAAAGTAGCTGGAATCCGAAAATCCCCACGCGTAGCACAGCGCCGAGAGCTTTTGCTCGACGTCGGAGCGGCGCAGGTTTTCGGCGCAGAAGTCCAGGCGGCGATGCTTGATGTACTGCGCCACCACCAACCCGCGCTTGGAAAACATCCGGTACAACCCGCGCACCGAAATCCCCACCTCACGGGCAATCAGTTCGGGGCACAGGTCTTCGGTGCTGATGTGCTCGTCGATGTACGCGATGGTCTTGCGAAACTGCCGCTCGTGGGCGTCCACGCCGCTGTCCCGGCCGCTGATGCCGGGCAAGAGCAGGCTGACCAGCGCGTCGAGCACTGCTTCGCTTTCCTGCATGTCCAGGCTTTGTTGCTGCCGGGTTTCCAGCACCATGCGGTTGGCCATCGCGGCCAGGGGCGTACTGGCCGCGATGCGCGTGGCACAGTTGACCGCATTGAAGTGCGAACCCCGCTCAACCACCTGCCGCGGCAGGATCAACGACAACTGTCGTGAGTCTTCCTGATAGGTCATGTCGCTGGGACGGCAAGCATCGATCAGGGCGATGTCGCCGCACCCCAGCTGGGCGCGGTTGTCGCCCTGTTCGAGTTGCGAGCTGCCGCCCAGCTGGAACACCGCGTAGTAATGGCCGTCGTTGCTGGTGCTGACATCCTTGCTGGTGCGATACAGATGCACGTGGGCCATGTCGACCACGCTGAGGTTGATCGCACCGCTGCGGAATTCCGTCAAGCCACCGTAAAAATTCGCGTCCAGTGCGCGGGCGTCAAAGCGCCCACAGGCCTGATTGACCTGGTTCAACCAACTTTCGAATGCATCGTTGCGCACCATCGAAGAAGTAATCATGACCGCGAGGCCTCACGTCAGTTTTATTGTTATTTTTCGACCGCTTCGTCGAGCGGTTCGGCATTAGTCGTTCGTGACCGTCGTCTCCTTCGACGGTCGTGGGGCGCCGATTTAACCGGCTCCCACCCAATGTTTCCAGAGGTTCTACCGGTTAAAGGTCCAATACCAGACGAGCGGAAAGCGCGCGCGACACGCAGGCACAGATTTGCTTATTGCCGGCTTTCTCTTTGCTGGACAGGCAGTTGTCGCGATGCTCCGGCACGCCGTCCAGCACCTCTACAATGCAGGTGCCGCAGATGCCTTCGCGGCACTCGGTGTCGATGTCGCAACCATGGGCCTGCAGCACGTCGACCAGGCTGGTATTGGCCGGGATCTGCAATACCACGCCAGAGCTGGCCAGTTCCACTTCAAAGCCACCACTGGGTCCCGCATTTGCGGCCGGGTCGGCCTGGAAGTGTTCGAGATGAATGGCATCTTCGGAACGGCTGCGCGCTGCCACTTCCACGACTTTGTTCATGAACGGTGCCGGGCCGCAGGTGTAAACATGCGCCGCGCTGCCGGCCTGATTCAGGCATTCACTCAACGCGGCATCCATATCACCCGGCTCGACGCCGTAATGGAACTGCACGTGCCCGGCGAACGTGTTGGCCAACAGCTCTGAAAACGCGGCGTACTCCGGCGATCGGGCGAAGTAATGCAGGCGCCACGGCTGGCCGTTTTCCGTCAGCCGGTAGGCCATGCTCAGCAGCGGCGTCACACCGATGCCGGCGGCGCACAGCACATGTTCGGTCGCCGTCGGGTCGAGGCGGAACAGGTTGCGTGGCGCACCCATCTCCAGCTCCGTGCCCTCTTCCACCTCGTGCAGCGCGGCAGAACCGCCACGGGATTGCGCTTCTTTCTTCACCGCCACCAAATACGCGCGGCGATCCTGCGGCGGGCTGCACAGCGAATACTGGCGGGTCACCCCGGTCGGCCCGGTCAGGTCGACGTGCGCCCCCGGTTCATAACTGTCGAGCGGCTGGCCGTCACTGCGCACGAGGCGAAAGGAACGGATATCCAGCGCTTCGTCGACGATCCTTTCGATCCTCACCTTCATCATTGCATCACCTGAAATACGGTTGTTTTTGTTAAAAAGCCTTCAAGTCGACCACTAACCCGTGGCGAGCGAGCTTGCTCGCGCTCGACTGCGCAGCAGTCGCAAAATCTGCATCGCCGCCAACATCCTGGGGCCGCTTCGCAGCCCAGCGGGAGCAAGCTCCCTCGCCACGGTAGATCGAGTTGGCCGGTAAATCAGCGCATGAACAACCCGCCATTGACGTCCCAGCACGCGCCGGTGACCGAAGTGGCGTGGTCGGCGATCAGCAGCAACACGGTATCGGCGATGTAGTCGGGGGCGCCGAGGGTGCCGGCCGGGATCATTTTCAGAATCTGCTCCAGGCGTTCCGGCGCCACGGATTCGCGCACCACCGGCAAGTCCAGCGGCCCCGGCGAAATGCTGTTCACCGTCACACCCTGTGGCGCCAGTTCACGGGCGAAGACTTTGGTCAGCGTCGCCACCCCACCCTTGGCCGCCGCATAGTGCGCGCCAGTGGCAGTGCCGCCGTTTTGCCCGGCGAGGGACGCGATGTTGACGATGCGGCCAAAACCACGCTCGGCAAAATGCGCGCCGAACACCTGGCAGGCGACAAACGTGCCGCGCAGGTTGATCGCCATCGACTCGTCAAACTCTTCCGGGGTGATGTCCATCAAGGGCGCGACTTTCGACACGCCGGCGTTGTTCACCAGAATGTCGGTGCCGCCCCAACGCTCGGCGAGCAGGTCGCGAGCGCGGACAAAATCGGCCTTGTTGCGCACATCCAGTTCGATGGCGACGGCACTCGCGCCGCTGCCATCGAGATCCGCCGCCAGACGCTGCACGCCTTCAACGCGCAGGTCGGCGAGACCCACGCGGTATCCCGCCGCGTGCAAACGGCGGGCGATGCATTCGCCCAGACCGCGCGAAGCACCTGTCACCAGAGCGACTCGATTCATCGTGTTGCTCCTCACAGCAGGAAGCCGAGCGCGCTCAGGCTGTCGGTGGAATTGATCAGGCGCACGACCTTGCGTTCCAGTTTCGCGACACCGTCGACGAAGCGAATGCGATGGTTCAGGTCGGCCACGAACGGCGTGTGCACGCCGCGTTTGTAGGCGTACAGCAGCTGCGCGGAATTGACTTCAACCACGTCCCCCGCCGCTTCCACCAGACGGAAACGCGAAACACTGCGCACGGTTTTCGCCGCGTCCACCGCCGACGGCGAGTAGCCGGCGGTCAGGCGTTCGATGCGCAAGTCACGCATGCGCGCATCGTCGTAGGCGTAGTTGAGCGTGGCTTCGAAGTCTTCGGTGTCCGGGTCGATCGGCACAATGTAGCGGCCGGTCTCGCTCCACAAGGTGGCCCACTCGGCGTAATTCTTGTGATCGAGCAGTTCGGCTTCGCGCCAGATGAATTCGATGGCCTGGGCCAGCGGGCCGGAAAAACCGTTCAGGGTGTCGTGATTGCTCATTGGCTCATCATCCTTTTCCACATGTCATAGGCACCGCGCATGCCGCCCTCGTCGGTGGCGTGGGAGACTTTGTCGCCGTTCTCGGCGGTGATTTCGCGATTGAGGCCGCGGTTGACCAGGATTGGCGCGTCGACGCCGGCGTACGAGCCGCGCTGCACACGGTCCCAGGCCTCGGCATCGTCAGGGCTGCCGAAACCGAACGGGCCCTGGAAGTGTTCGTGGATACGCATGCGTTCGCGGTTGGCGATTTCCGGGCCGCCGTCCATGCCGAGGGCCACATGACGGATCTCGGTTTCAGTCACCGACACCGGGCGTAGCACACGGAAGAACGACATCGACATGGCGACGTTCGGGAACAGGTTCAGGTTGAACCCGGCACCGTGCAGCGAGCGCACGATGCGACGGACCTGATCCGCCGGCAGGGTTTTCGACAGTTCTTCGGTGACGTGGGCGAAACGCTCTTGCAGCTGCTCGGTACCGTCGTCGTGATCGAGGTCGACGTGCTCCGGCACCATCACCATCACGCTGTGGCCGTTGCCCAGCGAGTGGGTCACGGCTTGTTCGTCGGTCATGAACGAGAGCATTTCCGAGGTTTCTTCATCCACCGACGACATGAACGACTTGTGCACGATCGGGAAGTGATAACCGTCTGTGGTGTTTTCCAGCTGGATCTTCCAGTTGCCCTTGAAGCTGAACTTGTGTTCGCCCTGGGTCTTGATCGGGTAACCGGCGCCCTGCTTCATGAACAGGTCCATCCAGTGTTTCGCACCGCCGAGGAAGTCTTCCAGCGGTTCGATGTCATCGTTGTAGCTGGCGAACACCATGCCGGCGTAGCTTTCGACGCGCAGGCTGGTGAGCGGCAGTTCGGACTTTTCCAGAATGCCTTCGTAGCCGTCCGGGTACGGCAACGCGCGCAGTTTGCCGTCCAGGCCGTAGGACCAACTGTGGTACGGGCAGGTAAAACCGGTGGCGTTGCCCTTGTGCTTTTCGCACACGGTGGCGCCACGGTGCCGGCAACGGTTTTCCAGCACGTTGATGTTGTTCTTCTTGTCGCGCACGACGATCACCGGGCGACGGCCGATCATCGCGGTCTTGAAGTCGCCGCTGTTGCGCACTTCGCTTTCGTGGGCAACCCAGACCCAGGTGCGGTAGAAAATCTTGTCCAGCTCGGCTTCGAACAGCGCCGGGTCGTTGTACAGCGAGACGTCGACGCGGTCATGGCTGACCAGTTCGTCAGGGCTTTTCGATGATGCGATCAGCCGGTATTCATGAGTGCTCATGCGGTTCTCCTCATGGCTTATTTTTATGATTTCTTTTTAGGGGTCGACCGTTCACCGGCCATGCTCTGTTGCAGTTGCGCACCGAAGGCGCAGACGAGTTCGTCCTGGCCTTTGCGACCCACAATCTGCAGGCCGACTTTCAGCCCGCCGCAATCCAGTTCCACCGGCACCGTCAGCGCCGGATGGCCGCTGAGGTTGAACGGCCGTACCAGCGGGGTCATGCCCGCCACCGCTTTGCTCGCGCTGCGCGCTTCGATCAGCGTGGGCGGCAGGCTTGGCATCGTCGGCAACAGCAGCACCGCAAATTCCTCCAGCGCGGCGTCCACTTGCTGGGTGAAACGCGTGCGGACTTTTTCCGCTTGCGCCAGGTCAGCGACGCTGGTGCGGCTGGCGATCAACAAGCGCTGCTCGACATCCGCGCCGATCAGGCCTTTGCCGGTCAGGTGGCCGAAAGCCGCCCAGTTTTCAAAATTGATCACGGTCAGGCCAGCGGCGAACGCGGCCTCGAATTCGCTTAGCTGCAGGTTGCTACGGCGCCAACCGGCGCGGTCGGCAGCGGCACCAAGTGAGGCTCGCAAGTGCGGATCACAGTCGACGTCCAAAAAGCCCACTGACGCCTGGCCGGACGGCAATCCCTGCACCGAAAAGCCGGGGCAAATCACTTGCATCGCGGCGATCAGGTCGTCCATGTCCGCCGCGAACGGCCCGACACAATCGAGGCTGGAGGCCAGCGGATGCGCGCCGACCCGGCTGACACGCCCGTACGTCGGCTTCAACCCGGCGATGCCGCAACACGCCGCCGGCACGCGCACCGAGCCACCGGTGTCGGT
>NZ_RWIN01000067.1 GCF_009761815.1 Pseudomonas sp. PB120
GAGGGCATGCCGAGCCTAGGCGAGGCACCGAACGAAAGGGGCAAGAGCCCTTGGTTACTTGGGGCTTTTCCAAGTGACTCGCCGTAAGGGCGAAACCAATAGCCGCCGTGACCGAAGAAACGGATATGCCCCCAATCCCAATCCCAATCCCAATCCGTCCAGAAACTCAGGCGGGCTAGTTACTGCCCACAGCCAACGGCGGAGTCCGCGGCGGAACCATCCGCTTCGACCCGGTCGCTTCAAACGCCGAAGCAAAGCGCAACAGCGCTGAATCGTCATAGGCCCGACCCGCAAAGGTCAGCCCGACCGGCATGCCGATATCCGGCATGATGCCCATCGGCACCGTCACCGTCGGAACCCCCAGGTGGCGAATGGCGAGGTTACCGTTGGCAACCCAGATCCCGTTGCTCCAGGCGATGTCCGCAGACGCCGGATCGACATCAGCGTTCGCCGGCGCCACATCGGCAACCGTCGGGAACAGCACCGCGTCCAGCCCGAGTCGGTCCATCCAGTCTTCAAGATCGATTCGACGGGTTTGTTCCAGTCCGCGAAGGCCATCAGGCACCGTGGTGATCTGGTCCCAAGGCGTAATGCCGCGCTCGGCCATCTTCACGTACTCGTCCATGCCCGCGACAAGGTCGCCCTCGCGGTTGGGCAGCGTGCCCGGGTCGTGCGGGAAAATCAGCGGACCGTCGACGTCCACCAGGCGGTTCAATTTCGGGTCGCCGTTGGCCCGCAGGAAATCATCGAACGCCCAGGCCGTCAGGTCCCACAGTTCATGATGAAGGAACTCTTTGGACACCAGGCCCCGGTTGTAAACGGTCGGCGCCCCCGGACGATCGCCCTCGCAGTTGGAGACGAGCGGGAAATCGACTTCGATGACTTCGGCGCCGGCAGCTTCCAGTGCCTTGCGTGCGTCTTCCCACAGCCCGATAACGCTAGGGCGGGTGTTGATTTTCTGCCCTGTCGGGCCTCCGATACCCGGCGCTTCGCTGGTGCCGGCTTCAGGGTCCGCATTGATGTACATGCGCGGTACGCCCAGGCGCTTTCCTGCCAATGCATCGGCCTTCACGGCCAGTTCGGCGTAGGACGCGGGACGCACCGAGGCGACGCTCGGAATAGGGACCCAAGGTTGCAACCGCCACAGATCACCGCGTGTGTCGGTGTCTTCGGCCACCACCACATCGAGCACCTCAAGCAGGTCCGCCATGGTTCTGGCAAACGGCACGACCACGTCCATGGTCGGGGTCAACGGCCAGTTGCCGCGTACCGAGATCACCCCGCGCGATGGCGTGTAGGCGCACAACCCATTGTTCGACGCCGGACCACGTCCGCTGGACCAGGTTTCTTCGGCAAGGCCGAATGCCGAGAAACTGGCGGCGGTGGCGGTGCCAGCACCGTTCGAGGAGCCCGAGGCAAAGGGCGCGGTGAGATAGTCCGCGTTGTACGGGCTCTCAGCGCGGCCGTAGACCCCGCGTTGCATACCGCCGTTCGCCATGGGCGGCATGTTGGTCTTGCCCAGGCAGATGGCACCGGCGGCGCGCAGCCGTTCGATGGTGAACGCGTCGCGGTAAGCCACCAGGTCGGCAAAGGCCGGGCTGCCGGAAGCGGCGGTCAGCCCCTTGACCAGGTAACTGTCCTTGGCCGTGTAGGGAATCCCGTCCAGCGGCCCCAACGTTTCGCCCTTGGCGCGACGGGCGTCGGACGCCTGCGCTTCGTTCAGCGCTTCAAGATTGCGCACCACGACCGCGTTGAGCGCGGTGGGGGTGTCGGCGCCATCGTAGGCGTCGATCCGGGCGAGATAGGCCTGGACCAGCTCGACCGCCGTGGTCTGGCCGGACTCGAGCGCCGCGCGCAGTTCGGCGATGGAAACTTCGGTGACCTCGATCATGCTGTTACCACCGACGGCTGATGGATGTTGGATTCATGGGCATCACTTTTTTCAAAATGGATTCTCATAGCGGCTCTCGTTGCACTGCATTGCGCGACAGGGTCTGGGCTTGCTGGGTGGCTAGTATATTTAACACTGGCCGTTCGTGGAATGCCCCTGAGCATGTTTACTCGTCGGTTTGATTTGGGGCGATTTTAGCAAGGCTATGGCACCTTGATCCAGAACTGTAAACCCTGCGGAAAGCAGCGATGATGCCCGTTAAAGCTGGGCTTGGCGAGTTTTTCAGGGGGGCTGGCGCCACTTTTCAGATCGTTTCAACAGTGATGTCGAGTTCGGTAACCAGGACCCTTAGGCCAATCACATCGTCGAGATTTCAATCGACAACGGACCGCTGGCGTTCAAATTGTTGAACGCCAGCGAGATGGCCGTATGTTTTTTCAGTGGTGGGTTACGCGCGTTTGGGCAGTTTCCAGTTGGGCCGGATGAAATGGCAGGTGTAGCCGTTGGGGTATTGCTCGAGGTAGTCCTGATGTTCCGGCTCCGCCTCCCAGAATGGGCCTGCGGGTGTCACTTCTGTCACGACCTTGTCGGGCCAGAGACCGGAAGCATCGGCGTCGGCCACGGTGTCTTCGGCGACACGCTTCTGCTCTTCAGTGAGATAGAAGAGGGCAGAGCGGTAGCTTGTCCCCCTGTCATTGCCCTGGCGATTCAGGGTTGTCGGGTCGTGGATCTGGAAGAAAAACTCGAGGATCTGCCGATAGCTGGTCTGGTCGGGATCGAACACGATCTCGATCGCTTCGGCGTGTGTGCCATGGTTGCGATACGTCGCATTGGGCACGTCGCCGCCCGAGTAGCCCACCCGCGTGGACACTAAGCCCGGTTGGCGTCTCAGCAAATCCTGCATGCCCCAGAAGCAGCCACCCGCGAGGATGGCCGTTTCGGTTCGGTTCGTCATTGTGCTGTCCTTTCCATCAATGTGGCCGTTTGAACCGGCCACTTGCAGGTTATTGAGGGCCGATCGGGCTGTTGAACTGGTCGGAGTAACTGCCGGTCATCAGCGAAGTCGCCACTCTATCGGACCCTACGCCAACGCGAGAGCCATAGGCGAGACGAGCGGTGCCGATTTTGTCCGAACCGTCGGCGGCGAGTGCACCGGCGCCGACATGATCCGATCCATCAGCGGCAACCGCACCAGCGCCCACATGATCTGCACCATCAGCAGCAACCGCCCCGGCGCCCACATGATCTGCACCATCAGCAGCAACCGCCCCGGCGCCCACATGATCCGCGCCATCAGCGGCAACCGCACCAGCGCCCACATGATCTGCACCATCAGCAGCAACCGCGCCGGCGCCCACATGATCCGCGCCATCAGCGGCAACTGCGCCGGCGCCCACATGATCTGCACCATCAGCGGCAACCGCGCCGGCGCCCACATGATCCGAGCCATCAGCGGCAACTGCGCCGGCGCCCACATGATCTGCACCATCAGCAGCAACCGCCCCGGCGCCCACATGATCCGCGCCATCAGCGGCAACCGCTCCGGCACCCACATGATCCGCGCCATCAGCAGCAACCGCTCCAGCACCCACATGATCCGCGCCATCAGCAGCGACTGAAGCAGCCCCAACATGGTCCGCACCATCAGAGGCCAATGCCTGGGCACCCGCAGCCCAGGCGCCAGACGGAATCACAACCGTTGCCGCGACCGCAAACAGGACGCCTGAAAAAAGCTTGTATTTCATGATCTTCTCCACCACCCGATAGACGCAGAACAACTGAGCACAGCTCGCCGTTCAATCCTTGGCGACACGACACATCGGCTCGGGTTTGATTACGTTGGCGATAGGCACGGGCGCACCAGTTCAGCGCACGGGTGTCGACATTTTGCATGTCACTTAAATAGCTAACCGAAAGAGTATAGATCGCATTTACGGGTAGCTTTTCAATCGTTGAATGTCATAGGGTGCGCACGGCTCTACGACCTGGAATCCCGTATGAAAAAAACCGCCATCCTCACCTTCTTCCTGCTAAGCGCAGGAGCCTTCAGTACACCTGCAACGGCAGGCGATGCTGAGGCAGGGCAGAAGCTGTTCAATCGGACCTGTGGCGGTTGCCATCAAGTCGGAGAATCAGCGCGGGCGTCTTTCGGGCCGCAGCTCAATGGCGTTATCGGGCGCCTGGCCGGCAGCACGACGGACTACCAGTATTCCAACGCCATGAAGACCTCAGGCGTGGTCTGGACCCGTGAAACACTGGCCAAGTACATCGAAGATCCAAAAAGCGTGGTGTCCGGGACGCGGATGATTTTCTGGGGAATCAGCGATCCGGAAAAAATCGAAAACCTGTTGGCCTACCTGCAGACGTTCAGTAACAGAGAATGAGACGCAAATAGCCGCGCTGAACTACACTTACATCCCTTTATTGGCGGGCAGCCATTGATGGATGTTCTCGCGCTTCTCTATCACTACCTGAGCCGGTGGGTCGTTGAACCTGTCACCGAGCAGTTTCTGGGCCTATTCGATCTGGATGGCCGTTTCTGCGTGGTGTTTTTGTGCGTGTCCTACGGCATCGCCTACAGCCTTTTCCGATTCAGAAAGCCGCGCGGTTTGACCGACGCACGGTCATTCGGGCAGTTCATTGGCGGACGCCAGGTCAACTTTCATCGTTCTGCACTGCTGGATTACCGGTATTACTTCGTGCGCGCGATCCTGAAAGTCGCGTTGGTGGTGCCCATCGTTGGGTTGGTTGATCCGCATGTTCTGCGCTCGGGGGACTACATCGCGTTTTTCAATGGGCTTTGGGGGGCGCGCCCGCACGTGGGCGAAAGCCTCTCGCTGTCGCTGACCTATGGATTGGGGACGTTTCTGGTCAGCGACTTCATTCGCTACTGGGCCCATCGTGCCTGGCATTCCCGGTATTTGTGGACGTTCCACAAGGTCCATCATTCGGCCACGGTGCTGGTGCCAGCGACCGCGAGCCGGGTTCATTTCGTGGAAAAAATCGTCGAAAAAGTGCTCGTAACAGTCGGCTTGGGAGCCTTCGCCGGCATTTTTTGGTACGCCTGTGGCGGCAAGATCAGCCCCTACACCTTGTTCGGCGTGACCTACATGGTGTTGATCCTCAATGGATTGGCGGCAAACCTGCGTCACAGCCATGTCTGGCTTTCGTTCGGGCCGGTGATCGAGCGTGTGCTGAACAGTCCGGCGCAACACCAGATTCACCACAGTGACGCACCTCGTCACTACAACAAGAACTTCGGCATCAACCTGTCACTCTGGGACTGGATGTTCGGCACGCTCTATCTGACGGGCTCAAAGCCGGAACCTGTTCAGTTCGGCACCGGTGAGCAGGATCGCGAGCGTTACCTGACGGTGTACAGCCTGATCGCCATGCCGTTCATGGACATTGCCGGCAAGATCACGCGCCGGTTTCCAAAGGCGTTTTGGTCGAGAGGCGAGGAGGGGGATGGGGAGTCGTGCCCGCCAGCCACGACCCCTCGCCCGACGCAAAGCTACATCAGAGGGCTTTACTGGCCGCCAGGTAAGCGCCGAGGCGTTGGCCCATTTGCTCACCCAAGGCTTGCAAGCCGCTCAAGGGACGGACCATGACCTCGAATTCAACGATTTTCCCTTGTTCATTGAAACGGATCATGTCGATCCCCTTTAACGCTTTCCCGCTGACGTCGGCGCTGAACTCCAGGATCACGTTCAGCCCGTCTGCCGTCGCCAGTTCCCGGTGATAGGTAAAGTTCTCAAACACCTTGATCACCGTATTGAGGATCATCGACACCACCGGCGCTCCCGGGTATGGCGTGTGTGCCATCGGCGAGCGGAAAACTGCTTGAGGGTCGAGCAGTTCAGGCAAGGCACTCAAGTCGCCGGTGCGGATCATTTCGTGCCATTGGCCCAGGGATTGCGCAGCGTTGGGGTGCAGTTTCAGTTCAGACATTTCAACTCCTGTATTTTTTGTTGTTTTCAAACGTCAGTGAGGCGGGCGGGATTACCGTGTATCAATCATTGATCGGCGATGCACAGCTCCCCGGTGGCACGTATCAGTGCCTGGCCGTGAAGTTGATCCTTGATCAGCCCGGCGCGCGCAACGCCCAGCCAGCTCGGGCAGTTCGGGTCCTTGCGATAGGGGGCGAAGTCGGCGTATTGCTGCAACAGAAGGTTTTGCAGTTCATCCAGCCGAGGTCTGATTTGCAGGGTGAGGTCCGGTCGTGGCAGGTCGGGGGCCTTGTCAGCCGCTCGCCATTCAGCGATCAGTCCGTACTGCACCAGTTTATTGGCTTCGATCTGTGCGGCGATCAACTCGGCGGCTTCGTCCGGGTCGAGTTTTCGGTCCGCGGCCATCGCCCTGGCACTGGCGATCACCTGCGCTTCCCGGGCGGTGTCCTGGATAGGTTTGCCACTGTCCCACTTGGTCAACGCCACCTGATCCGCAATGTTCAGGCGCTCGTTTATCGTCACCAGCAGCGGTTGCAAACTGTCGGGCACCGCAGTGACCGTGCTGGCCTGCGCACTGCAGGCGAGGAGACCGGTCAGGGCGCACGTCAGCAACGGCGGCAAGCGGGAGGATAGAACCATGGGCAAGACCTCTACGGTGATCGATTCGCGTCGCCCATAAAACTCGCTAACGGGGGTGGTTGGCAAGCCTGTGTCAGCGTGTCTCGGTGAGCAGTCGCTCGAGCTGCGCCAGCTCCCAGGTGCTGAGCAAACTGACCGGGTCGGTGCCGAAGCGTTGCCAGGTGTCCAAGTCACCGTCGCGACCGTCCGGACTTTGGCAGTTTTGGCAGTGACGCAGGTGCTCGCCATCGATGTCGAGGGTCAGGCGCCAGCCTTCGATATCGACCTTTGCGAGACCGGGCTCGACGTGTTCGTCCAGCCGTTGAAACGGGCGAACACCCAGGGCGGCGTCTCGCAGTTGCTGATAAACCTCGCGTGCGGTCAGGGGTTGCACAGTTGTC
Source organism: Pseudomonas sp. PB120 (assembly GCF_009761815.1). Lineage (GTDB taxonomy): Bacteria > Pseudomonadota > Gammaproteobacteria > Pseudomonadales > Pseudomonadaceae > Aquipseudomonas. Next base: position 6,861 of record NZ_RWIN01000067.1, read on the forward strand.
TCCGGTGAGTTTCTAGTGAGCGCAGTGTGCCCGAAACAGCACGGCCATTTGGCCGAGTGGATATCTGCGCGAAGCTGATTATGCTTCAAGTAACCGTGCAGTGAAGTGAGGCAGTCAGCCTGTTTCACGCGTTGCGCAATCCGCAGTCCGATGACTTCAGCCCAGGGCCTGGGTGCGGCAGCAGTTGAGAGGTGCTCCGGCCTACAACAAGAGCAATACGGAGAAGACTCATGGCGGCAATCGACAGCACAACCCTGGGCCGAACCCCCAACCACGGGATCACCAAGGAGGAGCGCAAGGTCATTTTTGCCTCGTCTTTGGGCACCGTCTTCGAGTGGTACGATTTTTACCTCTATGGCTCCCTCGCCGCGATCATCGCCAAGCATTTTTTTGCCGGCGTCAACGAGACCACGTCCTTCATCTTCGCGCTGCTCGCGTTCGCTGCAGGCTTTGCGGTACGGCCTTTCGGTGCGATCGTGTTCGGGCGGCTGGGCGATATGATCGGGCGCAAACACACGTTCCTGATCACCATTGTCATCATGGGTATTTCCACCGCCATCGTGGGTTTTCTGCCCGGCTACGCGACCATTGGCGTCGCGGCGCCGATCATCCTGATTACCTTGCGCCTGCTGCAAGGCCTGGCGCTGGGCGGTGAGTACGGCGGTGCGGCGACGTACGTGGCCGAACATGCGCCGAAGGGTAAGCGCGGCTATTTCACTTCGTGGATTCAAACCACTGCGACCCTTGGCCTGTTCCTGTCGCTGCTGGTGATTCTTGCCTGCCGCACTGTCCTGGGCACTGAAGCCTTCGAGGCCTGGGGCTGGCGAATTCCCTTCCTGCTGTCGATCCTGCTGTTGATCGTCTCGGTGTACATCCGCCTGCAACTCAGCGAGTCGCCGGTGTTCGTGAAAATGAAGGCCGAAGGCAAAGCCTGCAAGGCGCCGCTGACCGAGTCTTTCGCCCGTTGGGACAACCTGAAAATCGTGATCATGGCCCTGCTTGGCGGTACTGCCGGCCAGGCGGTTGTCTGGTACACGGGGCAGTTCTATGCGCTGTTCTTCCTCCTGCAAATGCTCAAGATCGACCCGCAGACCGCGAACCTGCTGATTGCCGGCTCGCTGCTGATCGGCACGCCGTTCTTCGTGATTTTCGGCAGCCTGTCCGACCGTATCGGGCGCAAGGGCATCATCATGGCAGGCTGCATTCTCGCGGCGGTGACTTACTTCCCGATCTTCCATGCGTTGACCCAGTACGGTAACCCCGACGTGTTCATCGCCCAGGAGAAAAATCCCGTCACCGTGGTCGCCGATCCAGCCCAGTGTTCGTTCCAGTTCGACCCGGTGGGTAAAGCCAAATTCACCAGTTCGTGTGACCTTGCCAAGACCGTACTGGCGAAGAAAGCCATTCCCTATACCAACGAAAAAGCTGCCCCGGGCACCGTCGCGCAGGTTCGCATTGGCGGCAAAGTGGTCGAGAGTTTCGAGGGCACCGGCATGCCGGCCGCCGACTTCAAAACCCGTAACGACGCCTTCGTTGCCACCCTCGGCACCGCCCTCAAGGACGCCGGCTACCCGGAGAAGGCCGACCCGGCGAAGACCAACTACCCGATGGTGCTGCTGCTCCTGACCATCCTGGTTATCTACGTGACCATGGTCTACGGCCCGATTGCCGCCTGGCTGGTGGAACTCTTCCCGGCGCGCATCCGCTACACATCCATGTCGCTGCCGTACCACATCGGCAATGGCTGGTTCGGCGGTTTCCTGCCGACGGTGGCGTTCGCCATGGTCGCGGCCACGGGCGATATCTACTACGGGCTGTGGTATCCGATCGTTATTGCCGTGATGACGGCGATTCTCGGTACGTTCCTGTTGCCGGAAACCAAGGATCGGGAAATTCATCACACGTAGGGGGAGCATATTGTTGCGCGCATGAAAAAGCCCGGCTGATTAGGCCGGGCTTCTTTGTAGGAGCTAGCTTGCTGGCGATGGTCGTTAACGATAACGCGGGTTGACTGGTTAAACGCGGTGTTCTTGAGTCCATCGCGAGCCAGCTCGCTCCTACAGTGGGTTTGCGTGTATCTGAGTTAAGTATTTCGGTAAAGCCATTCATTCAAGCGTTGCGACTTTGGATCAAGCGGTCGGAACCACCTTCAGCAACGCGATTCTGGATCAGACGATCCGAGCCACCCTCAGCCACACGGCTTTCGATCAGGCGATCCGAGCCACCTTCAGCAACGCGGCTCTCGATCAAACGGTCCGAACCACCTTCAGCCACACGGCTTTCAATCAGACGATCCGAACCGCCTTCAGCGATGGCCTGGTGAGCAGGGGCTGCGGCGAAAGCGTTAACTGCGAAAACCGAGAATGCGATGCTGAGAAGAGTTTGGCGTTTCATGAGTGTGTGCTCCGGGGTGTTATTGGTTGGTATGGGTGCGATGTTACGCTCCGGAATTTTTAAGAGAACTTCATTGAGATGATGGTGACTATCGATGCGAGCAATGGATGGACGACGCGCCATCAAGCCTCACTGATCTGACTGACGCTCGTCAGCTGACCATTCCAGATCATCTCGTAATGTGCCGCTTGAATAACCGACAACACCGGCCTCGGCGTCATCAACGCCCAGCAATGACTGCCCGGCCGGCGCACCGAGTGGTAACGAATGCCCGGGCATTTCGCCTTTTTGACGGATTTCCCCAGTTGCCGGGAATGCGTGTAATCGTCGGGATCATAGACAGGATCGGTCATCGGAATGGCGGCAGCATCTCTCATCGCGGCCTCCACAAACGAGCAGACCAGCCCCCGGAAAACGAACCGCTCATAGTTGAGGCTTGGGACGTTCGACCAGTACAGACTCTGGTGATGCCGCACTTCAGCGAGGGCCGTTTCCATGGAATCCGCCACGTACAACACCCCGAAACTGCCATCGCTGAACCGCGAACCCGCCGGGTTGACGTGGGTGAACGGCGCAGTCGCATACGAGCAGCCAGGAATGCCGAACGGGATCTCCCGTCGTGGAATCAGCTCAAGTTGACCCACTTCGTTTTTCAGCCTGGGATTGGTCAGCGCCTGTATCTGATACAGCACCTCAAATTCATCCTCATCAGCAACGTCGTCAAACAACGCGATCGGCGGGAACTTTGAGTTGACCAGTCGATAGGCGTTTAGCAAGTCACCGGCCAGTTCCGCCAGCTCGCTCACCTTCACCATTGCGCGCCTCGCAGCACGTCGATGCGGCGAAAGGTTTCATACAGGGAAATCATGTCGCCCTGAGCCATGATCTCGAGCGGGCTGCGCCCATTGAAAAACTCGTTGTCGTTGGCCATCGACGGGAAGCCGTAGACGTTCTCCGGGTTGTCGAACACCAGGCGCAGGGCGGTGTGGATGTTGAGCACAAAACTGATGCGCTGCATCTGGTCCGCGTCCAATGTCACGGCCCATTCGGGATCGCGCTGCCGGGCGCGGGTGTAAGTACTGCGGGATATACGCAGGATGCGACAGGCCTGCTCGCTGGACGCGGCCCATTTTTCGAGGATGCCTACGGCAGCACGCAGACCCGTTACGCATTGGCTTTTGGTGAAGGCTTGTTCCTGAAGGGGGACTGCCATGTTTAATACCTTATGTTGAATCTATAGATTCAAATGTAGGCAAAAACAATCTGTGGATCAAGTTGCTGTGACCAGTGGTGGCACCATCTCCCAGTCACCCCCGCAACTCGCCCACCAACAGCAACGACTGCGGCACGGGGTTTTGCGGGTGCTGCGGCTCCTGCAGGCCTGCCAGTCGAAAACCGGCCATGTCCAGCGCGTTGATCCAACTGGACAGGGTGCGGAAATACCACGGCATCGCTTGCCATTGCCCCTGGAATCCGTCGAACGTCTCTTCCCGCCAGCCGTCCTGATAATCGCCCGCCGCCACGGCCCACGGGTGCAGCGTCTGGATCACCAGCGCACCGCCGGGGGCGAGCAGGGCGTTCATGGCGGCGAGCAGCGGGATGATGTCCTGGTGCAGCAGCGCAAAGTTAGCGCAGATCACGTCATAGCCGCGGCCGATGTCTACCGTCGCCTCGACCAACGCTTCATAGCTCGCCAGATGCACCGGTGTGGAGCCCGCCGCCCGCGCGGCGTCGACCAGCGTTGCATCGCCATCCACACCGACCACCTCGATGGCCCGGTCAGCCAGTGCACGCAACAGCCAACCCTCGCCGCAGCCGAGGTCGAGCACACGTTCGGGCTGACGGCCCAGCACTGCGAGCAGAATGGCCTGATCGGTGACTTGGCGGCGGCTTTCGATGCTGCCGTTGCGGATGGCCTCGATCCAGACATGGGCGTTGTGGTGCCAGCTTTGGAGGAGGGCGGTTTCGGGGGCGGGCATTTCGATATCCGGCGTTGTGGGCTGGATTGAAGGATAGAACATGCGCTGGGAGTGGACGTCGGCGCAGTCGATCAGCACGCCAGGCAGCGTGCTGATTACCCGGGCGTTAAGGATCGACTTGCCCCATCAGTTCAGCCACCGATTCTTCGCGTTTGGCATAGCGCTGGGCGAGCACGGCACAGACCATCAGCTGAATCTGATGGAACAGCATCAGCGGCAGGATCAGCACGCCGATGGTGCTGCCGGCGAACAGCACCTGAGCCATCGGTACACCGGTGGCCAGGCTTTTCTTCGAGCCGCAGAAAAGGATGGTGATCCGATCCTCCTGATTGAAACCGAAGGCTTTGCCCAGCAGGGTGGCGGCGACTAGTACCAGCGCGAGTACCACGCAGCAGACGATGACCAACCCGGCCAGGTCCTTCAGCGGAATCTTGTGCCAGATGCCTTCGATTACCGCTTCGCTGAAGGCGCCGTACACCACCAGCAAAATCGAGCCCTGATCGACAAACTTCAGCCAGCCCTTGTTGCGCCCGACCCAGGCACCGATCCATTTCCGTGCGATCTGCCCGGCAACGAACGGCAGCAGCAGCTGCACGCTGATCTTCAAGATCGCATCAACCGTCGAGCCGCCGTCGCCGTGCACGTTCAAAAGCAAGGTCACCAGCAGCGGCGTGAGGAAAATCCCGAACAGACTGGACGCCGCCGCACTGCAAATCGCCGCCGGAATATTGCCTCGCGCCAGGGAGGTAAAGGCAATCGCCGACTGCACCGTGGCCGGCAGCGCGCAGAGGTACAGCATGCCCATGTACAGATCGTCACCGATCAGCGGCGACAGCAACGGCTTGAGCGCCAGGCCGATCAATGGGAACAGCACAAAGGTCAGGCCGAACACCAGCAAATGCAGGCGCCAGTGGCCCGCACCGGCGATGATCGACTCGCGCGACAGTTTGGCGCCATGCAGGAAAAACAGCAGGGCAATGGCGATGTTGGTCAGCCAGCCAAAGCCCACTGCCACCTGGCCGCTGGCGGGCAGAAGGCTGGCGATCAGCACCACGCCGATCAGGGCCAGGGTGAAGTTATCGGGTAAGAAACGGGGGCGGGTCATCAGAATCATCCGGGTTTGCCAGGAACGTGAGGACGACTCTAACGCGGTGGGGGATTGCCGGCTAACGCTAATAAGCCAGTAGATGTCGTGTAAAGGACAAGGAATCTGGATTACAGGACATTGAGGGTGACTGCGGTTAGATGTTGTAGCCCCCAACCGTCCGATCCACCAACCGAATCCTGTCACGCCCGCCACGCTTGGACTCATACAGCGCGCTGTCACCTTGCTCGATCAATGCCGCCAGGCTGGCGGGCGGCGCGTCGAACAGGGTGGCGCCGATGCTCAACGTCACGGGTTCCGGCGTAGCGAACGCCTGTGACGCCGCTGTGTGGAATTGCTCGCGCAACGCGCAGCCCAACGCCTCGATTCGTTCGCTCGAGGCGTTGTTCAGCAGGATGACAAACTCGTCGCCGCCCAACCGGGCCGCCAGTGCACCGTCGGGCAATGTCGAGCGAATCATCTCGCTCATTGTGACGAGCAGTTGGTCGCCGGCCGTATGGCCGAACAGGTCGTTGACCAGTTTGAAGTTGTCGATATCGATCAGCAGCAACGCGCCCGGTCGCTCGGTCGAGACTTCGTCCAGCAGGCGCGGGGCCCGTACTTCGAGGGCGCGGCGGTTATACAGGGCGGTCAGCGGGTCGCGTGCGGCCAGCCGGGCAATTCGTTTCTCGCGCCGGTAGCGTTCGGTCCCGGTCATCGACAGTGCGATCAACATGATCGCCATCGCGCCTTCGACCAGCGAAATCTGAATGATCTCGCCACGCAGGGCAGCCAGATCGATCAGGGTACCGGGGGTCACCACCGATATCGCCTTGATGACGTAGAACAGCCCATGAATCAGCAGCACATAACGCAGCTGCCCGGCCCCGACGCTCAAGGAGCGGCCGTGAGGACGTAGCAGAAAACTGGCTCGCAGCGTCGGCAGGGCGACCAGCAGCGAATTGGCCACCAGCATGATCTTCGACCACGACGGTTCTTCCGGTAACAGCAGCAGGGCGACCCAGACAGCGATAATCAAGAGCCAGCCGCGGGACAGGCGCGCCTGCGTGAAGCGTGCAACCCCCAGCAGGAAAAGCCAGTGGGCCAGCACCAGCAGGCCATTGGCGAACCAGATGCCGATCAGCAACAGGCCGCTGCCGCGCAGCAAAGCGAGGGTCGAACCGACGGTGATCGTTGCAAATCCTGCGCTCCAGAACAGCAGCGAGGATTCACGAATGCTGCGCCATTCGACCGCCAGGTACAGCGCGGCGGCGGCTGCGAGGGCGGTGGAGAGGGCCAGCAGGGTGGGAGGGTCGAGCGTCATATCCTGACTTGTTTGCCTGATGGGTGATAAAGCACGCGATTATAAGCGCTGGCGCCCGTTTATCGCAGAGCTCGCCCATGCAATGTTGCTCTGCTCGTCGGCCGAGAATCGACCTTTTGGCCGGGCGGCTAAAATCAGTGCGTCAGTTTGAGAACGGGAGAACCGATATGGTCAGCAAAAACACGATCTGCCTGTGTTTCGACGGCACCGCACTGGACGCCGCCACTTTCTACGCCGAGACCTTCCCGGACAGCGCGGTGACCGCGGTGCATCGGGCGCCGGGCGACTATCCGGCGGGCAAGCAGGGTGATGTCCTGACAGTCGAGTTCTCGGTGATGGGCATCCCTTGCCTGGGGTTGAACGCCGGGGCAGGGTTCAAACACAGCGAGGCGTTCTCGTTCCAGGTGGCCACCGACGATCAGGCCGAAACGGACCGCTTGTGGAATGCGATTGTTGGAAACGGTGGCCAGGAAAATGTCTGCGGCTGGTGCAAGGACAAATGGGGGGTGTCGTGGCAGATCTCACCACGCGTCTTGACGGCCGCGGTTACCCATCCTGATCAAGCGGTGGCCAAGCGAGCGTTCGACGCGATGATGACGATGCGCAAGATCGATATCGCGGCTATTGAAGCAGCGCTCGCGGGTTAGCCGACGCTTCCTGTTCCAGCCACTCGAGAAACTCGCAGAAGCCGCTCGAGCGTTTCACCCGCTTCGGGTAGACCAGCGTGTAGCGCCCGCCGGTGATGATGCTGCCGGAGTGCACGCGGATAAGTTGCCCGGTGAGCAACTCATCGCGTGCGAGCACGGTGTCGACCAGCGCGACGCCCTGGCCGCATTTCACGGCGACGATCGCGGACTCCAGCGTATCGAACGTGAGATGAGCGTTATCGGGCCCGTTTGAATCCGGGTAGTACTCTTCCCACCGGCGCCAGTCCAGGCGATCCATGCTCGAGTCCACGAGTCGCGCGGTCTTGAGCACTTCTTCTGCCGTCGTCCCTTCGAGCAACACCGGTGAGCACATCGGAACCAGTTCCTCTTCCCACAGGTCCAGCGCTTCGAAGTCGGGCCAGGTGGCGGTGCCGTAGGCGATCATGGCGTCGATCGATTCAAACGCGAAGTCGGGAAAGCGGTGGTACACCGTGTCGACGCTGACAGTGACGTGCGGATGCAGGCGATAGAACGCCGTCAGCCGTGGAATCAGCCAGCGCGCCGCCATGGTCGGGTGCGCGCGCAGGCTGACACTTCTGCCCACGGCGGCGAGCATGTGCGAGGCATCCGACAGCAGGCCGATGACCTGCTCCGCCACCGGGACCAACGATTGTCCTTCAGCGGTGAGCACGATTTTGCGTGTGTGGCGCTCGAACAAGCGGTGCTCCAGGCGTGCTTCCAGTTGCGCTACCTGCCTGCTGACCGCGCTCTGGCTCAAGTTGAGTTGCTCACCCGCCTGGCCAAAGTTGCCCGTCTTCGCAACCGTCAGGAAGGCCTGCAAAAGCTCGATGGATGGCAGTTGGCGGCTCATGAGTCTATGCGCTCCTCGCATGGGATTAATGCAGATACATCACTGTCATTCCGGATGATCGGGGCACATTCTTAGCCCAAATTCCGACGCTGCGCTACGCGTCATTCTCCACCTGACGGTTGCCCTTATGAACTCACCAGAAACGGCATTTGCCACGGCGTCGACCTCCCGGGACCTCCTGCCTCGTGAAGTCGACGTGGCGATCATCGGCGGTGGCCTGATGGGGTGTGCGTGTGCGTATTACCTTAGCAAAGCGGGGGCGAAGGTTCTTGTCATCGACAAGAGCATCATTGCCGGTCAGCAATCATCGCGGGCGTGGGGCTTTGTTCGGCAACAATCGCGTGACGAAGCCGAAGTGCCGCTGATGCAAGCCAGTATCGGAATCTGGCGTTCGCTGGAGCAGGAACTGCAAAGCGACCTGGGATGGCGCAACGACGGCTGCCTTTTCGTCGCGGGCAACGAAGCCGAGCGTGACGGGTACGAATCGTGGCTGAGCGTTGCCCGCACCTTTTCGATGGACACCGTGATGCTTTCGCCGCGAGAGGTTGAAAAGAAACTGCCGGGTTACGCCGCCCGGCAACTGGGAGGCCTGTTCACCGCCAGCGACGGTCAGGCGGAGCCCACGCTGGTAGCGCGTGCCTTCGCGATGCGCGCCCGTGAACTGGGCGCGCACATCGTCGAACAGTGTGGCGCCAAAGGCATCGATGTCGCCGCCGGCCAGGTGGTGGGCGTGGAAACCGAGCGCGGCTATGTGAAGGCGAAAACCGTGGTCTGCGCGGCCGGCGTCACGACATTTCGCCTGTTGAAACTGCTCGGCATTTCCCTGCCGCAGCAATTGGTCCGGGGCACGGTGGCGCGGACCACCTCCGCGCCGAAGCTGAGCGGTATTTCCACCATCGCCAACGGCGTGGGCTTTCGGCAACGACTGGACGGCAGCTTCAACATCGCCGACGACGCCCATGTCGATGTCGACATGACGCTGGGCCATTTTCGCGCGCTGCAGTGGTACGCGCCTTTGTTGTGGGCGCACCGTAAATCGTTTCGTTTCAACCTGAACGGCGCATGTCTGACGGATCTGCACCAGCGCATGCCGTGGTCGCAAGCTTCACGGTCAGGCACGGGGATTCATGAGCGAAATCCGTTGATCCCGCCCAATGACCGAGGGCTGGCGAAGGCCATGAGCGGTTTCAAGGCGGCGTTCCCCGGGCAGGCGAGTACACAGATTGTCGATCGATGGGGAGGCGGCATCGATGTCTTGCCCGACGGCATCCCCGTCATCGACGCCCATACTTCGCCGCGCGGCCTGGCCGTCGCCACCGGGTTCTGCGGCCATGGCTTTGCCATGGGCCCCATCGTTGGCAAAACCCTGGCGAACTGGATCGATTCCGGCAACCCGGGAATGGACATGCGCCAACTGCGCCTGTCGCGATTCGCCGAGGGCGACGTCAAGGCGCCTTCTTCGCTGTTCTAGTCGATACCCACGCGCCTGTCTCACGAGGGAAACACGGTGAAAAGACCTCTCGAACCCAACACCTACTACGATCCCGCGTCGGTGGCTGGCAAGGCGCCGCCCATCAGCGACGAGACCGATATCCTCATCGTCGGCGCGGGCCCTGCGGGACTCGCGGCCGCCCTGGCCGCTGCCGGGCATGGCTTGCGGGTCACGCTGGTGGACGAAAATCCAATCCCCCTCGACACCATGGGCGAGGAGGTGCCGCTGCACTTTGGTGGCCGGATGGGCGCGGCGGTCGCCAACCGCAACAGCGTGCTGCAAACCCTTCTCGACGCTCGCCCGGAAATCGCCGACGCACTCGAAGCCGGGGTTGACGTGCGGCTCGGCACGGCAGTCTGGGGACTGTTCCCGCAACAGCGCACCACGGCGTGGATCGACGGCGCCGTCGCCGGGCTCGCCGATGAAGAGAACGCCAGTCTGCTGCGTTTCAAGCAGGTGATTATTGCCACCGGCAGGCGCGACATGGGCCTCGCCTTTGATGGCTGGCACCGCCCCGGCGTCATGGGCGTCAGCGCCGCGCATCGGCTGGCGACGGTTTACGAGGCGCTGGATTGCAAACGCGCCGTACTGGTCGGCAGCGATACGCACGCGCTGGCGACGGCCCATGCGCTGATCCGCAAGGGCGTGCAAATCGTGGCAATCATTGAGCAGGCCGAACAGGTCAGCGGCGATTCAGCGTTGCTCGGCCTGTTGGTCGAGCACGGCGCCAGGGTGTTGACCGGGGATGTGGTTCGCGAGGCGGTCGGGGATGCTTTTGGCATCACGCGGATAACCGCAGTCGCCGTCGACACGGCAGGTCGCCCCGTTGACGGAGCGCTGTACGAGATCGAATGCGACACGGTACTGCTGGGCGTGGCGGCCATTCCTGCGATTGAACTGGTCGAGGCGGCCGGGTGCCGCACGTCATTTCAGGCCGACCGTGGTGGTCACGTCCCGCAGGTGGACCCGGCGCAGCGCACGTCGTTGCCGTTCGTGCTGGTGGCGGGCGACTGCGCCGGTGTCTGGGCCTCGAAAAGCCTCGACGAGGAGGCTGCCCGGATTGAAGGCCGGATCGCCGCGCACACCGCACTTGCCGCGCTGGGTGTCGATATCGCTCAGCAAGACACGGCGCCAACGCCCGACATACCCACTGGCGATGTGGCCGCCAACCGCACGGCGTGGGTGCGCGCGTCCACCGTGCATGCACAGAACGCACCTTTCGTTTGCTTGTGCGAAGAGGTGACCGCCAGCGAAATTCTCGGACAACAACCGCCACGCTATCTCGACTGGACACCCGCCGATACCACGGTGCAAAGCACGATGACGGCGTCGCTGCAAAACGGTTCGCCCAACCCCGACGTGACCAAGCGTCTGACCCGGGCCTGCATGGGGCCCTGCCAGGGACGCCGTTGTCGCGAACAAGTGGCGACGCTGCTCGGCATCGGTGCCGGGTTGAGCGTCGACGCCATTGCCCTGGCCTCGTTTCGTCCACCGGTGCGTCCTTTGTCGTTGCGCCAGATTGGCCAGATCGACGAAACACCCCACATGCAAAACCGTTGGGATGCCTGGTTCGACATGCCGTCGCAGTGGACGCCGTTCTGGCTGTGCACCGGGCAGCAGACCGTCGCTGTCCGTCCCACCCAACCGCCGCGTAACGAGGGCTGACACCATGCAGGCAGTTACGAAATCGTCCAACCGAGCGTCTGTCGTCATCGTCGGTGGCGGCGTGACCGGGTTGAGCGCCGCCTGGTGGCTGGCACGCGACGGCGTTGATGTGCTGGTCCTCGATGCCAACCTGATTGGCTGGGGCGCCTCGGGCCGTAACGGCGGCGGGTGCTCGCATCACCACAGCCCGTTGTTTGTGGAAGAGCAGCGGCTGTGGCCGATGATGGACGAACTGCTCGGTTATCCCACCGAGTATCGGCCGGACCGCATCAGCATCGATCTGACCGAACACCAACTGTCGCTCGATAAAAAAGTCGTCGACGAGGCCGCTTACTACGGATTGCGCGCCGACCTCCTGGACCCTCGACAGGTTCGCGACCTGGTGCCCTTTGCCGGCGACAACGTACTGGCGGGTTATTACTACCATTTCGGCGGCCACGCCAACCCGCACCGCACCCTGCAGGCCTATGCGTGGGCGCTGCAAAATCTCGGCGGCCGGCTGCTCGAGCACACGCCCGTTGTCGCCATCGAACGCCAGGGCGACCGCGTGACGGGCGTGCGCACGGCGCAAGGCCTGATCGCTTGTGATCATCTGGTGATTGCCGCCGGCCCGCATACCGGTGAATTGGCGGTCCAGCTCGGCGTCGACATCCCGCTCGTCACCGCCCGCGCCGAAATGATCGTGACCGAGCCGCTGCCGTTGATGGCGGTGGGCGGGGTGGATGGCAATGGTTTGTATGGCCGGCAAACCCTTCGCGGCAACCTGGCGTATGGCGGCGGTCCGCACGAATGGATCGACCTTGCGGACCTGCGCGGCACGCGCCCGCAATCGACGCCGCTGCAATGCAATATCGCCAAACGACTCGCCGACCTGTTCCCCAAAATCGCGCACAAACGGGTGATTCGCAGCTGGGCCGGGTTCATCGAAAACACCCCGGACGGTCGCCCCGTGATCGACCGTCCGCCCGAGTTGGACAATGTCACCGTCGCGACGATGTCCGGGGTCGGTTTCGGCCTGTCGCCGGCGAGCGGTCATGCCATTCGCGATCTGGTCGTTGACGGCACGTGCAGTTTTGCCGACCTCTCGACGTTCTCGCTTTCACGTTTTTCAGCCCTTGAGGCGGATTGGCAAGCTATTCAGGGCTGGCTGCCGTTACCTGTGCCGGGGGTGTAAAAAGGCTTTTTTGAATCGATGCACGCAACAATCATTCACCTCAAAAAGGTATTGACCATGAAACGAATGCTCCGCAATTTGACAGTGCTGGCCTCGCTCGGCATGACGTTGTGTTCCTTCACGGCACCCGCCAGCGCGGCAGCTGAAACGCTGCGGTTTGGTGTGGCTGCGGAGCCCTATCCGCCGTTTCTGGTCAAGACACCCACCGGGCAATTCACCGGCTTCGAACCCGACCTGATCCGCGCGCTGTGCGAGCAGATGAAAGCCGAGTGCGAGATCAAGGAGGTGGCCTGGGACGGCATCATTCCGGCGCTGCTCGCCAACAAGTTCGACGTGCTCTTCAACTCCATGGGCATCAGCCCGGAGCGGCAAAAAGTCATTGCCTTCTCGCGTCCTTACTATGAAACCACGGGGATTTTCGTTGCCCCGAAAAACGTCAAGGTGACGCTGACACCGGAAGGCCTGGCCGGCAAATCCATCGGCGTGCAGGGCTCGACCACCAACGCCGAGTTCATCCGCACCGCCTACGGCAACGCCTCCAACATCCGTATCTACAACACGCAGGACGACTGCAATGCCGATTTGCTGGCGGGCCGGATCGACGTCATGTTCCTCGACAAGCTTGGCGACATCGATTTCCTGAAGTCCGAAGACGGGTTGGCGTATGAGGAGAAAGGGACGGGCAGCGTCAAGATGGACCCGTTGCTCTATGGCCTGGGCATCGGGGCGGGCCTGCGTAAGAGTGACACCGCGCTCAAGGTGAAAATCGATCAGGCGCTCACGCAATTGCATGATTCGGGCAAGTACACGCAGATCTCGGAAAAGTACTTTCCGGTCGACCTCTGGCCACAGTGAGTCCCGAACCGCGCAAAGCAGGGGAGGCTATTGCGCCGAGCCTCCCGGCTTGATGTCCCCGCAGAAAATATCGGCATTGCCGCTGTCCGGCGCACTGCGCACCACGACGTAATACCCGCCGGAAAGCAGGACCGGTAATGCCACGGGTGCGCTTCGTGAGAACATCCAGCCGCGTACGGCCTGGCGTTCGGTGTTGACCCGGTCATTCATGGCGAAGGCCACGGGGCCGGGTTGCTCACAGCTGCCTTTATTGATGAACGAATAAAGGCGCAAGGGCAGGGTTGATCCGCTTGGGGCGCCGCTGATGAAGAAACTGAGCCCGGTTTCCTTGCCCCAGTCGGACAGCGTGACGTTACCGATCTGGCCGGTGTTGTTCCGGGCGGCCTCCAGCTTCACATTCACGCTGTTGTCTTTCGACGTGGCGCAGCCGAGCAGGCTTGCGCTGACCATCAGCGCGACAAGCGCGTACTTGAGCTTCATTGGCAAACTCCTGCGTAGAAGAGCGGCGAGGGGCGGGTATGCCTCGCTACTCTTGATCGACAGTCACCGCTTTCCAACTGTCATCCGGATCAAAGCGCTTCATCGATTTCGCCAGTTTTTCGCCGTCAGGCCCCAGGTCTTTTTCGAAGACCTGGCCTTCATGACTGATCATGAAGCTCATCACCCCGGTGTCGTCATATTTCGCCGGCCAGGCGATCAGGGCAAACCCCCGGCTCATCTTGTCGCCGATGAGGTAGCTGTAGGCGCCGCCGGGTGCCGATGGGCCTTGGCCCTTAAGGATGCGGAAGTGGTAACCGTGCCAGTCTTCGCCGCCAATGGCCTGGCCAAACTCGGGACCCAGGGGGCTGAGCTGATCGGTGTCGTCGTCCGCCCAATAAAGGCCATCGTGCGTGCCGGGGGTGCTGAAAATGTTCTGTGCATACTCGAGGGCGCCGTCACCGTCGCGATCCTCTGAGGCATAGTCCATCTGGGCGTCGTGATAGGTCAGTACCGATTGCAGCGCGGCATGTTCGTTGTGGCCAATGCGACGTGCGCGGACTTCAGCGGCACCGGCCTTCATGTCGAAGCGCCAACCGCTCTCGGCTTTGGTCAAGGGGATGGGCAATGTCCAGTTATCCTTGCCGACCGACAGGATTGCCTTGCGCTCGCTGGGTTTTTCGATGTGGTGCTGCTCGTGGTATTGCTTCAAAAAAGCATCCACATCGCTGCGCTGTACGCCTTCGCGCGGGATGAAACTGCGCCAGTCATCACCCAGCAACTCTGCCAGGCGTGCCTGATCGGCGTGTTCCGTACCCAGTGCTTCGACGAATGCTTCGGCGGCTTTTTCCGGCGTTGGAAAGGCTTGCTGTGCGCTGACGATGCACGACCACGCCAACCCGGCGGCGATCACCAGGGCGTGAACGAACACGCCCATGCCTGGCTTCACTCGAGGATTATTGTTCACCGACGGCCCCCCCTTGAACGCGCTGGTGGACTGGACGGCCGGCTGATCTGATGGCCGGCTGAACGCATGGAACCGGGGCGCTGGGCGGAGGCCTGACTGGCCCTGCCACGGTTGGCGAATGCGTTGCTCTGGGACGGTGAACGGGCGCCGGCGAAGGCATTATTGCGCGCACCTCCCGCACTGGCGGTTGGCCGTTTTGGCGCAGATTGACGGGCTTGTGCGGCGCCTTGTCCACGCTGCTCGCGCTGCTGATGCTGACCAGGCTGAGCGTTCTGCCTGCGGGGTTGCTGGGCTTCCCGAGTATTTCTGGCAGTACCCTGGCCTCTGTCGGAAGCAGCCGCCCTCGGCCTGTCTGCGCCACCTTGCATCCGATTCCCGGCCGAGATTCCGGACTGCGCTTGGCGCGCCTGATCGCGGGCTTGCCGATTGCTGGTGGCCGGTCGTTCTATACCGTGCCTGTCCATGGAGCCGCGGGCTTTTTCACGGGCCTGGGCGCGCTGGGCGTTGTCCCCGCGGAAGGCTTCACGCTGACTGGCACCGTTGAGTTGGCGGCCGAACTGCTCGCGGCTTCTGTTATCCCTATAGGGGACACCATCGCGGTGAACGGCGTTGTGCTGCCATTTGTTGTTGGTGATCCGGTTGTTGCCGTTGATGTTGTTGTAACGGTTGACGTCGATATCGACGTCGTTATTGCCCCAGTCACAATTGCCCCACAACGCGCCGACGATTGCGACGCCGGTACCAAACGCCAGCCCGGCCATCAAGGCCTGGCCGGGATAATAGGCGGGCGGCGGCGGGTAGTACGTGGGCGGCGAGGCAGGATAGGGCCAGGGGCCGTAGGCGGTGGTCGGGTTGTAAGTGGGGACGTACACCACCTGCGGATCGGAAGGCTCAATGATAATGGTCGAAGTGCTGGTGGCAGGGGCGGCCGTTGCGGGTGCAGGTGTGGTTGCCGGGGCTTGTTCCGGTGCCGCGACATTATTCTCAATGGTCACGTTCTGATACTGGTTGCTCTGCAGGTTGCCGGCTGCCTGCGCCTGACGACGCAAACGCTGCACGCCCACCATCACATCGTCGGGCTGCGCCAGGAACGCATCCCCCAGGCGCTGAACCCACACGGGGTCCTGTCCCAGCGTTGCCAGGACCTGAGGGAAGGCAACCAGCGCCTGCACGCTTGGGTCCCAGGTCTGGGTCGCCACTTGTTTAACCGCATCATCGCCCTTGGCGTCGGGGTGGGCTTTGGACCAGGTGACCGCCTCGGCGACTTCCCCGGGATACGTGGTGGCCATCAGCACCTGCGCCAGCAGCGGGTCCGGGTAAAGCGCGATGGGCGCCAGCATTTGATCCAGCTGCTCTTCGCTGAACACCGCATCCTTGGCCGCTGGCGGGACGGCCGCAGGGTCGGCAGCGGCAGCGGACACGGGTGCCGCCGCGTCCGGTGTTTGAGCCAGGCAGGAGGTCCCGCCAAAGAACAGCACGGCTGACACGGCATACAGTAATGGAATGCGCATTGCCGCTCCCCATCTGGTCTGGTCGGCTTGAATGGGATGGCTCGATATCCGGGAGTGAACGCTGACTCTGCAAGCCACAGGGGTCCGCCTCGCTGCCGTTCGTTAATGGTAGCAAAGGTATAAATTTTCGATTGATTCATTGCGGCAAATGTCTGAAGTGCCCAAGGGCGCCGTTGCTACACTGAGTTTACGCGGGGCATTGGGCTAATCGGGCATGAGCGTGAAGCCGTTGATCAGGATCGACCTGCGACGCTTGATCCTGCTGTTTACGTTGGTCACTGCGCTGATCACGCTGGTGAGCAGCCTCTATGTCGTGTATTGGGTCCAGAAGCAGGAGCTGATCGAAGCGACCCTGGAGCCCAATCGCGCCTACGCGACGAAAGTGGCATCGAGCATTGATGAATTCCTCAGGATCAGTCAGGAGCGTCTGGCCTACAGCGCCGAACGCTTGACCGGGCAATTGGGCAACGACGAGTTTTTGAAGAGCGAGGCGGTACGCCTTCAGGGAGAGGATTCGAGCTTCAACTCGATTGCGATATTCGATGCCACCGGGAAAGTATTGGAGGCTGCACCCCAAAGCCTGCAGATCAAGGGACGAACGTTTCGTGACGAGGGTATCGTGCAGGTATTGCGTGACCGCCGACCGACGGTCAGCTCGGCCTTTGTGTCGGAGATCGGTAACCTGGTGATTTTCGTGTCGCATCCCCTGTTCGATGGAAACGGCCAATATACAGGGGCGGTCGGTGGCACCATTTATCTGCAGAAGCAAAGCGTGCTGTACACGTTGATCAGCAAACACTTCCATAAAGGTAATGTGCAGGTTTACGTCGTGGACAGCGGGCGTCGACTGCTTTACTACCCGGACCGTAATCGAATTGGCCAGGCGCTGGGCCCGGATACGGCGGTGGACGCCGCGTTGCGCGGTGACAGCGGTGCCATGGAAAGCATCGATTCCGAAGGGGCCAGCATGCTGGCTGGTTACGCCTACGTGTCTGAGAGTCGCTGGGGTGTTATCTGCGTGCAATCGCGTGAAATCGCCCTGGCACCGCTCAACGCCCTGATGGCCAAAGTGGTTGTGGTAATCGTGCCTATCAGCCTGATCGGTTTCGTGATCATCTGGTGGGTCACCCAATTGATCACCCGGCCCCTGCGTCAGTTGGCGGCCGTGGCAAGTCACCTTGACGCCGGTGACAGCCCTTCTCAAATCCGCTCGGTGCGCACCTGGTACATCGAGGCCGCGCACATTCGCCGGGCGCTGTCGATCGGTGTAGCGCTGACGCAGGAGAAGCTCGGACGCCTCAATCTCCAGGCCCAAAGCGATCCATTGACGGGGCTGCCCAACCGTCGGGCGATGGACGAGGCACTGCAGGTGTTGCAGCAAACACGCACGCCGTTCTCGGTGTTGGCGCTGGACATTGATCACTTCAAGAAGGTGAACGACACCTACGGTCATGACGCCGGCGACGTCGCGCTTCGAGCGATCGCTGATGTGCTCAGGCAGAGCTCGCGGGAGGGCGACCTGCCATACCGGATTGGTGGCGAGGAATTCACCGTGCTGCTTCCGAACACACCAAAAACCAAGGCGATCGAGGTGGCCGAGCGTTTGCGCGCCAGGGTGGAAATCACGAGGATCGACAAGGTCGGGGCCGTCACGATGTCCATTGGCGTGGCGAGTTGGCTGCCGGAAGGCCCCGCTGTGTCCGTCTTACTGAAACAAGCGGACGAGCACCTTTACAAGGCCAAGGAGGGCGGAAGAAACCGGGTAGAGGCATGAGACGTCATGCAGCCTGTTTCCCCCGCACGCTCTATCCAGGGCTCTTTAGCCCAAATCCTCCGCCCGATGCCGTTCGGGCACCTGGCTTTCCTCATCCCCCCACGTCCGGTTGACGCGTTGGCCCCGGATGACCGCAGGCCGGTTGGCGATGTCCTCGGCCCAGCGCTGCACGTGGGTGTACTCGTGCGCAGACAGAAACTCGGCCGCCGAGTACACGTTATTCCGCACCAACTGCCCGTACCAGGACCAGACCGCGATATCGGCAATGGTGTAGCGCTCACCGGCCAGGTAGGGGCTTTCAGCCAGGCGACGGTCGAGGACATCCAGCTGACGCTTGGTTTCCATGGTGAAACGGTTGATCGGGTATTCGAGCTTGTCCGGCGCGTAGGCGTAGAAATGGCCGAAGCCACCGCCCAGGTAGGGCGCCGCACCCATCTGCCAGAACAGCCAGTTCAGGGTTTCGGTGCGCCCGGCCAGATCGGTGGGCAGGAAGGCGCCGAATTTTTCCGCCAGATACAGCAGGATCGAACCGGATTCGAAGACGCGAATCGGCGGCTCTGCGCTGCGGTCCAGCAGGGCCGGGATTTTTGAATTGGGGTTGATCTCGACAAAGCCGCTGGAGAACTGGTCGCCTTCATTGATGCGGATCAGCCAGGCGTCGTACTCGGCATCGGCATGCCCCAGCGCGAGCAGCTCCTCCAGCAGAATGGTGACCTTCACGCCATTGGGCGTGGCCAGCGAATAGAGCTGCAACGGGTGCTTGCCGGTCGGCAGCACTTTGTCATGGGTCGGGCCGGCGGTCGGGCGGTTGATGCTGGCGAACTGGCCGCCAGATGGGGCGTTGTGTTTCCAGACCTTGGGCGGAACATAAGACGCTTTGCTCACGAGAGGGACCTCATTCAGTGGCGGTGATGACGTGGGGCGCGGGCTCAAAGCTACCACCCGTCGACACATCATGCAGCGAAATCCGTGAAGTCTCCCGCAGCGCCAAACCGCCGGCCAGCGCGAGCACTGCAATCGCGATCAAATAGAACGCCGGCGAGAGATTGCTGCCAGTCGTGCTGATCAGCCATGTCGCCATCAGCGGCGCGGTGCCCCCGAACAGGGTGTAGGCCATGTTGTAGGTGATCGCGGACGCGGTGTAGCGGGTGCGTGTGGGGAAGGTTTCCGAGAGCAACGCGGCGGTCACCACATTGCACAACACCGCGCCAATCGCCAGCAGCATCACGCCGAGGACGGAGGCTGCGAACGACCCGGAACTGGCCATGAGGAACGACGGGTACACCGCCACCATCAACAACACGCAGGCCGACATGATCGTCATCCGCCGCCCGACCCGGTCCGAATACAGGCCGGCCAGCGGGCAGATCAGCGCGGCGAAGCTCAGTGCAATCAGCGACACCAGCAACGCCGTCGCGCGACTCAGGCCACCCGCGACTTGCAGGTAGGTCGCAAAGTAAGTGGTGAACATATAGAAGGAGAGTGCCGTCAGCGAAATGAATGCGCCCAGGCAGCAGATCGCCGTGCCATGGTTGCGCAGGGTGTCCTTGAGCGGGGAGTGCGCCACCGCATGTTGCTGGGTCACGGCCTGAAACGCCGGGGTTTCATCCAGCTTCCAGCGCAGGTAAAGACCCACCAGCCCCAGTGGCGCGGCAATCAGGAAGGGCAGGCGCCAGCCCCAGCTGCCCATGGCCTCGGCCGACAAAGACGCCTCCAGTGCGTAAGCCACCACCGCTGCCGAGGCGAAAGCGGCAAAGGTCGACACCGGAATAAAACTGCCATACCAGGCCCTTTTATCATTGGGCGCATGTTCCATCAGATACGCGCAGGCACCAGCATATTCGCCCCCGGCGGAAAACCCCTGGGCGCAGCGGATCAGGCTCAGCAGCACGGGCGCCATGACGCCGATCGCCGCATAGGTGGGCAACAACCCGATCAAGGTCGTCGCACCGGCCATCAACAGGATGGTCATGGCCAGGGTGCGCTTGCGCCCGATCTTGTCCCCCAGCATGCCGAAGAAAATCCCGCCCAGGGGCCGAAAGGCAAAGGCCACGGCAAACACCGCGAAGGTTTTCAGCAGTGCAGCGCTGGCATCGCCGCTGGGGAAAAACTGCTGGGCGATGGTGGTCGCCAGAAAGCCATACACGGCAAAGTCGAACCACTCGACAAAATTGCCGATGGCAGCGGCGACGATTACTTTTCTCAGCGTTTGCGGGCTGACCTGCTCTGCGGCGGCACTTGTCATGCTGAACCTCGACGATTTCATCCGTTAACGTTCGATTATCGAGGCAGCGGCTGAAACGTCTCAGCCCAAAAGTGTCGTCGGCATAGTCAGGAGCGACTTGGCCCCCGGTCGCACCCATTTGAAATCCACGCCAATGCCCGACACAATCGCGTCCCGATCCGGTCAGGTGCCGGGCATTCGTGGTGACATTCGTGGTGAAAAGGAACTGCAGTTGAACGAACACACATTGTCCATGCGCCTGGAGCGTGTCGCGGCGCATGTGCCCGCCGGTGCGCGCCTGGCCGACATCGGCTCCGATCACGGCTACCTGCCGGTGGCGTTGATGCGCCGTGGCGCCATTGCAGCGGCGGTGGCGGGCGAGGTGGCGTTGACGCCGTTCCATGCGGCCGAGCGCACCGTGCGCGAGAACGGCCTGGAAGAAAGGATCACCGTGCGCCATGCCAGCGGCCTGGCGGCGATCGAGCCGGGTGACGGGATCACGGCGATCAGCATCTGTGGCATGGGCGGCGAGACGATCCGCGACATCCTCGACAATGGCAAGACGCACTTGAGCGGCCAGGAGCGCCTGATCCTGCAGCCCAACGGCGGCGAGCAGCCGTTGCGCCAATGGCTGATGGAAAATGACTACCGCATCGTTTGTGAGGAACTGCTGCGAGAAAACCGTTTCGACTACGAAATCATCGTCGCCGAGCGCGCCGGTCCGGTGATGTACACCGCCGAGGAACTGTACTTCGGCCCGTTGCAGATGCAGACCCGCAGCCCGGCGTTCCTGTTCAAATGGCAACACAGGCTGCGCCACAAGCAACAGACCCTGGCCAGCTTCGCCCGGGCGCGGCAAGCCGTGCCCGAGGAGAAGGTGCGAGAACTGGCTCGGGAAGCCGGGTGGATCAGCGCGCTGCTGGCTTGAGTCTGCCGTTATGACAGGCGCGATTCGCCTGTCGCGCTGCTGAGTTTCTCGGCCGTGAACCCGACCCGCGAGAACACCAGCCACACAAACAGCAGCACGCCGCAGCCAACCAGCAGGGAAGCGGCAGCAATCAAGGGCTCGACAGACGCGAACCCCCTCAGACGTAGCGTCAACGCGCCGAGCATCACCGGAACGCCGATGTTGTACGTCCAGAACTGGACTGCGGCAATGCGTCCTTCGCTGATTGACGGGTGCGCGGTACCGATGATTCCGAATAGCGCCATCGACACCCATCCCAACAGATTGACATGGGCATGTACGGCGAAAAGCGAGTGGTCGCCGGACGCACCCATCACCACACCCATCACGACGCCGATGGCAAAGTAGAGGGCTGCGAGCCGGAACCAGGTCCGAGAACGGGGGTTGTGATTCATGGCATTCACCTCATGCGCCCCAAGGCGCGCTCAGTTGCTGAAATGCCTGGCGTAGCGGTCTGCGCACAGGCCGGTGCCTCGTCCCGTGACACCGTGTTCGATCACGTCTAATATGAGACTAAAGTCTCATGACAAGACAGAGTATCATTTATTCCATGTCGATCCCCACGTCAAGCCCGTCTACCCCGAACGGCGATCCGCAAGGTCGCGACAACCAGAAACGCCGGACCCGCCAGGCGCTGATCGATGCCGCCGTCGCACTGCGCGAAGAAGGCCTCAACCCGACAGTTGCGCAAGTGGCCGAGCGGGCGATGGTGTCGCGTGCCACGGCGTATCGCTACTTTCCTTCAAACGAAGCCTTGATCAGCGAGACAGTGGCCGAACGCGACATGAAGCCGCTGGAGAGCTTCTGGCGGCCGGGAGACGATCCGCTAAAAGGCATCGGCCAGGCGGCGAAGGCGCTGAACACACTCTTGGTTGATGACGAGATCGGCCTGCACGCGATGGAGCGTTCGTTCATGACCGTGTGGCTCGAAAACGAGTCCCACGACAAACCTCTGCGGCCGGGTCGACGCATGAACTACATCGAGCCGATTGTCGACTCGCTGAAGGACGTGCTCACACCCCGGGCGCGCAAACGCCTGAAGCAGGCGCTGTCGATGGTCATGGGCACCGAGGCGATGATTGCCGTGCGCGATATCGGCCAGGCGAGTATCGAAGAATCACTGGACGCCGCTGGCTGGGCGGCTCGGGCGCTGGTTCGTCAGGCGCTGGCGGAAGATGAACAGGCGCGGCGCAAGCGCGGTTGACCTCGGCCCGACCATGTTCTAAATGCATCGGTGGTCAAGGCATGCTCAGCGTAATCAGGTACATCCCGGAGCGTACTGGCTTGCCTGCGCCATCTACCAACTCATACTGTGAGTCGTAATAACGATCTTTCTGGCCACTGTCAGCGAGCCGTTTGACATTGACGCTACCGTGCCCGCGGATGACCGGCCCCAGGCTGTTCACCTTCATCGTCACCGCGTGGCCGGGAAAAGGGCAGCCGTTCAGCTCAAATGCAGCCTGTGTACTCGCGCGAGACGTGCAGCCCGGCTCGACAATGCTCCCATGAAACTGGACGGTACCTGATGGTGGGGCGGCCGCCAGGCACGTGCCTTTGAGCGCGAGAAAAAGGCTGATACAAACCGATATTTGTTTACCGTTCATGTCTCACGCTCGTTGGATAGTGACTACTGCGTCGACACTATCCAGCGAAACTGGAGGGTTTGGTTGTTTCCAAAGTCTTCCGGCGCTTGGGGCAGACTCCGCGTCTGGGAAACTGCCGGAAAGATGCATTTGCGATCCCATCGCATGCGATGTAGAGTTTCTCTCTGCACCCCATCGCCCTGGCCACGGAGAATATTCATGAAGTCCCCTGAAAAAACCGCCGCCCTCGACCTGAAGCTTTCCGAGTTCCTGTGCTTTGCGGTCTATTCCTCAAACCTGGCCTTCGGCAAGGCGTACAAGCCAATGCTCGAGCGGCTCGGACTCACGTACACGCAATACATCACGCTCGTGGCGCTGTGGGAGGAAGACAATCAGACCGTTGGCAGTCTTGGCGAGAAGCTGTTTCTCGAATCCAACACCCTCACGCCGATCCTGAAGAAGCTGGAAGCGATGGGCTATGTGCTGCGCCAGCGTGACCCTCAGGACGAACGACAGGTGCGGATCAGCCTGACGAAAGAGGGGCGCACACTGCGTGAAGGCCTTTCGGAAGATGGCTTCCCGCAAACCGGCCTCGATCCCGACGACTTTGTGCAAATGCAGAAGGCCATCGTGAAGCTGCGGGACAATCTCATTCGCACGACGAAAGACCGGGAATAACCTGCGCGTTTAATGACTGGCGCCTCCCTGCGCCAGGCAGACGAACTTAGCGCTTGATCAGGGAAATCTTCGTGCCTTCGATGCTCACCCCGGCCATTAAACCCTGCTGGTCGAAAATGAACGCGTAGGCGTCGTCCTTCAGCGTTGAGCTGGACAGGTTCTTCGCGACCCCCTCATCCACGACCACCACCGTGGGGCCTACGCCGATTTCCCAGCCTTTGGTCTCGCGCAGGTAATTCACGGCCTTGTCGTTCATCAGAAACACTGCATACCCGTAAGACTGGGCGCCGGCCTGCAGCCCCCATGACCCGGTCACCGAGTTGTAATAACTGTCGACGGTCTTGCCCTTCAACAATTCACCTTCGCCATAGCCCCCACCGAACACCAGGCCCGCCTTGATGATTTTCGGGAAGACAAGGATCGCTTTGGCGTTGTGGGAAATGGTTTCGGCAAAGGGATGGGTTTTGTAGAGGTTTTGCAACGCTTGCCGGGAGTCGGTATTGAGGTCCTCGGCGGTTGTCGCCCCGGCCGTGTTGAGCAGACTTGCCGACGCCAGTGAGGCCGTCGCGAGGACCATCGACAGGAAAAAGCGCATTGACTGAGTCATTTTCGTACTCCGGTTCGGGAGCATGGGATGTGAGCAGCAGTCAGCGCCTGCCCCCCGGCAGAAGTGCCTACTGAAGATTATCCGGCGCACCCTGAAATGTGTGATCTGGCTTCGCCTGGATCATTGGCGAGGCCATCACCTGCTTTGACCACTGCGCGTACGCGGGGTTCGCCAAGCTTTCCTGTAGGAGCGAGCTTGCTCGCGAAGGTCGTTAACAATAACGCGTGCTTACTGGCTGAACGCGGCGATCTTCTGTCCATCGCGAGCAAGCTCGCTCCTACAGGTAGCAAATCCAATCGGGTAACCGATTCATTTCACTTTGTTTATCGCCGCTGACGCTATCCTCTAGAATCCCATCCCCGCAGCCGAGCTGGACGTCCACCCAATGCGCACCCCGACTACCCCACACTCCCTCTGGAAAACCTACCTGCTTTTCCTCGGCCCCATGGTCCTCTCCAATTTCCTGCAGTCCATGTCGGGCACCGTCAACAGCATCTACATCGGGCAAATGCTCGGCACCCAGGCCCTGGCCGCCGTCTCCGGCATGTTTCCCATCGTGTTCTTCTTCATCGCGTTGGTCATTGGCCTGGGCGCGGGGGCGGGCGTGTTGATCGGTCAGGCCTGGGGCGCGCGCGAACCGCATCTGGTGAAAGCCATTGCGGCCACCACGTTGCTGCTGGGCGCCATCATCGGCCTGGTCGCTGCGGTGTTGGGCAGTGTGTTCGCCAGGTCAGCGTTGCAAGGCTTGGGCACGCCCGCCGACGTCCTCGACGACGCCGTGTCCTATGCCCACGTGATGATGTGGATCATGCCGTCGCTGCTGGTCTACGTGCTGTTCACCCAATTGCTGCGCGGGGTGAGCGATACGGTGTCGCCGCTGGTGGCGCTGGTGGTGTCGACGTGCATCGGGCTGGCGCTGACGCCGGCGTTGATTCGCGGCTGGTTCGGGTTGCCGATGATGGGGATTCAAAGCGCGGCGTATGCCGGGTTGGCGGGTAACCTGGCAGCGATGGGGTGGTTGGCGTGGCGCTTGATTCGGCGGGCGCATCCGTTAGCGCCGGATCGGGAGATGTTCGCCGCGATGCGCCTGGACCGGGAGATTCTCGGCAAAGTGTTGCGCATCGGCTTGCCGACCGGGTTGCAGATGGTGGTGTTGTCGGTCTCGGAACTGGTGATCCTGACGCTGGTGAACCAGCACGGTTCCCAGGCAACGGCGGCTTACGGGGCGGTGACGCAGATCGTCAACTACGTGCAGTTCCCGGCGCTGTCGATTGCTATCACGGCCTCGATCCTTGGCGCGCAGGCGATCGGGGCAGGGCGCCTGGAGCGCATGGGGCCGATTTTGCGTACGGGGCTGTTGATCAATGTGTGCCTGACCGGTGGGCTGGTGGTGTTGGGTTATCTGCTGTCGCACTGGCTGCTGGGGTTGTTCCTCACCGATGAATTGACGCAGGCGAAGGCGCAGCACTTGCTGCACATCATGCTCTGGAGCCTGTTGGTATTCGGCTTCCAGGCCATTGTCGGCGGCATCATGCGCGCCAGCGGAACGGTGCTGGTGCCGATGGCGGTGTCGATTTTCTGCGTGGTGCTGGTGCAGCTGCCGGTGGCGTATGTGCTGGACGGGCAGTTCGGGTTGCAGGGTGTGTGGATGGCGTTTCCGGTGGCGTACCTGGGGATGCTGCTGTTGCAGACGATGTATTACAAACTGGTGTGGAAACATCAGAAAATCGAGCGGTTGGTGTAGGCGGGCGGGCGGGCTTGCTGCCGGCCACCTTCAGACCGACAATCGTGGGTGGCCGTGTGACGCGAACCGACAGGCGTGATCGCCTGGGGAGGTGTTCAAATGAGCTTCTCATCGCCAACCCTTTTGCAAGACCGTGCCGACGCCGGTCGGCGTCTGGTGGCGCCCTTGCTCAAGTACGCCCATCGCCCCGACGTCATCGTCCTCGCCTTGCCCCGTGGCGGTGTGCCGGTCGCGTATGAAGTGGCGACGGCGCTGGGCGTTCGCCTCGACCTGATGCTGGTGCGCAAGCTGGGCGTGCCGTCCCATCAAGAGTACGCCATGGGTGCCATCGCCAGCGGTGGTATCCAGATCCTCAATGAACCTGCACTGCGTGCCCATCCGATTGATAAGGCTGCGTTCGACGCCGTGGTCGCGCGGGAAACCGGGGAGCTGTTGCGGCGCGAACAGGCCTACCGGGGAACGCGCGCGCCGCTGCAACTCAAGCATCAGGTGGTGGTTCTGATCGACGACGGACTGGCGACGGGCGCTTCGATGATGGCGGCGATACTGGCGGTGCGAGTGCACGAGCCGTCTCGGATCGTGGTCGCCGTACCGGTGGCACCGATTGAGACGGTGCAAACGGTGCGTCGTGAAGTGGACGAGTTGCACTGCCCGATTACACCCGACTGGTTCATGTCGATCGGGCATTGGTACATGGATTTCACCCAGACCGCGGATGCCGAGGTTATCGAGCTGTTGCAGCGGGCCTGGAAGAGGGAAGGCGGTGGCGGAATTTGATGGCGGCAAAACAATGATGCGAGTAATTCCCGCCTCGGTTCAGGCCATCTGATCCGGTTTGCGCCGGTCCAGAAGACGGGTGGCGGCTGGAATAATGGGCGTTTCTTTGCTTAAGTGCTCCTGTCGATGGCCTGTCTGAGCCACGACCGGAGCCCTCCATGAACACTCGTTTTGTGCCGTTCACCCTGCTGGCGGTTGCGCTCACCGTTGGCGCATTACCCTGCGCTCACGCCCTCCAGTACAAAGACGTAAACGCCACGGCCAGTACCCTCAGCTTCACCTACTCGCAAATGGGCTCGAACATGTACGGCACGTTCCGCGAGTTCGAGGGCACACTCGATTTCGATACCGACAACCTCGCGACGGCCCATGCGGCACTCACCATCCAGCTCGACAGCATCGATGCCGGCAGCAGCGACGCCGACACCGAACTGAAAAAACCGGCCTGGTTCGACACCGAGAAGTACCCGGTGGCGACATTTGAATCGACCGGCGTGAAAGCACAGGGCGGCAACCGCTACGTGATCAGCGGAAAACTCACCCTCCGGGGCATTACCCGTGATGTCGACGTACCGGTTGAACTGCGATCCGACAACGCCATCGGCATCTTTGACGGCCAACTGGTGCTCAAGCGAAGCGACTTCAAAGTCGGCGATGGCGAGTGGGCCGACACGGTGGTCTCCAACGACATCAACATCCGTTTCCGGATGGTGGCGCCGCAGCGGTAGCCCGGTCGTACACAAACAAATGTAGGAGTGAGCCGGCTCCGGGCGGCGTTCCGACGATAGCGGTGTGTCAGTCAACACATGTATTAACTGATACACCGCCATCGTCGGAACGCCGCCCGGAGCCGGCTCGCTCCTACAGGGTTACGGGTTTCAGGCGAGTGGCGACTGGACCCCTTTTTTCGCCGCATCCAGCAACCGGTGCAAGCGCAATGCATCGTCAAAGGTTGCCGCAGCACGGGTGCCTTCGGCCACATCTTGCGCATACACGTGATACAGCTCCGCCAGTTCCAGCACCGCCGACGGCAGCGTGGAGGCCGGCAGTCGCAGGTACTGTTCTGGCAGCGGCAAGACTTCCAGCGCCAGGTTGTCACCGTGCGCACCCTCGATCACGTAATCGTCGCCGACATCACCGAACGCGGAGCGGTTGGTGATCTTGAGGTCGCCCTCATCGCCGGTAATGTCGATCTGAACCCCGGACCCGTTGCGTTTGCCGCCTTCGATGTGAACCGAAACCACGGCGCCGTCATCGAGCAGGCCGCTGAGCACCAGTTGATCCGGCGCGCTGCTGTCCAGCACTTCGCCGGTTTCCTTGATGGTGACTTTCGGGAACTGGTTGACCAGCAATCCCGAGACGCTGCGCGGCCAGCCTGTGGCGGTGAAGAGCATGTCGAGGAAGTGCCCGGCGTAGATTGCGATCACGCTGGAGAAGTTCTCTTCCGGCGCGGTCCAGCGCAAGGCGTTCGGTCGCAGCGCCTGGAAGTAATTCATGCTGACGTGCAGGCGAACCGAACGCAGCTTGCCGACGTAGCCCTGCTGCAACAAGTCCTGCAGGTAGCGATTGTGCGGGGCGTGGCGACGTTGCAGGCCGACGATGTGGCGCACGCCGGCATCGTTCGCCAGTTGAAGCAATTGCTCGGAGGCGGCGGTCGTGGTGGTCAGCGGCCATTCGCAGTAGACGTTTTTGCCGGCCGCGATGGCTGCGCGCACGGTCTGTTCATGCTGCGGCGCGGTGTTGAGCACCACCACCAGGTCGACGTCGGGGTTGTTCACCAGGGCGTCGACCGAATCGGCCACCTGCAAAATGCCGTATTCGCCGGCCGCGGCTTCGGCGCGTTCGCGACCTTCGCTGTACACCGCTTGCAGCGTGTATTGCGGCAGCAGATCGAGCACCCGCAGATGGCCGTGGCGTGCCCAGTTGCCGACACCGACGATGCCGACGCGAATGGGGGAAGTTTGAGTGGTCATGGGAGTGTCCTCGTAGGGTTGATAGCTGACGAGGCAAAGTCTAGGGAGCGCGGCCTGTGGGAAAAACGGGGCGGAGTGCCGAACTCTTCGGACACGGAGGGCGCTAATCCAGCGATTGCGGAGTGATTGATCCAGAGTGATTGGAGCGCCAGCCGGTTTTTCCGCCTCGGGGCGCTCCCTACCATGGCTCCACTCATTACTGTGGAGTTTTCCCATGAACGATATGCACGCAATACCGGCCACCGCTGCGCTCGCGCAACCGCAGCCGTCCTCCTGGCGCGACTGGCTGTCGGTGTACTCCGTCGCCCTTGGCGCCTTCGCGTTTGTGACCACTGAATACCTGCCGGTGGGCGTCTTGCCGCAGATCGCCAGCCATCTGGGGATTACCGAGGGCGTCGCCGGATTGATGGTGAGCGTGCCGGGGATGGTTGCAGCGGTGTCGGCGCCGGCGATCATGCTTGGTGCGGGGCGCATGAACCGCCGGCATCTGTTACTGCTGCTGACGCTGTTGCTGGTGGCGTCCAACGTCGTGTCGGCCCTGGCGCCATCGCTGGCGGTCATGCTGCTGGGGCGCGGCTTGCTGGGGGTTGCGCTGGGCGGTTTCTGGGCCGTGGCGATTGCGGCGGCGGGGCGCCTGGTCAGAGAGTCGAAAGCGGCGAAAGCCACGGCATTGATTTTTGCCGGGATTACCCTGGCCACGGTGTTCGGCGTCCCGTTTGGCACGTTTGTCAGCACGCTGTTTTCCTGGCGGATGTCCTTTGCCGTGACTGCCGCACTGGCCTTGCTCGCGCTGATCGCACAGGCGCTGACGTTGCCGTCGCTGCCCTCCCGCGAAGGTTTGCAGGTGCGCGCACTGGTGGCGTTTCTGTCGCGCAGCAATGCTCGGCGCAGCATGCTGTTGCTCGGGACGGTAGTGGCCGCCCACTTCACGGCCTACACCTACATTGCGCCGTTCCTGGGGCATGACGCCGGCTTCTCGGCGAGTTCAATCACCGCCATCCTGCTGGGTTTTGGCCTGGTGGGCATGCTGGCCAATTTCGCCATGGCCGGGAGCATCACCACCCATTTGCGCGCTTCTTTGGGCGCCGTGGTGGTGCTGATGGTGATCGCGCAATTGCTCCTGCCCGCGTTGCAGGGGTTTGGCGTGACGTTGGCGGTGTTGGCGTGGGGCGTTGCTTATGGTGCGATTCCCCTGGGCGTGAGCAGCTGGATGCAACTCACCTCGCCGTACTTGCCGGAAGCCAGTTCTGCGATGTTGGTGACGACGTTTCAGGTGGCGATTGCTTCAGGCTCGCTGTTCGGCGGCTTGATGGTCGATCACGCCGGCGTGTCGTCGGCACTGTGGCTGGGCGCCGGGATCGGCGTGATTGGTTTGGCGGTGATGCTCAGTTTCGGAATCGGTAAAGCCCCGATCGCCGAGAAGCTCTCCCGTTGAGCGATTCCGTTTGCTTACTGTAGGAGCGAGCCTGCTCGCGATGGTCGTGAACGATAACGCGTGTTTTCTGGTTTAACGCATTTCTGTAGGAGCGAGCTTGCTCGCGATGGTCGTGAACGATAACGCGCGTGTTCTGGTTGAGCGCGGCGCTCTCGAGTCCATCGCGAGCAAGCTCGCTCCTACAAAAGCATGACTGCGCTCGTCAGGGCCTTGCAGCGCCAAACTCAGCCTTTCAAGATGTTGTCTTTGAAATAATCGATCAACACCCGCAACCTCGGTGCGGTCTGCTTGGACGCAGGCCAGAGCATCCACAGATTGCCGGTGTGGTCGGTGTACTCCTCCAGCACTACCCTCAGCCTGCCATCGGCCAGTGGCTGGCGGATTGAAAAATCCGGCAGGCAGGCAATCCCCACCCCATCCATCGCCAGGTACGTCAGCGGGTCCATCGTGGTGCACGTCAGGGCCTTCGACAGGTTCGGCTCGATGTGCGTCTCGCCGATGCGCAGCGGCCAGCGCTCGATCATCCCCGTGGCCGGAAACTTGTGCAGCAGGCACACGTGGCGACTCAGGTCGTCCGGGTGCGTCGGTTCGCCGTGTTGTTTCAGGTACTCGGGCGACGCGACCAATTGCAGCTGATAGCCCCCCAACTTGCGCGCCATCAGCCGCGAGTCCTGGGGCGCACCTGTGCGGATCACCGCATCGAACCCTTCCTCGATCACGTCCACCATGCGGTCGGACATGTCCACGTCCAGCTCGATGTCCGGGTAGGCGCGCATGAACCCGGCCAGCACCGGCATGATCAGCACGTTCTGGATCGGCACACTGATGCGCACCTTGCCCCGGGGGCTGGCGGACAGCTCGAGCAACTCCATCTGCGCCGCTTCCACTTCACTGAGAATGCGTTTGCAGCGGTCCAGGAACAGTTCGCCTTCGGTGGTCAGGGTGACGCTGCGGGTGCTGCGATGGAACAGACGCACGCCGAGGCGTTCCTCCATGCGCGCCACGCTCTTGCCCACGGCCGACGAGGAGATTTCCAGCAGGCGGCCGGCTTCGGTGAAGCTGCGGGTCTCGGCCACCTGAATGAAAGCCGTGATGCCGCTGAGGCTGTCCATCATGTGCGGTGTGCTCGGTGCGGGGAGGGGTTGATGCAGAGTAGAGGCGGGAGGGGGATTTGCAAAGATGGGATCGAGAGACGAGCGAGATGATGAGCGCTAGTGCATGCGACATGTGAATAGGTGGCCTTATAAAGCATTTACGAGGTGTCCTTCATCCATCCTTGAACCAATGCGCGGTGACTGCCCAACACTGCCGGTCATGAACAACAAAACTACTGCTATGCGCAATTGCCGAGTCAAACATTGCCCTGGTCGAGCTGGCTATTTAAAAGTATAGATGAATCATTTGCTCTAAGGTAAATGATGTTTATAGCTAATTGATATTGCCTGGCTGTTATTTCTAACAGTATACATTGCTATGGGGAGCGCTTAGCGTATCGATGAGTGTTAGTAATGGTTTCTGGGTAATTATTTTCATGGCGCTATGTAGAAGCATGTTGCGATGGTGCTTTTATGGCGGGACGAATGCAAAGCTTCAAGCTTGCGGGAGTTGAATCGTGGCAGCTGTTATTAATGGATCAGTCGGCGGGGTTTTTTATGAGAGTTATGAAGAAAAGTGATCTTTTTGTATTTTGTCTCGCCGCGTCGGCGAGTTTCAGTCTGATGGCGTGTGCGGAGGATGTTGAACAACAAAATAGGAGTGATACCTGTAACGCATTGTTCAGTGATGACACAAGTCCATTCAAACTCGCATTCGGTCGCCTTTCCCCCCAACCCTATTTGAGTACATGTTTAGAAAACACTTCTGAAGTCTGTGTTGTCGCGGCTCAATACGCTCACGAAGCAAGACGGCTTGAGCTTCGTGTTAGTATGCCCAGTTTCTGCCTAATTGGCGAAGCAACACAATAAGACCCCAGGCCTTTGACTTGGTGATCTCAACCGACCCGTAAATATCAGCGCCGGGATTGGCGCCGATGACGGGGTCGCTGAGAATTTGCAGCCTGCCCCGGTGAGCTCACGGTAGCGTGTTGATCGAATCGGTCTAGTCGGCAGAATTGTTTTGCAGGATCTGCTCAGGCCTTTTCGCCTGCCGTTCAACACCTTGGCTGTCGGCGCTGTAGCTATGGATATATGGATTGTCTGGATGATGAGCCGCGAAATCCGGCAGATTTGTATCCGCGGTTGAATTGTTTGCTCTATAAGGTATTTCGAACGATTATTAAAAACTGTTAATTCTATCAGGTGTGTATTTTTTTAGCGTGCACATCATGGGGGCTCCTAAGTGTGCTGTTGGAGATGTCAAAATGAAAATCACCAAATCCTCATTCGCTGGCTTTTCACTTGTAGCAGCCTTCGCGCTGACGACGCAACTGAGTATGGAGAGGCTTCTACCTGTCGCTGACGCAGCGCCGATGAAATTCGATAGCGATTTAAATGCTTTGATGTATACGAAGGATGCCGCCGTATTGAATAGTGTAAAGAACGAATTAAAACCCAAACAAAATGCGGCCTCGGGATTGATAGTGGCTGATTGTGACCTGCCACATGATCAATGCACCTAGAAATTTCTTCCCCTCAGAGCCATTGGTAGTGATAGAGATAACTTTGCCTCCCACTCCACAGTTTTCGTAGCCCTTAATCCCTACGCGAACAAACTTAAGAAGCACCATCGTTGGGAGTGCTCCCCCTGGACCTGTCTACGCAGGACTTAAGCGGGGGCTAGTTCCAGGCGGAGTTCCAACGATGGCGGCTTTACAGCTAACGAGGATTTCAGGCAGTGGCTTGGTAGAACGGATAATCCGTAAACCCTACCTCAGTACCCCCGTAAAACGTGTCACGGTCATAAGCATTCAATGGCAGGTTATGCCGAATGCGTTCCGGCAAGTCCGGGTTGGCGATGAAGTCGCGACCAAACGCCACCAGATCCGCATCGCCCGCTTGCAGGATCTGCTCGGCGGACGCCGCGTCAAAGCCACCGGCAGCGATGATCACACCGTCGTAATGCTTGCGGATCAGCTGCGCCGCGACCGGGTTCTGGTCCTTGGTTTCATCGATCGAGTTGCCCAGTACACGCGGCTCGATCAAGTGCAGATAGGCCAGTTTCATCGGCGCCAGTTGCTCGGCGACGTACACGAACAACGCTTCGGGATTGCTGTCTTTCATGCCGCCGAAATTACCGCTCGGGCCCAGACGCACGGCCACCCGTTCGCTGCCCCACACCGAAACAATGGCACGGGTGATGTCCAGCAAAAAGCGCGAGCGCTTGGCGATGGTGCCGCCGTAGGCGTCGGTGCGCTGGTTGCTGCCGTCTTGCAGGAACTGGTCGATCAGGTAACCGTTGGCGCCGTGGATTTCCACGCCGTCGAAACCGGCTTCCAGCCCCCGTTGTGCGGCGCTGCGAAAATCTTCGATCAAGCCTTCGACTTCCGCTTCGCTGAGTGCGCGGTGCGGGGTGCTCGGGACCCAGCCATTGGCGGTGTAAGCCACACCGTCATACTCGACGGCCGACGGTGCAACCGGTTGTGCGCCGCCGGGCTGCATGTCGCTGTGGGACTGGCGACCGGCGTGGAACAGTTGCAGGAAAATCCGCCCGCCCTTGGCGTGCACCGCTTCGGTAATGACTTTCCAGCCGGGAATCTGTGCGTCGTTATACAGGCCCGGCGAACCGAGGTAGCCGTTGCCGGTGGTCGACACCACGGTGGCTTCGGAAATGATCAGCCCGCCGTCAGTGGCGCGCTGGGAATAGTACTCGGCCATCAATGCGCCAGGCAGGTCGCCCGGCTCGGAACGCATGCGGGTCAGTGGCGCCATGACGACGCGGTGGGAGAGGGCGTGTGGGCCGATGTTGATCGTGGACAGCAGGGTTGGGTGATTCATGGTGACCTCCAGTAAGTGTCTGGAGGCGACTTTAGGCGGTTCGACCAGGGAGAAAAACGGGGCGGCGATCCGCACTCTCTGGACCGATTTGTCCGTAATCGATGAACGCCCGGTCCACAGTGCGTGGGCCGGGCGCCAATCGAAGCTTCTTTAATGCACGGCTATCGGCGCCGTCGCCGTCTGCCCGAACGCCGAGCGCACGGTGAGGGTCGGGTTCGGTGTCGGGCCACTGCCGGTCGTGGTCACCGATACCCGCCAACGGGCGCCCGTGCCGATGGGCGTCAGGGTCGCCGTCCCCAGGTTCAGCGGCCCGGCGGTGGTCGATACACTGACGGTGAGGTTGTTGCCCGCCGCCCGCGAGGTCGTACCGGCGATGTCCCAGGTGTAGCGGCTGTTGCTGCGCACGGAGACCGAGGCGCTGGTCACCTGCAAGTCCTCGTTGACCGCCGCTGCACTGACCGCCACGGACACCGTCGCCGGATTTGCCGAGACCGCGTCCTTGGCGTCGCTGACGCTATAGGCGAAGGTCGCGGTGAACGGCGCGGCAACGGTGGCCGGTGGCGTGTAGGTCACACGCACGCCATCGGTGCTGACCGAGCCCTGGCCGGAGTCAGGCTGGTTCAGGCCCACCACTTTCAGCGGTACGTTACCGTCCGGGTCCGTGTCGTTGGCCAGCACGTTGATGATCACGGGTTGCCCCGTGTTGCTGATGGCGCTGTCAGGGTTGGCGATCGGTTTCTTGTTTTCGCCCTGATTGTTTTCGTCACCGTTACCGCCGGTGCGGAAGGTCGGCAGCGCGGCGGAGTTCACGTAGGTGACACCGTCCCAACCCGGCAGGGGCGTTGGCATCAACTGGAACTGGCCCGGATGCTCGACATCCCAGCGCAACAGCATCGAGGAGTCCTCGTGCTGGGTGTTGTGGCAGTGCTCCATGTAAGTGCCGGCGAACTCACGGAAGTGAATCGCCATTTCCACATCCACCGAACTGTCGATGCCTTCGCCGATCCGGTACACGTCCTTGCGCGCACCTTTTTCCCATTCCGGCGGGGCCTTGCCGTCGCGGCTGAGAATCACGCCTTCCTCGAAATGCACATGCACCGGATGGTTCCAGCCGTTGCCACCGTTCTTGATTTTCCACACTTCGAGGGTGCCGTCGCCGGAGAAGCCGGCATCGGTCGGACCGTTGGCGAGTTGCGGTGCGGCGCTGAGCCGGCGGGGGTCCATGTTGTAGCCAAAACCGCCGTCAGTCTTGACGGTCCAGGGTGCCTCGTCGGTACCGTCGGAGCGGCCGAAGACAAACTCGCGATGGCGCGCCGCCTTGAGTTTGGCCTGGTCTGCCACGCTGTCACGATCAATGGTCAGCGGGATCATGATCTTGCCCGCCGCCTTGCCCGGTTTCGCCGGCTCGTAATCGGCCGGGTTCATGCTCACATCCGTGCCGCTGTAGGGCTGAACCAATAGCTGCATGAACTTGCCCACCACGGGGTCACCCTTGTCCCACTCGGGACCTTTGCTGCCCTGTTTGATGACCGCTTTGTATTTCTCGGACAGCACGTCGGCCAGGCTCAGCCCGTTCTTCTCCGGACCCTTGCCTGTCTTGTGTTCCAACAGGTTGACGAAATACAGCTTGTCGCCCGGCTTGATGCCGTTTTTCGCGAAGTTGATGATAATGTCGTAGCGTTCGGCAATGCCTTGAGTCGGCAGGATCGCATTGTGGTTCTGCTTATCGCCGTCACCGTCCAGGTCCATGCTGCCGTCGAATGGCACGGCGTGTTCCATGAGGTTGCCATCGTTGCCGATCATGTGGAACGGAACGCGGGCGTAGGACACGCCGGAGCCTGAAGGCCCTGGAAACTCGCCGCCATTACCGGCAATCTCGCGCACCACGGCAATCTTCAGGTAGCGTGACACCGAGCCATTGAGAATGCGGAAGCGATAGCTGCGCGCACGCACTTTCAGTTTTGGCTGGTACTGCCAGTTGACCAGAATCTGGTCGCCGAGAAAGCCGTCGGTGTTGAACGGGTTGAACCACAACTGGCCGTTTGCGTCCCAGGCCTTGTCCGCCACCACCAGGTTGACGTCGTAGTCGCGGTTGCCCCAGGGCAGCGCCGAACCACTGGGCAAACGCAGGTTGACGCCGTCCTCGATCGCTTCGTTACCGCGATCCAGCGCGCTGTAGTAGTTCATCATCACCGCGTTGCCCTTGTAGACATTCTGTGCGGTGAAATCGAGCATGTGGTCGTGGAACCAGTGGGTACTCATGGTCTCGCGCCAGTCGCCACGAATCCGGATCGTGCCGTTTTCGCAGGTCTTGAGGCCTGGCGAGGCGTCGTTGACGAACAGCGTCTCGCCCGGTGAGCAAGGGAACGCCGCGCGCGGGTCATGGGCATCGGTGTTGATGGTGTCATAACCGGCCAATTGCATCGGCCAGCGATAGTCGTAGTACTGCCCGGGAAAGAAAAACGCGTTGGCATAGCCATCGCTCTCGGCCGGGGAGTGGCCGTTGTGTTCGTGGGTACTGATGGTGTGCAGGCCGAAACCCATGTTGGCCGCAGGATCAATGGGCAGGGCGTTGTAATGGCGCATCAGCAGCGGTTGACCGTAACGCACCATGAGCAGTTTCGGTGGAAAGGTGCCGTCAAAGGTCCATACCGAGTTGTGATTCTGCAGCGGGAAATTCGGGTGGAAACGCGTGTCGATCCCTTTGGTCGTGCCCGTGGTGGTTGGTATGTCCGAGGTCTGGTAATAGAGCCCGCCAGGGCCGAATTCTCCCACGGTGTAATTGTGCAATTGCTTGCGATCACGCAGGCCGAGGTTGGTCCGGGCACCGGCCTGTACGGTTTTGTAAGCGGTCTGCGGGTAGAACTCATTCCAGCGTTGGTGCGACCAGCCTTTTCCCGGCGGGCGCCCTTCGGCCGGCGAACCCACCGGATGACGGTTGAGGAAGGTTTCGATTTGCGCCTTCCAGGGGTTGCGGTCGAGCACATTGGAGAACTGCGACGGAAACGGGAACAATCCCGGTTGGCGCAGGAAGGCATCCAGCGCGGCGCTGGAAGGGCCGCTGCGGGCGACGTTGTTCGGATCCTGCTGCGGTGCCGGGCCTAGTGTGGGGACCGGGAAGGTCAGAGTCGGTGCCGGCGTCGTCGGGTCGAGTTTTTCCGGGCCGAACTCCTCGAACAACAGCAACTGCTGGGTGAACGGCTGGGCGCCGAACAGCGGGCTGGGTTTGCCGTTGGTGGGGAAATTGAACGACGTTTGCGCGGCCGGCGGCAGGACGTTGTCTGCGCGCGGGGTGTCCCGGTCGCCGAAGACACCGTCGGGCAAGGCCAATGAGCCCTGGTTGGCCTCAGGTAACAACTTCAGGGCCTCCAGCGCCGCGGCGGGGTCGGCAGGAGGATTGGAATAGGCTGAAGGATCGGTCGGTGGCGGTGGGTCGACATCATCGATCGGCGCTGCGCTGGCCGTGTTCAGGCCAAAGGTGATCAGCATCAGGGTGGCAATACCCGAACTTCGGAAGAAGTCGGGCGACTTGTTCGCAGGAGTTGAGCTTTTCATGGTGGTTCTCTCGGGGCATGCCGGCGTGGCGGCACTTGCAAAACGCTTCCAGCAAGAGCCGCGCCAACCCGGAGGCGAGCTGCAAATCTGTTTTAAATCAGCTGTTTGTGATTTACACGGATAAATCAATGGCGTTCAGACTGGGGGAAAGTCCTCAGCTTTGGGTGGGGGGACTTAAGTCGGGAGGGACGCGCCGCGACCTTGTACGCGATGAGCCAAGCCCCCGGCAGGCTGTCACAGCCGGTAGCAGGCGTTGGCAGGTTTCGAGGCGGCTTTAAATCATCGGCGGTAAGGTGTCCAGAAGCTTGTCGAGCGTGATCGGATATTCCCTGATCCGCGCGCCTGTCGCGTTGTAAATGGCGTTGGCAATCGCCGCGCTGACGCCACACAGGCCCAACTCGCCTACCCCCTTGGCTTTCATCGGTGATGACATCGGGTCGGTTTCATCGAGAAAAATGACTTCTTGATGGGGAATGTCCGCGTGCACCGGCACCTCGTAACCGGCCAGGTCGTGATTGACAAAAAAGCCCCGGCGCTTGTCCACCACCAGGTCTTCCATCAATGCCGCACCGACACCCATGGTCATGGCACCGATCACCTGACTGCGGGCTGACGTCGGGTTTAAAATTCGCCCGGCTGCGCATACGGCCAGCATCCTTCTCACGCGAGTTTCCCCGGTGGCGCTGTCGACCGCGACTTCGACGAAATGCGCGCCGAAGGTGGATTGCTGGTACTTGTCGCTCAGTTCGGCGAACTCGATGGTATCGTCGGCCACGATTTCTCCCGCTTGCGCGAGGCTGCCCAATGGCACGATTTTACCGGCGACCCGCACTTCGCTGTCGATGAACACCGCTTCGTCCGCATTTACCCCCAAGCGTTGTGCAATGGCCTCACGGAGTTTGACGCAGGCCGCATACACCCCGGCCGTCGAGCAGTTGCCGCCGAATTGCCCACCCGAGCCTGAGGACACTGGAAAGCTTGAGTCGCCCAGCCGCACGACAACCTTGTCGAGCGGCACCCCCAGCATTTCTGCCGCCGTCTGACCGATGATGGTGTAGCTGCCGGTGCCGATGTCAGTCATGTCGGTTTCCACGGTCACGATCCCCTGATCGTTCAATCGCACGCGTGCGCCAGATTTCACCTGGAGGTTATTGCGAAACGCGACGCCTACCCCCATGCCAACCAGCCACCGGCCTTCGCGCTGCGTGCCCGGTTGTGCGTGGCGCTTGATCCAGCCAAAGTGGTTGGCCCCGATGCGCAGGCATTCGGTCAGTTGACGGGTGGAAAAAGGTCGGTCGGGTTGAGTGGGATCAACCTGGGTGTCATTGAGGATCCGGAACTCGATCGGGTCCAGTTTCAGCTGCTGCGCCATCTCGTCCATGGCAATTTCCAGCGCCATCATCCCGGGCGTTTCACCGGGTGCACGCATGGCGTTGCCTTCCGGGAGGTCAAGTATCGAGAGCCTCATCGACACCAGGCGGTTTGCCCCGGCATACAGCAATTTGCTCGGCTGCGCGGCACGCTCGACCTTGCCGCCGGGCAAGTCGCCGGACCAGCCTTCGTGGCCGATGGCGGTGATCTTGCCATCGCTCGTGGCGCCAATGCGGATGCGTTGGATGGTTGCCGGGCGGTGGGTGGCGTTGTTGAAGATCATCGGGCGCGCGAGCGCGGCTTTCACCGGCCTGCCGGCCAGGCGTGCGCCGAGGGCCGCGAGCAGTGCATCGGAACGAATGAACAGCTTGCCGCCGAATCCGCCGCCGACGTAAGGCGAGATTAACCGCACGTTGCGCTTTGGCACGCCGAGGGTGGTCGCCAGATCGGTGACAGACCAGTCGATCATCTGGTTGGAGGTCCACAGCGTCAGTTGGTCGTCTTGCCAGGACGCCATTGAAGCGAAGGGCTCCATCATCGCGTGGGCCTGGTCGGGCGTGGTGTAGGTCTGGTCCAGCTGCATGGGGGCCGCAGCGAAGGCGCTGGCAAAATCGCCATGGACACTGTCCGGCATTTCCTCGGTTTGCACTGCCGTATCGCGGGTGCTGGCGAGATCGAAGCTACCTTGCGCACTCACGTAGTCGACACTGACCAGTTGAGCCGCGGCCCGAGCCTGTTCGAACGTCTCGGCCACCACCAACGCAACGGCCTGGTGGTAGTGCTGGACGTCAGGGCCAGCCAGCAGTTTTGCGGTGTTGTATTTGCCCTTGCCAAGCTTGCCGGCATTCTGGGCTGTCACGATGGTGATCACGCCGGGCGCCGACTGCGCTTGTTGCAGATCCATCGACGCGATGCGTCCCTTGGCGATAGCCGAGCCAACCACCACGCCATAGGCCTGATTCGGTACGGCATCGTGGTGTTCGTAGGCGTAGGGTGCACGACCACAGGTCTTGAGCGGCCCTTCGATGCGGGGCGTGGGTTTGCCGACCACTCTCAACTGGTCGATGGGGTTGGTCGTGGCGGGGGTGTCGAATTTCATGCTTGAGCCCTCGCTTGCGCCATCACCGAGGCGAGCGTGCGCTCGACCAACGTCAGTTTGAAGGCGTTTTCAGGGGTGGGGGTGGCGCCGGCGAGCAACTGTTCGGTCAATGCTTTTGCGCCTTGCGCCATTGCCGGTTCTGCCGCTTCCACTCGCCATGGCTTGGGCGCAACACCGCCCAGCGCCACGCGGCCAGAGCCATCCGGGCGAATCACCACGCCCACCGAAATCAGGGCAAACGCGTAAGACGCACGGTCACGGACCTTCTGGTAAATGTGCGTGCCGCCCAGGGGCGGTGGCAGCGTGACACTGGTAATCAGCTCGTGCGCGGTCAACGTGGTTTCGATGTTCGGCGTACCGCCAGGCAGTCGATGCAAGTCCGCTATGGGAATCACCCGGGTGCTGCCGTCGGACCGTACGGTTTCAACGTGCGCATCGAGGGCGCGCATCGCGACGGCCATGTCACTGGGGTGCGTGGCGATGCAGGCGTCACTGACCCCGATGATGCCCAACGGCCGACTGAAACCGCTGATGGCCGAGCAGCCGCTACCCGGTTGACGTTTGTTGCACGGCTGGTTGGGGTCGTAAAAATAAGGGCAGCGGGTGCGTTGCAGCAGGTTGCCTGCGGTGGTTGCCATGTTGCGCAGCTGACCCGATGCACCGGCGAGGAGGGCGCGGGAGAGCAATCCATAGTCTTTCCGGATCCGGGCGTCGGCGGCCAGATCGGTGTTTTTCACCAGGGCACCGATTCGCAAGCCGCCTTCGGGGGTGGCTTCTATGCGATCCAGGGCGAGGCCGTTGAGGTCGATCAACTGCGTCGGCGTTTCGATCTCGAGTTTCATCAGATCCAGCAGATTGGTGCCGCCGGCGATGAACCGCGAGTCAGTGCCTTGGGCCGCCATCGCCGCGGCTTCTGCCGGGGACCCGGCGCGTAAATAGGTGAAGGGCCTCATACGCTAGCCTCCGCGACCTCAGTGATCGCTTGAATGATGTTGGAGTACGCGCCGCAACGGCAGATATTGCCGCTCATGCGTTCCTGGAGTTCACTGGCGATCAGTTGGGGCGGCTCGGTAAGGCTGGGGCTGACGTGACTGGGAATGCCGTCGCGTATCTCACCGAGCACCGCAACCGCCGAACAGATCTGTCCCGGCGTGCAATACCCGCATTGATAGCCATCGTGCTTGATGAACGCGGCCTGCATCGGATGAAGTTTTTCCGGCATACCGAGCCCTTCGATGGTGGTGATCTGCGAGCCTTCGTGCATCACCGCCAGGGTCAGGCAGGAATTGATGCGCCGACCATCGGCAATCACTGTGCATGCGCCGCACTGGCCGTGGTCGCAGCCTTTTTTCGTCCCCGTCAATTGCAGATTCTCGCGTAATGCATCGAGCAGGGTAGTGCGCGTGTCGACATCCAGCGCCCGCGCTTCACCGTTCACCGTTATCGACACCTTGGAGTGGACCGGGCGTGCGGCATTGACCGCCGAGGCACGCGCGCAGATGAACGGTGGAAGCGCCAACGCCGTTGCAGTGACGGTGCCGACTATCAGGAACGTGCGTCGGGTCATGGGTTTCAGCTCGCGGTTGGCCATGGGTCGATTCCTTTGGATTGCTGGCCTCGCCAGCACTTCATCTAGGAGTGACCTTGTTGCTCGCTGAAGGTTTATTCGGATTTCGGCTATAGAGTTATGCGTGCGGCACATAAATGAATGAGGCGTGGCTGTCGCGTCTGGCCTCTTCACAAACATCCAGCATCACTGTCGACACCTCGGCACGTTATGATAGGCACGCCCACGAGCACACTCGTCACCTTCGCCCCAGAATCAGAGCCACAATGCCCCACATCACGCACTACAAGACCCCGATCCCAGAACACCTCAACAGCCAGATCCTGCAGATGGTCGTCGATAACCTGACCGACATCAGCATGGTCGCGATCCCGCCGAGCAACCTGTTGTACAACGTGTACCAGTACGCGATCGGCTATGAGGTTCACCTCTATCTGGAGGCGCTGAACGGGGCGAAGGGGATTGCCGTGGAGCTGATCGTCGCGACGGACGTGGACGATCCGGAAAAGGTCATCGGCTTCTTGCTGTACCTGCCGATCAAGGACGATCCCGACGCGTGCGGCGTGGCGTACATGGCGGTGCAGGCGGACCAGCGTCGCCAGGGCATCGCGCGCAGGATGCTGCGGGAGATGGTCGGTCGCTATCCCCATGCCGAGCTGACCTGTGCCGTGGCCAAGGTGCCGTGGTTTGAGTCGATGGGTTTCCAGGTGCTGGGCGTGCGCGGGACGCAGGTGTTGATGAACTCGCGCGATCACCGTTCCGACGGCTTGATGGGGCTGCTGGATGTGGCGTCGATCTACAGCTCGCTGGAAGTGCGGCAAATTCATACCTACCTGCTGCAAAAACACGGCAAGCGGGCGATGCTCGATGCGGAAAAACAGCGTGACCGGCATTTGGACCAGATGACGCGCAAGGCCAGTGAGTTTGTTCGTGAGCGATTGGGCGGGTAGCATTTTTTAAGTTGCCAGTAGAGCAAACTGTGGCGAGGGAGCTTGCTCCCGCTGGGTTGCGTAGCAGCCCCAAAATTCTGGCAACAATGACTTTTTTGTGAGTGCTGCGCACTCAAGCGGGAGCAAGCTCCCTCGCCACAGGTTTCACTCGACACATTCCGGCCAATGCCGGATTTTTTGCGCTTAAAAAAGAGCCTCAACGCTCTCAGATGGGGAGGAAGGGGAGCCCTGAGGCTCAAGATGCGCATGAAACAAGGGGTGAGCTTGATAGGGGTTCAATGCACTCACCCCCTACGCAACGGCTTGAGCAAACAAACGGCTGCGTAGATTTATCGTAGGAAGTTGGGCTTTCGCCCTCAAGTACCGCTAGTCGCTTCCCCCGGCCAGCCGGCCCGGTGCAAGGCGTTGAGCAACGTTTGTGCATCCAGCCCCGGTACCGCGTGCCCGTTGCCCTCGGCAGTGTCGCCCGCCAGCAGCGCATTGATGATGGCTTCTTCCACGGCCTCGGTGGCCGCCAGGAACAACTCACTGATGTGGTCGTTGTTGACCATGCTCAGGTGATCGGTGGTGGGCGCACGCTTTTTCTCGTAGGCGGCCGGTGGCACGTGATTGCCCGTGGCGAAGGCGATGAAAATGTCACCGCTGTGGTCTTCATTGCCGCCGCCGGTGCGGGCCAGGCCAAGGCTGGCGCGTTGGGCCAGGCGCGTGCATTGATGCGGCAGCAACGGCGCATCGGTGGCCAGGCACACCACGATCGAGCCCATCCCCGGATGCGGCAGCGACGCTTTGAGGAACGGCGAGTCGGCCTGTTCCATGTAGCGCCCGACGGGGTAGCCGTCGACGCGCAATTCGTTACGGATGCCGTGGTTGGCCTGGACGATGGCGCCGACCGTCCAGCCGCCCTGGGCACTGTCCAGCCGCCGCGAAGCGGTGCCGATGCCGCCCTTGAATTCGTGGCAGATCATGCCGCTGCCGCCCCCCACCGAACCTTCGATCACCGGGCCGCCGACCGCGGAACGCAGGGCTTCAGCCACGTGTTCAGGTTTTACATGGAAGCCGTTGATGTCGTTGAGCAAACCGTCGAAGGTTTCCAGCACCACCGGCATGTTCCAGTAGAGCCGCCCGTCATCCGGTTGCTGTTCGCGGTCCAGCACAATCAGGGCATCGCGCACCACGCCCAGGCTGTGGGTGTTGGTGAAGGCGATGGGGCTGGTCAACAGGCCGGCCTCGCGAATCCACTCCAGGCCGGTGGCGTCACCGTTGCCGTTCAGCACATGAACGCCGGCGAAGCACGGTTGCTGGCTGGTGGAACCGGCACGCGGTTCGATCAGGGTGACGCCGGTCAGGATGTCGTGGCCGTTGGCGGTGCGACCTCGCACGTTGCTGTGGCCGACGCGCACGCCGGGCACATCGGTGATGGCGTTGAGCGGGCCGGGTTGCAGTTGGCCGAACTGGATGTTCAGGTCGCGGGCACGTGGTTTCATCATTATTCTCATCTTCATTACATGGCAGAAAAATCGGGTTCGGACACCGAACCTGTAGGAGTGAGCTTGCTCGCGATGGCGGTGTATCAGTCGACATCATCGTTGCCTGACACACCGCCATCGCGAGCAGGCTCACTCCTACAGGGGGGGGCGGTGGATTTACTGGCCGTTTTTGACCTTGCTCCAGACCCGCGTCCGCACCCGCTCAGTCGCCGGCGGCAACGGCTGGAGGGTAAACAACGTCGCCAGTGCTTCGGCCGACGGATACACCGCCGGGTTGGTGCGGGTCGCTTCTGCCACCAGCGGTGTCGCGCTGCGGTTGCCGTTCGGGTAGTTGAGGTGGTCACTGACCGGGGCGATGACGTCCGGGCGCATCAGGTAGTCGATGAAGGCCAGTCCCTGTTGCGGATGCGGCGCATCCTTGAGCAGCACCAGCGTGTCGAACCACACCGGCGCGCCTTCCTTCGGCAAGCTGTAGGCGATCTTCACGCCGTTGTTGGCCTGCTCGGCGTTGGTCTTGGCTTCCAGCATCGCGCCGGACCAACCCACCGCAACGCAGATATTGCCGTTGGCCAGGTCGC
This sequence comes from Pseudomonas sp. PB120, assembly GCF_009761815.1. GTDB lineage: Bacteria > Pseudomonadota > Gammaproteobacteria > Pseudomonadales > Pseudomonadaceae > Aquipseudomonas. The sequence goes on from NZ_RWIN01000067.1 coordinate 51,602, forward strand.
TGATGAATTTCGACGAGTTGAAGTAGGCGATATGCGGACGCAACTTCAGCAGCAATGCTTCAGCCTTCTTGTAATCCTCGGGGTTGGTGCTGTTCGGCGGCAGGCCCAGGTAGTGCAGGGCGACCGGCAGCATCTCGGACGGCGAGTCGAGCATCGCCACGCCGCACTGGCCGAGTTTGGCCAGGTTGTCCTCGTTGAACACCAGGTCCCAGGAGTCCACCGGCGCCTTGTCGCCCAATGCTGCGCGGACTTTGTCGACGTTGTAGCCGATGCCATTGGTGCCCCACAGGTACGGCACGGCGTATTGGTTGCCGGGATCGTTGTTGGCCAGTTTCGCCAACAGATCGGTGTCCATGTTCTGGAAGTCCGGCATTTGCGCGCGGGGCAGTTTCGCCAGGGCACCGGCCTTGATCAGGGTCGGCAGGCTGAAGTTACTGGCCACCACCACGTCATACCCGCTGCGGCTGGTGAGCAGTTTTCCTTCCAGCACTTCGGCGCTGTCGAAGGTGTCGTAGACCGGTTCGATCCCGGTGTCGCGCTTGAAGTCGTGCAGGGTGTTGGGACCGATGTAGTCGTACCAGTTGTAGACGTGAACGGTCGGGCTGTCGGCGGCTACGGCCGACAGCGAAACGCACAGACAGGCGCTCAGGCCGAGATTGATCTGCAAGCGGCGACGACTCATGATGCGGCACTCCTGGCCTGCTGAAGGCCGGTGATGAACAGGTGCTCGCAGCGTATCGGCAGGCGGGGTGCTCACCCATTCCCATCATGGGTTACTCGAAAGGGGTAGTGCGTGGACGCGTTGTTGAAAGAGTTGCCGGTGCACCAGGGGCTGGCGCGGATGTTCGGTGCGGTGGGGCAGGCCGGTTTCTGGCGTGCGCTGGTGGACACCCTGCGCCTGCTGGTGCCGCTGGACAACGCGTTGGTCGCGGTGATGCAGTCGGGCCGCGTGCCGCGATTGCTGATCGATTTCGACTCCAAAGGTGGCGCCGCCGAACACGAAGAACTGGCCGATTACAGCGCTGGCATGTACCTGCTCGATCCGTTTTACCAGGCGGCCTGCGCCGGTATTGCCGACGGTCTGCACAGCCTGCAATCGGTCGCTCCGGACCAGTTCCAGCAGAGCGAGTACTACCTCAGTTACTTCAGTTCGGTGGTCGGCGCTGACGAGTTGCAGTTCATGGTCAACACCGAGGGCGCCGTGCTCGGGTTGTCGCTGGGGCGCGCGACAGCCTTCACCCTCGAAGAACAGGGGCGTCTGTTATGTGTGCGTGATTGGGTGCTGGCGGCGATGCACCGGCACTTGCAATTGATGCCAGCGGAGCGCCCGGCCACGGAGGCGGTGGCCGGCGATCTCGCCAGTTTGCTGGATCACTTTGACGCACGCCTGACGGCACGGGAAATCGAAACGGCGCGCCTGATTCTCCAAGGCTTCTCAAGCAAGGCGATTGCCCAGCAACTGGCGATTTCACCGGAAACGGTGAAGGTGCATCGGCGCAATCTGTATCACAAGCTCAATGTGAACGGGCATGGGGAGTTGTTTGCGTTGGTGTTGCAGCCGCGTTGAGCCTCGGCTGATGGGTTGAATGTCCCAAAGCAATCGCGAGCAGGCTCGCTCCCACAGGGGTTTTGTGTGCACCTCGATCCAATGTAGGAGCGAGCCTGCTCGCGATGGCAGCAACTCGGTCTCACATTGAAATGCGATCAAAGGTGGGAGCGAGCCTGCTCGCGATGGCCGCGCCTCGGTCTTACAGCTGGAACACCAGCGCCTTCAGCCCACACTCGACATCCGCATCCGGAAACTCCGGCGGGTTCTCCAGCCGTTGCACAAAATGCAGGCTCGGGGCTTCGCGGGTGACGCCGTCGATGAGGAAGTCCGCGCCGAACGCCGGGTCGTTCATGCAGGCCAGGACAGTGCCTTGCGGACTGAGCAATTCCGGCAGTCGACGCAACACGCGCTGGTAATCCTTGGTCAGCAGAAAACTGCCTTTCTGGAAGGACGGCGGGTCGATGATCACCAGGTCATACGGGCCCTTGCCGATCACCTTGCCCCAGGATTTGAACAGGTCATGCCCCAGGAAACTGACCTTGCTCATGTCGTGGCCGTTGAGTCGGTGGTTGTCGCGGCCACGGTTCAGGGCCGGGCTGGACATGTCCAGGTTGACCACCTGCGTTGCGCCCCCTTCGATGGCCGCCACCGAGAACCCGCAGGTGTAGGCAAACAGGTTCAGCACGCGCTTGCCTTCGGCATTCGCCCGCACCCAATCGCGGCCGTAACGCATGTCGAGGAACAGACCGGTGTTCTGCTTGCGCCCCAGGTCCACCCGATACAGCAGGCCGCCCTCGGTGATCGTCAGCTCGTCGATCTCGTCCCCCAACAGCCATTCGGTGGTGCTTTGCAGCAGGTAGCGATGCTGCAACAGCAAGGCGCGCGCGCCGGATTGCGCCCACTCCGGGGATTGGGTGATGCGCAGCAAACACTGTTTCAACGCGTCCAGTTGCGCCGCTTCCGGCTCCTTGAACAGCGCTACCAGCACCACGCCCTGCAGCCAGTCGACGGTCAATTGCTCCAGCCCCGGCCAGCAGCGGCCACGCCCGTGAAACAGTCGACGGGTTTCGGCGGGTGGCGTGGCCAGTGCCGTCAGCAAATGGGCATTGAGGGTGGCGAGGGCGTCTGAGTTCATCGGGTTGGGTCGGCAATTTGAGGGGGCGGCATTTAACCATAGTTGCGTGTTGAGCGGATCACCTCAAATCCCCTGTAGGAGCGAGCTTGCTCGCGATGGTGTGTCAGCTACGCCGGAGTCAACTGACACACCATCG
>NZ_RWIN01000068.1 GCF_009761815.1 Pseudomonas sp. PB120
TGGTGGCGTTGTGGTTTGCCCTGGACAGCGCCGGTCGCACCCAACGCCTGATCGCATGGGGCGTGCTCGGCCTGGCCTGCGGCATGGGGTTCATGACCAAGGGTTTCCTTGCCTGGCTGCTGCCGGTACTGATCGCCCTGCCCTGGATGCTCTGGCAAAAGCGCTGGCGTGAACTGCTGATCTACGGCCCGGTGGCGATTGTGGTGGCGATCGCCGTCAGCCTGCCGTGGGCCCTGGCGGTGCACGCGCAGGAGCCCGACTACTGGCGATTCTTCTTCTGGCACGAACACATCCGTCGTTTTGCCGGGGACGATGCGCAGCACGACGCACCGTGGTGGTTCTATTTGCCGTTGCTGGTGGCGTTCAGCCTGCCGTGGGTAGCGCTGTTGCCTCCGGCGCTCCGCCAAGCCTGGCAAACACGACGCCAGTCCAACATCGCTTTCCTGTTGTTGTGGCTGTTGATGCCGCTGCTGTTCTTCAGCCTGAGTAACGGCAAATTGCCGAGTTACATCCTGCCGTGCCTGTTGCCGTTGGCGTTGCTGCTGGGCCATACCATGGCGGATCGACTGAATCGCGAGCAAGGCCGGGTACTGGGCATTAATGGCTTGCTGAACCTGCTGCTGGGCGTGATCACGCTGCTCGCGCTGGTCTACCTGCAATTGAAAAAACCGATTTACGGCCATGAACTGCATAACCTGATGCTGGTGTTCATCGGCCTGATCGGCTGGATCATGGCCAACCTGCTGCAAGCCTTCCGGCCTTTGCAATGCTGGGCTGCTCCGGCCTTTGGCAGCCTGCTGCTGATCGGGTTCGTTCCGGCCGGGCTCCCCGAATCGGTGGTGGCCAACAAGATGCCCGACCAGTTCATCCTTGAGCATGCCGCAGAGCTCAGCCAGACCGACACGCTGCTGAGCAACGACCTGGGTGCCGCGTCGGCGCTGGCCTGGCGCCTGAAACGCCCGGACGTGGCGTTGTACAACACGATAGGCGAACTGAAATATGGTCTCGCCTATCCTGACGGCGCACAGCAGCAAGTCGACCCAAAGGCCGTCCAGGCATGGATGAGCGCCGCACGCCAGAAAGGCTCGGTTGGCGTGGTCATGCGGGTCAAGGGGGACGACGAACTGCAAGAAATCGAACGACTGCCCAAGGATGGCAAACGCTATGAACAAGGCAATATTGTGATTCTGATCTTCCCGCAGGAGGCGTCATGAGCCTGCTGCTGCTATTGACCGCCTGCCTGTTGACCTGCCTGGGCCAGGTCGCCCAGAAATTCGCCGTGGAAAGCTGGCGCGACAAGCCCTCGGGCTGGGGCGACAAACTGCGTTCGCCGTGGCTATGGCTGGCCCTCGCCTCGCTGGGCTTGGGGTTGCTGGTGTGGTTGCTGGTGTTGCAGCGCCTCGAAGTCGGCATCGCTTACCCGATGCTGAGCCTGAATTTCGTGCTGATCACCCTGGTCGCACGCTTCGTTTTCCACGAAACCATCGACCGTCGCCACTGGCTGGGTGTAGCCCTGGTCATCGGCGGTGTAGCACTGCTGGGGCAACACACATGAGCCTGCGCCGAGGAATCACCTTCGCACTCGGCAGCGTGCTGCTGGTCAGTGCCGCGCAGCTGGGCATGCGCTGGAGCATGAGTCGCCTGCCCTCCCCTGAACACTGGTTGACCGACCACCTCGATCTGTCCGCGATCGCCGTGGTGCTGGCCGCGATCTGCGCGTATGCCCTGTCGATGCTCTGCTGGCTTGTCGCCCTGAAAGACGTGCCTTTGGGCCGGGCGTACTCGCTGCTCAGCATCAGCTACGCCCTCGTCTACCTGCTGGCCGCCAGCCTGCCGGTGTTCAACGAAGGGTTCAGCCTCTCGAAAAGCCTGGGAGTGGCCTTGGTCATCCTCGGCGTCATCACCATCAATTCCCGACCTGCAAGCGCGCCCGAAATCAGGAGTGCATCATGAAAATCAGTGTATTTGGTAGCGGTTACGTTGGTCTGGTGCAAGCGGCTGTCCTGGCTGAAGTGGGCCATGACGTGGTGTGCATGGACATCGACGAAAAGAAAATCGAATTGCTCCAGCAAGGGCATGTGAGCATTTTCGAGCCGGGGCTGGCCAGCCTGGTGCGTGAAAGCCTGGACGCCAAACGGCTGCAGTTCACCTCCGACGAAAAGCTCGCGGTGCAACATGGCCAGGTCTTGTTCATCGCAGTGGGCACACCCTCCCGGGAAGACGGCTCGGCCGATTTGCGCTACGTGCTGTCGGTGGGCGAAGCCGTGGCGCGTCATCGAGAACAACCGGTGATTCTGGTGGAAAAATCCACCGTGCCCGTGGGCACCGGCGACACCTTGCGCGCGCACATTGAAAAAAACCTGATCAAGGTCGGCCGGCTGCTGCAGTTCGATATCGTTTCCAATCCGGAATTCCTCAAGGAAGGCTCGGCCGTGGCCGATTGCCGGCGCCCGGACCGCATCATCATCGGTTGCGAAAGGGATGCGGTGCGCGACGTGATGCGCGACCTGTATGCGCCGTTCAACCGCAACCATGACCGCGTCATGTTCATGGACCTGCGCAGCGCCGAGCTGACCAAGTACGCGGCGAACTGCATGCTGGCGACCAAGATCAGTTTCATCAACCAGATCGCCGAACTCGCCGAACACCTGGGCGCCGACATCGAATCGGTGCGCCTGGGCATCGGTGCCGACTCGCGCATCGGCTATCACTTCATCTACCCCGGCTGCGGTTATGGCGGCTCGTGTTTCCCCAAGGACATGCGCGCCCTGATCCACAGCGCCGAAGAGGCCC
>NZ_RWIN01000009.1 GCF_009761815.1 Pseudomonas sp. PB120
CACCGCCACCGCCACCGCCACCGCCACCGCCACCACCGCCACCACCGCCTCCACCACCACCCGAGCCCCCACCGCCACTGCCATCCTTGGCATGGGCACTGGATACACTGGAAAGGCTATCCGGGATCAATACGGTAGACGCCGACAGGACTGCGCCGATAGCTACTGCAAGTAAAAGCTTGTTCATGTGCATGTCGTTCTCCGTCTTGCTTTTTGGTATGGAACGTCGATGAGCAGCGAAATGCGTTGCTTGACTCATTTGTTAAGTCGGAACCCTGTGAACACCGCAACATGAAGATTTATTCATTTAAATCTTCAATGAGCGTCGCAACGTGCTGTCGACCCTGTTCCAGGGGTCAGTGAATACTCGAAGCCAGTTCGAAAATGGGGATGTACATCAGGATCACGATGACCCCGATCAGCAGGCCGATGAAGGTCATCAGCAACGGTTCGAACAAACGTACGAACCATTCGATCCAGCGGCTGATTTCTTCGTCGTAGAAATCGGCGCTGCGCTCCATCATTTGCCCGAGGTTGCCGGACTGTTCACCGGCGCGCAGCAGGCGCAGTGACACCGGCGTCACCAGGTGATTGAGTTCCAGGGCGGTGGACAGCGACTGCCCCTCGCGTACCCGTTCGCAGGCCTGGTCCAGGCGCGCGCGGGAGGCGACCGTGAGCAAGCCGCGCACCATGCCCATGGCGGTGACGAGCGGTATGCCGCCCTGCAGCAGAATTCCCAGCGAGCGGTAGAAGCGCGCCAGTTCGTACATGAAGATTCGCTGATGAACGGCCGGGAGCTTTTCAATCACCCGGTCGACGCCGCGACGAAAGGCCGGTTGGCGCTGGAGGAAGGCGAGGGCGGTGATGATTGCCAGCAAGATGCCGAAGAATTCACCCTGGTGGGCGTGCAGGAACATGCCGCTGCTCATCAGGATCTGGGACAACCACGGCAGGTTCGACCCCAGCCCTTCGAACACCAGGCTGAAGCGCGGCACCACGTAACCCATCAAAAACAGCACCACGCCGCCGCCCACCACCAGCAACAGCATGGGGTAGATCGACGCGCTGACGATTTTCTGCCGAACCTCGTCCATGCGCTGGCGATAGCTGACATACCGGCCCAGGGCATCGCCCACGGCGCCGGTTTTCTCGCTGGACTGCACCAGCGCCACGTAAAGCGGGGGGAACACGGCCGACAACTGGGCCAAGGCCTGGGAAAACGATTTGCCCTCGTAGAGCAAGCGCACCAGTTCACTCAGGGTTTTGCGGGCTTGTGGCGCGGTTTCTTTTTCCGCCAGGCTTTCCAGCGCATCGATCAACGGCAAGCCTGCGTTGAGCAAGGTGGTCAATTCCTGGCTGAACAGCACCAGGTTGAACGTTTCCCGCTGCTTGAGGCGCAACGACCGCCAGTGCCGCTCGGCTTGCAGGCTGACCACGCGATAACCCTGGTCTTCGACGATGCGCCGAGCCTCGATGTTGCCCGGCGCCTCGACCGTCATCGAGACCACGCCGGCCTTGCCCACTGCCTTTAGATGAAAGCGCATGGTCGGCTCCCGTCATTGCCAGCTGGTGATTTCGGCGTTTTCGCCTTCGCCGCCGGGCTGGCCGTCCTTGCCCAGGGACAGCAAATCGTACTCGCCGTTTTCGCCGGGGTAGCGATAGGTGTAGTTACGCCCCCACGGGTCCTGCGGCAGTTTTTTCTGCAGGTAAGGCCCGGTCCAGTGGGTTTCATCGCTGGGCGCGGTGATCAGCGCCTGCAAACCCTGTTCGGTCGACGGGTAGTGGCCGACCTCCAGGCGGTACAGATCCAGTGCCTTGCCCAGGCCTTCAATTTGCGCCTTGGCCACCTTCACTTCAGAGCGGCCCAGTTGGGCGAAATACTTCGGCGCGACGATGCCGGCCAACAGCCCGAGCACCACCAGCACCACCAACAGTTCGAGCAGGGTGAACCCGCCTTGAGTACGCGGGGTAGAACGCAGACGCTGATTCATGATGACCTCACACAGTCGGCAGAAGAGTCGCCATGCAGGCTTATGCAATTGCCATGCTCATGCCTGCGCATCCTTCTGTACCCCTTGTATTACGGGCCTTCTCGCTTTCGGCACAGTGCTTGCGTATGGCTGATTCACGATCGGCCATTGGGGCATTACCCCCACTTTTCGGGGCTGGTCAGGGGAGGTGCAATGAAGAAGTCACTCACCCGGGGACTGCTCGGCTGTCTGCTGTTGACGGGCGTCGCTCAAGCCGATGTGTTCATTTCCCTGGACACCAATGGCCGCTACGTTTTGTCCAATGTCCATCGTCCCGGGCGCCACTATGAACGGGTGATCCATGAGCCCGAAAAGGCGCTGGTCAGCCTCGATCAGCAGCCGCAGATGATCGCCGATCAACCCTATGCCGAGCTGGTCTCGGCGGCGGCCACGGCCAATGAATTACCGGCGGCACTGTTGCACGCGGTGATACGGGCAGAGTCGCGCTACAACGCCGACGCGACCTCCGCCAAAGGCGCCGGCGGGCTGATGCAATTGATGCCCGACACCGCCCGGGAGATGGGGGTGAAAAACGTCTATGACCCCAAAGCCAACATCCAGGGCGGGGCCAAATACCTCAAGCGCCTGATGAACCTGTTCGACAACGACATCGCCCTCGCCGTGGCGGCCTACAACGCCGGGCCGCAAGCGGTGCTGAGCCGTGGCGGAGTGATCCCGCCGTTCGCCGAAACCCAGCGTTATGTGCCAAACGTCCTGCGCCAATACCGCCGTTTGCAGGGCCTGGCCGTGGATGCGCCGCTGTGAGTGGGGGTTGCCCCAATAGTGGGGAAAGTGCCGGGCAGTTACTCCCGCCGCAGATTCCCTGTAGGAGCGAGCTTGCTCGCGAAAAACGCCAAGGCACCGCGTTCTTTCAGGTCGCCAATGTCATCGTTGACGTCCATCGCGAGCAAGCTCGCTCCTACAGGGGATAGGCGTTTCAGGTGCAATGGGCGCGGGCCCGAAAAGTGGGGCATTGGGTGGGGAATATCCCCCGAGTTATCAAGTCGTTTACGCAGGTTGCTGAAAAACAACATAAAAAATTTTGGCATGCGGATTGCTCAAGGGGATTTGTCGAGAATCATTCCCTGTGAGCACCCACAGCGAGGCCCGTGATCATGACCGGCATACACCACGCTCATCATTTGGTTAACCTGCTGCTGTTTTTTGCGCCCCTGTTCGGCATTGAGCTGGCCGAAGCCGCGCTCCGTTGCGAACGCAACCTGGTGGCGAACGTCGTGGCGCTGGACCAGCCGCTGATGTTCAACCGCCTCGGCGCGCAAAACGTCAACGGCATGATGTTCGCCCTGCGCCGTGACGTGGTCGACGACCGCAACCTGTCCCTCGCCCAGGGTGGCGCGGCGGTGCCGGGCAAAGTCTCGCTGCGCCCCGACAAGCGCCCCCGCCCTTTGGTGCTGCGGGTGGCCGCCGGTGACTGCCTGACCATCAACCTGCAAAACCTGCTGGCCTACCAGGCCAACCCCGGGTCGCACGATGACGGCGGGGAAGAAGAGGGCGAGATCGAAGGTGAAGTGCAGATCGGTGAAGCGGAAGACTTCAAGGTCGACGAGCAAGTCACTGACCGTCACGTCGGTTTCCAGGTCAACGGCCTGCAAGCCGTCAACAGCATCGACGACATTGCCTCGTACACCGGACGCAACGGCAACTCACTCGCCGCCCCCGGTGCCACCCGTTCCTACACCTTGTACGCCGAGCGCGAAGGCGCGTTCGCGGTCAGCAGCCGTGGCGCCACGTTTGGTGGCGAGGGCGATGCCGGCAACGTGGCCAACGGCCTGTTCGGCGAAGTGGTAGTCGTGCCCAAGGGCGGCCGTGCCTACCGCAACACCGTGACCGAAGAAGAGATGCGCCTGGCCAGCAGCGGCCGTACGCCGGCCGGTCAACCGATTGTCGATTACCAGGCGCGCTACCCGCAGCGCGAGCCATGGATCCGTGAAGGCAAGGCCGGCAAGCCGATCATCAACATGGTCGACGGCAACGAAATCATTTCCAGTGAAAGCGATGCGATCGTGATGGGCAGCAACGCCGACGGCAGCTTCCCACCGTCGACTTATCCGCTGGAAGCCATCGGCAAACGCAACCCGGCGCTGCCCAATCGACTCGAACCGTTCCGCGATTTCGCCTCGCAGTTCCAGGATGAAACCGCCGCGACCCAGGCCTTTCCTGCCTATTGGGCGGACCCGGTCATGTCGCACGTGCTGGAGCCGACCCGCGACTCGTTCATGATCAACTACGGTTCCGGTGGCATGGGCGCCGAAGTCGTCGCTAACCGATTAGGCGTCGGGCCGATGCACGATTGCCTGTCTTGCGCCTATGAAGAGTTCTTCCTCAGCTCGCACACCGTCGGCGATGTGGCAATGCTGGTGGATGTGCCGGCCAACGCCGGCCTGGAAAACATCCGCCCCGGCGAAACACCGCGCGCCGATCAGGTCGGGGTCAAGGCCACGATGGCGCTGTACCCGTCCGAGCCGTCCAACGTCAACCACAGCTACATCGGCGACTTCGTCAAATTCCGCAACACCCACAACGGCCATGAGCAGCACATTTTCCACCTGCATGGTCACCAATGGCTGTTCAACCCCAACGATGACAACTCCGACTACGTGGACGCCCAAGGCATCGGTCCAGGCGCCGGCTACACCTATGAAATCGCCAACGGCGGTTCGGGTAACCGCAACCGCGTCGCCGGCGATGCGATCTATCACTGTCACTTCTATCCGCACTTCGCCCAAGGCATGTGGAGCATGTGGCGGGTCCACGACGTGTTTGAAGAAGGCACCCGGCTCGAAGTGTCGCAACAGGGCGCCGACGGTTATCACAACGTGCCTTTCGCCTTGCGCAGCGGCAAACCCGCCGCCGGCGCCCGCGCCTTGCCCGATGGCGAAATCGTTGCCGGTACGCCCATCCCGGCGGTCGTGCCGTTGCCGGGTAAAGCCATGGCGCCGATGCCAGGCAAAGTCGCGGTGGTGCCAAGAATCGGCGAGACCCTGGTCGCCCAAGGGGATGACGACGATGAAGAGGGCGATGACGACGGCGAACACCATGGCGGCAACGGTGGCCCTCAAGCCATTGGTTCGCTGGCCCTGGTGGATCGCAGCGAAGCCAACCGCAATGCCGACGGCAGCCTGAAAAACCCTGGCTATCCGTTCTGGATCGGCGGCATGGAAAGTTCGGTCGGCCAGCGCCCACCGACCCCGCCACTGGACATGCTCGACGCCGCCAAGGCCCAGAGCTTGAAGAACAGCGGCAATGCCTTGTGGGCCAACCTCGACCCGGCGCAATCCGGTGGCTGGGATGGCGGTTTGGGGCGGCATTCCCTGGACGGTTTTTCGGCCGGTGGCCAGGCGCACACCATTACCACGTCGCTGGATTTCTCCAAGGAAGTGACCCGGGCCAAACCGATCTACATGCCGGAAGAAGGCACCGAAGTCGAACAGGCCGCCATGGCCTTCCACGCCAAAAAAGAACACCCCAGTTTTGCCTTGCTGCCCGGCAATCAGATCGTTGCGCGCAACTTCCGCACCAACGGCGCGTTGCCGATTGCGGGCGCGCCGTACTACGAACCGTGCATGGACGACCGGCAAAAACGCCTGACCAGCAGCGCCGGCAGCGGCGAGTTCAACAGTGGCGAGCGCATCGACGGCCTGTCGTTTGTCGGCTCGTCGACCTTCACCGCCGACCGTCCGCGCATCTACAAAGCGGCGAACATCCAGTTCGACGCGGTCTACAACAAGGTCGGCTACCACTTCCCGCAAGCGCGCATCCTGGCCCTGTGGGAAGACGCATGGCCGGTGATCAACAAGCAGCGTCCGCCAGAACCGCTGGTGATGCGCATGAACACCTTTGACTGCGTGCAGTACCAGCAAACCAACCTGGTGCCGGCCACTTATGAGATGGACGATTATCAGGTGCGCACGCCGACCGATGTCATCGGTCAACACATCCACCTGCCGAAATGGGACCTGACCGCCGCCGATGGTTCGGCCAACGGCTGGAACTACGAAGACGGCGTGCTTTCCCCCGGCGCGGTGCAAGAACGCATCCACGCGATTCGCGAGTTCAACCAATGCACCGGTGCCGATCCGCGTGACGGCACACCGACCTGTCCGAAAGCCAGAAATCACCCGTACTTTGGCCAGTTTGGCCGCGCGGACTGGGTCGGGGCGCGCACCGCGATGCAACGCTGGTTCGTCGATCCGGTGGTGAACAGCAAAGGCGTCGACCGTGGCCTGGGGACCATTTTCACCCACGACCACCTCGGCCCATCGACTCACCAGCAGATTGGCCTCTACGCCACGGTGCTGGCCGAGCCGGCCGGTTCCACCTGGTTCCACGCCGAAACCGGCGAGCCGTTGTACAGCGGCGCGCGGCAGGATGGCGGGCCGACGTCGTGGCAAGCGGTGGTCTCGACCGGTGACCTGGACGGCGACGGCAAGAACGACAGCTTCCGTGAGTTCTTCCTTGAATACAGCGACTTCCAGCACGCTTATGAAGCCGGTGTGTACGTCGGCGCAGGCCCCAATGGCGTGCCCAATCCACAAGCGTTCCCGGCCACCGCGGACAGCTTCCGCTACGCGATCAATCCGCCGGTGCGCAACAACGCCAGCAACCTGCTGGACGGCATCGTCGAAGTGCAGGGCGGGCTGGTGGAAGGCTGCCCAAGTCGGCCATGCCCGCAAGCGATCTCGGTCGATGACCCCGGCATGTTCGTGGTCAATTACCGCAACGAACCGCTGGCCCTGCGGGTATACGACCCGAACCGGGTCGGCCCGGACGGCAAGCGCGGCATGCAGGCCGACGGCCTCGGCGGCGATCTGGCGTACGCCATGCAAAGCCGTACCGACCGCGCCATCCCGGCGATGAACCTGGCGCCGAACCTGGTCACGGCGGCGACCGGTCCTACCGGCGGCACCACGCTGTTCCCGCCGCACATCAACCGTGGCGGCGCGGAACCGGGCGACCCGTTCACCCCGATGCTGCGCACCTACACCGGTGATAACGTGCGGTTGCGGGTGCATGCCGGCGGCCACGAAGAAGAGCACAACGTGACCCTGCACGGCGTGAAATGGCTGCAAAGCGGGTCCGGTTTCGGCAACAGCTCCAACTCCGGCTGGCGCTCGTCGCAGATGATCGGCATCTCCGAGCAGATGGGCTTCAATGCGCCGGTGTCGATGATCTCCAGTTCGGCCGCGACCACGGGTGACTACCTGTACTCGATGGACGCTTCGCTGGAAGGTTACTGGAGCGGCATCTGGGGCGTGATGCGCAACTACACCGCTCAGCGCGCCGATCTGTTCGCGCTGCCGAACAACCCGAAACCGGCGGGCATGCGCAACACCGTGGCGTTCGATGGCACTTGCCCACGGATCAGCGCCAACCCGAATGGCATCGGCACCCGGCCGACTGTGCAGCGCAACTACGAAGTGGTCGCGGCGCTGGCCAACGACATTCTCGGCAATTCCCTGGGGCTGGCCCTGGGGGATCCGGCCGGGCTCGGGCAACACGTCGGCGGGCCGTTGAACCCGGCGGGTGGCACTCTGGTGTACAACTCGCGGGCGGTGAACATTCCGCAGGTCACCGTGACCGATCCTGAAGATGGCGAGACCGTCACCATCGGCGGGCAGAGCGGCCCGTTGCATGACCCGACCGCGATCCTGTACGTGCGCAAATCCGACCTCGATCCGGTCACCGGCAAGCTCAAGCCCGGTGTGCCTGTCGAACCGCTGGTGCTGCGCGCCACGGCCGGTGACTGCATCAACATCACCCTGGAAAACCGTTTGCCGATGGTCATGCCGGACCTGACCCAGACGGCGGTGATGCAGGGCGTGGTCAAGCGTGATCGCAACGATGGCATGGGCTCGACCACCTTCAGCAACAACCTGATGCGGCCGTCGAGCCACGTGGGTCTGCACGCGCAATTGCTGGCGTACGACATCACCAAGTCAGACGGCGCCAACGTCGGCGCCAACCCGATCCAGACCGTGCCACCACGGGTCGGCAACAGCGGTGCTTACCCGACGCGGACGTATCAGTACTACGCCGGGCACCTGGAGCGCGAAGGCAAGCCGATTACCCAACTGGGCCGCAGCGTCGACAACATCAACGCCACGGCGGTGGAGTTCGGCGGGCTTAATTTCACCCCGGCGGACGTGATCAAGCAGCCACAAAAAGGCCTGGGCGGCGCGATGAGTGTCTTGCCGGTGGGCGCGACCTGGGTCGACGATGCGCGCAAGGCCAATGCGACCGTCACCGCGCCGGGGCAGACCACCTACCGTGACTTTGCGATGGTCTGGCAGAAAGCCTTGAACATTCGCTGGGCCAACGGCCGGCCGGTGGAAGGCATCGCGGCGGAAGGCCTGGGTGTGCCGACCGATCCACAAGACAACTCGAGCATGGCCATCAACTACAAGGCCGAGCCGCTGTGGTATCGCTTCGGCCTGGCGCCGGACGCGCCGTTCGGTCACGCCGACGGCGCGGGGTATGGCGACGTGCCCAACGCGCACATGGCGTACAGCAATGCGCTGGTGGGGGGCGATCCGCAAACGCCGGTGCTGTATGCGAAGCCGGGGCAACCGTTCCGCACGCACATCCTGATGCCGACCGGTGGCAGCCGTGGGTCGACCTTCCAGCTGGATGGTCATGTCTGGTCGGTCAATCCGTTCCAGTCGGAGAAGAGCGACACCGGTGGTTATCCGATGGCGACACCTGGAGTGGGTTCGGTGCGGTTTGGCTTCAACCCGATGTCGATGTACATCGGCGCCCACGAAAGCATCTTGCCGGCGGCGCACTTCAGCTTCATGCACCCGAGTGCCGGGGACAGCAACGCGATACCGGGTGATTACCTGTTCCGCGATTACGGCGCCTACGGCAACACCGCCGGGTTGTGGGGGTTGTTGCGGGTGACCAATGAACTGGAACCGGCGCCTTAGGGCGAGGGCAATGCAACACCTGGGGCGGCGGCGTGTGTCAGGCACGCGGAGGTTGGATGTGCCGGCCTCATCGCCGGCAAGCCGGTCTCGCTCCCACAGGGGACGGTGGTGGTTCGGCTACCGCGAACCTGTAGGAGTGAGCCTGCTCGCGATGGCGGAATGTCATGCACATCAATGTTGGATGTGTCGGCGTTCCCACAGGGGCCGGGGTGGCGGGTTGGGATCTGAAAGGGAGAGTGCAATGAAGCGGATTATCAGCATCGGAATGGGCCTGTGTCTTAGCGTGGGTGCACTGGCTGCCGGCGCCACGCCGGAGGCCGACAGCCAGACGCTCGAGCGTGACGGCGTGTCCGTGTCCCTTGAGGTCAAGGCGCTGGCGAAGGATGGCGTGCTGCGCGAGGGCGGGTTTGCTGATGTGCGCTTCCGGGTCACTGACAGTGCGTCGGGCCAGCCGTTGGCGGGCGTCGCGCCCGGTGCCTGGGTCGACCCGCAAACGATTGCCGCTGACGAAGCCCAAGGCCGCGAACAGAGCTGCAAATCCCGGGTCGGGGTGTTCCTGAAATCCAGCATCGGCGCACGGCCACTGCTCGATCTCAACAGTTATTTCCTGATGGTGATGAACCGCGATGCCAGCGTCTCGGTGGTCGACCCGTCGGTGTCCGTCGGCGGCATCACCAGCACCATGGCGCGGATCGACCTCAAGCAACCGCCGATGGATTGGGTCACGCCCAAGGACAACAAACGCGTGTTCATATCCATGCCGACCGCCGGGGAAGTCGCAGTGGTCGACAGCGAGCAATTCAAACTGATCGACTCCGTCGCCGCTGGCAGCATCCCGGTACGCGTGGCCCTGCAACCGGACGAACGCCTGCTGTGGGTCGGCAACAATGCCTCTAAAACCGAAGACTCCGGGGTCACCGTGATCGACACCCAGAGCCTGAAACCGCTCAAACACCTGGCCACCGGTCGCGGCCATCACGAAATCGCCTTCAGCAAAGACAGCCGTTTCGCCTTCGTCACCAACCGCGACGACGGCACGCTGAGCATCATCGACATCGCCAGCCTGACCATCAGCAAACAACTCAAAACCGGTTCCAACCCGTTGTCTGTGGCGCACTCGCCACTGTCCCAGGCGGTGTACGTCGCCGACGGCAAGGACGGCACCGTCACCGTGGTCGACACCGCCAGCCTCGACGTGCGCCGTGTGATCAAGATGAAACAGGGCCTGGGCCCGATGGGGTTCAGCGCCGACGGTCGTTTTGGCATCGTGCTCAATACCCTGGAAAACCAGGCTGCCGTGATCGACGCCGCCACCGATTCGATGATCCATGAACTGGACGTCTCCGCCGAACCTTATCAAGTGGTGTTCACCAAGGCCTACACCTACGTGCGTGGGCTGGCCTCGGCCAAGGTCACGATGATCAACCTGTCATCCCTGGGTGAGGGCCGCAAACCCATCAGCCAGGGTTTCGACGCCGGGCCGCAGGCGCCACGGCTGGCCGGCGACCTGCCGTTGGCCTCGAGCCTCGCGGTGTCGCGGGACGATAACGCGGTGTTCGTGGTCAACCCGGTGGACAACACCACCTACTTCTACGCCGAAGGCATGAACGCGCCGATGTCCGGTTACCCCAATCGCGGGCAAGTGGCGCGGGCGGCGCTGGTCATCGACCGCAGCCTGCGCGAAGTCGAGCCGGGGCTGTACAGCGCACGGATCAAACTGCCCAGCGCCGGGCGTTTTGACGTGGCTTTCCTGCTCAATCAGCCGAGCATCGTGCATTGCTTCACCGCGCTGGTTGAACCGGACGCCACACGCGAGCAGCACCCCGGCGTACCCAAAGTGGAGTTCATGCTGGATAAAGCCACCGCCGCCCTCGGTCGTCCCTACACCGTGCGTTTCCGCATTGTGCAGGGAGCGCAAAAGGCCCAGCGCAGCGGCGTGAAAGACGTGCACGTGCGCTACTTTCTCGCCCCGACTTCACAGGCCCGGGAAGTCGCCGCCCTCGACGTGGGCAACGGCATTTATGAAGCCCCGGTGACCCTCGACCAGAACGGCGCCTGGTACCTGCACGTGCACGCGGCGTCCCTCGGCGCGCGTTTCGACGACAAGACTTTTGCCAGCGTCCGGGTGCTGCCCGGCGATGCCCACTGAAGAGGAAATCGACATGAACCGATTCGCACACCGTGGACTGCTGACGTTCTGCCTGCTGGCCCTTGGGATCGGGCAAGCGTTGGCGCACTCGGCGGATGAGCACGCCGGGCACAGCGTGCCGCCCAAAAGCGCCAGTGCAGAAAGCACCCAGGTCAAGTTTGCCGACGTGGCTCTCGTGGACCAGAACGGCAAACCGGTACGTCTGGAGCAGGACCTGGTGACCAACAAAATCGTGGTCATGAGCTTCATCTACACCAGTTGCACCACGGTCTGCCCGGTGGTGTCGTCGATCATGGGCAAGGTCCAGAAACAGCTGGGTGCGCGGGTCGGCGGCGAAGTGCAACTGGTGTCGATCAGCATCGACCCGCAGCGCGATGACGCCAAACGCCTGAGCGACTACGCGCGCAACTTCCAGCGAGGCCCGGGCTGGAGTTGGCTGACCGGCAGCACTCACTCGATCAACGAAACCCTCAAGGGCCTGGGCACCTTCAGCGGCGACTTCAAAAACCACCAGCCACTGATCCTCGTCGGCGACGGCAACAGCCGCCACTGGATGCGTTATTACGGCTTCACCGACCCGGCGGTGCTCACTCGTGAAGTGGAAAAAATCAGTGGCCAGCGCAACACCCACGCCAAGCACACCGCCATTGCCATGGAGGACCAACCATGAGAATCGTCGACTGGATCGCCCTGAGCCTGTGCTTCTGCATCTTCAGTTCGCTGGCGTTCGCCCACGAGGGGCATCAGGAACCCGCCCCGGCAGTGGCGGCTGCGCAACCGGCGACGGGTACGCGTGATGCGAAAACCTGGTTCACCGACACGCCGTTGCAGGACCAGAACGGCCAGACCCTGCGCTTCTACAGCGACGCCCTGCAAAACCGCGTGGTGCTGTTGAACGTGATCTTCACCAGCTGCACGGATGCCTGCCCGCTGATCACTCAAAAACTCAAGGAAGTGCGTGAGTTGCTGGGCGACAAGGCCGACGGCATTACCTTTATTTCCCTTACCAGTGATCCGCTACGGGACACTCCGGCGGTACTCAAGGCTTACACCTTGAAGCAGGGCGTCGATGGCCCCCACTGGTTTTTTCTTACCGGCGACAAGGCAGGCATGGACCTTGTCCTGGGACGCATCGGCCAGATCGTACCGACCCCCGAACAACATTCAACACAACTGATCGTGGGAGATGTCGCCAACAAACGCTGGAGTAAAATCCGTCCCGATGCCCCGGCCGCCGCCATTGCCCAGCGCTTGCAGTTGCTGACAATGCCCGTGGCCGGTCGCTGAGGGCGCGCCATGTTGAAATCCTATGGCATCTTCGTGTTCGTCCTTGGCCTGCTCATGCTCGGCGCGATCAGCATGCGCGCCCACGCCGTGCAGTTGACCCCCAGCGAAACGGCGGGCAAACGGCTGTATCGCGAAGGGGTGTCCGCGAGCGGTGAGCCGATCATGGCCCGGATCGGCGCGGCGGGCATGCAGATGCCCGCCACCAGCCTGCCGTGTGCCAATTGCCACGGTGCCGATGGCCTGGGACGGCCCGAAGGTGGGGTGCGGCCGACGGAACTCAATTGGTCGCGGCTCAGCAGCACTTACGGCCAGCAGCAGATCAACGGCCGTAATTACCCGCCTTACACCGAGGGCACCCTGGCCCGCGCCATCCAGGAGGGACGTGACTCCGGCGGCAACCGACTCGACCCGGCGATGCCGCGATTTTCGCTATCGATGAATGACCAGCGCAACCTCACGGCCTACCTCAAACGACTGGCCGACGACCGCGACCCGGGCCTGACCCCCGACAGCCTGCACCTAGGCACCTTGTTGCCGAGCCAGGGACCGTTGAGTGAGCAGGGCAATACCGTGGCGGCGGTGCTTAGGGGCAGCGTGGCGCGTATCAACGAAGCGGGCGGCATTCATGGCCGGCAGTTGCGCCTGACCATTGTCGATCCGGGCCCTGACCGTTTCACTGCGGAGCAGGCGCTGGACCGGTTGATCGAAGAGGAACAAGTATTCGCCCTGATCGCACCGTTGGTGCCGGCACTGGACTCGGAACTGGCCGAGCGCCTGGAACGGGCCGGTATTCCGCTGATCGGGCCGCTGTCGTTGCTGGGGTCGAGCCAGGTCAGCCGGCAGATTTTCGAACCGCTGCCGGGGTTGCGCGAGCAACTGATCGCCCTGGCCAACTACGCCGCCGGCAAGCTGCGGGTATTGCAGGGGCCGACGATGATCGCCTACACCAACGATCCCGGCCAACAGGCGACGGCACAGGACCTGAGTGAGTACCTGCAAGAGCACGCCTGGCAAAAGGTCAGCCTCAAAATCTACGACTCGGCGCAGGACGAGCTGCCATTGGGCTCGCGATCGGTGTTTTACATTGGTTGTGGCGCCGATTTCAGCCTGCTCGCCGCGCGCCTGCAAAGGGCAGGGCAGGTGCCGTACCTGTTCGCCGCGTCGAATCAGGTGTCGGGTGATCTGTTTCAGGTGCCCAGCGGTTTTACCCGGCGGGTGTTTCTGTCCTATCCGTTTGTGCCCAGCGACTGGACGCTGGCCGGGCGCGCCGCCCTGAGCCGATTACGCAAAGTCCAGGGCCTTGGCGCCCAGCATTCGGTGCTGCAAGTCGGCGCCTACAGCTCGATGCTGCTGCTCAGCGAAGGCATGAAGCAGGCCGGCCGCGATGCCAGCCGCGAGAAACTCATCAGTGCCCTGGAAGGCTTGCATGACTTCGATACCGGGCTGACCCCGCTGATCAGTTTCGGCCCGGGCCGGCGCCAGGGTCTGAACGGCGCGCACATCGTCACCGTGGACTTGCCCGAGCAGAATTTTCATCTGGTAGCCCCTTATAAATCCATATCCGCTATGCCCTGACGGGAGGCCGATCATGAAGTTCAACACCTTGCTGATCCTGCTGACAATGTGGGTGCCGGTGGCGTTTTGCAGCAATGGGCCGGCCGCCGCGCGGGTCAATGGCGCGGAGATTTCCGAGTTTCGCCTCGAGCGTTATTTCGCCGAATTCCTCGAGGATCAGGGGCGAGCGGTGGCGAGCATTCGTAATCCCAAGGCGTACAAGCAGTTGCGGCAGGCGGCGCTGAGCGCGTTGATCGATAAGGAACTGCTGTGGCAGGAAGCCGTGAAACGCGGGGTCGTGATCAGCGATGCCACGGTCAACAATCAGGTCGAGCAGACGCGGCAGGCCATGGGCGGCGCCGAGGTGTTCGCCCGGCGCCTGGAAGAGGCCGGTTTCGACGAAGCCGGGTTTGCCGAATACACCCGCCGTGAACTGGCGGCCCAGCAAGTGTTTGCCGAGCTGACCCAGGTTAGCGAACCGGATGAAAAACAGGTCCGCGCCTTCTACGACGAGCACCGCGCCGACCTGCGCCAGCCCGAAGAAGTGCAGGCCCGGCACATCCTGATCAAGGTGGCGCCGGGGGCAGACGCTTCCACAGTCGAAGCCGCGCGTCTACGCTTGGTGGAGATGCGCGTGAAAATCAGTCAGGGCGAAGACTTCGCCAGCGTCGCCCGGGCCGGTTCCGAAGACGCATCGGCCAGTGACGGCGGGGCACTGGGCGCTTTTCCCCGTGGGCGCATGTGGCCGGAATTCGAAGCGGTGGCGTTTGCCTTGGCACCCGGCGACGTCAGCGAGCCAGTGCGCACACCGGTTGGCTGGCATTTGATTTATTTACAGAACCACGCGGAGGCGGCCGATGTCTCAGAGCAACAGGGGCTGGAAATGGTACGGGCGTACCTCGCTCGCCAGCAACAGGCCCAGGTTCGCTTCGCGGTGCTCGCGCGGCTGCGATCAGACAATCGAATCGAACGGGTTGACGACCAATGAACGTTTAACCCCCAATAGTGGGGAAACGCTTGCGTACAACTCCGTACGGTTCCCCGCCTTTGGGGGATGGGGTTTTTGTACAAAAAGCTTTTTCCATAAAATTCATAGACGTAAAGCGGTAAAAAACCGGCACTCAGCCTGGCATGAAGTGTGCGTTAGCCTAATTAAGGCGCGTACTCCCAGGCTCGAACATCGGACCTGCGGTTTCAAGGAGTCGACCTTGTTAAACAAAGTACTGGTTGTCGAAGACGAACAGCTCCTTGCAGAAAACCTCAAGGATTACCTTCAGGCGCAAGCGCTGGACGTTCGGATAGCGAACGAAGGTGCCATGGCGATCGGCATAGCCGAGAGTTTTGCACCCGATGTGATGGTGTTCGATTACCGCTTGCCCGATATGGAAGGCTTTCAGGTGCTCGATGCCGTCCGCCAGAACAGGAAGTGTCATTTTGTGCTGATTACCGGGCACCCAACCGCTGAAGTCTGTGAGCGGGCCCGGCAACTGGGAGTCAGCCATATCCTGTTCAAACCGTTTCCATTGGCGGAACTGGCCCGTGCAGTCTGTGACCTTTTAGGGATGGAGCGCGAACCCGGAACGGCAGTGAGCACTTCCGAAGGATTCGTCGAACGACGCCAGAGCAGGACCGAGAGTTTCCCGCTGCAGTTGTACGACGGCAGTTGGGTGCTGGCGGACCGCCGACGAAGTTCATTGGCGACCATGGCACCAGACGACGAACAATTGCTCACCGGGGAGTAGTGGCGCGACAAGACGTTCCGGCAACTGCCGTAATGGCCTGCCGCGTCGACAGGGCTCAAAGCCCCCGGCGTTGGAGCGCATGCCATGGACCGTCTATCCCTAGTCGTAGAACCGGCGCTGTTGGATTGTGTACCGTCGCGATTTTCCAGTGAGCAACTGGCCCAGGCACGATCCCGGGCCGCCAGTTCCGGCGAACGGATACTGGAAGCCCTCGGGGTGCTGTGCGAACTGGCCCCCATGCCTTTCATCGAATGCCTCGGCGCTACCCTGCATTACCCGGTGCTCGACACCGACACCCTGTTCAAAGCCACCCCGGTGTTCGACCGGGTCACCCTGGCCCAATGCATCAAGCGCGAATTCATCCTGTTGCGTCACGACGAGGCGGTCATTGGCGTCTTCGCCGACCCCTTCGATACCTCGCGCCTGGCCTGGATCGATGACTGCCTGCACGGCGCGCCGCTGTACCTGGTGCATGCCGATGACCTGAAAGCCTACCTGGCGCGCCACGAAGAAAGCTTCCATGCGGTGGAATCGCTCAACGCCCAGGCCGACGCCAATATCGAAACCGACACCCTGCAAAGCCTGTCCCTGACCAGCATCAGTGAAGACTCCAGCGTGGTGGTCAAGCTGGTCAACTCGACCCTGTATGACGCGCTGAAAATGCACGCCAGTGACATCCACCTCGGCACCACCGGCAGCGGGCTGGTGATCAAGTACCGGATCGATGGCGTGCTCAACAACATCAGCAAGATCCAGGGCACCGAGTTCGCCGAGCAAGTGATTTCCCGGGTCAAAGTCATGGCCGAGCTGGACATCGGCGAAAAACGCGTGCCCCAGGACGGTCGCTTCAAGATTGGCATCAGTGGCCGGCAGATCGACTTTCGGGTCTCGATCATGCCGAGCATTTTTGGCGAAGACGCGGTGCTGCGGGTACTCGACAAACAGGACCTGGCGGACAAGGTCTGCGGCGTGCAGTTGCAAGCCCTGGGCTTTGAAGACGAAACCCTGCGTCATCTGCGGCGGCTGGCGGCCGAACCGTACGGCATGGTGCTGGTGACAGGCCCCACCGGCAGCGGCAAGACCACCACGCTGTACGCGATGATCACCGAGATCAACCACGGCGTGGAAAAGATCATCACCATTGAAGACCCGGTGGAATATCAATTGCCGGGCGTGTTGCAGATTCCGGTCAACGAAAAGAAAGGCCTGACCTTCGCCCGTGGCTTGCGTTCGATCCTGCGCCATGACCCGGACAAGATCATGGTCGGCGAAATCCGCGACCCCGACACCGCGCAAATTGCCGTGCAATCGGCACTCACCGGGCACCTGGTGTTCACCACCATTCACGCCAACAACGTGTTCGACGTGATTGGCCGTTTCACCCAGATGGAAATCGATCCCTACAGCCTGGTGTCCGCACTGAATGCCGTGCTGGCCCAGCGCTTGATCCGCCTGGTCTGCACCAGTTGCAGCGCACCGAGCTTCCCGACCGACGAAGAATTGTTCAATTCGGGGCTCGACCCACAAAAGGTCGATCACTACCACTTCGTCCACGGCAAGGGCTGCGGCCATTGCCGGGGCAGCGGTTATCGCGGACGCACGGCGATTGCCGAGTTGCTGCACCTGGACGACGAACTGCGGCAGATGATCGTCGAGCGCCAACCCATTTCGAAAATCAAGGCCCTGGCCTGCAGCCGTGGCTTGCGCCTGTTGCGCGAGTCGGCGCTGGAACTGGTGCAAGAGGGCCGGACCACTCTCGAGGAGATCAATCGTGTCACTTTTATCTCGTGAGCGTTATGTCGCCGTGCTCGGCGCCAGTGGTGTCGGCCTGGGTCAGCGTCGGGGCAGCGAAACCCTGTGGCTGGGCAGCGTCGGCTTTATCGACGAAGGTTTTCATGCGTGGGCGGTGGCTCTGGAAACACTGGACCGTTTGCTGGGCGAACACACCCGCGCCGGTGCCGAATTGAGCGTGGTGATTTCCGGGCACTTCAGCCGCTTCTGCCTGGTGCCGTGGAGCGAACAGATCAGCAGCCCTGCCGAGCTGCAAGGGTTTGCCCGGCTGTGCTTCGAAGACCTTTATGGCGCGCCGACCCAACCCTGGAGCCTGGTGCTGTCGGCCGAGCCGGCCGGTTACGACCGGATCGCCACGGCACTGCCCGAAGACTTGCTGGCGCGCCTGCGCAGCCTGGTCAGCGGACGCGGCTTGCGCCTGCGGTCGGTGCAGCCGTACCTGATGGCGGCGTTCAATCATTTCGACAAGAGTTTCGATGCCGGCGACTTCCTGTTCGTGGTCGCCGAACCGGTCCGCAGCGTGTTGCTGCTGGCCCGGGAAGGTCGCTGGACGTCGGTGCGTTCGGTGGGCAGCAGCGACAGCGATGCCGCACTGACCGCGCTGATCGGTCGCGAAAGCCAGTTGCAGGCCTCGACCAGCGAGCGGCCGCTGAACGTTTACCTGCACGCGCCGGCGCGGATCGACTCGCATCCCGACGTGCCTGGCGTGCACCTGCGTACCCTCGAAGAGGACCGGACGGCCGTACACGATAGCTTGTACGTCATGTCCCGGGCGGTGGCCTGACATGCGCGCCCTGATGCTCGACTTTCAGCCGCAACGTCGCTCCGGCCCCCTGGGCTGGAGCCTGCTGGGCGCTGGCCTGGTGCTGACCCTGGCCTGCGTGCTCGTTCAGCAACACGTCAGCGAACAGTCCGCACAACAACAAGGCCATCTGCAAACCACCCAGCGTGTGCTCACTGGCGACACGGGCACCGGCACCAAGGTGACCCTGTCGCCGGCGGAAACCCGTGAGCAGGCGCAGAACCTGGCCGAAATGCGCAAGGTATCGCAGCAACTGCGCCGGCCCTGGGAACGTCTGTTCGCCATGCTTGAAGCCATGCCCCGCGATGACATCGCTTTGCTGACCCTGACCCCGGATGCACGCAAGGGTCAGGTGCGGATCAGCGCCGAAGCGCGGGACCTGGAAGCGATGCTCGCGTTTCACCAGCGTCTCGAAGCCAGTGACGAACTGTCCGATGTGTCGCTGCTGAGCCACGAAATCGTCGCCAACGTGCCGGAGCACCCGGTCCAATTCAACCTGTCGGCTACCTGGGAGATTGGCGATGCGAATCCCTAGATTGATCGCTCATGAATACCTGCAAGGCCTGGGCGTGCCCGGCCTGGCAGGGCTGGCACTGTTGCTGCTGGCGCTGACGTACGCCGTGGCGGGTTTGCTGCCGGACTGGCAGTCGCTGCAACAGCTCAGCCAGGACACCCGCGAAGCGACCGAGTACCTGGCCAAGGTCGAGGACGGCAGCATCGCTGCGCCGGTGGTGCCGCAACGCCAACTCGACGATTTCCGCAGCAAGTTGCCGGCCCAGCCCCAGGCCACCGTGGCCATCGACAAGATTTACGCATTGGCGGCCCAGGAGCACATCACCCTGCAACGCGGCGAGTATTCGCTGGGCATCGACCCCAAGACGCACCTGGCCCGTTATCAGATTTTGCTGCCGGTGCGTGGCAGCTATCCGCAACTGCGGCGCTTCCTGCACGCCTTGCTCGGCCAGTTGCCGGCGGTGGTGGTGGAGGACGTGGAGTTCCAGCGTAAAAAGATCGCCGACACCGACCTGAGTGGCCGGATCCGCATGACCCTTTACCTGTCGAGGTCATGATGAATACCAAACGCGTAGTGGGTTGGGTGGCGTTCTTCGGCATTGCCGCAGCGCTGACCTGGGGCCCCGAATACTTCAAACAGACGGACGACGATGACACGGTAGTGACGGCCGTGGCCCCGTCGGCCAAAACCAAAACCGCTGGTGCACAAGACGCTGCCATCGCCGGCAAAACCCCCGTCGCCATCAAGGACCTCAGCCCGGCGGGCGACCTGTTTTCCGCCCGCAGCTGGAAGGTTGCCCCCGTGCTGGCGAGTGTCACGGAACAACCCGTCAACCTGACCCCGGTGGTGCAAGCCCCCAGCCTGCCACCGATGCCTTTTCAGTTCATTGGCAAGCTGAATGACCGCTCCGACCTGCAAGTGTTTTTGCAGAACGGCGAAAAAATATACGTCGTGCGCAAGGGGGATGTGATCGACGAAAACTGGCGGATCGAAGGGATTTCCGATGTGGAACTCAGCTTTGTCTACCTGCCTCTGCATTTGTCTCAGACGTTGTCTGTGGGGAGCGCGCAATGAACAAATCCCGTTTGCTGTTGAGCCTGGTCTGCGTTTGCGCAGGGTTGGCTGCCTGCAGTTCGGCGCAGGTGGCCAAGCAGGAAGCGTCCGACTTGATCGAGTCGGGCCAATATGAAGCCGGCCTGGCACGTATCCAGGAAGGCCTGAAGGAAAACCCTCGGGACACCGAGTTGCACCTGGCCCTCAACAGCGGACGCGCGCGTGCGGTGACGGCGCTGCTGACTCAGGCGGACATGGATCGCTCGCACCGTGATTTCGCGTCGGCCCGCATGGGGTACGGTCGCGTGTTGACCATCGAACCGAACAACCGCCGCGCCCAGGACGCGCTGCGCCAGCTCGAACACATGCGCAGCCTGGATGAAAAACTCGAACTGGCCCGCGGCGACCTGCGCCGTGGCGACATCTACGGCGCCGACCGTCAGGTGAAACAGATCCTCGAACTGGACCCGCAAAATGAGGGCGCGCTGGAACTGCAAGGCAGCGTGCGCCTGGTGCAGAGCCGCAACGTCGTGCCTTATCCGCAACTGCGCACCCGTCTCGACCGGCCCGTGACCCTGGAATTTCGCGACGCCAACCTGAAAACCATTTTCGAAGTGTTGTCCCAGGTGGCCGGCTTGAACTTCATCTTCGACAAGGACCTGCGCCCGGACATGAAAGCCACCATCTTCGTGCGCGACGTGCGCATCGAAGACGCTGTGCAGTTGCTGCTGCAACAGAACCAGCTGCACCAGAAAGTGGTGAACGAAAACACCGTGCTGATCTACCCCGACTCGCCGCAGAAGCTCAAGGATTATCAAGAGCTGGTGATGCGCACGTTCTACCTGACCAGCATTGATGCCAACACGGCGCTGAACATGGTCAAAACCATGCTCAAGACCCGCGACGTGTTCGTCGACGAGCGCCTCAACACGCTGACCATGCGCGACACCGAAGACGCTGTGCGCATGGCCGAGAAACTCCTGCAATCCCAGGACCAGTCCAACCCCGAAGTGGTGCTGGAAGTGGAAGTGATGGAAGTCGCCACGCAACGGATTCTGGACCTTGGCCTGCAATGGCCGAACACCTTCGGCGTGGTCAACAGCGACGGTTCGCCGGTAACGATCCTCGATCAACTCAAAGGCATCGACTCCAGCCGGATCACCATCTCGCCATCGCCGCAGGCCAAGATCAACGCCCAGGACAACGACATCAACACCCTGGCCAGCCCGACCATTCGCGTCAGCAACCGCGAGCAGGCGCGTATCCACATCGGTCAGCGCGTGCCGATTATCAGCGCCACCTCGGTACCGTCGACCCAGGGTCCGGTGATCACCGAAAGCGTTACTTACCTGGATGTCGGTCTTAAACTTGAAGTGCAGCCAACCGTGCACTTGAACAACGAAGTGGCGATCAAAATCGCCCTGGAAGTGAGTAACGCCACGCCGCTGGAACCCACCCGCCAGGGTACGATTCCGGTGCAAGTCGACACCCGCAACGCCCAGACCACGCTGCGTCTGCATGACGGCGAAACCCAGATCCTCGCTGGCCTGATGCGCAACGACCACGGCGCGACCGGCAACAAGATCCCGGGCCTTGGCGACATCCCTTGGCTGGGCCGGTTGTTTGGCAGCAACAAGGACAACGTCAGCAAATCGGAGCTGGTGCTGTCGATCACCCCACGGATCGTGCGCAACCTGCCGTACCAGAGCCCGTCGGACATGGAATTCCCGACCGGCACCGAAACCAGCATGCACATCCAGGCGGCTAACCGCCCAACCGACGCGATGGACTCGGCGATAGGCACCGATGCCATGAGCACGCCGGTCGCGTCCACCCACGCTGTCGTCGAGAAGCCTTGACCATGAACGCCTCGCAACGCGGTTTTACCTTGATCGAAGTCGTGGTGACGCTGGCCCTGGTCGGCCTGTTGGCCGGCATGGCCGCGCCGCTGACCGAGACCGTGGTGCGCCGGGGCAAGGAGCAGGACTTGCGCACGGCGCTGTACCAGATTCGCGATGCCATCGACGCCTACAAACGTGCCTTCGATGCCGGTTATATCGAGAAGACCCTGGACAGCAGCGGCTACCCGCCGAACCTGAACGTGCTGGTCGAGGGCGTACGCGACGTACGCAGTGCCAAGGGCGCCAAGTTCTACTTCCTGCGGCGCGTGCCCCATGACCCGTTGGCCCCGGTCAAGCGGGATGACGAGGGTGGCTGGGGCCTGCGGTCCTATGACAGCACGGCTTCTAACCCGCGGGAGGGCGAAGACGTCTTTGACGTTTACTCCAAGGCCCGCGGCAAGGGCCTCAACGGAATCAACTACCGCGAGTGGTGAGCCTATGCGTCGGCAAAAGGGTTTTACCCTGCTGGAACTGATGGTGGTCATGGCAATCATCGCAACCCTGATGACCATTGCCTTGCCCCGTTATTTCAACAGCCTGGAGGCCTCGAAAGAGACCACGTTGCGCCAGAGCCTGTCGGCGATGCGCGAAGCACTGGACCATTACTACGGCGACACCGGGCGTTATCCCGACTCCATCGAGCAACTGGTCGAGCAGCGTTACCTGCGCAACCCGCCGACGGACCCGATTGCCGAGCGCAAGGACACCTGGGTCATGGTCGCGCCACCTGAAGGTGTGGCGGGCGGGGTGGCCGATATCAAAAGCGGTGCCACAGGGAGGGCGCGTGATGGCAGCCTTTATTCCGAGTGGTAGGCCTTCCAGCGAGGCCGGCTTCACCTACCTGGGGGTGCTGTTCCTGATCATGGTCATGGGCATGGGCCTGGCCAGCGCGGGCGAGCTGTGGGCCACCGCGTCGCGTCGGGATCGTGAACGCCAGTTGCTCTGGGTCGGTACCCAGTACGCCCAGGCATTGCGCAGTTATTACCGCAGTTCACCGGGCCTCGCCCAGTACCCGAAAGCGCTGGAAGACCTGTTGCAGGACGAGCGTTTTCCCAACCCGAAACATCACCTGCGCCAGCTCTACCCGGACCCGATCGGTGGCGGCGAGTGGGTGCTGATGCGCGGCTTCGACGGGCGCATCACCGGCCTTAACAGTGCCGCCACGGGCAAGCCGCTCAAACAGACGGATTTCCCCAGCCAGTGGTCCGATTTCACGGGCATGGCGAGTTACAAGGATTGGCAGTTCGTCGCCGAGAAAGCCTTCCTCGAAGGGACCGGCCCGGTGAAAGGCCAGAGCAAAACTCCGCAGGCGTTGCAGCCATGAACCGATTCTGTCTGGCGTTGATCCTGGTGTTGTCGACCTCCGTGGCCTCGGCCGGCGAAGAGGACGAGATGCTGGGTTTCATCCTCGACGACACGATTTCGCACATTGGCCATGACTTTTACTACTCGTTCAGTGAACGCCTGCGCGCCACCAGCCCGATGGATTTCAACCTGGTGGTACGCGAACGACCTTCGGCACGCTGGGGCAGCCTGGTGACCGTGGAATTTCAGCAGCGACTGGTTTATCGGCGCTTCCTGCCGCCGAACACCGTGGAGTTGAAGGATGAGGCCTACGAGGCTGCCGATCTGGTTCGCATGGAGATCGTGCGGCGCAAGCTCGAAGCCTTGTTGCAGGACACCACCGACCTTGAGAGGGACGAACTATGAATAAGAGAGCTTTCTCGCTGCGCACGGGCATGTGGTTGCTCGGGTTCGCCAGCTGCGGCCTGGTCCAGGCCACGGAGCTGGTCTACACGCCCATCAACCCCTCGTTTGGCGGCAACCCGCTGAACGGGACCTGGCTGCTCAACAACGCTCAGGCACAGAACGACTTCGACGATCCGGATCTGAAAAACCGCTCCAGCGTCGCCGGCACGTCGGCCCTCGAGCGCTTCAGCAGCCAGTTGCAATCAAGGTTGCTGGGGCAACTGCTGGACAACATCTCGACCGGCAATACCGGGAGCCTGTCCACCGACGCCTTCATCGTCAACGTCGTCGACGACTCGGGTGCGCTGACGATCGAAGTGACCGACCGAGCGACCGGTGAAGTATCGGAAATCAAGGTGAATGGCCTCACCCCTTGATGGGGATTCAGGTCGATGGGGAGTTAAGGACATGAGAAAAATAATTCTGCTAGGGCTGATGTTGGCGACATTACAAGGGTGCAGTCTGCGCGAGCCGGTCGGGGCGGAGCAGGACACCGGCACCCCGACCCTGACCCCCAGGGCCTCGACCTATTACGATTTGCTGAACATGCCACGGCCCAAGGGGCGCTTGATGGCGGTGGTGTACGGTTTCCGTGATCAGACCGGGCAGTACAAACCGACCCCGGCCAGTTCGTTTTCCACCAGCGTGACCCAGGGCGCGGCGAGCATGCTGATGGACGCCTTGCAGGCCAGCGGCTGGTTTGTGGTGCTGGAGCGTGAAGGGCTTCAGAACCTGCTGACCGAGCGCAAGATCATTCGTGCTTCGCAGAAGAAGCCCAATACGCCGGTGAACATTCAGGCGGAACTGCCTCCGCTGCAGGCGGCGAACATGATGCTCGAGGGTGGGATTATTGCGTATGACACCAACGTGAAAAGCGGCGGGGAAGGGGCGCGCTATCTGGGTATTGATATTTCCCGGGAGTATCGGGTGGATCAGGTGACGGTGAACTTGCGGGCGGTGGATGTGCGCAGTGGGCAGGTGCTGGCGAATGTGATGACCAGCAAGACGATTTATTCGGTCGGGCGCAGTGCCGGGGTGTTCAAGTTTATCGAGTTCAAGAAGTTGCTGGAGGCGGAGGTCGGGTACACCACGAACGAACCGGCGCAGTTGTGTGTGTTGTCGGCGATAGAGGCGGCTGTCGGGCACCTTTTGGCTCAGGGGATCGAGCGGCATTTGTGGCAGGTGGCGGGGGATAATTCGGCGCCGGCGAATGAGACTCTGGATCGGTATTTGACTCAGAACAAGGTGGATCCGGAGAGTGAGTGAGCCTAGGCTTAACCGAGGCGGCCTTCGGGCCGGCCTGGTTCTTTTGGGGGGTGTACATATCCATTTCTGCGGTAACGGCCACTTAGGGTTTCGCCCTTACGGCGACTCACTTTTTTTTCAAACGCCAAAAAAAAGTAAGCAAAAAAAGGCTCGCCCCAAGCGTCCGGCCCCTCGCTGGGGCTCGGCGTTCCTTCGCTCCGGTATTCATCCGGGGACACTGCCCTCCGGTTGGCTTCGCTGCACCTACATGCAGCGTGTTCGACTGCGTCGAACGGCGCTGCGCGCCACTCCCCGGATGAACACCT
>NZ_RWIN01000069.1 GCF_009761815.1 Pseudomonas sp. PB120
CGATGGTGTGTCAGCAACACTGATGTCGACTGACACTCCATCGCGAGCAAGCTCGCTCCTACAGTGGATCTGCATCGATGTTTAGATTGTTGCGGCGACTTTCACTACGACCGGTGCGCTCCCCTCCACCGGGCTCTGCGCCTTGCACGCCTGGCTCAACGTCAGCGATTTGGTCTCCGGTGCCCACGCCCAGGACAGCAACGCGCCCAGTGCCAGGATCGCCGCGAGAATCCCCATGGTCGGGCTCAAGCCAATCCCCGCCACACTCACCGGCAACAGGAAGGTGCTGACCGCCGACCCCAGACGGCTCACCGCCGTGGCCAGGCCAATCCCGCTGGCCCGCACTTCCGTCGGGAAGCTCTCGGCCGGGAACACGCCCACCAGGTTGCTCACCGCCGACAACACCAGCGTAAACGCCCCGAACACCAGCACCATCAGGAACGCTGCACTGCTCGGCAACACCGCCAGCAGGAACAACGCCACCGCCAGAATGATGAACGAGTTGATCAAAAAGCCCCGACGGGAGAATTTGATCGTGCACCATATCCCGATCAACGCGCCGAGGATCAACAGCATGTTGAGCATCAGCTCGGTGCCGAAGCCTTCGGCCAGGCCCATTTTCTGCAGGATCGACGGCAGGAAGGTGTAGATGGCGAAGTACGGCATGACGATGCAGACAAAGAACAGGCAGTTGAACGCGGTGCGCTTGCGGTATTCACGGCTGAACAACACCGCGTAGCCGGAACGTGTTTCGGTGGATTGGGTTTCGTCGAGTTCGACGTTGGCCCCCAGGTGTTTCTTGACGATGGCTCGCGCCTCGGCAATCCGGCCCTGGTTCACCAGCCAGCGCGGCGATTCCGGCGTGCCGATACGCGCGATCAGAATCAATGCCGCCGGGATCGCCGACGAAGCGAGCATCCAGCGCCAGGCATCGTCACCCAGGCTGAGCATGGCGGTGCCGACAAAGGTCGCGGCGACGTAGCCGAAAGTCCAGATCACGCTGAACGAGCCGAGCAGCACACCGCGGTGCTTCTTCGGAGAAAACTCTGCGAGCATGGCGTGGCCGACGCTGAAGTCACCGCCCAGGCCGATGCCGATCAGCACCCGGCAGAGGAACAGGCCCATGGCCGTTTCGGCGTAGAACTGCATGACCGAGGCGACGGTGATCAGCACGAAGCTGACCAAGAAGATTTTTTGCCGGCCGACCTTGTCGGAGATCCAGCCGAAAAACAGGCTGCCCATGAACAGGCCAATCAGCGCCGAAGCCCCGATCAAGCCTTGCCAGAAGGCATCGAGGTGCATCTGCGGGCTCAGCAAGGTGAAGGCGATGCCGATCAGGCCGAGGATGTAGCCATCGGTGAAGTGCGCACCAAAGGTCAGGCCGGCGATCTTGATGTGAAAGCGGCCGATGGGCAGGTCGTCGATTTTTACCGGTGTTACGGACATGTTCGTCTCCAGTTGTTGTTATTGATGGAGAAATGAAACCGATTGGCGCGGGAGGTGTACCTGTGGGAGCGAGCCTGCTCGCTCCCACAGGGGTTGGGTGTGGGGTTACAGACCTCCCATCAGCAGGTATTTGATCTCCAGGTAGTCATCCAGACCGTACTTCGAGCCCTCGCGACCGAGGCCCGATTCCTTGATGCCACCGAACGGCGCCACTTCCGTGGAAATGATCCCTTCGTTGATCCCGACCATGCCCGCTTCCAGGCCTTCGGCCATGCGCCACACGCGGCCGATGTCGCGGCTGTAGAAGTACGCCGACAAACCGTAAGGCGTGTCATTGGCCTTTTGCAGCACCTCGGCTTCGTCCTTGAAGCGGAAGCACGCGGCCACCGGGCCAAAGGTTTCGTCCTGGGCGATCAGCATGTCGCTGTTGGCTTCGGCGAGGATGGTCGGCTCGTAAAACGTGCCGCCCAGTGCGTGGCGACGGCCGCCGCACAACACTTTGGCGCCCTTCTCCAGCGCGTCGCCCACGTGCAGTTCAACCTTGGCCAGTGCAGCCGCGTTGATCAGCGGACCTTGCTCGGTCTCACCGTCCAGCGCGCTGCCCACCCGCATCGCCGCCACGGCTTCGGCGAGTTTGCCGGTGAAGGCTTCGTAGACGCCGTCCTGAATAAAGAAGCGGTTCACGCAAACGCAGGTTTGCCCGGTGTTGCGAAACTTCGAGGCCATGGCGCCTTTGACGGCGGCATCCAGATCGGCGTCGTCGAAGACAATGAACGGCGCGTTGCCGCCCAGTTCCAGCGAGACCTTTTTCAGCGTGTCGGCCGCCTGACGCATCAGCAACTTGCCGGTGCGGGTGGAACCGGTGAACGACAGTTTGCGCACGATGCCGGAGGCTTGCAGCGCGCCACCAATGGCGACCGCATCACCGGAAACGACGTTGAACACACCGGCCGGAATACCGGCCTGTTCCGCCAGCACCGCCAACGCGAACGCCGACAGCGGCGTCTCTTCCGAGGGCTTGAGAATCATCGTGCAACCGGCCGCCAGCGCCGGGCCGACCTTGCGGGTGACCATGGCCAGCGGGAAGTTCCACGGGGTGATCGCAGCGACCACGCCGATGGCTTCCTTGACCACGATGATCCGTGCGTCAGCCTTGTGGCTTGGAATCACATCGCCGTAGGCACGCTTGGCTTCTTCGGCAAACCATTCCAGGAAGCTCGCGGCGTAGACCACTTCACCCATGGCTTCGGCCAGGGGTTTGCCCTGTTCACGGCTGAGCAAAGTGGCCAGGTCCTTCTGGTTGCTCAGCATCAACTCGCTCCAGCGCTTGAGCTTCTGGCTGCGTTCCTTGGCGGTCAATTTGCGCCAGGCAGGCAAGGCTCGGTTGGCCGCCTCAATGGCCAGATTAGTATGTTCAGCGCCGGCCTTTTGCACCTCGGCAATCAACTCGCCGTTGGCCGGGTTGAACACCGAGTACGTCGCACCACCGCTGGACCACTGGCCATCGATGAAGTTGCCGTTACGAATCAGCGCGCTCATGCCACGGCCTCGGTCAGGGTGAAACGTTCCAGACCCGGACGGGCCGAACGCAAAATACGTTTGCCGGCGGTGTAATCATTGATCACGTCGCACGGCGTGTAGTTGCGTTCCAGTTCATGCAATTCTTCAGCATCGAGCTTTGTCTCCAGCGCGGCCAACGCGCTGTCGAATTGCTCGGTGGTGTCGGCGCCGACCAGCATGCAATCCACGCCCGGATGGTTGACGACCCACGCCTGGGCGATCTGTGCGTTGGACACGCCACGGGCACGGGCCACGCGTTGTACCGAATGCGCGATCTCGAACGAGGCTTCGTCGCTGTACATCTGCTGGGTGAAAAAGTCGGTCTGGTTACGGGTCGACTGCGCGTCACCGGTCAACAAACCACGGGCCAGCGGGCTGAATACGGAAACCCCCAGGCCCTGATCGCGGCAGAACGGAATCATCTCGCGCTCTTCTTCGCGGTAGGCGCAGTTCAGTTGCAGCTGCATGTTGATCGGCTTGACCCAACCGTTGCGCTCGCAAGCCATGAGGATTTTCGCCAGTTGCCCGGTGAGCATGGTCGAGACGCCGATGTAACGGGCTTTGCCGGAACGCACGATGTCGTTCATCGCGCTCATGGTTTCTTCGACCGGGGTGTTCACGTCGAAGTAATGCAGCATGAAGACGTCGACGTAATCCATGTCCAGGCGCTTCAGCGAAGCGTCGATGCTGTCCATGATGTGCTTGCGCGAATGGCCGCTGGCGTTGATCCCGCTGCGGGTGCCATAACCGACCTTGGTGGTGATCACCAGGTCTTCGCGACGGGCCAGGCGCTTGACGATGCGCCCCACCACTTCCTCGCCGACGCCGGCGGAATAGAAGTCGGCCAGGTCGATGAAGTTCACGCCGTTGTCCAGCGCATGCTTGACGATCGGTTCGCTTTTCTTCTCATCGAAGATCCACGGTTTCCAGTCCGGGGTGCCCATGTTCATGGTGCCCAGGCACAGGCGGGAGACTTCGAGGCCGGAATTGCCCAAACGTGTGTATTGCATGGCGTCGACCTCAGGCTTTTGGCGTGTAGAAAGGATTGCTGATGTGGTTGACCACCTCTTTGAGCAGCGCGGTTTCCGGTTTGCCGGTCAGGGCGGCGCGGATCGCGGTGCGGCAGGCGTTGTAGTTGTTCAGGTAGACCGCATCCAGGTCGTCGCAGGCCGGGTTGACCCAGTTGGCGGTGACGATGGCCCACTCGTCTTCGGCTTCCGGTGGCAAGGTGCCGTCGAGCAAGGCTTCAAGCACAGCCTTGGCGATACCGGCCTGGGACGCGCCCCAGGTAGCGTTACCGTGCAGGTCGCTGCCGATAGCAGCTTTGTTCACATACAGGGTCATCGGTTTGACCGGAATGTTCGGCTGGGCGATGACCATGAACGGGCAGTGGCCCTGGCTCGGCGAGGCCAGGCTGTTGGCGAACGCCTGCCCTGCAGGACCGTTGCGCGGCCCGATCAGAATGTTGATGTGTGCGGCGTTGACGCCAGGGCCTTCGAAACCTTCACCGATGTACAGGTCGAGTTCTTTCATGGGTCATTACTCTTCAGGGATTTGAGGTGATCAGAAGTGCACGCGGACCGAAATGGTCGCGTGACAAAGGTCAGGGGTCGAAGAGCGCAGGACGTGGCGGAGAGGATCAGTCATGGGTGCAAACGCTCTTTTTTGTAGTTGGTGAGCTGTGTTTGCGATTTTTTAACACTGGGGCTTTGCGGGGCTGTAACCATTAAAAGTCATGGGGGCATGACTTCAAGTCATACCCCCTAGTCATACCTGTGGAATGCATAACCCTGTGGGAGCGAGCCTGCTCGCGAGGGTGTGTCAGTTGCATTGATGCCGACTGACACTCCATCGCGAGCAGGCTCGCTCCTACAGGGATTGTGGTTGTTCGGAATTACTGCGACATCGAGTCTTTCTTCATTTCGTCCTTTTTCATCGTGTCTTTGGACATGGCATCTTTCTTCATCTCGTCCTTTTTCATCGAGTCCTTGGACATGGCGTCTTTCTTCATTGTGTCCTTGGACATCGCGTCCTTTTTCATCGTGTCTTTCTTCATCGCGTCCTTGGACATCGAATCTTTGCTCATGCTGTCATTGCTCATGCCGTTGGTCGTCTCGGCGGCAAAAACACTGGCGGCGCCCACGGCGAGGCACATGGACAATACGACGGTGGTCAACTTTTTCATGATGAAACTCCTGGAGCACAGTTGCGAATGAACGCAGCGTGAGCTGCGCAGTGAAAGTGTCGGTGCCGTCAGCTGCCGCCGAACCAGTTGTAGCCCTGGTCTTCCCAGTAGCCACCGCTGTAGGTGTTGCTGACGAAAATCGCCTGAATGTGTTTGGGGTTCTTGTAGCCCAGCTTGGTGGGCATGCGCAGCTTCATCGGGAAGCCGTATTCGCGGGGCAACACCGCGCCGTCATAGGTCAGCGTCAGCAGGGTCTGCGAATGCAACGCGGTGGCCATGTCGATGCTGGTGTAGTAGTCGTCGGCACACTTGAACCCGACGTACTTGGCGTCCGTGTCGGCGCCGACGCGCTTGAGGAAGTCGCTGAAGCGCACCCCGCCCCAACGCCCGATGGCGCTCCAGCCTTCAACACAAATGTGCCGGGTGATCTGATCGGTCTGCGCCATGGCGCGCAGTTCTTCGAGGCGCCAGCTGCGTTTGTCGGCCACCAGCCCGGTGACCTCCAGTCGATAGCTTTCTTCCTCGACGGTTGGTGCTTCGTCGATGCCGTAGAACGCGTTGAACGGAAACGGGCGGGTGATCATCGACTCGGGGTAAGTCGGCGCCAGTGCGTTGGGATTGAACAGCCAACCCTGCACCCGATCATTGAAACGGGACATGGCGGACAGCGCGGTGTCGACACTGTCGTTGTCAGTGATGTTGCACCCCGAGAGCATGGCCACGCCGCCAAGGGTCAGGCCGCGCATCAGGAACGAACGGCGCGAGCGGTCCTCGATCTGCGGGGCGATGATTTTCCGGGCGTCTTTGAGGATGGAGGATTCATCCAGGCCTTCGATGCGCTTTTTCATACGGGCTCCTTGCGACCGACAATCATGGCCAACAGCGTTTTCGGAACCAGCGCGACCATCACCAGGTGCACCGCGACAAAGGCCACCAACAGCGACATCGCGATGAAGTGCACATGCCGCGCCGCGTCATAACCACCGAGCAATTCACGCAACAGCGGAAACTGCACGGACTTCCACAGCACCAGCCCGGACATCACCAGCAGCGTGATGTCGAGCATCACGAACAGGTAGGCAAACCGTTGCACCTGGTTGTAGTGACTCAGGTCGGCATGGCCCAATCGCCCTCTCAGCGCGGCCCACAGGTCGCGGAACACACCTTGGGGTGAAACCGGGAAAAAGCGTCGTGAGAGACGGCCACTGGCAATATTGGCGATCAGGTAAATCAGACCGTTGATCGCCAGGAACCACATCGCCGCGAAATGCCATTGCAACGCACCGCCGAGCCAGCCGCCCAAGGTGATCGATTTGGGAAAGCTGAAATCGTAAAGGGGCGACGCGTTGTAGATCCGCCAGCCGCTGGTGACCATGACCAGTACCGCCAGGGCGTTCAACCAGTGGGTCAACCGTAGCCAGCGGGGATGGGTGCTGACCGTGGGTGAAGCAGGTAACTGCGACATGATGGGCTCCCGGCGGTTGTTCTTGTTTGTTGGGCCGAGTATGGGAGCCGACTGATCGCCAAATCCTCACGTAAAGTTAAATAAAACGTGATAACTCCCCCGCCAATCCCCCAATAACCTGTAGGAGCGAGCTTGCTCGCGATGGTGTGTCAGTTGACTCCGGCGTAGCTGACACAC
>NZ_RWIN01000070.1 GCF_009761815.1 Pseudomonas sp. PB120
CGCTCCCACATTTGATCGCATACCCTGTGGGAGCGAGCCTGCTCGCGATGGGGCCCTCAACAACGACGCGGAGCCAAAGCGAAGGCAAAAAAAAACGCCAACCCGAAGGTTGGCGTTTTTGATACTGCGCTTAGCGATTACTCAGGCTTGCGACGACCAAACCCCGGACGCTGACCGGAACCGGCCGGCGCGCCGCGACGCTTGCCCGATGGCTTGTCTCCGTCGACCAGTTTGATCCCTGGACGCTTCGGCGCTGGCTTGGCCGGGCGCTTGGTGTCGGCCGGGCGGTCCGCCACTGGCGTGCCGCGACCTGCTGGAGCACCGCGACCTTCACCACGTTCAGTGCGACCGTTGGCCGGACGCGGGGTGCGTGGACCACGCTCGCCATCGGCACGAGGCGCGACTGGTTTGCGGGATGGACGCTCGCCTTCGATCTGCGGCTCGCGGGAATCACGCGGTGTAGCAGCGGTCTGGTTACCGATGGCTGGACGCAACGAACGCACGCGCTCGGTCTTGCCCATTGGACGCGACGATTTACGCTGCATACGATCGAGCTTGTCTTTGCTCTTGGCGTTCATCTGAGGCATGGCCACAGGCGTCAGGCCCACTTCAGCACTCAGAATGTCGACTTCGTACTGGCTCATTTCGCGCCAGCGGCCCATTGGCAGGTCGGAGTTGAGGAACACCGGACCGAAACGCACACGTTTCAGACGGCTGACCACCAGGCCCTGGGATTCCCACAGGCGACGAACTTCGCGGTTACGACCTTCCATCACCACGCAGTGGTACCAGTGGTTGAAACCTTCGCCGCCCGGTGCTTGCTTGATGTCGGTGAACTTGGCCGGGCCGTCTTCAAGGACGACGCCGGCTTTCAGGCGTTCGATCATCTCGTCATCGACTTCGCCACGCACACGTACCGCGTATTCACGGTCCATCTCGTAGGAAGGGTGCATCAGGCGGTTGGCCAGCTCACCGTCGGTGGTGAACATCAGCAAACCGGTGGTGTTGATGTCCAGACGGCCGATGTTGATCCAGCGACCTTCTTTCGGGCGCGGCATCTTGTCGAAAACGGTCGGACGGCCTTCCGGGTCAAGGCGGGTGCAGATTTCACCGTCGGGCTTGTTGTACATGATCACGCGGCGTACCGACTCGGCGGCTTCTTCGCGCTTGATCACCTTGCCATCAATGGTGATGGCGTCATGCAGGTCGACACGCAGACCAAGGGTGGCGTCTTTGCCATTGACCTTGATGCGGCCGTGGCTGATCCAGGCTTCCACGTCACGGCGCGAGCCGACGCCGATACGGGCGAGGACTTTCTGCAGTTTTTCGCCTGCTGGGCCGATTTCCTGGTCGTCTTTCTGGTCGTTGATACTCATCTGGGCACCTCCCGGTGTGGTCTGTTCAGGCGGAGCCTGAATCGATGTAAATCTCGGTTCTTCAGTTGAAGAGCCTGGCGAAGGATCGCCGAAGGGTCGCGAATCATACGCGCATGTCAGCGTTTGCGCATCAGAGAGTAGTTGATGAATGAAGACTTACCGGTTTTTTCCGCCGACCGGTGGGGCCCTTCTGTAGGAGCGAGCTTGCTCGCGAGGGTATTTCAGGCGAATACAACGCTGCCTGACACACCATCGCGAGCAAGCTCGCTCCTACAGGGGGTATGTGGTGACTGCGGGATTGGGGTCAGTCTTCGAATTCGCGGCGTTCGGCTTCGATGGCTTCGGCGAGGGCGCGGGCTTCGGCTTCTTCGTCGCTCAGTTCGGGCTCCGGCTCGTGTTTTGGCTGTTCGAGCGCAGCGACGGCGGCCAGGAGTTTTTCGCGCGCTTCGGCGACACCCAGCACGTCGTCCTCCTGCGCTTCTTCCTGAGGTTCTTCGTCCTCAAGTACTTCGATCAAGGCTTCAGGTTCGGCCTCGATTTGAGGCTCGCTCCCGGTCAACTCGCCATCGCGCAACAAATCGTCGAAATCGGTCTTGATCCCCTCCTCCATGGTGTCCAGTTCCAGCAACAGCGTATGGAAACTGGTTTCTTCCTTGGGTTCTTCCGGTTCGGCGCTGGCGTCGGCCAGTTCCTGCAATCCGGCCGGCACCGGGGCGTCGTCGAAGTCGAGCACCGGATCCATTTCCATTTCCCGCAGCTCAGCCAGCGGCGGCAGGTCGTCGAGGTTCTTCAGGTTGAAGTGATCGAGAAACGCCTTGGTGGTGGCGAACATCGCCGGCTTGCCGGGCACGTCGCGATAACCGACGATGCGAATCCACTCGCGCTCAAGCAAGGTCTTGACGATGTGGCTGTTGACCGCCACGCCGCGCACGTCTTCGATTTCGCCCCGGGTGATCGGCTGGCGATAGGCGATCAGGGCGATGGTTTCGAGCATGGCGCGGGAGTATCGCTGCGGGCGTTCTTCCCACAGGCGTCCGACCCACGGCGAGAACTTTTCGCGGATCTGCAGGCGATACCCGGAAGCCACTTCCTTGAGTTCAAAGGCACGGCCGTCGCAGGACTTGGCCAGAATCGTCAGGGCTTTCTTGAAGACCGGCGGTTCGGGCCGCTCGCCCTCTTCGAAGAGTTCGAACAGGCGTTCAAGCGATTGCGGTTTTCCCGAGGCCAACAGAAAGGCTTCAAGCAATGGCGCCAGCTCGCGGGGTTCAGTCAGGTTCATGATTCAACTCGTTATTCGGCTCGGGCTCGCACGTGGATCGCCGCGAACGGCTCATTCTGCACCAGCTCGACCAAAGATTCCTTGACCAGTTCGAGGATCGCCATAAAGGTCACCACCACCCCCAGGCGTCCTTCTTCAGCGGTGAACAGCTCGACAAAGGGCACGAAACCGCCGCCCTTGAGCCGTTCCAGCACGTCGCTCATGCGTTCGCGCGTGGACAGCGCCTCGCGGCTGACCTGGTGACTTTCAAACATGTCGCCACGGCGCAGCACCTCGGCCATGGACAGCAGCAACTCCGACAGGCGCACGTCCGGCAACAGCTTGCGCGCCCGCGCTTCGGGGGCGTCGAGCTTGGGCACCATCACGTCGCGGCCGACACGGCTCAGGCCATCGATGCCTTCGGCGGCTGCCTTGAAGCGCTCGTACTCCTGCAGGCGGCGGATCAGTTCGGCGCGCGGGTCGTCTTCCTCGTCTTCGACGGTTTCCGCCCGGGGCAACAGCATCCGCGACTTGATCTCGGCCAGCATCGCGGCCATCACCAGGTATTCGGCGGCCAGCTCCAGGCGCACCGACTGCATCAACTCGACATACCCCATGTACTGGCGGGTGATTTCCGCCACCGGAATGTCGAGGATGTTGATGTTTTGTTTGCGGATCAGGTACAGCAGCAGGTCGAGGGGGCCTTCAAAGGCTTCGAGAAAGACTTCCAGGGCATCCGGCGGGATGTACAGGTCCAGCGGCATTTCCATGACCGCCTGGCCATAGACCATGGCGAAGGGCAGCTCTTGCTGGGCTCCGGCCTGACTGTCGACGGGTTCTACTGCAGACATCTAGGCCTCGGCCATGAACGGCGAAGGGTCGCCACAACCGACGCGGATCACTTCCGGCTCGCCGTCAGCGAGGTTGATCACGGTGGACGCCTTGATCCCGCCAAAACCGCCATCGATGATCAGCTCGACCTGATGCTCCAGCAACTGGCGCATTTCGTAAGGGTCGGTCAACGGATCGGTGTCACCGGGCATGATCAGCGTCACGCTCATCAACGGCTCGCCGAGTTCCTCCAGCAGCGCCAGGGCGATCGGGTGGCTGGGCACACGCAGGCCGATGGTGCGTTTTTTCGGGTGCAGCAACAGCCGCGGGACTTCGCGGGTGGCGTTGAGAATGAAGGTATAAGGCCCCGGCAGGTGGGCTTTGAGCAGGCGAAAGGTGCCGGTGTCGATCTTGGCGAACAGCCCAAGCTGCGACAGGTCGCTGCAAATCAGCGCGAAGTTGTGCTTTTCGTCCAGCTGTCTCAACCGGCGCACGCGCTCCACGGCGTTTTTGTCGCCGATCTGGCAACCAATGGCGTAGGAAGAGTCTGTGGGATAAATCACCACCCCGCCGCTGCGGATGATCTCGACCGCCTGTTTGATCAGGCGCGGTTGCGGGTTTTCCGGATGAATCTGGAAAAATTGACTCACATTCTCTACCTGTTCAGACGGCGGCAATAATTGGGTCATGTTTGAATCGACACCACAGTGGTGGCAGATCCTCCGGGAGCGGGCGGTATTCACCGATCTCGGACCAGCCTCCAGGGCCATGAAAATCACTGCCGGCGCTGACCAGCAGACCGAACTCGCGGGCCAGTATCGCCAGGCTGCCCACTTGCTCGGCAGGCTGGTAGCCATTGACCACCTCGATCGCGTGGCCCCCTGCTTGAATATAGTCAGAAATCAGGCGGCGACGCTTGCTGCGAGTGAAATCGTAATGCCAGGGATGCGCCAGGCTCACCCAGGCTTTGGCCGCGCGCAGGGTTTCGACGGTCTCTTCCAGCGTCGGCCAGTGTTGCTTGACGTCGCCCAGCTTGCCGGCGCCCAGCCATTTGCGGAACGCTTCGGCGCGATCCTTGACGAAACCTTCACGCACCATCCAGTCGGCGAAGTGCGGACGGGCCGGCGCGTTGCCGCTGTCGCCCAGTTCCTGCTGCATCGCCCGGGCCCCTTCCAGCGCCCCCGGCATGCCTTTCAACGCCAGCTTGCGGCTTATTTCTTCGGACCGTAGCCAGCGGCCATCGTGCAATTTGGCAATGGCTTCGACCAACGGCGGCGCCTGGACATCAAACCCGTAGCCCAGCACGTGAATGGTCGCCCCGCCCCAGGTGCAGGACAATTCGACGCCGTTGACCAGTTGCATCCCCAGCGACGTCGCCGCGCTGCGGGCCTCCGCGAGGCCCTCAAGGGTGTCGTGATCGGTCAAGGCCAGGACTTGCACGCCTTTCTCGTGTGCACGCGCAACCAGAACGGCAGGCGCGAGAGCGCCGTCGGAGGCTGTGCTATGGCAGTGCAAATCAACATTCACGGGGATGTGTTACCTCAAATCAGCTGGCGCTATCGCGCGCCCATATGTTTGTTATTATGCCGCCACATCCTGCTTCTGGCTGCCACTGTGAAACAATTCATCGATTTCATCCCGCTCCTGCTGTTTTTCATCGTCTTCAAAATTGATCCACGGGTCGTCGACGTCGCCGGTCATGAGTTCACTGTAGGCGGCATTTACAGTGCCACCGCGATGCTGATCATCAGCTCCCTGGTGGTTTACGGCACGCTGTTCATCAAGCAGCGCAAGCTGGAGAAAAGCCAGTGGCTGACCCTCATTGCCTGCCTGGTATTCGGTAGCCTGACCCTGGCGTTCCACAGCGAGACCTTCCTGAAATGGAAAGCCCCGGTGGTCAACTGGCTGTTTGCGCTGGCCTTCATCGGCAGCCATTTCGTCGGTGAGCAACTGCTGATCAAGCGCATCATGGGCCACGCGCTGACCCTGCCGGATGCAGTCTGGACACGTCTGAACATCGCCTGGATCGCGTTTTTCCTGTTTTGCGGTGCCGCCAACCTGTTCGTCGCGTTCACGTTCCAGAGCTACTGGGTCGACTTCAAGGTCTTCGGCAGCCTGGGCATGACGTTGCTGTTCCTGGTCGGCCAGGGCATTTACCTGTCCCGCCACCTGCACGACGCCGATACCACCACGCCAAAAACCGAGGACTGACATGCTTTACGCAATCATTGCCACAGACGTCGCCAACTCCCTGGAAGCCCGCCTGGCCGCACGGCCAGCGCACCTTGAGCGCCTGCAAGTGCTCAAAGGCGAAGGTCGGATCGTATTGGCCGGCCCACACCCGGCGGTCGACAGCAATGACCCGGGCGCTGCAGGTTTCACCGGCAGCCTGATCGTCGCCGAATTCGCCTCCCTGAGCGCCGCCCAGGCCTGGGCCGACGCCGATCCGTACATCGCTGCGGGCGTCTACGCCAACGTTTCGGTCAAGCCGTTCAAGCAAGTCCTACCGTAAAATGTCCCCCCGCGATGAACCTTGTCGGTTCATCGCGCTCTCAATCGCTCATTATTCTCGTTTGCTCGCCGATAACCTGCCCAATAATTGGTTTGGTTTGGAATCGGGGAGTCGTGATGCGCAAGGGTCCGTTGTGTCTGATGTGGGTGACGTTGTCGATCATGGCTCCAGCCCATGGTGAAGAAAGTGCCAATGGCAGCGGTTCGACGCCGTTGTCCTTGAGCGCCGGCAGCCAGATCACCGAGTTGCAGCAACGCTTGAAAGTCAGCGAGCAGCAACGAGAAGAATTGAATAAACAACTGCAAGCTGCCGATGGTGAGCGCGAAAGCGCCCAGCTGACCCGATTGCGCCAAGAGAACCAGCGCCTCAAGCTGCAACTCAAGGAAACTCAGGCCAGCGGTTCACTGCCGCGGCTGTTGACGGATCAGCAGCAATGGTTCGTCATCGGCGCCGGAGTAGCGCTATTGGCCCTGCTCTGCGGTATCTTCGCCAGTGGTGCAAGTCGAAAACGTCGGCAATGGCTAAATTGAGTGATTCATGAGCGAGTTGTTACTGATTGATGATGACCAGGAGCTGTGCGAGCTCTTGAGCAGTTGGCTGAGCCAGGAAGGCTTTCAGGTCCGTGCCTGCCACGATGGCCAGAGCGCCCGCCGCGCGCTGGCGGAAACCTCGCCGGCCGCCGTGGTACTGGACGTGATGTTGCCGGACGGCAGCGGTCTGGAACTGCTCAAGCAATTGCGCAGCGATCACCCGGACTTGCCAGTGCTGATGCTGTCGGCCCGTGGCGAGCCGCTGGATCGCATCCTCGGCCTGGAACTCGGCGCCGACGATTACCTGGCCAAGCCGTGCGACCCACGGGAACTGACAGCCCGTCTGCGCGCCGTATTGCGCCGCAGTCACCCGGCAGCGGTGTCCAGCCAGATGGAACTGGGCGACCTGTGTTTCAGCCCCGTGCGTGGCGTGGTCAGCATCGATGAACAGGAGTTCACCCTCACTGTCTCCGAAAGCCGTTTGCTCGAAGCCTTGCTCAAGCAGCCCGGCGAGCCGCTGGACAAGCAGGAACTGGCGCAGATCGCCCTCGGCCGCAAGCTGACCCTGTACGACCGCAGCCTCGACATGCACGTCAGCAACCTGCGCAAGAAGATCGGCCCGCACCCCGACGGCCGCCCGCGCATCGTTGCCCTGCGCAGCCGCGGTTACTACTACAGCCTGTAGGAACCGAGAAAAGCCGGAACAGATCGAACTGTGGCGAGGGAGCTTGCTCCCGCTGGGCTGCGAAGCGGCCCCAAAAGCCGGGACTGCTGCGCAGTCCAGCGGGAGCAAGCTCCCTCGCCACAGGTCGATCTGTTCACCTGGAATTGTCAGGTCGGTCTGAAAACGTCTTTACCCAAGCTTTACGCTCCGCTGACCGCCGCTGACCTT
Organism: Pseudomonas sp. PB120; assembly: GCF_009761815.1. Classification (GTDB taxonomy): domain Bacteria; phylum Pseudomonadota; class Gammaproteobacteria; order Pseudomonadales; family Pseudomonadaceae; genus Aquipseudomonas. Next base: position 7,400 of record NZ_RWIN01000070.1, read on the forward strand.
GATCTCCGTAATCTGCACACATCCGGAACGTACCGGGAACGAGACAAGGAGATTCACCATGCGCAAGACTCTTATCGCTCTGATGTTCGCTGCCGCCCTGCCGACCGTTGCCATGGCGATGCCTGAAGGCGCCGGCCCGATGGGTGGTCCGATGGACGGTCCGCGCCACGGCGGTCAGATGCACGAGCACGGTAAAGGTGGCCCGTACAGCCAACTGGACCTGAGCCGCGAACAGCGCGAGCAGATCCGCAAAATCATGGGCGAGCAGATGCATGACCGCCGCCAACTGGTCGACAAGTACCTGGAGAAACTCTCCCCGGCTGACCAGAAAGCCATGAAAGACGAAATGACTGCCAAACATCAGAAAGCCGAAGCCGATGTGCGGGCGGTGCTGAAACCGGATCAACAGAAGAAATTCGACGAGATCCAGAAAAAGCAGGCTGAGCGGCGCGCGGAGTGGGCCGAGTTCAAGGCCTGGAAAGCGCAACAACCGCAAAAAGCGCAATAATGTGCTGACCCCGGACCCGACGGCTAAACCCGTTGGGTCTTTTGCTTTTGCTCTACTGTAGGAGCGAGCTCGCTCGCGATGGACGTTAACGATGACGCGGGGTATCAGGTACCACGTGTTGTCTGTTCGGTCATCGCGAGCAGGCTCGCTCCTACAGTAGGTTTTGTGTTTTTCGAGGATTTTCTGTGCGCTCATTGTTCTGGCGTATTCTGGCCAGCTTCTGGCTGGCCATCGCTCTGGTTGCAGGGCTCTCCATTCTGCTCGGGCACATGCTCAACCAGGACGCATGGATCCTCAGCCGCCACCCCGGGCTCAATACCCTGGCCGAAGAGTGGACCCAAACCTACGAAGCCCAGGGAGAAGAGGCCGCGCAGGACATTCTGGAACAACGTAAACGCCAGTATCACATCGACGTCCAGGTCCTCAACGAGAGCGGCGACCCGGTGGTACGCGGCACCTTTCCGCGCCGTGCGGCCGCTTTCGAAGCGCGCCAGAACAACGACGATCGCCGCCTGCCATGGCGTCGACTCACCGCTGAGTACACCAGCGAAAAAACCGGCGACACCTACTTGCTGATTTATCGTATTCCGCACCCGGAGCTCGACTCCTGGCATCGCGAAAGCCTGCTCTGGCCACTGAGTGCGCTGGGGATCGCCCTGGTGGTACTGACCCTGTTCAGTTTGTTCGTCACCCTTTCAATTACTCGCCCCCTCAGCCGTTTGCGCGGGGCAGTGCACGACCTGGGGCAAACCACCTATCAGCAGAACAGCCTGGTCAAACTGGCGAACCGCCGCGATGAATTCGGTGTGCTGGCCAACGACTTCAACCGTATGGGCTCGCGCCTGCAAAGCCTGATTGGCAGTCAGCGCCAATTGCTGCGGGACGTGTCCCACGAATTGCGCTCCCCCCTTGCCCGCTTGCGTATTGCCCTGGCCTTGGCTGAACGGGCCAATCCCGAGGAACGGGAAAAGCTCTGGCCACGCCTGACCCGTGAATGCGACCGGCTGGAAGCGTTGATCAGCGAGATCCTGGTACTGGCGCGGGTCGATGCCGACAACGCCAGCGCGGAGGACGTTGACCTGAATGCGCTGCTAAACACCTTACAAAAGGATGCTCAACTCGGTTCGCCGGAACAAAACGTTCGCCTCGACGCCGAACCGCAGCTGACCCTCAAGGGTTGGCCGACGATGATCGAGCGCGCCGTGGACAACCTGCTGCGTAACGCCCAGCGCTTTAACCCGGTCGGGCAATCGATTGAAATGCAGGCGGTGCGGCAGGGTGAGCGAATTGTGGTGAGTGTGCGCGACCATGGGCCGGGGGTCGGCGCCGAGCATTTGCAACAGTTGGGTGAGCCGTTCTACCGGGCGCCGGGGCAGACTGCCGCGGGGCATGGTCTTGGGCTGGCGATTGCCCGGCGTGCAGCGGAGCGCCATGGCGGGAGCCTGGTGCTGGCCAATCATCCGCAGGGCGGGTTCATCGCCAGTCTTGAATTACCGTTGGTACCCGGCGCCGTGGCCCAACTCTGACCCCCTGTGGGAGCGAGCCTTTGTGGCGAGGGAGCTCGCTCCCGCTTGAGTGCGCAGCACTCACAAGAGGGGCCGCTGCGCAGCCCAGCGGGACGGTGCGGCGTTCCGACAAGCTCCCTCGCCACAGAGGCTCTCCCACATTTGATCGCGGGCGTCAGGCCTTACCGGGCCAGGCGCTGACAAATTCGGCGAGGTCGACTTTCTCGGCCACCCGCGGCTCTTTCTGCGGTGTGCCCAGATAAAGAAACGCAATCACCTCTTCACCGTCCGCCAGGCCCAACCCCTCGGCCACGTGTTTCGAATACGCCAGTTCCCCCGTGCGCCACACCGCGCCAATCCCTTGCGCGTACGCCGCCAGCAAAATCCCATGGGCCGCGCAGCCTGCCGCCAGCAGTTGCTCGGACTTCGGATACTTGAGGTGATCCTGCAACCGCGCGATTACCACGACCACCAAAGGTGCACGCAATGGGCCATTGCGCGCCTTGTCCAGTACCGCCTCGGACACTTCGCTGTCCTGCAGGGTGGCGGCTTCGGCCAGCAGCTCACCCATTTGCTCACGCGCCGCGCCTTCCACTGTCAGAAAACGCCAAGGCTGCAAATGGCCGTGGTCCGGCGCGCGCATGGCGGCACCAAACAGCACTTCACGCTGCTCTGCGGTGGGGGCCGGGTCAAGCAGTCGCGGAACGGAAACACGGTTGAGCAAAGCGTCGAGAGCCTGCATCGGCCACCTCCTGAAAAAATTGTCCGGCTATTCTAGCGGTATCTGCCACCGGCATGCCGGTTTACATGCCCTGCCCCGCAGGTAGAATGGCGGCCTTCTTACTTCAGCCCGAGCGGACCTCATGGCGTTGCCGACCTTACGGATCATTGGTTTCATCATCGGCATCTTCCTGATAACCCTGGCCATCGCCATGGTCGTGCCCATGGCCACGCTCGTGATCTTCGATCGCACCAGCGACCTGCCGTCCTTCCTCTGGGCCAGCATGATCACCTTTGTCGCCGGCCTGGCCCTGGTCATCCCGGGCCGCCCCGAACACATTCATCTGCGCCCGCGAGACATGTACCTGCTGACCGTCAGCAGCTGGCTGGTGGTGTGCATCTTCGCTGCGTTGCCGTTCCTGCTGACCCAGCACATCAGCTATACCGACTCGTTCTTCGAAAGCATGTCCGGCATCACCGCCACCGGGTCGACCGTGCTGAACGGCCTGGACACCATGTCGCCCGGTATCCTGATGTGGCGCTCGTTGCTGCACTGGATCGGCGGCATCGGCTTTATCGGTATGGCGGTCGCGATCCTGCCCCTGCTGCGCATCGGCGGGATGCGCCTGTTTCAGACCGAGTCATCCGACCGCTCCGAAAAAGTCATGCCCCGCTCGCACATGGTGGCGCGCCTGATCGTCGCGGCTTACGTCGGCATCACCATTCTCGGCAGTTTTGCGCTGTGGTGGGCGGGCATGAGCCCGTTCGATGCGATCAACCATGCGATGTCGGCGATTTCCACCGGTGGGTTTTCCACCTCCGACCAGTCACTGGCCAAGTGGACGCAACCGGCGGTGCACTGGGTGGCCATCGTCATCATGATTCTCGGCAGCCTGCCCTTCACCCTGTACGTGGCGACCCTGCGCGGTAACCGCAAGGCGCTGATCAAGGATCAGCAGGTTCAAGGCCTGCTCGGCATGTTGCTGGTGACCTGGCTGGTGCTCGGGACCTGGTATTGGTGGACCACCAAGCTGCACTGGCTGGACGCATTGCGACACGTGGCGCTGAACGTGACGTCAGTGGTGACGACGACGGGGTTCGCGCTGGGGGACTACAGCCTGTGGGGCAACTTCTCGCTGATGCTGTTCTTCTACCTGGGGTTTGTCGGTGGCTGCTCGGGCTCGACCGCCGGCGGGATCAAGATTTTCCGCTTCCAGGTGGCCTACATCCTGCTCAAGGCCAACCTTAACCAGTTGATTCACCCCCGCGCGGTGATCAAGCAGAAGTACAACGGCCACCGCCTCGACGAAGAGATCGTGCGTTCGATCCTGACCTTTTCGTTCTTCTTCGCCATCACCATTTGCGTGATCGCGTTGCTGCTGTCTCTGCTGGGCGTGGACTGGATGACGGCGCTGACGGGAGCGGCCAGTACCGTGTCCGGCGTGGGTCCGGGGCTGGGCGAGACCATTGGCCCGGCGGGCAACTTCGCCACCCTGCCGGACGCCGCCAAGTGGATTCTCTCGTTTGGCATGCTGCTGGGCCGACTGGAGATCATTACGGTGTTTGTGCTGTGTATTCCGGCGTTCTGGCGTCACTGACCGGCGCGGGCACGGCCAGCAGACGCACCCGGTACTCGCCGGGTGTGGTGTCGAACCAGCGCCGGAAGGCGCGGAAGAAGTTGCTCGGGTCGGCGAACCCCAACAGGTAGGCGATTTCCAGCAACGTCATGGTCGGTTGCGCCAGGTATTGCTCGGCCAGTTCGCGTCGGGTGTCATCCAGCAACGTCTGAAAACTCGTGCCCTCCTCCTGCAAGCGTCGCTGCAAGGTGCGTTGCGACAGGTGCAGCGTCTGCGCCACGGCATCGCGCTTGGGCTCGCCTTGCGGCAATAGTCGGCACAGCACCTGCCGTGCCTTGTGGGTCACGCGACTTTCGGAAAACCGTGCCAGGTATTCGCCGGCAAATCGGTCGTGCAACAGCGCCATCGCTTCGTTGGCGGTCGGCAGCGGCGCCTCCATGTCCGCGCGCTCGAAAATCAGCGCGTCGTAAGGCGCGTTGAACACCAGCGGTGCATGGAAGGCTTGTTTGTAGGGTTCGAGATTGGCGGGCTGATCGCCCTGCACCAGCACCTTGCGCGGGTGCAAGGTGCGTCCGGTCAACCAGCCGCAGAGCGCCAGCGCACAGGCCAGCGAGGCTTCCGCACTCTGGCGGGTGGGTGGCAGGTGGTCGCCGTGCACCGTCAGAATCAGCGCATAGCCTTCGTCCAGCAGCCGGAAACTCAGGTCCGCACTTTCGGCAATGATTCGCTGGTAACGCACCAGCCGCTTGAAGCCCTCGGCCAGTGTCTGGCTGGACATCAAGGCATAACCGGTGACATGGAACTGCGCCGGTCGCACCACCTTGCCCATGTTCAGGCCGATCGCCGGATTGCCGGACAACTCGACCGCGCGCTGCCAGAGGCGCGTCATGGAATCTTGCGGGAAACGCGCATCCGGATCATCCAGTGACGCGTAGTCGAGCCCTAGCTGCTTGAACAATACCCGGCAATCCAGGCCGTCCATCTCCAGTGCTTTGACAATCCCCATCGCCCAGCTTGCAGAAGTCGTTCTTTCGCTCATGGCGTTTACTTACTGTTCAGTGAGCCGTCTTCCGCGGCTAATTTCCGAAGGATACTAAAGTGGCGCCTATTGTCACTGGCTGATGCCAATGATCACTCTAGACTCAAATAAGCTACCCGCAGAACAACTTGCAGTCATAACAATAAGCACAGAGATCGCAGTCTTGGAAAACATCAAGCGTTTCAACAGTTTCGCTGAGTTCTACCCGTATTACCTCAGCGAACACAGCAACAGCACTTGCCGACGAATGCACTTCATCGGCACGACCCTGGTCATTTGCATTTTGGCGCTGGCCATCAGTTCCGGCGCGTGGCTGTTCCTATGGGCGCTGCCGCTGGCCGGTTACAGCTTCGCCTGGATTGGTCATTTCTTCTTCGAAAAGAATCGTCCCGCGACCTTTCAGCATCCGTTCTACAGCCTGCTGGGCGACTTCGTCATGTACCGCGACATGATCCTGGGTCGAGTGCCGTTCTAGGCGCAATCAGTCACACGAGGAAAGCCGATGAACGCCAACGCCCGTTTCACCCACATGAAAGACGGCACTCAGGAAGACTGGGCGATCATCGCCGCCGATTTCAGTGCCTATGCCAAACAATTGCCGGCACGGATCGTGGCGCACCTGAAATTGCTTGAAGGCGATTTCGGCGGCTTCCCGGTGGATCGCCTGACCCACTCGCTGCAAACCGCCAGCCGTGCCTGGCGCGATGGCCGTGACGAGGAATACGTGGTCTGTGCACTGCTTCACGACATCGGCGACACCTTGGGTTCCTACAACCACCCGGACATCGCGGCGGCGATTCTCAAGCCGTTCGTCAGTGCGCAAAACCTGTGGATGGTCGAGAAGCACGGGATTTTCCAGGGGTATTACTTCTTCCATCATTTGGGCATGGACCGGCACCTGCGCGAGCAATTCAGCGAGCATCCGCAGTACCAGGCGACCATCGAGTTTTGTGCCAAGTATGATGCGGCGGCGTTTGATCCGGCGTATGACACGCTGCCGTTGAGTTTCTTTGAGCCGATGATGGAAAGGTTGTTTGCGCAGCCTAAGAATTCGATCTACAAGGCGGCGATGGAAGAATACGCGCCGGCCTGAGACCCAGTGGGACCGCTGCGCGGTCCATCGCGAGCAGGCTCACTCCCACAGGGGACTGCATTTCAAATAATGTGGGAGCCAGCCTGCTGGCGATGAGGCCCGCTAATACACCTTATATTTAAGCAGGTTCAGCGACCTTGATCGCCTTCAACTCCGCCTCTCGCGCCTGAGCATCCGCCAACCGGTACAGCTCGATCGAACCGTCCCAGTGCTCGATCAGCGCCGTGCACGACTCCACCCAATCCCCGCAATTGAGGTAATCCACCCCGCCCACCTTGCGAATCTCCGCATGGTGGATGTGCCCGCACACCACGCCATGCAGTTCACGCTTGACGCACTCATGGGCGATGGCTTCTTCGAAGTCGCTGATGAAGCTGACCGCCGTCTTCACCTTGTGCTTGAGGTACGCCGACAACGACCAGTAACCATAGCCGTAACGGGCGCGCCAATGGTTGAGCCAGCGGTTGAGGGTCAGGGTGAACTCGTAGGCCGAGTCGCCAAGAAAGGCCAGCCAGCGGTGATAACGGGTGATCACATCGAACTGATCACCGTGGATCACCAGCAAGTGGCGGCCATCGGCGGTCACGTGGACGGCTTCATCCACCAGTTGGATATTGCCCAGAATCAGCTTCGAATAACGGCGCAGGAATTCGTCGTGGTTACCGGTGACATAAATCACTTCGGTGCCGCGCTTACTCATGGTCAGCAGGCGACGAATCACGTTGGTGTGCGCTTGCGGCCAGTACATGCCGCTGCGCAGCTTCCAGCCGTCGATGATGTCGCCGACCAGGTACACCTTGTCCGCGTGGTAACTCTTGAGAAACTGCGACAGGTGTTCGGCCTGGCAATCGCGGGTACCTAAATGAACGTCGGAAATCCACAAGGTGCGCACACGTTGCTTACGGCTGGGTTTGGCGAGCTCGGCGCTGGTCATGGACAACCCTCAGGACAAGTTTTGGCAAGCTTGCGCCGGTCGGGTTAATGGCCCATGACAGTGACAAGTCAGTCCTGTGACAACGCTCCCCTCCAACGCCGGTGTAGACTGGCGGCCTGACTCATCAACCACGCATGAGACTCCGATGAGACCCATCCTCACGCTGCGCCAGTACACCGACGACCTGATCGTCCACAGCCACGACCACGCACAATTGGTGTTCGGGCTGTCGGGCGCGCTGGATTTCGAGGTGGGCGGCCATGGCAGTCAGGTGGTCCAGCAGAGTTTCGTGGTGGTGCCTTCCGGTTTTCATCACGCCTGTGGCAGCCCCAATGGCAGCCGTTGCCTGGTGCTGGACGTGCCGAGCGACCAGTGGGTGGCCCAGTCCCTGGGGGATCACGCCGATGCCAGCCGCCGACTGCTCGACAACGCCGGCCGCCTGACGCTGGATGCCGGGCAAAGCCAATTGGTCAGTTGGCTGGCGGGAAGCGAGGTCAGCGACCCGGTGATCGCGCAACAAGGCGCGGTGCTGTTGCTGGCCAGTCTCAACAACGCCAAACCGGAGCGTGTCGGCGGTCGCCGGCTGCCTTATGCCGCGTTGAACGCGCACATCGATCAGTACGCGGCCTATCCCCTGCAAGTCGCGGATCTGGCCCGGGTGGCCGGCCTGTCCAGCGCACGACTGCATGCACGGTTCGTTGCCGAATGTGGGCAGACGCCCATGGATTACATCCGCAGTCGACGTCTGCACCGGGCGGTAGAGTTGTTGCGCGATTCGGCGTTACCCATTGGCGAGATTGCCAGCCGGGTCGGCTACAACTCTCAAAGTGCCTTTGCAGCGGCAGTGTTGCGCGAGTTCGGCGCATCGCCCGGCACGTTGCGTCGCGAGGCTGGCGACAAAAGTCGATAGTTTGCCGACAGACACAGTGGGTGTTGCGCGGTTCAATGTAGGAGCGAGCTTGCTCGCGAAGAACGTTAACGATAACGCGTACTCCCTGTAGAAACGCGTTGCTGGAAAGTCCTTCGCGAGCAAGCTCGCTCCTACAGTCGGCCTGGCTCAATACCGTTATCAAGGATTGCAATGACTCCCCGTACCGCCCTTGGCGCCCTCCATATCGGCGCACTGATGTTCGGCCTGACCGGTGTATTCGGCAAACTCGCCGCCGCGTCCCCCAGTGTGATCGTCTTCGGCCGCGCCGCATTTGCGGTGCTGGCACTGGCCTTCTTCGCCCGATTCGCCAGCACGACGCGCTGGCAAAAACTCCAGGCCGTGGATTGGCGGCGACTGCTGCTCAGTGGCCTGCTGCTGGCCGGGCACTGGGTGAGCTTTTTCATTGCGGTGAAAGTGGCGGGCGTGGCGATTGCGACCCTGGGGTTCGCCAGTTTCCCCGCGTTCACCGTGATCCTCGAGGGGCTCATTTTCCGCGAACGAATTCGTGCCAACGAAATCTTGCTGGTGGTGCTGGTGAGTGTCGGGTTGGTGCTGGTCACGCCGGACTTCGATCTGGCCAGCGGCGCCACCACCGGGCTGCTGTGGGCAGTGGGTTCCGGTTTGCTGTTTGCGTTGCTGTCACTGACCAACCGCGCCAGCTCCGGACGCATTCCCCCGGTACAGGCCGCGCTGTGTCAGAACGTGGTCGTCGCGGTGTGCCTGCTGCCGGTGGCGGCACCGCAGTTGAGCGAAGTGCGCGCCCTCGACTGGCTGTGGATCGGTCTGCTCGGGGTCTTCTGCACCGGCGTCGCTCACAGCCTGTTCGTTGCCAGCCTCGCCGTGATCAAGGCGCGAACCGCCGCCGTGGTGTTCGCGTTGGAGCCGGTGTACGGCATCACCATCGCCTGGCTGTTGTTCAACGAAAACCCGACCCTGCGCATGTTGATCGGCGGTGCGTTGATCATCGTCGCGATCGTGGTGTCCAGCAGGCTGTCGGGCGGTTCAAGCAAAAAACTGGTTGCCGCCGAAGCCGCGTCTCACTGAGTGCGATCGTTGTGCCCAAGGTCACGGTCCGGGTCGATCTGATCCCGGACCCGCTGCTTGAGCACCTTGGCTTCGGGAAAACCTCCGTCGGCCTCGCGCTCCCAAATCTGCACATCGTCACAGAAAATGTGAAAGACCCCACCCGTGCCGGGTACCAGGGACACCTTGCCCAAATCGTCGCCGAAGGTGCTGAGCAGTTCCTGGGCCAGCCAGGCAGCACGCAACAACCACTGGCATTGCGTGCAATAAGTGATAACGATTTCCGGTTTGCGTGCAGTCATGATCGGCGAAGCTCCTGAGACAGATAGCGCCGCTATGATAGCCCGGCCAGCAGACTCCGGGCCGTCTGCTTGAGCGGTTCGTTACCTTCGTCGAGCAATTGGTTGAGCAGTTCGATGGCGCTGTCCAGATCGCCATCGTCGATACAATTCTGGGCTTGCTCGAGCTTCTCGGCACTGCTCGGTTCAGCCGGGGCCAAGGGTTCAAGCTCCAGCGACAGATCGGAATCGCTGAACGCATTGAGAAAGCTGTCATCCAGTGGCTGTGAATCAGGCTCATCGCTCCATTCAAGCTCCGTCTCGCCCAGGGGTAAGTCGTCGGGCATTTCGAAAACATCGGGCAATACGTGCAGGTTCGACGTAAACGTCGACTCGACCGGTGCCGGCTCGCTAGATGGCTTGGCGGCAGATGACGCGCTTTCGAAGGGGCTGATCAAGTCCCAACTCGAATCCATCGATAGCTCATCCAGGTTCAGCTGGAACTCATCATTGGGCAGTGCCGCGTCGGTAACCGGGCTGGGCGCAATGACAGTAGCCGCCGTCACCAACGGTGCCGCACTGTGCAATTTCGGATATCGCGCACGGATGTCTTGAAGCTGCTGTTCGTCGAACCCGGCGTCGCGCAGGCTGGATTCCTGTGTGGCATAAGCCGGCACGTCACCTTGCTTGCCGAGCACCTCCAGAAGTTGCACGGCCAGATCGGTCCGGTGCGGTTCCTTGGCCATGGCTTCTCGCAGCAAACCGGCCGCTTCGGAGAAACGCCCGTAAGCGAGGTAAATGCCGACGCCTTCAAGCACATCGCCTGAGGGTGCTGATTCTGCTACCGGCTGCTCCACAGGTAGCTTCGCAACCGGTTGAACGGTGCGATCGAGCACCGGTTCATGTCGCGATGGCAACTCGGGGGCTGGCTCGGGCAACGCTTGATCCTGCTGCCGTTGCCGGCGAACAAACCATCCCAACACCAACAAAATCAGCAACGCCAGCACGCCAAAAATCAGCGGCCACTGGCTCGCTTCAGACTCTTCGACATCGGGCACGGGACTCGGGGCGGGAGCAGCCGCCACCGGCGCGACGACGGGGGCTGGCGTTTGCTTGATCTCTGCCAGTTGCGCTTGCAGTTCAACCACCTGCTTTTTCTCGCCGGCGATCTGCTCGTCCTGGCCTTGAACCTTCGCCTTGAGCTCATCGATGGTGGCTTGCAGTTGCTGATTTTGCAGCACGCTGGCGGCGAGTTGCTCGGCGACCGGGTCCACCGCTGGCGTGGCGGCAGGTTGATCGATCACAGGAGCAGGCGGTTTTTTGCCCTTCGACGCAGGCACGGGTTTTGGAGCAACGGCCGGTTCAACGTTCGGGAATGCAGAAGATCGGGATTGAACATCCGGCTCATCGGTGACAGGAACGATGCCCGGCGAACCCGGCGGATCAATCAGTACGGTGTACTCGTGCAGCACTCGTCCATTGGGTTGATTGAGTTGCACGAGAAAATTCAGGAACGGTTCATTGACCGGTTTGCTGGAGCTCACACGGATCAGGGCGCGATTGCCCCGCAGGATAGGCGTGAACTTCAGGTCGTTCAGGAAGAACACCCGATCAATGCCGGCGCGGCTGAATTCATCCGCCGTCGCCAGGCTGACCGACAGCTCGCCCTCTTCCAGACCCGCGGCGTCCACCAGGGCAATGTCCGCGCGTAACGGCTGGTTCAGCGCCGAGTGCAGGGTAATTTCACCCAAGCCCAGCGCGGGCGCCAATGCCGAGTAAGTGACCGCGCCAATAACCAGAAACAGCCTGGCGCAACACCGAAAAACCGATTGCCAACTCTCGAGCATGAGCATCCCTTAGATAACCAGACCTGTCCGTGCGTGTTCGCACCTGCGTTACGAACACGATATTGCCTAGTAGTTCTTTATAGTCTGCCCAACGGGGTATCTCAAAAGCCTGGCGCGCGGTTATGCCTCAAAGTTTTTCCAGATTGGCCAGGATGTGCCCGTGGACCCGCATGCAGGTCTTCAAATCCTCCACATCAACGCCCTCGAACACTTCGCGGCGCAGTTGGTTGGCAATGGTTTCAATTTGTTCGATCAGGGGACGCGCAGGCGCGCAGAGGACAATTTTCTTCGCGCGGCGGTCTTCCAGCACCGATTGGCGCTGCACCAGACCTTGGGATTCCAGACTGTCGAGCAGTCGAGCCAGGGTCGGCCCTTCCACACCGACGCTTTGCGCCAGTTCGCGTTGAGTCGGGGCTTCATCGAAACGCGCCAGGTGCAGCAGCACCAGCCAGCGCGCCTGGGACAGCCCCAGGCCGGCCAGTCGGCGGTCCAGTTCGGCACGCCAGCCTCGGGACATCTGGGCCAGTTGCATGCCAAAGCGGTGTTGATCGGTTAACGGCATAAAAAACTCATGATTAGACTGAAATAGAGAAAAACTAATTATTAGTCAGCTAAGCATGGTCGTTGGCTGGAGGCAAGGTTTGCTCTGTGATGAATCGTTACATCAATCAAATTGATGAGTCAGACCTCGAATTCGGACTGCAACGCGGCCCGGACGCAGTACAAGACGCCCTCCGGTACACGCCCGGCAAACATTGCCGCAATCTCCGCCACGGGCGGTAACTCACCTTCGCCGTCGAGAAACGCGTCCTGGACTTCACCCAGCAAATCTTCGGGCAGGTCCAGTGCCTGTTCCAGCGACAACTGCTGCTTGCCAATCGCCTCGGCCAGCAGGGTATAGACGTTCTTTTCCGAGCATTGCAGCTGACCGGCGATTTGCAGCGGCGTCATGCCGGCCCGCGCCAGGGTGATCAGCTCGTGACGCAGGTCGGCCACCACTTTCGGCGCCTCGACCTGACCGCCGAGCACTTCGAGGAAGGCCTCGCCGTACCGCTCCAGCTTGCGCGCACCGACGCCGCTGACCGTGGCCATCTCCGACAACGAGGTCGGCTGGCTGCGGAGCATTTCGAGCAAGGTCGAGTCGGGGAAGATGACGTACGGCGGCACACCATGTTCTTCAGCGAGCTTACGGCGCAGGGCACGCAAGGCTTCCCACTGCTCGCGCTCTTCGCCACGGACCAGTTGGCTCGCCTGGCTCTTGCTGCTTTTGGCCGTGGTTTGCGGTTTTAGATCGCGGCGCAGTTCCAGGGTCACTTCGCCCTTGAGCAGCGGCCGGCACGTGTCGCTCAAGCGCAGGCCGCCGTAGCCTTCGAGGTCAATGTCCGCCAGGCCGCGAGCCACCAATTGGCGGAACAGGGAACGCCATTCGCTCTCCCCCATCGCCTTGCCGACACCGAACACCGACAGATGCTGGTGGCCGATGCCGCGGATTTTTTCGTTGTCCTTGCCCTGCAACACGTCTACCAGGTGCCCGACACCGTAGCGCTGGCCGGTGCGATAGATCGCCGACAGTGCCTGACGCGCCGGCTCGGTGGCATCCCAGGTCTGCACGCCATCGACGCAGTTGTCGCAATGGCCGCAGGGCTCGGGCATGTCTTCGTCGAAGTAGGCCAGCAGGGTTTGACGACGGCAGCGGGTCTCTTCACAGAGCGAGAGCATGGCGTCGAGCTTATGTTGCTCCAGGCGCTTGTGGCGCTCATCGCCCTCGGAGTTTTGCAGCATCTGCTTGAGCATCACCACGTCTTGCAGGCCGTACGCCATCCAGGCATCGGCCGGCAGGCCATCACGGCCGCCGCGCCCGGTTTCCTGGTAATAGGCCTCGAGGGACTTCGGCAAATCAAGGTGCGCGACAAACCGCACGTTGGGTTTGTCGATGCCCATGCCGAAGGCCACGGTCGCGACCATGATCAACCCTTCCTCGTTGAGGAAGCGCTTCTGGTGAAGTGCTCGCGTTTCGTTGGGCAGGCCGGCGTGATAAGGCAGCGCCGGGAAGCCTTGCTCGCTGAGGAACACCGCGACTTCGTCGACTTTCTTGCGCGACAGGCAGTACACGATGCCGGCATCGCTGCGACGCTCGGCGAGGAACGCCAGCAATTGCTTGCGCGGCTGCTCCTTGGGCACGATGCGGTAGAAAATATTCGGTCGGTCGAAACTCGACAGGAAGCGCTCGGCGTTCTGCAAATGCAGGCGATCGACGATTTCTTCGCGGGTGCGCTTGTCGGCCGTCGCGGTCAGGGCGATGCGCGGAACGTTGGGAAACAGTTCCGCCAACTGGCCCAGTTGCAGGTATTCACGGCGGAAATCGTGGCCCCATTGAGACACGCAGTGCGCTTCGTCGATGGCGAACAGGGCAATTTCGAGACTTTGCAGGAAGGCCAGCATCCGCGGCTGAACCAGACGCTCGGGCGCCAGGTAGAGCATTTTCACTTCGCCGCGCTTGATACGCGCGGCCAGGTCGCGTTGTTGCTCGGCGCTCAGGGTGGAGTTCAACGCGGCGGCGGCGACACCCAATTCTTCAAGGGTCGCGACCTGGTCGTCCATCAGGGCGATCAGCGGCGACACCACGACGGCCAGACCGTTACGCAGCAGTGCCGGCACCTGAAAGCACAACGATTTTCCGCCGCCGGTAGGCATCAACACCAGGGCGTCGCCACCACTGGCCACGCGCTCAATGATTGCACCCTGACGGCCACGAAAACTGTCGTAGCCGAAGATGTCCTTGAGGACGCGTTGAGCCTGTTCGAGCATAAAAACTCCAAAAATCACCGAAACATCCCTGCAAGGCTGGTTCAGAACCACACAGGCTGCACTGACAAATCGTAAGTGCGCATTGCATGACGCTTCACATTTCAGCCGGGACGCCAGCAGGGCATCACAAAACGCGGGAGTATACCCGACCCCTCCTCTTCACAGGGTGCCGCTGATAAGACACACAAAGACAAACCTGTGGGAGCGAGCCTGTTCGCGATGGCGGAGTGTCAGTCGACATTGATATCGAATGTGATGATGTCATCGCGAGCAGGCTCACTCCCACAGGGATTAGGGCGTTCCAGGCCCAAATCTGCCGCGCGGCTGGCCTGACTGCTCAAGAAGGCCTAGAATTCCCGCATCTGTTTAATTCCCAAGGTAGCCCTTTAATGTCCTTCGCTGAGCAACTAACCCGCCTGCAAGTCTTCCTCGACGCCGACGAGCTGCATGACGAGGCGCTGGACTACGTGGCCGCCCACGGCTATCTCACGGCGCTGTCGATCTGTTCCGAAGTTGTGCCCGACCGTGAATGGATCGATGCCCTGTTCGCCGAAGAACCGCATTACGCCGATGAAACCGAGCGTGAAGCGATCGAATCCACGCTGCTGGCCCTCAAGGCGCACATTGCTCGCCAACTGGCGTCCGACGAAGAATTCGAGCTGCCGTGCGAACTGGACCTGGGCGAAGACCCGGACGATTCCGACCTGCGCGGCTGGTGCATCGGCTTCATGGAAGGCGTGTTCCTGCGTGAAGCGGCCTGGTTCGAAACCGCCGAAGACGAAGTCAGCGAAATGTTGCTGCCGATCATGGTCGGTTCGGGTCTGTTCGACGAACAGCCAGAGTTCTCCGACATCGCGGCCGACGCCAACCTGATGGACGACATGATCGTGCAGATCCCGGAAGCCCTGACCGCGCTGTACCTGCTGTGCAACGCGCCAGACGAAAAACCGGCGATCCTCAAGCCACGTCACCACTAAGGTTTTGCCTATGGACAACCCCATAGGCAACCGCTCCCTGGTGTTGCGCTACGTGCTGCTGGCCATCGGCTGGCTGAGCGTAGCGTTGGGGGTGATCGGGATTTTCCTGCCAGTGTTGCCCACCACACCGTTCCTGCTGTTGGCGGCTGCCTGCTTCGCCCGCAGTTCGCCGCGCTTTTATCAGTGGCTGGTGGAACACCCACGGCTGGGCCCGTGGATTCGCGATTACCTCGACGGCAACGGCATTCCGCTCAAGGGCAAGGTCTACGCCATCGGGCTGATGTGGGCGAGCATCCTGTTCTCCTGCTACCTGGTGCCCCTGCCGTGGGCACGCGGGTTCATGCTGACCAGCGCGGTGCTGGTGACGGCCTATATCCTCAAACAGAAAACCCTACGCAAGACTTAACCCTCCCCCATCTCTGTGGCGAGGGAGCTTGCTCCCGCTGGGTGCGAAGCGCCCCCAAACCAGACACCACATTAATTCTGACACACCGGGTTGACCGGGATTGCGTCTGCTGCGCAGCCGAACGGGAGCAAGCTCCCTCGCCACAACAGATGTCAGTAATTCCATACCCGCCCGACGATCTGCCGTCCCTTTTGAAGAACACCGCCTAGACTTCAGACTCTGCACTCGAGCAGCCAATCATGCCCCGCAGACTGCGTAGTCCAGGATGGTCAACGCCCCGGCTTCGGTTCGGCGGATGGCTGTTGCTGGCAGGTTTGCTCGCCGCCGGGCTGAGCAGCGTCCAGGCCGACTGGGACTTTTCGCAGATTCTGCAGACTGCCGAACAACGCTACGCCCCCCTTGGCCAGGGACGGGTGCGGATCGAGGCGTGGAGCCAAATGCTGAAAGGCGAGACCGACGCGCCTGAGCGTGAGCAACTGAGTGCGGTCAATCGCTTCTTCAATCAGCAACTGAGTTTTGAGGATGACACCCGCATCTGGCGTCAGACCGATTACTGGGCCACGCCCGTCGAATCCCTGATCAAGGGCGCAGCCGATTGCGAGGACTACGCCCTGGCGAAATATTTCAGCTTGCGCCGCCTCGGCATTCCCAGCGAAAAACTGCGCATCACTTACGTCAAGGCCCTGACCCAGAACCAGGCGCACATGGTGCTGACTTTCTACAGCAGCCCCACGGCCGACCCGCTGGTGCTGGACAACCTGATCGGCGACATCCGCCCCGCCTCCCAACGCAAAGACCTGTTGCCGGTGTACGCCTTCAACGCCGAGGGCCTGTACCTGCCGGGCGCCAATGGCGGTAAACGTAGCAGCGACACGAAAAACCTGTCGCGCTGGCAGGACGTGCTGAAAAAAATGCAGGCCGAAGGGTTCGCCGTGGGCAACGGTTAGCCCCCACGGCAAGGAGCGTTCATGTCTTTACGCAAACAGTTGTTTCTCGCCATTTGCCTGTTCCTGCTGGTGGCGTTCAGCGGCAGTTTTTTCGTCAGCCTGGAAAGCTCTCGCGACCAGACGCTCGGGCAGCTTCGCGCCCACGCCCAGGACGCCGCCACCGCGCTGGGCCTGTCGCTGACGGCGCAAATCGACGACCCGGCGATGATCGAGTTGATGGTCAGCTCGATATTCGACAGCGGCTATTTCAACAGCATCCGGGTGGTCGACATCAAGGATGAGCAGGTGCTGGTAGAACGCAACGCCCCCAAGCAAATCGAGGGGATTCCCGCCTGGTTTGTCAGCGTGGTCAACCTTCACCCGCAGGGGGGCGACGCATTGATCATGCGCGGCTGGGAGCAAGTGGCGCGGGTCGAAGTGCTGAGCAATCCGCAGTTTGCGCTGGCCAAACTCTGGGACAGCACCCTCGGCAGCCTGATCTGGCTGCTGCTGTGCGGACTGCTCAGCGCCATGGTGGGCGGCTGGATGTTGCGGCGACAATTCCGTCCGCTCGACACCCTGGTCAAACAGGCCGAAGCCATCAGCAAACGCGAATTCCTGACACTGCCGACACTGCCGCGCACCCCTGAGTTGAAGCGCGTGGTATTGGCGATGAACCAGATGGTGGAAAAGCTCAAGGCCCTGTTTTCCGAAGAAGCCGCACGCAGTGAAAAGCTACGGGCCGAATCCTATCAGGACAGCCTGACGGGACTGGCCAACCGGCGCTTGCTCGATGAACAACTGGCCGATCATTTGCTGGTCTCCGAACAGAGCAGGGACGGTCATTTGCTGATGCTGCGGATCAACGATCTGACCGGCCTCAATCAACGTCTGGGAGGCCAGGGTACGGACACGTTGATCAACACGGTCGGTGAACTACTCAAGTGCATGACCCGACTGCCGGAGCGCCGAACCTGGCTGCCGGCGCGAAATCGCGGTGGCGAATTCAGCCTGCTGACACCGGGCCTGGACGCCGAAGACGGCGTACGCCTGGCCAGTGAAGTCAGCGTCACGTTGGAAAACCTGCGCCTGAGCGGTGTCAGTGACTGCACGCCCGTCGCGCATGTGGGCATCGTCGCCTACCGCCCGGGCGAACCCGCCGGTGACGTGCTGAAACGGCTAGACCAGGCGCTGACCGAAGCCCGGCAACATCCCGAGCAACCATGGGTTTACCTGGCCCACGCCAACGAGGCGGCAAACCCCATTCAACACGACTGGCCTCACTGGATCGACGATGCGCTGACCCATGGCAAGCTGCAGCTGTATTTCCAGCCGGTGGTGCAATGCGCCGACACCAGTCAGCTGCTGCACCACAAAGTGCTCGCACGCCTGCTGGACCCACAGGGCGAAGCGATTGCCGCCGGAGACTTCCTGCCATGGATCGAACGCTTGGGCTGGTCGGCACGGTTCGATCTGGCCATGCTGGAAGCGACCCTTGATTACCTGGTCGCCAACCGTTGGCCACTGGCGTTGAGCTTGTCGGGCAGCACGTTGCGTGATCAGGCACAGCTGCGACAAGTCCTCGACCTGCTCGACTCATTGCCCGACCTGGCCCCCCTGCTGACGCTGGAAATTGACGAACGCCAATTGCCGCCCCCAGAAGAACTCCAGCGCCTGAGCCACAGCCTGCTCAAAACGGGTTACGCCATCGGCCTGCAGCATTTTGGCGGCAGCTTCAGCCAGATCGGCAACCTGACTCAATTGGGGCTGGCGTATCTGAAAATCGACGGGGCCTACATCCGTGCCATCGACGAACGCGAAGACAAACGGCTATTCATCGACGCGATCGTCAGGGCGACCCACAGCATTGATTTGCCGTTGATTGCGGAGAGGGTTGAAACCCGGGGAGAGCTGGAGGTGATTACGGAACTGGGGGTGTTCGGGGTGATGGGGCGGTTGATCGGACCGCCAGAGCCGATGTGATTTGCCCGCTGGACCGAGTCATCGTTCCGACGATAGCGGTCCTAAATTCAACACAAAGTCATCGGCCAGACAACAAAAAACCCGCCATCCCCTTTCACCGGGATGGCGGGTTTTTTTGTCGTTTCAGATCACACGGTATCAACCTTCAACGAATGGTCATTGAGCATGCCGTTGATGATCGTCGCCGTATCGTGACCACCCGCAATCACACCACCGGCCCCCGGCGTTATGCCGTAGTGACTGGCCAGGTCCACACCCGCAAGGTCGATGGTCTGATTCGGCGCCGCACCCGCCATGCCGCTGACATCAATGCTCGTCACCAGCGACGCACCACTGCCGGTGACTTTGAAGTGCAGGTAGTCATCCAGCGATGCCGCGGTGTTGTTCTCGCCCTGCAGCAGTTGCGACAGGTCGAGTTTGTCGGTGCCCGGTGTGAAATCGGTAACGACGTCATGACCGCTGTTGCCTTTGAGCCATTGGAAGGTGTCGGCGCCAGCGCCCCCGGTGAGCGTGTTGTTGCCCAGGCCGCCAATCAGCAAGTCATCGCCACCCCCGCCCTTGAGGATGTCGTCGCCCAACCCGCCGTTGATGACGTTGTTGTTGTTATCCCCGATGAGGGTGTCGTTGAAGTTCGAACCGGTGAGGTTTTCAATCCCGGTCAACGTATCGGTGCCGGCACCGAGGGTGTTTTGCGCAGTGAGCAGGCTCAAGTCGACAGTGACGCCAGCCGTGGCATGCGCGTAACTCGCGGTGTCGTTGCCGGTACCGCCGTCGAGCAGGTCATTGCCCGGACCGCTGAACAGCAAGTCATTGCCGGCACCGCCGTGCAACTCGTTGTTGCCAGCGCCAGCGGTGAGCACATCGTTGCCGTCACCGGCATTGATGACGTTGTTGCCGCTGCCTGCCACCAGCACGTCATCACCTGAGGTGCCCGTGAGGGTATGGCCGTCCTGATAGCTGATGGTCACGCCTGCGCTGTCGCTGCCGCCATGGTTGTCGTTGGCGGAGTAGGTGCCGTGGAAATCCGGCGTAACGTCGTGAGCCCCGGCGTAGTTGACCGTCATGGTCAGCTGATAGTTTTCGGCGGCCGTGGCGTTGTTACCAGTGGTGTTGGTGATGTTGGTGACATGGATCTGGTACGTGCCGTCGGCTGATGCGGTAATTTTATCGCCATCGCCAATGGTCACGAATGGACCGCCGTTGAGCGAGTACTCCATCGCGATGTGACCGCCCGCGAGGTTGTGGTCCAGGGTGAGGGTCTCGCCCTGTTTCAGCTTCACGGTGATGAGGTCTTCATCGTTGGCATTGGCCGTGGTGACCGCCCCCAGATAGCCGCTGACAACCAGTACCGCCGTCATCATTGCCGAGTTGGCAGCGAACGTGTTGCGCACATCGCCCAGTACCCGATTGGCGGCGGTATCGACGGTGCCGCCGAAGCTGATCGCGCCCGTGCCGACGAAATCAGCGCCCTTGGCCGCCCAACCAGTGTTGAAGGTGGTCGGTGCTGCGGTCAACGGGTCGCCATTGGCGTCGGTATCGTTGGCCAGCAGCAATTCGCCCGGGACCACGACACTGCCCGACAGCACGTTGGTGATGACGTGATCATCGGCCGCCACCGGCGCTGAGTTAGGAACAACTTTGACCACCAGCGTCGAGCTGGCCAGGTCGCCGTCGTTGTCGCTGACCGTGAAGCCGATGTTTTCGGTGAGCGTCACGGCGGTGGCTTTTTGCGAGGTGTAGGTGTACTCGCCGGTATCAAGGTTCACCACCAGGGTGCCTTTGTTGTCGGTGGCGATGCTCAGGCTGTTGTTGACCGTGTTGAATGTGCCGTGATTAGCGCCGCCACTCGCAGTCAGCGAACCAGTGCCTTTAGGGTCGTAGGTGTACGTGGTGCCGTCGACCGTGATGGATTTGATGAAGCCGCCATCGGCGCCGAACGTACCGCCCTCCAGCAACGTGCCGGTCACCGGTGCGCCGGCCACGGTGCCCGAGAGCACCGAGTTGAGTTGGGTTGGATCGGTCACGATCACTGCGTTGGTATTGGTGTGCGTGCTGCCGTCATACGCCAGCGGGTTGAGGTTGGCGCTGCTCACGCCACTGCCCAGGCCGATCGCGTAGTTCTTGATGCCGTTGGCGTCGAGGAAGGCTTTCAGCGCGGTCTCGTCCGCGGCGTTGATGTCCTGGCCACTGGTCGGCTTGCCGTCGGAGAAGAAGTAGCCGACGTTCTGTGCCCCGGTCAGTTTGCCATCGGTGTCGAACGCGGCTTTCATCGTGGTCACGGCCGCGTCGTAGTTGGTGTTACCGCCCGCCGTCAGGCCGGAAATAATCGACTTGGCTGTCGCCACATCCACCCAGACTGAGGTCTTGTCGGTGGCGGTGGTGCTGAAGGTGACAATCTGCACCTTCACGTCGCCCAGGTCGTCGTACTTGTTGAGCAAGGCCGTGATGGACTGCTTGGCCCATTCGATGCGCGACAACCCCGGGATGCCGGAAGCGTCGGCCATACTGCCCGACACGTCGATCACCAGCAGCAGGTTGGAATCGATCTCTGTCGCCGTAACCGAACGCTCCGCGCCGGCCACTTTGGGCACGTCGTCTACGATGTTGACCTGGATGGTGCTGGTGGTGCTGTTGCCCAGCGCATCGGTGGCTTTGTAGGTGAAACTTTCGCTCAGGGTGTTGGCGCCGTCGTTGGCGCCCGGCGACGTTTTCGGCGCCGAGGTCAGGGTGTAGGTGTAGGTGCCATTAGGGTTGAGCAGGATTTGCCCGTACGTTCCGGTGGCGCTGCCAACCAACGTGTAAGTGATCGCACCGGAGGCGCCAGTGACCGAGCCGACCAAGGTGCCGCTGGCGGTTTCGCCGGTGCTGCCCGGTTCGCTGCCGGTGACGGTGCCGGCGGCCAGGTCCTGGCCGTCCTTGGTCAGGTCGAGGGCTTTTTCGAACACGGTCACGTCAGTGTCGCTAACGGCTTTGATGCAGCTGTTGTTGACGTCGATGGTGACGGTGGTGGTGCTTTGGTCACCGTCGGCATCACGCAGGGTGTAGGTAAACGTATCGCTCGCACCCGGGCCGCTGACCGAGTCCGGATTGCTGTGGTAAACCGCGTTACCCGCGGCGTCCAGCGTCAGGTAACCGTAGGTGCCATTGATATGAGTATTCAGGCCGCCAGTGACCGGGGTCGAGGTGTCGGAGCCGAAGCGCACACCGACAACACCACCACCGGCCGCAGGGCCATCGGCGCCGCCGACGTCGTTCCACAGCACGTTGCCGGTGACGGTACCGCCTTCGCCCACCGAGACTTTGTCGGCATGGGCGGTCGGGGTGTCGTCGACGATGTTGACGTTGATCTGGCCGCTCGCGGTGCTGCCGTCCTTGTCAGTGGCAACCACGTTGATGTTGTCGGAAATCTTGTTCGCGCCATCGGCGTTCGGGTGGGTGTCGGCGTAGTTCAGGGTGTAGGTGTAGGTCACCACGCCGGTCGCCGGGTTATAGCCGGTGACGGTGAAGACGGCGCCGTGATCGGCACTGGTTGATTGCGGGAAGCCCGCGATCACGCCGCCGCTGACCACGGCGATGCCGCCCACGGTCAGGGTTTGCAGGCCATCCGGTGCCGACACGGTGAAGGTGCCGGTCTGGGTCAGCGCGGGTGCATCAGGCTCGCTGCCGTAGGTGAGGTTTTTCTCGTAGACGGTTAGCTCGCCGCCTTTGACGTCGAGGCCGTTGAGGGTCACCGGGCTGTTGTGGATGTTCAGTTCCAGGGTCGCGGTGCTGGTGTCGCCGTCGGCATCGGTCAGGGTGTAGGTGAATTTCTCGGTGCCGCTGC
>NZ_RWIN01000071.1 GCF_009761815.1 Pseudomonas sp. PB120
GAAAAAACTTCAACTGACACACCGCCATCGCGAGCAGGCTCGCTCCCACAGGTTTTTTTATTGCGGTGTTGCTTATGGCTTGACCAGTCGGGCATCCAGGCTGTTTTGCGCCAGGCGCTTGGCCTGATCCTGGGTCATGCCCAAGTCCGTGTACAACGCATGGAAGTTCTCGGTCACATACCCGCCAAAGTACGCTGGGTCATCGGAGTTCACGGTCACTTTCACGCCACGCTCAAGCATGTCGAGAATGTTGTGCTGGGACATGTGATCGAACACGCAGAGCTTGGTGTTCGACAGCGGGCACACGGTCAACGGGATCTGCTCGTCGATGATCCGCTGCATCAGGCGCTCGTCTTCGATGGCGCGCACGCCATGGTCGATGCGCTGGATTTTCAGCAGGTCGAGGGCTTCCCAGATGTACTCGGGCGGGCCTTCTTCACCGGCGTGGGCCACGGTCAGGAAACCTTCGTGGCGCGCACGATCGAATACGCGCTGGAACTTGCTTGGCGGGTGACCCATCTCCGAACTGTCCAGGCCGACGGCGACAAACGCCTCGCGGAACGGCAACGCCTGATCGAGGGTTTTCTCGGCTTCTTCTTCGCTCAAATGGCGCAGGAAACTCAAGATCAAACCGCTGGTGATGCCCAGTTGCTGCTCGCCATCTTTCAAGGCGGAAGCGATGCCGTTGAGCACCACTTCAAACGGCACCCCACGGTCGGTGTGGGTTTGCGGGTCGAAGAACGGTTCGGTGTGAATCACGTTCTGCGCTTTGCAGCGCAACAGGTACGCCCAGGTCAGGTCGTAAAAATCCTGGGAAGTGCGCAGTACGTCGGCGCCCTGGTAGTACAGGTCGAGAAACTCTTGCAGGTTGTTGAAGGCGTACGCCTTGCGCAGGGTGTCGACATCGCTCCATGGCAGGGCGATCTTGTTGCGTTCGGCCAGGGCGAACAGCAGCTCGGGTTCCAGCGAACCCTCGAGGTGCAGGTGCAGTTCTGCCTTGGGCAGGGCGTTCAGCCAGTCGTACATTCTTCGAATCTCATCAGGTGCAATGGCGGCATTCTACAGGTGCTCGCGGCAACAATTGGTAAAACCTGACCAACCGGTTCATGAAAGCGCTTCCTGTTCCCGTCGATAGGCGTAGGTATCGGCGAAGCGCGAGAGCAGGAACTCGGCGCAGGTGGTGGTCGGGTATTTCGCCGGGTGCGCTGCGTCCTGGCAACCGGGCAGGCATTCGATGCGGGTGTCCGGGTGCGGCTCGGCGAAAAACGGCATCGAGTAACGATCGACGCCCAGCGGGCTGATCACCCGATGCGGCGTCGACAGGTAACGGTCGTTGCTCCAGCGCGCCATCATGTCGCCGAGGTTGACCACAAGCGTGCCTTCGATCGGCGGTGCATCGATCCATTCGCCGCTGACATTACGCACTTGCAGGCCGCCGGCTGCGTCCTGATACAGCAAGGTGATGCAGCCGTAATCGGTATGAGCGCCGGCACCTTGCTGGTCGGCGGAACTGGCGGTGTGACGCGGCGGGTAATGGATCATCCGCAGCACGCTGACCGGCTCATTGAAGCGAGTGTCGAAAAAGTCGTGCTCGATGTTCAGCGCCAGGGTCATCGCCCGCAACAGCGTTTGCGCTAGCGCCTGCATGTCGACGTAGTGCTGTTCCATCAACGCTTCCCAGCCCGGCATCGAGGGATGACGGTTGGGACCGCGCAGTGGTTTTTCCGCCAGCACCTCGGGGTGATTGGCCGGCAAGTGCAGGCCCATGTCAAAGGTTTCCTTGAGGTCGCTGGGCTTGCTCGGGTCGAGTTGCTCGGTGGCGATGGCACCGTAGCCGCGATGGTGGCGGGTCTGGGTGATGTCGATAGTGAGCTTTTCTTCGGTGGGCAGGGCGAAGAAACGGCGGGTGTGCTCAAGCACGTCATCGATGCGCGACGCGCTGATCGGATGACCCTTGATATAGAAAAAGCCCCACTCGCGGCAGGCGCGGTCGATTTGCGTGGCGACGGATTGCCAGGCGGCTGTGCCGTCGGTGTAGAGCGGGCTGATGTCGATAATGGGGAGTTGGTTCATTGCGCAGACCTGTAATACGAAAATGATTCCCTGTAGGAGCGAGCTTGCTCGCGATGGAGGCAAGGGCAACGCGTTCATCCTGCTTCACGCGTTATCGTTGACGACCATCGCGAGCGAGCTCGCTCCTACAGGGGCTCTGGGATTACTTCGGAATATCGGCCTTCATGCCTTCGACGTAGTAATTCATCGCCGCCAGTTCCGCATTGCTCGCCGTCGCGCCCGCGGCAATTTTCTCGACGCCCGCCTGATCCTTGATCGGCCCGGTGAACGGGTGCATTGCACCGCTCTTGATGTCCGCGATGATCTGCTCGGCTTCGGCTTTCACCGGGGCCGGCACCAGATCGCTGATCGGCAATTCAACCGTGCCTTCCTTCAAGCCACCCCAGTAATCCTGCGTTTTCCACGCATGGTCAAGCACGGCCTGAGTCGCTTGAATGTAATGCGGCCCCCAATCGTTGACGATCGACGTCAGCACCGCTTTCGGCCCGAAATGCGCCATGTCCGACGCGTAACCCACGGCATACACGCCGCGACGTTCGGCGGCCTGGATCGGCGCCGGGCTGTCGGTGTGCTGGAACACCACGTCCACGCCCTGGTCGATCAGCGCGTTGGCGGCGTCGGCTTCCTTGCCCGGATCGAACCACGAGTTGACCCATACCACCTTGATCTCGGTGCCGGGGTTGTACTTGTTCAGGGCCAGTTGAATGGCGTTGATGTCGCGGATCACCTCCGGGATCGGAAACGAAGCGACGTAGCCGATCTTCTTGGTCTTGGTCATCTTCGCGGCGAGGAAACCGCCGACGTAGCGACCTTCATACGTGCGCGCCAGATAGGTGCCGAGGTTCTTGTCCTGCTTGTAGCCGGTGGCATGTTCGAAGGTCACTTTTGGAAATTGTTTGGCGACTTTCAGCGTCGGGTTCATGTAGCCAAAAGACGTGGTGAAGATCAGGTCGTAATTGTCCTTGGCCATGTTGCGGATCACCCGCTCGGCGTCGGCGCCTTCGGCGACGTTCTCTACGTAGTTGGTGGTGATCTGGTTGCCGAACTTCTCGGCCAGTACCTTGCGCCCCTGTTCATGCTGATACGTCCAGCCGTGGTCACCAATCGGGCCGATGTAGACGAAACCGACTTTGAGCGGGTCGGCGGCACTGGCGGTCAGGCTGGCGCTCAGACCAATGGCGGCGGTGACGGCGCAAAGCAGTTTCTTCAACGGACGTTTGTGCATGAATTCCAACTCCATTTTGTTTTGAGGTTGGAGGGGCCAATGCAAATTGCTGACCAACAGGACAACAAAACTTTCGAAACCATGTCGCAGCCTTCGCGGGCAAGCCTCGCTCCTACAAGAGCGACGCCAACCTGTGGGAGCAAGGCTTGCCCGCGAAGAGGCCCTGGAGGCCAATAAAAGTGCACGCGCCAAACCGTCTGCCATCCACTGGTGCGCTAAGGTGAAACGAAACGTTAGCGCCGCCCCGCAGTCAGTCACTCATCACGCTGCGTTCGCGGCACTCGGCAAAAAAGGCCCTCCATGCTCACACTTCTCAAGCAAGAAACGTTTTTGCTGCTGGCCCTGATCGCCGCCGTCGTCGCCTATCCGCTGGAACACTGGATGCTCCACAGTGGCCAGCCCATCGCGCTGGCCTGCGGGCTGGTGCTGATCGCGTTCATCGTCGCGGCCTCCATGCGCGTCGCCCATCACGCGGAACTGCTGGCAGAAAAAGTCGGCGACCCCTACGGCACAATGATCCTGACCTTGGCGGCCGTGCTGGTGGAAGTGGTGATCCTGGCGATCATGATGAGCAACGAAGCCTCGCCGACGCTGGTACGCGACACGATTTACTCCGCCGTGATGCTCGACATCAACGGCATCCTGGGCCTCGCCGCCTTGATGGGCGGGATCAAGCATGGCGAGCAGTCCTATAACGACGACTCGGCGCGCAGCTACAGCGTGATGATCCTCACCGCCATGGGCGTTTCCATGGTGGTGCCGGAGTTTATTCCCGAGGTGAACTGGAAGGTGTACTCGGCATTCACCATCGGCGCGATGATCGTGCTCTATACCTTGTTCCTGCGTATGCAGGTCGGGCCGCACAGCTACTTCTTCAGCTACAGCTACCCGGAAAAACGTCGCAAGAAAGACCCGGAGGAGGAGCATGAACCGGTCAATCTGGCCCTGAGTATTGGCACGTTGGTGTTTGGCGTGGTGGTGATCGGCGCATTGGCCGAGGTGATGTCCAAGACCCTCGATCTGGGGCTGGAAGGGACGGGCGCACCGCCGGTGATCACGGCGATTCTGGTGGCGGCGATTTCTGCGGCGCCGGAGATTCTGACCGCGTTGCGCGCGGCGCTGGCCAACCGCATGCAGTCGGTGGTCAACATCGCCATGGGCGCATCGCTGTCGACGGTGATCCTGACGGTGCCGGTGATGGAAGCGATGGCGCTCTATACCGGCCAGCCGTTTCAGATGGCGATGACGCCGGTGCAGACCGTGATGATTTTCCTGACCCTGATTGTCAGCGCGATCAATCTCAATGACGGGGAAACCAATGCCATCGAAGGCATGACCCATTTTGTGTTGTTTGCGACATTCATCATGTTGTCGTTGCTTGGTCTTTAAGCCCACTACAAAACCAATGTGGGAAAACCAATGTGGGAGCGAGCCTGCTCGCGATAGCAGACTGACAGTCGACTGATTCATTGACTGACACACCGTCATCGCGAGCAGGCTCGCTCCCACAGTTTTTGATAGGCGTTTGATCAGACGCCGGCAATCAACTGCCGAGCCGCCTGGCTGTGGTCGGCAATCAAGCCTTTCAGGTCGAGCCCTTCAACCTGCCCGTCAATCACGCGCCACTTCCCACCGACCATCACCCGATCCGCCCGATCCGCGCCGCACAGCAGCAACGCAGACACCGGATCATGGCTGCCGGAGAAACGCAGTTCATCGAGCTTGAACAACGCCAGGTCCGCCTGCTTGCCGACCGCCAGTTCACCAATGTCGGTACGCCCGAGCAAACTCGCCGAGCCCTTTGTCGCCCAACCCAACACCAACTCCGGCGTGATCTTCTCCGCGCCATAGCGAAGCCGCTGGATATAAAGAGCCTGACGGGTTTCGAGCATCATGTTCGACGCGTCGTTGGACGCCGAGCCATCCACGCCGAGGCCCAGTAAGGCACCCGCCGCCGTCAGGTCCAGGGTCGGGCAGATGCCGGAGGCCAGGCGCATGTTCGAACTCGGGCAATGGCAAATGCCGGTGCCGGCCGCGCCGAGGCGGGCGATTTCGTCCGGGTTGAAATGGATGCCGTGCGCCAGCCAGGTGCGCGGGCCGAGCCAGCCGACGCTGTCCAGATAATCCACGGTGCGCAGGCCGAAGCGTTGCAGGCAGAAGTCTTCTTCGTCGAGGGTTTCCGCCAGATGGGTGTGCAATCGCACATCGAGTTTGTTCGCCAGTTCGGCGCTGGCCGACATGATTTCCGGGGTCACCGAAAACGGCGAGCAAGGCGCCAGCGCGATCTGGATTTGCGCGCCATCGCCACGCTCGTGGTACTCGGCAATCAAGCGCTGACTGTCGTCGAGAATGACTTCGCCTTCCTGCACTGTCTGTTGCGGTGGCAAGCCGCCGTCCTTTTCACCGAGACTCATGGAACCGCGCGTCAGCATGGCGCGCATGCCCAGTTCGCGAACGCTCTCGACTTGCACGTCGATCGCATTTTCCAGTCCCTCTGGAAACAGGTAGTGGTGGTCGGCGGCGGTGGTGCAGCCGGACAGCAGCAACTCGGCCAGTGCGACTTTGGTGGCGAGGGCGAGTTTTTCCGGCGTGAGTCGTGCCCAGACCGGGTACAGGGTTTTCAGCCAGGGGAACAGCGGCTGATTGACCACCGGCGCCCAGGCGCGGGTCAGGGTTTGATAAAAGTGGTGATGGGTGTTGATCAGTCCCGGCAGAATTACATGTTCACGGGCATCGAATACGTGTGTGCAGGGCAGGGCAGGTTGCTGGCCAGCGGCGAGCACTTCGACGATCAAACCGTCTTGCACCACCAGGCCGCCACGGGCATCGAGGCCGTTGGCAGTGAAGATCGCGAGGGGATTTTTTAACCAGGTACGGGTCGCAGGCATGTTGGCCGGCTCCTCTGAAAGTGGGGTTCAGGGTTGCCAGCTCAGTGATTACCCTGTCTGCTGATCCAGGGTCGCCGCGGGGGACGAGGTGCGGAGTTTCAAACAAAACCGCGTTGACGGCAAGCCTCGCCCGACCAGACAACACAAATCCCTGTGTGGAATGAATACCTGTGGGAGTGAGCCTGCTCGCGATGAGGCCGTGTCATTCAGCATTGATGTGACTGAGATGGCCTCA
>NZ_RWIN01000072.1 GCF_009761815.1 Pseudomonas sp. PB120
AGCCAGCCTGCTGGCGATGAATGCCCAGACACCGCGATCATCCAGACAGGGCGCGTCATCGTTGAAGTCCATCGCCAGCAGGCTGGCTCCCACAGGGGGAAGTGCGCGCATCAGCACAATCAGGTCGGCTTTCAGGCCGCCTCGCTTTGCTTTTGATCGAGGCGCCCCGTTAAACCACGATGCCGGAGTGAGGGCATTCCGAGCCTTAGCGAGGCACCAAGTGGTGGGGCAAGAGCCTTTTGGTTCCTTGTTGGCGTTTGAAAAAGGGACTCGCCGTAAGGGCGAAACCGCCAGCCGCCGTGACCGCAGAACCGAATATGTCCCCTATCAATCTCTCCCTAAAAAGCCAAAAAATTTCCCAGCAGTTAAAAAACTTTCACAAAAACCGCTAGACGCGCCCCCACCCTTCCCCTTATAAAGCCACCAACAGGAATATTTTATTCCCCATAAGAAAGCGAGCTCATGGATCGAGCCCACCGTCCGCTGACACTTTTTTCGCCATGCGATGAGCTGCCGCCATCTTCCCGAGGACGTGTCATGCAACACGAAAAAAACCATTTCATCATCAAAATCACCTGCCCCGCCGTGTCCGGCATTGTTGCTGCCGTCACCACCTACCTGGCGGACAACGGCTGCTACATCGGGGAAATGGCGCAATTCGATGACGACTTCAGCGGCCGCTTCTTCATGCGTGCCGTCTTCCGCTTCAACGACGGCCACCCCGGCGACCTGCAACAGATCAAGGACGGTTTCACCGACGTCGCCCAGGCGTTCGACATGAGCTGGGAACTGCACGACACCCGCGAGCCAATGCGCGTGCTGCTGATGGTCAGCAAGTTCGACCATTGCCTGACCGACCTGCTCTACCGCTATCACAAAGGCGAGATGGACATGACCATCACCGCCATCGTCTCCAACCACCTCGACCTGCGGCCCATGGCTGAACGCGAAGGCATTCGCTTCATCTACCTGCCCGTGACCAAGGACACCAAGGCCCGCCAGGAAGCCGAGCTGATGAAGATCGTCGACGAGACCGGGACCGAACTGGTGGTGTTGGCGCGCTACATGCAGATCCTCTCCGACGACTTGTGCAAACAGCTCTCGGGCCGGGCGATCAACATTCACCATTCGTTCCTCCCGGGCTTCAAGGGTGCCAAACCGTACCACCAGGCCTACCAGCGCGGTGTGAAGCTGATTGGCGCCACGGCGCATTACGTCACCAGCGACCTCGACGAGGGACCGATCATCGAACAGGAAGTGCAGCGCGTCGATCATGTGTACTTGCCCGATGACCTGGTGGCCACCGGACGCGATACCGAAACCGTGGCCCTGTCGAAGGCGGTCAAGTACCACCTCGAACACCGGGTTTTCCTCAACCAGGACAGAACGGTGATCTTCCGGTGAACACCCACACATTGATCGACGGCAAAGCCGCGGCAGCTCGCGTCCTGGTGCAGGTTCGCAAAGACGTGGACCGCCTGCGCGAACAAGCTATCCAACCCGCACTGGCGGTGATTCTGGTGGGCGGCGACCCGGCCAGCCAGGTCTACGTGCGCAACAAGATCCTGCGCGCCGAAGAGGTCGGCATCCGCTCGGTGGAACACCGGCTGACAACGGACACCAGCACCGAACAGCTGCTCAACCTCATCGCCAGCCTCAACGCCGATCGCTCGATCCACGGCATTCTTCTGCAATTGCCATTGCCGGCCCATATCGACGAACTGCGGGCGCTGCAAGCGATTGATCCGGACAAGGACGTTGACGGTTTCCACAGTGAAAACGTCGGCGGCCTCAGCCAGGGCCGCGCCGTGCTCGCGCCCTGCACGCCCAGCGGCTGCCTGTATTTGCTGGAGCAAACCTGCGGCGACCTGCGGGGCAAACATGCGGTGGTCATCGGCCGCTCGAACATCGTCGGCAAACCGATGGCCGCGCTGCTGCTGCAAGCCGATTGCTCGGTCACGGTGTTGCACTCGCGCAGCCCCAATCCCCAGGCGCTGTGCCGCCAGGCCGACATCGTGATTGCCGCCGTGGGCCGCCCCCGTTTGATTGATGCCAGTTGGCTCAAACCCGGTGCCGTGGTGATCGACGTCGGCATCAATCGCATCGACGACGACGGCCGCAGCCGCCTGGTGGGCGACGTCGATTTCGACAGTGCCCTGACCCAGGTCGCGGCAATCACCCCGGTGCCCGGCGGTGTCGGGCCGATGACCATCGCCTTCCTGATGAAAAACACCGTGACCGCTGCCCTTAATCAACACCAGGCTCAACGCAGCCAATCGGAGGCCGTATGCCATTCAATCTATTGAAATACGGGCTGAGTTCCGAGTACCCGGTGGACGTGGATTTGCCGCCGCCGAAGGAACTCAAATCGAGCTATGACGTGGTGATCATCGGCGCCGGCGGCCATGGCCTCGCCACCGCGTATTACCTCGCCAAGTACCACGGCATCACCAACATCGCCGTGCTGGAAAAGTCCTACCTCGGCGGCGGCAACACCGCGCGCAACACCGCGGTTATCCGCTCCAATTACCTGACCAGCGAAGGCGTTCGTTTTTATGCCGAGTCGGTGCGGATGTTCCAGTCGCTGTCCAACGAATTCGATTTCAACATCATGTATTCCGAGCGCGGCCAACTGACCCTCGCGCACACCGATGCGACCGTGCGTTCGTTCCGTCAACGGGCCGAGGTCAACAAACACTTTGGCGGCCGCACCGAGATGATCGACCGTCAGCAGATCCGCGAACTGGTGCCCAGCCTCAACCTCGACCCGGGCCACCTGCCGGTGATGGCCGGGCTCTGGCACATCGACGGCGCCACCGCGCGACACGATGCCGTGGCCTGGGGGTATGCCAAACAGGCTGCCAAGCGCGGCGTGGAGATTCATCAACTCACGGAAGTCCAGGACCTGATCATCGAGAACGGGACGATCACGGCGGTCAAAACCAATCGCGGCACCATCAAATGCGGTTGCGCGGTGCAGGCGATTGCCGGGCACAGTTCCTTGCTGATGGCCAAGGCCGGGATTCGTTCGCCGATCCAGACCTTCCCGCTCCAGGCGATGGTGACCCAGCCCTTCAAACCGTTTCTCGATCCGCTGGTGAGCTCCTCCGCCCTGCACTGCTACGTGCAGCAGACCAGCCGTGGCGAAGTGGTGTTCGGCGGTGGTTCCGATCCGTATCCGTTGTTCAACACGCGCTCGACGATGGACCTCAAGGAGAGCCTGCTGGCCCACGCCATCGAAATGTTCCCGTTCCTGGCCAACGCCAAACTGATGCGCCAATGGGCCGGCATCACCGACATGACCCCGGACTACAGCCCGATCATGGGCCTGTCGCCGGTGAACAATTACTACCTCGACGCCGGTTGGGGTACGTGGGGCTTCAAGGCCACGCCGATCTGCGGCAAGACCATGGCCGAGCTGGTCGCCAGTGGCGGCAAGGTGCCGGACCTGATCAAGCCCTTTGCCCTGGACCGTTTCTCGACCTTCCAGCAAGTCAATGAAATGGGCGCCACAGCGGCCAGCCACTGACGGAGAGCGGACTATGAAAATCATGACGTGCCCGCTCAACGGGCCACGCAACATCACCGAATTCACCTACGGCGGCGAATTCAAACCCATGCCCGATCCGGTGACGTGCACCGACGCCGAATGGGCCGACTACGTGTTCAACACCGACAACCTGGCCGGTGTCGTGCGCGAATGGTGGATGCACACGCCGTCCAGCTACTGGTTTCTGGCAGAGCGTCATACCGTCACCGACGAGATCGTGCGTACGTTCGATCCCAAGGAACTGTTCACCGCCCGTGTCGAATTCAATGCCGCCGCCAAGGAGATCGCAGGATGAACCGCCTCCCCGCACCGATGGGCCTGCTCATCGACCGTGATCAGCCGCTGGACTTCAGTTTCGACGGTAACCGCTATCAAGGCCTTCAAGGCGACAGCATCGCCAGCGCCCTGCTCGCCAACGGGCGCTTCCTGATCTCGCGCTCGTTCAAATACCACCGCCCGCGTGGCCCGCTGACCATGGCCGGCCAGGACGCCAACAGCCTGGTGCAGTTGCCTCAGGAACCGAACGTGCTGGCCGACGCACACGCATTGTCTGCGGGCCTGCAGGTCACCGCGCAAAACGTCAACGGTTCGCTGGATAACGACCGCGATGCCTACCTGGGCAAGTTTTCGAAATTCATGCCGGTGGGTTTCTATTACCGCTCGTTCTACAAGCCCAAGGGCATGTGGAAAATCTGGGAACCGATCATTCGCAAGAAGGCCGGCCTCGGCGTGCTCGACCTGACCTTTCAGCCCGAGTATTACGACAAGGCTTACCTGTTCACCGACGTCGCCGTGATCGGTGCCGGGCCTGCAGGGTTGAACGCAGCGCTCACGGCGGCGAACGCCGGGGCCAAGGTCTTGCTCATCGAGCAGCAGCCGATTCTGGGCGGCTCACTGAACTACGCGCGCTTCGACATCGAGGGCCGACGCAGTGAAACCCTGCGGCGCGAATTGCTCGCCGCCGTGGATCAGCACGCCAACATCCAGATCCTGACCGACGCCACGTGCAACGCCTGGTTCACCGACAACTACCTGCCGGTGATTCAGGGCAAGCGCCTGTACAAGGTCCGCGCCAGCCAGTGCCTGGTGTGCAGTGGTGCTTTCGATCAACCGGTGATCTTTCGCAACAACGACCTGCCGGGCGTGATGCTCACCAGCGCCGCGCAACGGCTGATGAAACTGTACGCGGTCAAACCCGGCAAACGCGCCGTGGTGCTGACCGGCAATGACGACGGTTACCTCGCGGCGCTCGACCTGCATGATCAGGGCGTGGACGTGGCGGCGCTGGTGGACCTGCGCAATGCGCCGGGCAACGTTGCCCTGCTGGAGGCATTGGCACAACGCAAGATCCGTTGCGTGAGCAACAGCACGGTGTACGAAGCCCTGCACGAAAAAGGCATGCGTCATGTCACGGGTGTGGACGTGCGCAAGATCACCGCGCAAGGTCAGGTCGCCGACAGCGGCCTGCACCTCGATTGTGATTTGCTGTGCATGTCCGCCGGCTACATGCCGGTCTATCAGCTGCTGTGCCAGGCGGGGGGCAAACTGGCCTACGACGACCAGCGCTCCGAATTCACCCTCAGCGGTCTGCCTCAACATTTGAATGTCGCCGGGTCGGTCAACGGTCGTCACCACCTCGACAACGTCATCGCCGATGGCGTGAATGCCGGCGCCGAGGCGGCGCTGGCGCTGGGCCTGGTGGTGGGCGCGCAACGTGCGCCCTTCATCGGTGAAACCCGGGTCAACTTCAACTGGCCGATTTTCCCGCACCCCAAAGGCAAGGATTTCGTCGACTTCGATGAAGACCTGCAAGTGGCCGATATCGTCAACGCGACCAAAATCGGCTATCGCGACGTGCAGCTGGTCAAGCGCTATTCCACCGTGGGTATGGGCCCGTCCCAGGGTCGTCACTCGGCCTTGCCGACCGCACGACTCGTGGCCTGGGCGACCCAGCGCAACATCAGTGAAACCGGCGTCACCACCGCACGCCCTCCGTTTGTGGCGGAAAAACTGGCCCACGTCGCCGGTCGTGCCTTCGACCCTTACCGCCAAACCCCGATGCACGCCCGACACCTGCGAGCGGGCGCGAAGATGATGCCCGCCGGCATCTGGCAGCGCCCGGCTTACTACGGCCACGCCAAGGATCGCGAGGCGTGCATGCAGGCCGAAGCCCTGCATGTGCGCAACAAGGTCGGCATCATCGACGTCTCGACCCTCGGTGGGCTGGATGTACGCGGGCCGGACGCCGCCGAACTGCTCAACCGGATGTACACCTTTGCCTTCCTCAAACAACCGGTCGGGCGCTCCCGTTACGCGCTGATGACCAACGAGCACGGGGTGGTGATCGACGACGGCGTGTGCGCACGATTTGCCGAAAATCACTTCTACGTCACCGCCACCACCAGCGGCGTCGACCGGATTTACCAGCAGATGCTCAAGTGGAACGCGCAATGGCGCCTGGACGTGGACGTTGCCAACGTCACCGCTGCCATTTGCGCGGTGAACGTCGCCGGGCCGGATTCGCGCAAAGTACTGGAACAGCTGTGCACCGACCTTGATTTGAGCGCCGAGGCCTTCCCTTATCTGGGCGTGCGCACGGGCACCGTGGCCGGGATCAAGGCCCGGTTGCTGCGGGTCGGTTTCGTCGGCGAGCTGGGTTATGAAGTCCACGTCCCGGCGCGTCACGGGCTCAAGCTGTGGGACGCCTTGATCGAGGCCGGCAAAGCCCATGACATTCGCCCGTTCGGCGTGGAAACCCAACGCCTGCTGCGCCTGGAAAAAGGCCATGTGATCATCAGCCAGGACACCGACGGCATGACCCACCCTGCGGAAATCGACATGGGCTGGGCGGTCAGTCGCAGCAAGCCCTTCTTCGTCGGCCGCCGCTCGGTGGACATCCTCGAAGCCCAGCCGATGAAACGCAAACTGGTGGGTTTCAGCCTGCCCAAAGGAAGCCTGCAACCGCTCGAAGGGCACCTGGTGCTCAATGGCCCGGACATCAGCGGTAACGTCACTTCCTGCGAGTACTCCGCCACCCTCGGCAAGATCATCGGCCTGGCGTACGCCGGCATCGAGCAGAGCACGCCGGGACAACGGATTCCGATCCGCGTCGAAGGCGGCATCGTGGTGCAGGCCGAGGTGGTGAAACTGCCTTTCTTCGATCCCGATCATCAACGTCAGGAGCTTTAAGCCATGACCAGCCTGAACGAACAACACCGTCTCGGCCAACAAACCCTGGCACCTTTGCCGGCGTGTGCCTTGGCGGACTTGACCGACCTGCCCCGGGTCGGGTTTCGTGGCGCCCACAGCGCCGAGTACCTGCGTCGTCGCGACTTCGTCTTGCCGGACGCGCCCAACCGCGCCGCCGCCCAGGCCGATGGCAGCTACGTGGCGCGGCTGTCGCAAACCGAATATCTGCTGCTCGGCAGCCCAGAGGACCAAGGGCAACGAATAGCGGATGAAGAGGCCCGCTGGGAACTCGATCACCAGGCCAACTACCTGCTGCCGCGCCAGGACAGTCACGCCTGGTTTCAACTGACGGGGGATCACCTGACCCCGCTCATGGCCAAGCTCTGCGGCGTCGATCTGAGCCCGCAGGCGTTCGGTCCAGGGGCGGTGGCGCAGACCTCGGCCGCGAGGGTGAATGTGATCGTGATCAATGCCGGCACGGCACACATTGCCCGCTTGAACCTGCTCTGCGACCGCGCATCGCAGGCTTATTTCAAGGGAGCGTTGCTGGACGCGATGCAGGAGTTTACCACCCCGACAGGCGTCACATCATCGGCGAGCTACTGACCACCCGCAGTGCCAGGCCTTCATAAGGGTCGAGGGTGATGGTGAATTCACCCTCGGCCGTCAGGTCACCTTCGACCCGCTCGTTGATGATGTCCACCACCGGCCCCGGTGCAATATCGGGCAGGTGCAGCGTTTCGGTAATCGGTTGCGCGCTGAAGTTCAGGGCGGTGATTTGCGTGCCTTTACCGGCCGGCAACTCGTGGACCATGATCAGCAGGCCTGGGTGCTCGACGTCGGGAATCAAAATCTGCCGGCTGGCGGCAATGTCGTAGGAGCGGCGCACCGCGAGGATTTTCTTCAGCTGCGAGGCGAACGAATCCGGGTCTTTCAACTGGCTGGGCAGGCTGCCGTACAGCGTTTGCGGACGCGGCATGCCGCCCGCGGACAATGGCGCATTGGGGTTGAGGTCGACCAGGTCGTAGGCACCGCGATGAATCCAGCGCGTGTCGCCATCGAGCATCAGGTGCGCGACCTCTTCCGCCGGCAGCGGCAACGCGCCCACAAGGTCCCAACCCGACAACGCAAACACACCGGGCTGCATGGCGTTGTACATGACCAGTAGCACATGCACTTGGCGAATCTGCTGGATGTCCGCCGGTGTAATGGCCGAGAGATCGCGAATACCCAGCGCCGCGGTGATGATGCTGGCGGTGGTACAGGACACCCCGTTGGTGACGAATTTCAGGTTGTACGGCGCATGCTCCCCGGACAGGCGCTCGTACATCTGCTCGCGGATATGTTCGCGCAGGATGTTGCCGGGAAAGGTCTGGCCTTGATACAGGAAGGTGTCATGGGCATGCAGGGTCCAGAAATGCACCAGCTCCAGCGTCAGCTCGTCATGGTTTTGCAGGGCGTGAATCAGCGAAGCGGGGTCGATGCCATAGGCGTGGACCTGACGCAGCATCAGCCGCAAAAACTCGGCATCGCCCATCAGCAAGGCGTGCTGGTAGGCCGGGCGAGTGATGAAATCGTACGAAAGGTCCGCGCCGCCGTGGGACATCGAGGCGATGTCGTCGATGGTCAGGTTCAACTCCTGGAAACTGAAACCGCCGGCCTTGCGAATCGCCCCGCCCAGCAATTGATTGCCGGTGATCGACAGCGGGTGGCTTTCCGACCACGCCGTGCCGTCCAGTTTGCGCTCGACACCCAGAAAACCGTTGGCGTCCAGGCGCAGGATTTTCGCGCCCATCACGTCCACCGCGTGCAAGGCGTCGCCGATGATCATCTGCTGCGCCGCGAAACTCGGGTCGAGCCAGTTGAGCGAGGGCTGCCCTTCCTTGAAGTAATGCAAATACACCCAGCGCCGTGGCTTGCCGTCGACACCGATCACCACCGGCGTCGCACTCCAGTCGGTTTCCTTCACGCCGGGCTCGAAGAAAATCACCCGCTGCAACTGGCCGACAATGTAGTGCTTGTCCCGCAGGGCATCGACCTGCAGTGGCCCGAGGTTCTGCGCATCGCGTCCCTCAAGCACATCCGGCAGCAACGGCCAGTCTTCCTCGCGGATTTCCACCATGTGGTAGAGCCCCGGATAATCTTCGTAGGCCATTTCGGCGAGCCGGAAATCCGCGCCTTTGCCGGTGTGCGAGGGAATCACATCGTCGATGATCACCGCATTATGCGCCGCGGCAATCCGGCTCAAGCCCTGCAACTGGGCTTCGGTGCCCAGTTCCGGATCGATGCCGAAACTGATGCGGTCGAAGTTGCCGTCGATGGTCGGCGTGTGCTCGCGGCCCTGCAACCCGCCCGAGGTTTTCAACGGGCCGTTATGAATCCCCTGGATGCCGATTTCCGACAGCGCGTGCCACAGCGCTTCATCACCCAACGCTTGCAAGACCGTCTCGCCTTCGGCGGTGATGATCGAGGCCGGATACGCAGTGAACCACACAGAGGCGAGCGCCGAGGCATCGCGTGGCCGGGTATGCGCGTAGGGCTGCTGCCACAGTCGCCCCTGCCCGGAATACAGTTTTGCTCGCTGCCTGGCCGCAGTCAGCATCGATTGCTCAACCAGCCACGCCACATAATCCTTGTCCGCCATCGTCATAAGCACAGTCACTCGCGGTCGTCATCCAACACATTAAGCCGTCGCCTGCAGCGTTCAACACTGCGGCACGAACGGCGCGGGTAGTGTTTATATGAGCCCCTGCGCGGCCAATCGTTGCATAGCGCCTTTCTGTGAGTGGCCTCGGGATGGTAAAACTCGGGGCGCAGTCGTCTGTTCTCGTCGCCTCGAACAAGGATCACATCGGTGAAGTCCCCCACCACGCCAGGTTCCACCCTCTCGGCCGAAGCGCGGCTCAGCCTGCAAACGCGCCTGATCGCACTGGTGGTCGCGGTGACCTTCTTCATGGAAAACCTCGACGCGACGGTCATCGCGACCGCGCTGCCGACCATGGCCGCCGCCTTCGGGGTGACGCCGGTGGACATGAACGTCGGGATCACCGCCTATATTCTCGCGGTGGCGATCTTCATCCCGCTCTCCAGCTGGATTGCCGACCGGTTTGGCGCACGACGGGTGTTTGCCGGGGCCATCGTCGTCTTCACCCTCGCCTCGCTGCTGTGCGGGCTGAGCCAGAGCATCGAGATGTTCGTCCTGGCCCGAGTGCTGCAGGGCATCGGTGGTGCGCTGATGGTGCCGGTCGGACGCCTGGCGGTGCTGCGTAACACTGACAAAAAAGACCTGGTGAACATGATCGCGATCATCACCTGGCCCGGCCTGGTGGCGCCCATTCTCGGGCCGGTGGTGGGCGGCTTGATCGTGACCCATGCGTCATGGCCGTGGATCTTTTACGTCAACTTGCCGCTGGGGGTCTTGGCGTTGATTGCGGCGCTGTGGCTCGTACCTGAAGGCCGGGAAGAAAACGTCCGTGCGTTCGACAGCAAAGGCTTTGTTCTGCTGGCGGGTGCCTGCGCGTCCATTCTGGGCGGTCTGGAATGGCTGGGCAGCGAAAACGGCAACGCGATGTTGTCGGGGTTGGGCGTGACGCTGGCGGGTGTGCTATTGGCGCTGTGGGCGATCCATCACTGCCGGCATCACGCCAACCCGCTGTTGCCCCTGCGCACCCTGTCGATCAACACCTTCCGGGTCACGATCTTCGGCGGATCGCTGTTTCGACTGGCGATCAGCGCGTTGCCGTTTTTGCTCCCGCTGTTGTTTCAGGTCGGGTTCGGGCTCTCCCCGGTCGACGCCGGTTTGCTGGTGTTGGCGGTGTTCGCCGGCAACCTCGCCCTGAAGCCGTTTACCACGGCCATCATGCAGCGCCATGGCTTTCGCAAGGTCCTGCTGGTCAATGGCGTCATCGGTGTCATGTCGATTGCGGCCTGCGCGCTCTTCACCGCGCAAACGCCCTTCGCCGTGATCGCTGCCGTGCTGTTCGCCGGGGGCCTGTCACGATCGATGCAGTTCACCTGCTACAACTCCATCGGTTTTGCCGACGTCGCCAAAGAACACATGAGCGAAGCCTCGGCGCTGTTCAGTCTGTTTTTCCAACTGGCCATGGGCATGGGCGTCACCGTCGCCGCCCTGCTGCTGCGCGCGTCCATGTCCGTGCAAAACCACGATCTGCAGGCCCAGGCCACCGACTTTCGCGTGGCCTTCGTCGGCGTAGCGTTGTTGGGGTTATTGGCGTTGGTCGACGTGCTCAAACTGCCCAAGCATGCCGGAGAAAGCGTGCTCAAACGCAATTAACTGTAGGAGCGAGCTCGCTCGCGATGGTCGTTAACGATAACGCTGGTTACCTGATACCCCGCGGTGCTTTAGGGTTTTTCGCGAGCGAGCTCGCTCCTACACGCGGCAGCATTCTTCACGTCGGAGAGATAGTGGCCAGCGCCCCAATCAAAATGGTCAGCACCAGAAACCCACCGAGAAAAATCGCCATCTTGCCCATTTAAGCCTCCTAACGAACGAGTGTGCGGTGCAGCAATTGCTGCGACCGCGGACTGTGCCGTTATTGTGAGCCGGGGGCTGGGTGCATAACAGAGGCAGATGACGCGGGAAAAACCGTATCAGATGCGTTGCTACACATTACTCCTGCGGTGTTTTGATCTGCGTCCGAAGCGGTATCTCGTCCATGGCCTTAGTGTAGGTACGGTCCAATTGGCCTAGCAGATCGTCCAGTTTTTCGAGTTCCTCGAGCAGATTAAACATGTCGTTCGTCCCGCCTGGCTTTGTATCGGCTTTACGCACACCCAGTTGTTCCCCAAGTATCTTAAAAATCGAATGCACGGTAGCCACCGGCAGTTTGTCTTCAATGACGATTTTTACAATCTCGATTGCGACTCGTCCGGCGATATCCAGTGCTTTCGTCACCGGCCAGTCCTTGGGTGAGCCCTCCAGCGCTTCAGAAATACGCCGAGCCACCTCCTCCCAACTGACATCGAGCTTATCCCTGGCAAGCATTTGAAAAAGGGAGCGTCGCATCAGCAATGCAACAGTAGCCAAACACTGCACGCGAATGACCAGATTGCCAATTTCAGCAGCCCTGAGTTGCGCCTCGGCTTGGTATATATTCAGGTTTTCCTCGGCTCGTTTGGTGTCAGCGCTCAGCCTTTTGAGCTCATTCAGCGCTTTCAATGTCGGATCGCTTTCTACGGCATCACCCTCCTCAGAAGTCGAACGATTGAAAGACGCCTGCTGAACCTGGAACCCTTGAATCATGATGGAGGTAATAGCTACCTTCATCTGCATATGTGCCATACATACACGGCTCGAAAGCGCCCCTCGCTTTACCTCAAAACCGTCTATATGCAACTGCGCCTCCAGCGCAAACTGTTTTACTCTTTCAGACCAATCGGGGTTGTCATCGCGAAATTTGGCGAGATAGGTTTTGACGATCTTGCGACCTAACTCATCGTCTTCGACACTATTTTTCTCAGCTTCGATAAAGGCTTTCAGCCCTTCGTTCAGTCGCCGTTGGATTTCTTCGAGATCTGGAGGAGGAACGCTCATTTCGGTTCTCCGAGGGGAAGTTATTCGTGTCAGAAATAGAGATCTGATTATTGAGAATGAAACAATTGAAGATTGTTATTGATGATGGTTTGAATGATTTCCACCGAACCATTGATGGCGAACTGAGCGCCCATGCACACGAGCAAAAAACCCATCAGGCGTGATATCGCATCAATGCCTGACTTACCCGTTACTTTCATGATGACGCCTGAACCACGCAAGCAGGCCCAGATGATCAGTGCGGTAAACAAAAAGATTAACGGAGGGGCTGTCATCAGCACCCAGGCGGGGAACAACGTGCTGTGTTTAATGGTGGCGGCGGAGCTGATGATCATCGCGATGGTCCCTGGCCCGGCGGTACTGGGCATGGCCAGCGGGATAAACGCAAAGCTGGCTTCCTCCTCTTTACTGTTACTGGCCGAGGGCTGAACCGGCTGCGGAAACAGCATCTTCAACCCCATGATTATCAGGATTCCGCCACCGGCCATGCGCAAGCCCGGTATGGAAATATTGAACACATCCATGACCAGTTCACCGATGTAATAGGTCAGCGCCATGATCAAAAAGATATAGAAGGATGTCAGGAACGCCTGTCTGTTTTTTTCCTTTTGACTAAGGCCTTTGCTCAAGGCGAGAAACAGCGCCACGGTCGTAGGAGGGTTAGTCAGTGGCAATAGCGCCAATAACCCCAGAGCGATGGCGTTAACTAAATCCGTCATATCCAGCTTCCATTAGACAGACACTCCGGGTGAGTAAGTGCGGTACGGCACTGAACCCCATTTATCTACTCAGCCTACGCCGTCAGCGTGAGGTTTTGACCGTCATGACTTCGGTGTAAATGGCGTTGACCGTATGGCCCACCTGGAGCTTTTTCATGCGGGCCTGAAGCTGGGGATCCTCGACCTTCAGGACGGTTTCTTTTCCTTCTGGAGGAAGCAGCGTCACTTCATGTTTTTTCAAGTCGATATGAGTGATCTTCGAGGTGATCTTGACCTGCCGCACCGCTTGGCCGCCCGGATGAGGGTTGTCCTTGGTGGCGCGGATGGTCCTTGATTCGTTGGTAATGCCTGGCGCACCGTCGACATCGGTGTCCAGCACATAGGCGACTGAGCGAATAACGTGGATATCGACCGTGTCGCCGACCTTCAAATTGTGCAGTGCCTTGGCCTGATCCGTCAGCTGGATGGAGACCGGGTTCTTGTTTTCACCTTCGATGGTGACCTGATAATTCGCCGGATCAACGGCCAGCACCCGGGTAATGATGTGACCTTCCATCGCATCACTGCCCAAGGGCACTTCGGCCGCTTGGGCCGTAAAACCGGCAGTGGCCATGATCGAGGCAAGGGCAAAAACGTAGGCAACGCGGCGGATCGGTTTCATGGGCCTGTTTTTCCATGTGATGGATGACAGAACAGCACAAGGGGGATCGGGGCAGAGGGTGTTGCACACTCGCTAAAGCATAGCCATTGATTGCCGATGTGCCCGATCACAGAGCGGATTGGCGCCTGATTTTTAAGCTCAGAACCTGCTCATCCAGCACCCGGTGCTAGACTTTCTGGTTGATCAGCCAGCGTTTGATGCGCAGTTCTAGAGGTGCTTTAACACGCCCACGCTTTTGGGGTACAACCATGGAAGCGAAAACAAAGTTGGAACAGCTAGCAGCGATGGTGCAAGTCATCAGCGTCGTTGCGGGCGTCGTTATCAGTGTCCTAAGTTTTAACTCTACGAGACAGCACGAAGCTGCGGCTCGAATCATAGAAGCACAAAAGCCGCTTTACGATCTTCGCCGTACGGTCTACCTGGAGACCGTTAAAACGGCCGCGATACTGGCAACACCTTCTGATCACACCACAGAAGAAATCAATAACGCCATGCGCCGCTTTCGTGAGCTCTACATTGCTGAGTTGAGCATGGTAGAAGACGCAGGGGTGGCGACAAACATGGTTAACTTAGCCATGAAAGTCGATCCGTCGCTGGTGCAACTGACTCAACAGCAAAAAGCTGCACTTAATCTTGCTCATGCCTTACGCGACTCTTATATAACCCCGGTTCAATGATTGCCCTCCACAAAAAAACCGCTGAACGTCATCGATTCAGCGGTTTTTTTATTACAGGTCAAATAACCGAACGTCCCATCAAAAAACTATGGGAGCCTCCAGTTACAGAGCCATATCACTCGCAGCATTAGCCTTCGGCGCCTTGGGTGCCTCAGCAGGTACAGCAGCCGGAGCCGCCACCTGACCAATCACCGGCGGCGGAGTCAGCTGCAACACCTTGGCGGTGTAGGCCCACTCTTCAGCCACTTTCGCTGGGTCGTTGTTCAGCTGAGTGCCATAGCTCGGCACGATCTGGTGCAGCTTTTCCTGCCAGGCAGGACTGGCCACTTGATCCTTGAAGACCTTTTGCAGCACGGTCAGCATGATCGGTGCCGCCGTCGATGCGCCCGGCGATGCGCCCAGCAGACCGGCGATGGTGCCGTCAGCCGAGGCAACGATTTCGGTGCCCAGCTTCAACACGCCACCGGCGGCTTCATCACGCTTGATGATTTGCACGCGCTGGCCGGCTTGCCACAGGCGCCAGTCTTCGGCTTTGGCGTTCGGGAAGTATTCTTTCAGGGCGTTGAGGCGGTCTTCGTCCGACAGCATCAGCTGGCCGGCGAGGTACTCGACCAGCGGGTATTCCTTGATGCCGACCTTGGTCATTGGCCACACGTTGTGCGTGGTGGTGGTGGTCAGCAGGTCCAGGTACGAACCTTCCTTGAGGAACTTGGTGCTGAAGGTCGCGAACGGGCCAAACAGGATGACGCGCTTGCCGTCCAGGACGCGGGTGTCCAGGTGCGGAACCGACATCGGCGGTGCGCCAACGGAGGCTTTGCCGTAGGCCTTGGCCAGGTGTTGTTCGGCAATGGCCGGGTTCTCGGTGACGAGGAACGAGCCGCCGACCGGGAAGCCTGCGTATTCCTTGGCTTCAGGAATGCCGGACTTCTGCAGCAAGTGCAGTGCACCGCCGCCTGCGCCGATGAACACGAACTTGGCGTCGGTTTCGGTTTTGCTGCCGTCCTTCAGGTTCTTGTAGCTGACGCGCCAGGAGCCGTCGGCGTTCTTGGTGATGTCCTGCACTTCGCTGGACAGCTTCAAGTCGAACTTGGGCGTGGTTTGCAGGTGCGCGACGAACTGGCGGGTGATCTCGCCGAAGTTGACGTCGGTGCCGATCGGGGTCCAGGTAGCCGCGATTTTCTGGTTCGGGTCACGCCCTTCCATCATCAGCGGGACCCACTTCTTGATCACAGCCGGGTCTTCGGAGTACTGCATGCCGGCGAACAGCGGGCTGGCTTGCAGGGCTTCGTAGCGCTTCTTCAGGAACTTGATGTTGTCGTCGCCCCACACAAAGCTCATGTGCGGCGTGGAGTTGATGAACGAACGCGGGTTTTTCAGCACGCCTTGCTGAACCTGCCAGGCCCAGAATTGACGGGAGATCTGGAACGCTTCGTTGATTTCAACAGCCTTCGGGATCGAGACTTTGCCGTTCTCGTCTTCCGGGGTGTAGTTCAACTCGGCCAGGGCAGAGTGCCCGGTGCCGGCGTTGTTCCAGCCATTGGAGCTTTCCAGGGCGACGCCGTCGAGGCGCTCGACCATTTCCATCGACAGGTCGGGTTGCAGCTCATTGAGCCAGACCCCGAGGGTCGCGCTCATGATGCCGCCGCCGATCAGCAGCACATCGACTTTCTTTGCCTCTTGCGCGTGAACGGACGTGATCCCCATCGACAAAGCCAGCCCCAGCAGGGCCGTGTTCATTTTCTTAAACATCTGTAGCACCTTTGATAAAACGTCATCCGCCCTTCCCCCCTGACTCTCGCGCCCC
Organism: Pseudomonas sp. PB120; assembly: GCF_009761815.1. Taxonomy (GTDB): domain Bacteria; phylum Pseudomonadota; class Gammaproteobacteria; order Pseudomonadales; family Pseudomonadaceae; genus Aquipseudomonas. The sequence continues at coordinate 16,155 of NZ_RWIN01000072.1, forward strand.
CGTGTTACGACATTCAGGCTGCCTGTCGCGGAGGTTCGGAATAAGGATTGAAAAGGTGGGCACACAAGGCCGACGTGTCTCCATCGACCTCAGTTTAGCTGTCCCTTCTGAACTGACTTTTTATCTTTATTGGCTTCAGCTACTTGAGCGACAGTGATTCTGTCGGCGCGTCTCGAGGACACGCCAACTGAACAAGTCAAAACAAGTTGGCGCGAAGAATATCACGACCCGACGAACCCGCGCGTCTGTTCCCGACTTGTCAGTCCGGCTGCGCCACTATACTCATCGTGCTTTTCTCGATGAGCCGGTGAGGAGAAGTCATGAGCGACAAAGACGATCTGCGCAAATATTCCTCCCAGGTGGTCGACGGCGTGGAGCGCACGCCCGGTCGCGCCATGCTGCGAGCCGTGGGCTTTACCGACGAAGACTTCAAGAAGCCGCAGATTGGCATCGCCTCGACCTGGGCCATGGTCACGCCGTGCAACATGCACATCGACAAGCTGGCCATCGAAGCCGAAAAAGGCGCTAATGCCGCCGGCGCCAAGGGCGTCATTTTCAACACCATCACCATTTCCGACGGCATCGCCAACGGCACCGAAGGCATGAAGTATTCGCTGGTCTCGCGGGAAGTGATCGCCGACTCCATCGAAACGGTGGTCGGCTGCGAAGGCTTTGACGGGCTGGTGACGGTGGGCGGTTGTGACAAGAACATGCCGGGCTGCATGATCGGCATGGCGCGGCTCAATCGGCCTTCGATTTTCGTGTATGGCGGCACCATTCGCCCGGGCGCCGGGCACACCGACATCATTTCCGTGTTCGAGGCCGTGGGCCAGCACGCGCGGGGCGATATCAACGAGATTCAGGTCAAGCAGATCGAGGAAGTGGCGATCCCCGGCCCCGGCTCGTGCGGCGGCATGTACACCGCCAACACCATGGCCTCCGCCATCGAGGCGCTGGGCATGAGTCTGCCCGGGTCCAGTTCGCAGGACGCCGTTGGCAGCGACAAGGCCTCGGACAGTTTCCGCGCCGGCCAACAGGTCATGGAACTGCTGAAGCTGGACCTCAAGCCTCGCGACATCATGACCCGCAAGGCGTTTGAAAATGCGATCAGGGTGGTGATCGCCCTCGCCGGCTCCACCAATGCCGTGTTGCACCTGTTGGCCATGGCGCATGCGGTGGATGTCGAGCTGACGCTGGATGACTTTGTCGAGCTGGGCAAGATTTCCCCGGTGGTCGCCGACCTGCGCCCCAGCGGCCGGTACATGATGAGCGAGCTGGTCGCCATCGGCGGTATCCAGCCGTTGATGAAGCGCATGCTCGCCGCCGGCATGTTGCATGGCGATGTGCTGACGGTCACCGGCAAGACGCTCGCGCAAAACCTGGAGAACGTGGCGGATTACCCCACGGGTCAGGATGTGATTCTGCCGTTCGATCAGCCGATCAAAAAGGATTCGCACCTGGTGGTGCTGCGAGGCAACCTTTCGCCTACCGGCGCAGTGGCCAAGATCACGGGCAAGGAAGGTCTGCGTTTTGAAGGCACGGCGCGGGTCTACCATGGCGAAGAAGGCGCGCTGGCGGGCATCCTCAACGGTGAAGTGAAGGCGGGCGACGTGATCGTGATCCGTTACGAAGGCCCCAAGGGCGGCCCCGGCATGCGCGAAATGCTCTCGCCGACATCGGCGGTCATGGGCAAGGGTTTGGGCAAGGACGTGGCGTTGATTACCGACGGCCGATTCTCCGGGGGCTCCCATGGGTTCGTGGTGGGGCATATCACGCCGGAAGCCTTTGACGGCGGCCCGATTGCGCTGATCGAGGACGGTGACACGATTACCATCGATGCCGAAACCCGGCAGATCACGGTGGATGTGTCCGATGCCGTAATGGCGGAGCGCAAGAGTCGCTGGGTGCGGCCGGAGTCCAAGTACAAGCGCGGGGTGTTGGCCAAGTATGCGAAGACGGTGTCCAGTGCTTCGGAAGGGGCTGTGACGGATAAGTATCTTTAGGGGTGGTTTTGTGTTGTCTGGTCTGGCCTCATCGCGAGCAGGCTCGCTCCCACAGTGGATTTGCGGCGTTCGCAAGATTGTCATTCATACAGATCACTGGGGAGACAGGTCGGTGTTGCCTGTTCTATTGCCATCGCGAGCAGGCTCGCTCCTACAGGGGGTTTGTGTACACCGCAAATCCACTGTGGGAGCGA
>NZ_RWIN01000073.1 GCF_009761815.1 Pseudomonas sp. PB120
CTCCTACAGGGGGTTTGTGTACACCGCAAATCCACTGTGGGAGCGAGCCTGCTCGCGATGAGGCCCGATCAATCACCCAATAATCAATTGACCCGACGCCATCCTCACAGCCTGAACCGATCCACCGACTGCGAAAGCTTCCCCGCCAATGTCGACAACTCATCGGTGGTCGAAGCCGTCTGCCCGATCACCTTGCTGTTGCCTTCGGACATGCCGGCAATCATTTCCACCTGATGGGCGATTTCGTTACTGGCCAGGCTCTGCTCGCCGATGGTGCGGGTGATGTCGTTCACCAGTTGCGTGGTGTTCAGCGTCGCTTCGAGAATCTCGCGGATGGCGCGCTCGACGTCGGCGGTCACGGCCATGCCTTTGTCGACCTGGGCCACGCCCGCCTCCATGCTGGTCACCGCCTCGCGGGTGCTTTGCTGGATGCGCGAGACCATGTTGGCGATTTCCTGGGTGGACGCGCTGGTGCGCCCGGCCAGGCTGCGAACTTCGTCGGCCACCACGGCAAATCCGCGCCCCTGCTCACCGGCACGAGCCGCCTCGATGGCTGCGTTCAACGCCAGCAGGTTGGTTTGATCGGCGATGCCCTTGATCACCTGGATGATGCTGAAAATCCCTTCGGACTCCTTGTCCAGCGTACGAATCACTTGCGCCGACTGCTGCGCCGAACGCGCAATCCCGTCCATGTCGTTGACCACCTGATGGATCACCCGACCACCGTCCTTGGCCAGGGCTTCGGCCTGATTGGCCATGTTCAGCGCGCGCTCGGCGTGCCGGGTGATTTCCTCGATGCTCGCGGTCATTTCGCTGGCGGCCGCGGCCATGGTGCTGGCGGCCGCGCTTTGCTGCTGGCTGCTGCCGGCGACTTCGTGGCATCCGTCGCTCAATTGCGTACTCATGCCGCTGACGCCATGGGCGTTGCTGCGCACCACTTCGATCATGCCGCGCAGGTCGCGTTGCATGGTCGCGAGGCTGCGGATCAACGCGCTGGCTTCATCCTTGCGAGTGGGCTCGACGATGGGCTCGCTGAGGTTGCCATGGGCGATGCTCTCGGCGATTCGGCTGGCGGTTTGCAACGGCCCCATGATGCTCAGGATCACCCAGCGTCCCTGGATGAGCAGCAACAACAGGCTGGCAACAAGCACGCCACCCAGGGCGTAGTTGGCATTGCTGATCGCTTGCTGGGTGCCGACGCTGGTCTGTTGGGTGTTGGTTTCGATCAACTCGCTGAGGGCGGCCATCTGGTCTTCCAGTTGGCTGAACGCCGCGTTAAACGTGCCCAGCTCCTTTTGCGCGACCTCTGGATTTTCCAGCGCCTGGCCGACGATGCGTTCGGCGGCGCTGATGTAGGTATCGAGGCTCGGCTTGATCTTGTTCAGCCCTGCCTTGATGGTGTCGTTGACCGGCAGCTTGAGGTTGTTGCCCAGCACTTCGCGAAAGTGCCCGGCGTGTTCGTCGATCGAGCTGCGCACCTCGGCCTTGCTGCTGGTGCTTTTGCCCAGCCCGACCAGCATCGCCGACAACACATCGGCTCGCAGGGCGTCGTGCATCATGTCGGCTTCGAGGTGATTGCGCAGCGCGGCCATGCTGACCTCGCTGTCATTCACGGCGTCCGCCATCCGGGTGTTTCCCACGTAACTGACCAGGCTCATGATCAGCGCGGTGAGCAAACCGGTGGCTATCAGCAAGACCAAGCGTAATTTTATCGACACTTTGTGGATCCCCTGTCAGTTGGGTACAGCCACCCAGGGAGGGCGTTGCTAGACGGGTTATCGACTGCGGCAATCGGGAATTGAAGGCTATCGGGCTGGAAGCGGCTTTTTACGACATGCGGTCATTTGCACCCGGCCACGTTGTCGCGCTCCAGCCAGGTTCGCTTTTTTCTTAACCCATGCTAGGTTGTACGACGACCGATGAGTCACGGCTTTACTCGTCAGTCCGTCCACCCACAACAACAAGGAAACACCCATGAAAAAAGTGAAACTGCTGATCGGTTTTCTGTGCCTGTTCAGTGGCTACGTCGCAGCCGCGGCCCCCGCCTCCGCGGACAAGGACGTCGCAAAAGCCGTCGACCATCTGACACAAGCCATGCTGACCAAAGACATTCCTGAACTGCAGAAATTGACCGCCGACAGCCTCACCTACGGCCATTCCAGCGGCAAGATCCAGGACAAGAAAGCCTTCATCGCAGACATTGAAAACGGCACAAGCGCCTTCAAGACCCTTGAAATGCAGAACCAGACCATCACCGTCTCGGGCGACGTCGCGCTGGTCCGCCACCACTTCTCGGCACAAGCCCTGAAAGGCACCGAAGTGATTCCCACCGAAATCGAGAACTTCCAGATCTGGCAAAAACAGAAAGGCCAGTGGCTACTGGTAGGACGACAAGCGTTCAAATTCTGATTTTTTGCTTTACGAAAAGGGCAGGTTTTTTAGAAGGCGCCGTTTAGGGCTTTTCTACATAAACCTGCCTTTTTTTCATTTTCGAACCGGTTGACCACTCGTCGGCGAGGCGCCACAAGGACGCTTGACACTCATTGGCACATGAGGGAGTATCACTTCAATCGCATACGACACAAACGTACGCGACACGATAATTACCCCGAAGACAAATTGAGGCTTCAACCCATGAGCAAGATCGAAAAAGTACTGGCCACCGGCAAAACCCACACCACCGTCAGCGCTGCCGGCCAAACCTCCCGTGGCCATAACGGCAGCCTCGACATCCAGCTCTCCTCGCCTGGAAGCGCAAAACCGGCGCACGTGTTCAACGCCATCCAGCCACACCCCACCGCCGAGCAACTGTTCGCCGGCGCCTGGTCAGCCTGCTACACCGCCGCCGTCGGGTTGGTGGCCAATGACATGAATGTGGTGCTGCCGGCGGATCTGTCCGTGGACATCGAAGTCGATGTGGGCCAGACCGGCGCAGATTACTTCCTTCAGGCGCGGTTGACCCTGCGCGTGCCGGGGCTGACCCATGACATCGCAACGACCCTGGCGCACACCGCAGATCAGATCTGCCCGTACTCGAAAGCAACGCGGGGTAACATTGAAGTGGCCCTGAACGTCCTCACGGCTTGATGCTCCGTACAACGTCCGACGCAGCATATATATCGCATACGACTTACACGCATACGAAATAAACCCCAACAAAACTGAGAGGATTTCACCATGAGCAAGATCGAAAAAGTCCTGGTCACAGGCAAAACCCACACGACGTTCAGCAAGGCTGGCAACTCTTCGGGTGGTCTGGACATCCAGCTCTCGACGCCGGGTAACGCGAAACTGGCCCACGACTTCAAAGCCATCGTGCCGCACCCCACCGCAGAACAGCTGTTCGCCGGCGCATGGTCGGCCTGCTACACCGCCGCCGTGGAACTCGCGGCGAAAAACATGAAGGTGACGCTTCCGCCCGATCTGGCGATCGACATCGAGGTCGACCTGGGCCAGACAGGGGATGCCTACTTTCTCCAGGCTCGATTGAACCTTCGGGCGCCGGGCCTGGCGCAAAATGTCGCGACGGAACTGGCCCACGCCGCCGACCAGATTTGCCCGTACTCGAAGGCGACGCGCGGCAACATTGACGTCGTCGTTACCGCCACCACGGCATGATCCAGCGTGAAACCGGTTCGACGGCGTTTACCCGTCGAGCCGGCCTCCTCCCCCGCATAGGCCTGCGCATGGATCACCCAGTCATCGCAAATACCTGTAGGAGCCGAGCTTGCTCGCGAAGGCGGCGGCACACTCAATAAAGATTTGACTGACACTCTGCTCGTCAGGCCGCGCTCTTGACCTTCTGCAGCGACCCGGCAACCAGTTTGCCAAAAGCGTCGACCGGCCCTTGCAGGTTGCCGAGAAAGTGCGGGTATATGAGCCACAAATCCATCACCGGCTTGAAATCCTTGAGTGGCATGACCGCCAGGTCTTCGCGATGGGCGCTGCGTTCCAGCAACGGGCGCGGCACCAGGCCAAGGCCCAGGCCATCGGCAACCAGGCCCAGTTGCAATTCGGTGCCGAAGGTTTCCAGGTTGACCCGCAAGGCCAGCCCCTGATCCGACAACGTTCGCTGCAGGCCGGCGCGGAAGCCGCAACCGTCGGGGTTGAGAATCCAGCCGCTCTGGTAGCAGTCGGCAAGCTTGCACGGGCGCTTGGGCAATTGCGTCTTGGCGCACACCACCACCAGCTCCATTTTGCCAATGGATTCGCCGACAATGTTGTCCGGGAAAATCTTGCCAGCGGGGAACAGCGCCGCCGCTGCGTCCAGCTCACCGCGCTCGATCTTGCCGACCAGTTGACTGCCCCACCCCGTAGCGACCTGAGCACGCAGTTCCGGGTATTCGGTGCGCAAATGCTTGAGGGCATCGAGCAGCACCACATCGCCGATGGTTTGCGGAACGCCCAGGCGCAACAGCCCTGTCGGCGGTGCGTCGGTGGCCACCAGTTCGCGCAGCGCATCCATTTCCCGCAGGATCAAACGGCACTGCTCGTACACCCGCGTACCGATCAGCGTGGGCTTGAGCGGCTTGGTGTTGCGGTCGAACAATTCCACGCCCAACGCCTGCTCGAAGTTCTGCACGCGCCGCGTGATCGCCGGCTGCGTCAGCTGCAGCGATTCGGCGGCATGGCTGATGGACTGGCAACGAATCACTTCGACAAAGGCATCGATATCGTCAATTTTCATTTGGCCCGCACATAGAGAACAGTCAACAAGATGTCCGAAAAGCATAGTTCTATTGTCGGGACCTGGATAGTCCGCGAGACATCCGGTCACTAGCCAATAGCGTCCAGCGCTATGAAGACCGGCTACAAATTCCATTCAGCTATAACCTAATCATTAAACAATCGCATATTGATCTAAAACATTATGCTTAAATCAAAGGGTCAACTTTCACAACGAACGATGGAATCGCCATGACCCAGGCCCGACACCCGGAGAGACTCAGAGCATTCATAGGCGCCCTGGCGGAATTGATCGACAGTCACCCTCGCGAGGGTGACCTGTTGCACCGTGGCGGCAAGTTGCTCAGCCAGTTGGTCAGCCACGACGACTGGTTGCCGCAAGACTTTGCCCAGCCCGACCCGGAGCGCTATCAACAATACCTGCTGCACGCCGACTCCCGGCAGCGTTTCAGTATCGTCAGTTTTGTCTGGGGGCCGGGGCAGCGCACGCCGATCCACGATCATCGGGTCTGGGGGCTGATCGGCATGTTGCGCGGTGCGGAGATCTCGCAAGGTTTCCAACGCCACACCGACGGCACCCTGATCGCCGAGGGCAACCCGGTCCATCTGAAGCCCGGCCAGGTCGAAGCCGTGTCGCCGAAGGTCGGTGACATCCACCAGGTCAGCAATGCCTTCGACGATCAGGTGTCGATCAGCATCCATGTCTATGGCGCCAACATCGGGGCCGTGCGCCGCGCCGTGTACCAGGACGATGGCAGCGAAAAGCTGTTCATTTCCGGTTATTCCAACGCCTTTCTCCCCAACATCTGGGATCTGTCCAAAGAGAGCCAAGCCCTATGAGCACCGTACCGACCCGCTCCTATGCCGAGATCCGCAAAGCCCTGCTGAACCATGAAGAACTGGCCATCGTCGATGTGCGCGAAGAAGCGCCGTTCGCTGAATCGCATCCGCTGTTTGCGGCCAACATACCGCTGTCCAGACTGGAGCTCGAGGTCTACTCGCGGATTCCACGGCGCGATACGCAGGTGACCGTCTACGACAATGGCGAAGGCCTGGCGAGCATCGCCGCGCAACGGCTGCAGGGCCTGGGCTACATCAATGTCAGCCTGCTGCAAGGCGGGCTGGAGGGTTGGCGCATCGCGGGCGGTGAACTGTTCATCGACGTCAATGTGCCGAGCAAAGCCTTCGGCGAACTGGTGGAAAGCCAGCGTCACACGCCGTCCCTCGCCGCCGAAGAAGTCCAGGCGTTGCTCGACAGCGAGGCCGACGTGGTGGTGCTCGATGCCCGGCGTTTCGACGAATACCAGACCATGAGCATTCCCACCGGCATCAGCGTGCCTGGCGCAGAACTTGTGTTGCGCGCTCGGGAGTTGGCGCCGGACCCGGCCACGCGAATCATCGTCAACTGTGCTGGCCGTACCCGCAGCATTATTGGCACGCAATCGCTGATCAACGCCGGCATCGCCAACCCGGTTTCGGCGTTGCGCAACGGCACCATCGGCTGGACCCTCGCCGGCCAGACGTTGCAGCATGGCCAGTCGCGCCGGTTTGCGCCGACCAGCGAAGAACATCGCCAGATCGCCGCCAACGAAGCACGCCGCGTCGCCGACAAGGCATTGGTCGGCCGTGCAACGGTGGCGGACCTGGCGCGTTGGCAACAGGAAACGACACGCAGCACGTACCTGTTCGATGTGCGCACGCCAGAAGAATTTGAAGCCGGCCACCTGCCCACTGCGCGCTCGACGCCCGGCGGCCAATTGGTCCAGGAAACCGACCACTTCGCCAGCGTGCGCGGTGGGCGACTGGTGTTGATCGACGACGATGGCGTGCGCGCCAACATGTCCGCGTCGTGGCTCGCGCAACTGGGTTGGGAAGTGCATGTACTGGATGATGTGCAACCGGCCAATTTCAGTGAAAAAGGCGCCTGGCAGGCACCCGTCCCTGCGCCGTTGCAAGCGGAGGAAATCAGCCCCGACACCCTCGCGCAATGGCTGACCCATGGCGACACCGCTGTGCTGGATTTCACCAGCAGCGCCAACTACGTCAAGCGCCATATCCCCGGCGCATGGTGGGCTCTGCGCGGGCAACTGCGCGACGCCCTGGCCAACGTGCCCTCGGCAGAACGTTATGTGTTGACGTGCGGCAGCAGCCAACTGGCGCGGCTGGCGGTCGCCGAGGTCGAGGCGTTGACCGGAAAACCGGTGTTCCTGCTGCGCGGTGGTACCGCCAGCTGGATCGCCGAGCAACGACCGCTGGAGGAAGGCGAAAGCCATCTGGCCTCCCCGCGCATTGACCGCTATCGCCGCCCGTATGAAGGCACCGACAATCCACGCGAAGCGATGCAAGCCTATCTGGACTGGGAGTTCGGACTGGTGGACCAACTGGCCCGCGACGGGACCCATGGCTTCTTCGTGATCTAGCAAAAACCGCCACGCTGTAGCAGCTGTAGCAGCTGTAGCAGCTGCTACGAGCAAATCGGCAGCGGCTGCGGTCACCGAGATATCAGAGCTTGGCAATCGAGACTTCGGTGGATTTGACGAAGGCGATGACTTCGCTGCCAATCTTCAATTCAAGATCGCGCACTGAACGGGTGGTAATCACCGAGGTGACGATGCCGGACGCGGTTTGCACGTCGATTTCGGACACCACTTCGCCTTCGAGGATTTCCTTGATGACGCCCTTGAACTGGTTGCGCACGTTGATCGCTTTGATAGTCATGTTGAGGCTTCCTGTCTGGTGTGAGGGAATACGCACGGTCTGTGCATGCCTTCAAAGTGCACTGCCTGGGGCGACAACAAAAGGAATAAATAACGATTTACTTATTCCTATATTGAATATTAGATCGGTCAAAAAAAAGCCCCGCGACCCAAATGGGGTGCGGGGCAAAAAAATTGGTTGGTTGCGGCCAACCAAAGGAGCGCTTGAAATCGGTAGTGCCTGTTAACAGCTTAGATGCATTCTTGCGCCGCTCGCTCGAAACTTGAGGGCACGAAGCTCGAAGCCAGCAATTGGCGTTCATACAAAAATATTTTGCCGCCGTCCGGGGCTTTGTAGGCCTCGAGCACGTCGTCCGCGGCGACTTTGCTGGGGACCACAATCCGGTAACTGCGCTGGGTCTGCGACACGGTCGGGTTCAGCGAGTGACCTTGCAACTTGGGCACCACGCACTCGGCGTACTGCGCGGGCGTTTTTTTCGTCTGCAGCGTCAGCGTCGGGTCGTTCGGGGCACTGGCACATCCGGCCAGCAGCGCTGATGCGAAGGCGACGGCAGGAACAGTTGAAAAACGCATGGGCGCAGTCCTGAAAGAGTGGGTGGTTACGCCAGGCTTGGCGTTGATGGGGGCGATTCTCCCCTATTCCCAGAAAAACAGAACTTGCGTTTCTTGATGGTGACTATTACCTGAAGCAATAGTTGTCTGGCACAGGCGGGGGCCGGGCGTTAATCCGCGACCGCGATTTGATTGCGACCTCGGGCCTTGGCTTGATACAGGGCTTTATCGGCATTGTTCATCAAACTGTGCAGATCCTTGTCGTCGACGTCCGTTGATGCCACGCCAAGACTGGCTGTCACGCGGTGAACGGGGACGGTCATCAGGCCGGCGATGGCCTGGATGAGTTGCTCAGCCATTTCGACGGCCGCCTCGATCGACGTGTCCGGGAGCAGCACCGCAAACTCCTCGCCACCGAGCCGCCCGTGGACATCGGTGTCACGGAAGAACGAGCTGATGACTTCCCCCATCTGACGCAGCACCTGATCCCCGACCTGATGACCGTAGGTGTCGTTGATGTGCTTGAAGTGGTCCATGTCCAGCATCACCGCACACAACCCCAGGCGATTGCGTTTGCAATCGTCGTACAGCTGCTGGGCGCGCTCGAAAAAAGCCCGGCGATTTTTAAGGCCGGTGAGCTCATCCGTTTGTGCGGCGCGGGTGGAGATATTGTGCGCCAGCTCCATTTCACGGGTTAAGCGAAACGCGGTCTCCAGGGCCTCGGCCATTTTGCTTGTCGCGCGGGCCACAAAGGATGCGAACACAAACACCGCGAGCGCCATGCCGACCTGAATCGTTGTCGATTGAAACAGCAGCCACAGGGCGCAAGGCAATAGCACCAGGCCGATGGACGTCAATGTCATGTAGCGATAGGCGGAGTAGCAGGACACGGCGCTGACCGACATCCCGACGGTAAAGAGCATGACCAGCGCCTGGGACAACAGATCGTCGGCGGGCATCACCGTCAATGCTCCCACGCCCCAGATTCCGGCGGACAGCACCAGCGTGCACCAGTAGGTGCGCTCCCAGCGCTGCGGCGTGCGCAGGTGTTCGGGGCTGCGGAAATAGGCAATGAACATCGAGATACGCAGCAGCGATGACGCTGCCAGTATGGTCAGCCAGCCGACGACGATGCTCTGGTCAAACCGCTCCCAGCAAAGCCCGCAGAGGATCACCGCCGCGAGCAGACTGCCCACCACCGCAGAGACTGATTGGCGGAACAACTGGTGCAATCGGTCCGCACGCACCTGCTCTTCTATGAAGGAGCGCTGGTCATTCTGAGAGTCTGGGACATCCATGTGATCCGCCTGATCATGATGCTGCGTCGGGCTGCATTGTGGCATCGCGCTGGCAACGCAAACAACCGATTCAGCATGGGCTGGGTGAACTTTGGTCGGGGGTATATCCGTTTCTTCGGTTGTGGCGGCTATTGGTTTCGCCCTTACGGCGAGTCACTTGGAAGAGCCTGTAGGAGCGAAGCTGCCCCGCGAGGCGGCCTGAAAGCCGACCTGATTTTTCGGGAATGTGCCCGGTTCAAAATGTGGGAGCCAGCCTGCTGGCGATGCTCGCCCGGACAACGCGGTCATCCAGACAGGGCGCATTATCGTTGACGTCCATCGCCAGCAGGCTGGCTCCCACACGGGGTCTTCGTTACGCCATGGATCGAGTTGAATGGGCTGGCTCTCACAAAGAGTTTGTGAACGACACAGAACCAATGTGGGAGCCAGCCTGCTGGCGATGGGGCCAGCAGGAGCAACGCATCTTTCAGCGTTTCACCGCCACCAACGTAAAACACAACGGCAACTGCGCCTTCTTCTGTTCATACAGGTCATACAGCTCCTCACGGTTGGAATGCGGGTACTCCTTGAAGTGTCGGATCTGCAATCCGGCGTCGAGGGCGCTGGTGAAGATTGCGCCCAGGGTGTGGACGAACCAGTAGGACGGTGAGGCCGGCTGGTCGACCCTGCCTTCGTAGACGATCGGCTGTTCCTGCACGAAAGGCTCACTGCGGAAGTACGAACTGGCCAAGCGATACGGGTCGTCAGTCTCGGGGTCGAACATTTCCAGGAACGGATGGGTTTCGTACACCACCAACGCGCCGCCAGGCTTGAGGGTTTGCGCCACGTGGTGGAAAAACGCAGCGATGTCCGGCATCCAGTTCAATACGCCGATGGTGATCAGGGCCACGTCGAAGCGGCCTTGCAGTGCACCCGGCAAGTGATGGATGTCGGCCTCGATGAACTCGGGCGCATGCGGCGAGCGCGAGGCCAGTTCACGGGCCTGATCGAGAAACGCCTCGGACTGATCGACACCGACGACGCTGCGCGCGCCCAGCGCAAACAGCGACAGGCTTTCGCGGCCGTTATTGCAACCCAGTTGCACCACGTCTTTGCCATCGACGCCTACCTGGTGCAGCAACCCGGTCAGGGTGTCGTCCAGGCAGGAAAAATCAGGTTGAATCACCTCCGCCAAACGGGCGCGCCATTGCGGGGTGTCCTTGTGGTGTCGGGCGGAGTCATTCCAGGCATCGCGGTTGCTCGCGATGGCATTTTCTTTAGTCGGCATTTCCATTGCACGCTCCAGAACTCGGGTATTGATTGACCGGCGCGAGTCTAAATCAGGGCCCTGGAAAATCCCATTTGGCCTTTGTTGGAATCTTGTAATCCGGGCAGCACTGCACCCGCCCACTGGCGGCAGCTATAGTTAATGACCTTGGGGAAACGCGCAAAAACCTATTTCACAGGTGCTGCCATGAAAATCACCGATCTGACGCTGTTGTTTGCCGTGTGCCTGACTGCCGCCACCTGTGCCCGGGCGGACGACAGTTCAATGCAGACCGAACGCTCCAGCAGCGAATTCAATTACTACGGGGCCGACCAACCGTTTGCCCACCCTGCACCACCGTCCCTGAGCACCGTGCCACCGGGGTCGTACATTCCGACGGCCCCCGCGACGTTCATCCCGATTGCGAGCCAGCATGACTTCTACGACTCCCAGTTGCCGACGGTCGCGGACGCCTCCGTCCGCGTATTCATCCGCCACTACGACGAGGAGCACGGCGTCTACGTCAACGAAGAAGTCCTCGACCCAACGTGCGTGCTCGAATGCCTCAGCCGTCAGGGGCCGGTGTTGCAATAACGCCTACCACGAGCGTTTGTCCGGGCGGGCGAGGCCGAGTTTCTCGATCCGGTAACGCAGCATGTCGCGGCTCAAGCCCAGCAGCCGCGCGGACTTGGTGACGTTCCAGTCGGTCTTGTCGAGCATCTTGCGCACCATGTCGCGCTCGACTTCCGGCAGGTTCATCGACTCGGTGCCGTTGTACAGCGCACGTGGCTCGCTGTGCTGTGGCTCATGCTGATACGGCGGCGGCTCATCCACCAGGCTCAGGCAGACGTTCAGCTGATGGGCCGCAATGGTGTCGCTTTGCGCCAGCAACACCGTTTGCTCAAGCATGTTGCGCAATTCACGCACGTTGCCCGGCCAGCTGTAGCTGAGCATCAACTCTTCGGCGTGGTCGCTGAAATGCAGGTTCGGTTTGCCATAGCGTTTGCCGTGGGTCGCCAGGAAATGCCGGGCCAGCAGCAGGATGTCTTCGCCCCGGGCATACAGGCGCGGCACCTTGATCGAGATGATGCGCAAGCGGAAAAACAGGTCGCGGCGGAACTTGCCCTGCTGGACCATTTGCTCGAGGTTGCAATTGGTGGCGCTGATCACCCGCAAATCGACTTTGCGCTCTTTCACCGAACCGACCCGGCGAATGGTCCGGTCTTCCAGCAGCTTCAGCAGTTTGGCTTGCAGCAGCAGGTCCATCTCACCGACTTCATCGAGAAACAGCGTGCCGCCATCGGCCGCTTCCACCAGCCCGACGCGGCGATCCTTGGCGTCGGTGAAGGCGCCCTTCTCATGCCCAAACAGCTCCGACTCCACCAGGTTGGATGGAATGGACGCGCAGTTGAATTCAATGAACGGGCCTTTGGCGCGCGGGCCGTCGAAATGCAGCGCCCGGGCCACCAATTCCTTGCCGGTACCGGTTTCACCTTCCACCAGCACGGGTGGCAGGTCGGCGTTGGCCATCCGCCGCTCGGCGTCGAGCAGCTGACCGATAGTGTTTTTCAGATGCAGCATGGGAGCCGATTCGCCGATCAATGCCTGCACTCCCGATTTCTGGGCTTCGCGTTCCTGATAGAACGACAGCGTGCGTTCCATACGGTCGGTGGCCAGGGCCTTGTCCAGCAGCAGCTTGAGCTCCGGCAAGGCCACCGGTTTGGTGACGTAGTGAAACGCCCCTTCTTTCATGGCCACGACAGCGTCTTCGACGTTGCCGTAACCGGTCATCATGATCACTTTCAGGTCCGGCGCGCTGATGCGCAGCTTCTGGATCAAGTCGTGGCCACTCATGCCCGGCAGGGAGTTGTCGGTCAGCACCACATCAGGGGCGAACCGGCCCAACTGCTCCAACGCATCCTCGGCCGAATGACAGACTGTGACCTCGAAGTCCTTGCGCTCCAGGTAGGTCTGAATATTCTCGGCAAGGATTTCGTCATCCTCGACCAGCAGTATGCTGTGCTCCATATTCCCCTCCCGTTGCCACTTTGAAATTGAGACACACGCGGGTTCCTTCCTGCTCCTGGCTGGTCAGTTCAACCGAGCCATGGAAACGTTCCATTATTCGCTTGACCAGGGCCAGGCCGACGCCCAACCCGCCTTGCTTGGTGGTGAAAAACGGCTTGAAGACCATTTGCTGCTGTTGTTTGTTCATGCCCTTGCCGGTATCGCTGAGGGTCATGCGCAGGTGACCGGGTGTCGGCGAATCAATATCGACACTCAACACGCCGCCCTTGGGCATGGCTTCCAGGGCATTGGCGAACAGGCTATTCAGAATTTGCGTCAGCAGCACCTGTTGGCTGACGACCGGTGGAACGCTGCGCGGCGTGAATCGCACTTCCACGTTCGAGCGCTTGATCAACGGTTCGAAAGCACTCAGGGTGTCGTCGATAACCAGCACCAGATCCACGGTTTCATAGTCGTCATTCATGGGTCGCAACGACACCAGCAACTCCCGGACCCAGCGCGACATGCGATCGACCTGGTTGATGATGTCGCCGATGTTCTTCTGCGCGCTCTGGCTGGCGATTTCCTGGGCCAGCTCGGCACTGGAGCGAATGTTGGCCAGCGGGTTGCGTAGGCTGTGAGCTACCGCCGAGGACATTTCCCCGAGGGCCACAAAGGTCTCATTGGTGATCAGTTGTTGTTGCTGGCTCTGCAACAGCATCGAGGCACGACGCACGATCCAGAACAGCCCCAGGTAAATCACCGCCCCACCGATCACGGTCGCCAGCCAGATCACCTTGAAACCACGCTGGATGCGCTCCACAAGGTCGATAGGTTCCTTGTAGATCTCGACCATGGCCATGACTTTGCTTTTGTCGGCGTTGAACAATGGAATGTAGTTCTCGACGAACAGGTACTTGGGCTCGCGCAGCAACCGCTGCTCGGGGCGTTCTTCATCGATCTGGTGGTAACTGGTGGACACCGGTTCCTTCATTTCGAAGGACTCGTCCAGTTCATCGTCATTTTCGATGCGCACGCCGACCAGTTCCGGGTTGGTCGACCAGATGACGGTGCGGTCCAGTGCATACACAGTGGCGAGCAAAATATCCGGCAGGTGCTCCACGTGATCGAGAAATTCGGCACGGGCAGCCGACTGGGCGATGGGGTCCACGTCAGGCCAGGTGTTTTTCTCGCGCGGATCGAGCAGCTCACCCATGGATCTGTTCGGGGTAATGTCGGCGTGGCGCAGCTCGGCGTCGCCAATGGCCTGGATGAATTGCGCCGTCAGGATGGAGTCGCGCTCGATGCTCTCTTGCACAACGAAGCGCGTGGAGATGTAACCCAACCCCAGCGCGACGGCGGCAATAATCAAAAAACTGCCAAGGGAAAACCAGCGCAGCAGATTGAACTGTTGGTTCCAGCCCTTGTGGTCTGCTGCCGGCTTATCCGGCGCAGGCATTTTTTGTTGTTCTACTATCGGCATGGCATCGTCCTGAATGCTTGCAGCAAGCCTTTTCAGTCGGGTTTCGAATCAGTGTAGGTGGCATTGATCGGGTCCGACTGCCCAATGATTGTATTTCGCCGCTATTGTGTTTGCGCCGCCAGCGTTTGCTGACGATCCGTTTCTTCCTTCAAGAAATCGATGATCGACTGCGCAGACTTTTCATCCAGGCGCAGGTTGGGCATGGGGATTTTTTCAAAGCGCTCGAACAACTCCACGGCGACCGGGTCCTTTTCCGCGAGCATGCGGTCCGGCTCACGGATCCAGCGGCTGAGCCAGGCCGGATCACGCTGGCGGGTCACACCAATCAGGTCCGGGCCGATGCTGCGCATGCCGATGCCCTGCCCGTCCTGCGGACCGAGGCTGTGGCATGAAGCGCAACGGGTGCGAAACAATTCCTCGCCGTTGCTGGGCGGTCGGATTTCCGGCGCGTTGGCGTAGCTGCCTTCAACGCTGGGCTGCTTCCAGTTCTGCAAGGTATTGGCCAGCTGATCGGCGAGAATCCACGGGTTTTCGAAGGGTGATGCCTTCATCCAGCGCCCCGTTTCCTGGTTACCGACAATCAGGCTCAGGTTGTGGTCTTTGCTGCGTCCGTTGTCGACGCCTTCAATGAACAACCCGAGTTTTTTTCGCAGGTCGGTGACCTCGGCGAACTCGCCCGTCAGAAATTTCCAGCCCGGCCCGACCTTGAAGCGTTGAGCGTAAGCCTTGAGCACTTCGGGGGTGTCGCTGAGCGGGTCGATGCTGATCGAGTAGAAAAAAATGTCCTTGCCGACCCGATCACCCAACAACTTCTGTACCTGGCGCAAGCGCGCGGTTTCCAGGGGGCAGGAGTCGCTGCACGACGTGAAGATGAAGTTGATCACCACCACTT
The DNA here is from genome assembly GCF_009761815.1 of Pseudomonas sp. PB120. GTDB lineage: Bacteria > Pseudomonadota > Gammaproteobacteria > Pseudomonadales > Pseudomonadaceae > Aquipseudomonas. The sequence continues at coordinate 14,882 of NZ_RWIN01000073.1, forward strand.
TGTTCTTGATCAGATCATCGAAGAAATGCACCTGCTGGCCGTCCTGATCGGTCAGCAGGGTGTTGGGGAAATAGTCGCCGCCCCAGGGCGTCGCCGACTCCGTCGGCGGTACGGCTGCCGACGGAACAGCTTCATGAGCAAGCAGCACCTGACTGGCCAGCAAACACGTGACCAGGACCAGAATCAGGTGCATACCCAGGGCGCGGGAGCGCGGCGTATGCGGTGTCATGTCGGCTCCCCTGCGGTTCATTGTTTCACCGTGACTTGTGGACCGAGACCGTCACCCGAGCGGAAGGTAGGCAGCGCGGCGGAGTTGACGTAACGCACGCCATCCCAGCTCGGCAGCGGTGTTGGCATCAACTGGAATTGCCCGGGTTTTTCAATGTCCCAGCGCAGCAGCATCGAGTTGTCCTCATGCTGAGTGTTGTGACAGTGCTCCATGTACGTCCCGGCAAACTCGCGGAAGTTGATCGCCATCTCGACGCTGTCCAGGCCATCGTTTTCCGAACCGATGCGGTATACGTCCTTACGCGCCCATTTTTCCCATTCCGGTGGCGCCTTGCCGCCGCGACTGAGGATGATCCCTTCCTCGAAGTGCACATGCACCGGATGGCTCCAGCCCTTGCCGCCGAGCTTGATGTTCCACACTTCCAGGGTGCCGAAGCCACTGGTGCCGGCATCGGTCGGACCGGTTTTCAACTGGGTGGCCGCGTTCAGGCGCCGAGGGTCCATGTGGAAGCCGAAGCCGCCATCGGTCTTGACGGTCCACGGGGCTTCATCGGTGCCGTCGGAACGACCGAAGATGAAGCTGCGATGCCGGGCCTGAGACAGCAAGACTTTGTCGGCCGCGTTGTCGCGATGAATCTTCAGCGGGATCATCACCTTGCCTTCTGCCTTGCCCGGTTTGGCGGGTTCGTACTGCGAAGGGTCCATGGCCAGGTCCTGTCCGGTGTAGGCCTTGACGTTGAGTTGCAACACCTTGCCCACCGCCGGATCACCCCTGTCCCACTGCGGTCCCTTGCTGGTTTGCTTGATCACCGCCAGGTATTTCTCCGACAACACGTCGCCCAAGGGGATCGGTTCTTTCGGGCCTTTGCCGTCGTCATGGGCCAGCAGGTTGACGAAGAAGATCTTGTCCCCCGGCTTGATGCCGTTTTTGGCGAAGTTGACGATGATGTCGAAGCGCTCGGCAATCCCTTGGGTTGGCAGGATGGCGTTGTGGTTCTGTTTATCGCCGTCGGCGTCGAGGTCCATGGTGCCGTCGAACGGCACGCTGTGTTCCATGATGTTGCCGTCGTTGGCGATCATGTGGAACGGCACCCGGGCATAGGACACACCTGACCCCTTCGGCCCTTGGAACTCGCCGCTGGTGCCTTTGATTTCACGCACCAGTGCCCATTTGTAGTAGCGCGACACCGAACCGTTGAGCATGCGGAACCGGTAACTGCGGGCGCGCACGTCGAGGGTCGGTTTCCACTGCCAGTTGACCATCACCTGGTCACCGAGGAAGCCGTCGGTGTTGAACGGGTTGAACCACAACTGGCCGTTCTGATCCCACGCCTTGTCGGCGAACACCAGGTTGACGTCGTAGTCGCGGTTGCCCCACGGCAAGGCGCTGCCGCTGGGGAAACGCAGGTTGACGCCGTCGTTCACCGCCTCGTTGCCACGGTCCAGGGCGCTGTAGTAGTTCATCATCGCCGCGTTGCCCTTGTAGACGTTCTGCGCGGTGAAATCGAGCATGTGGTCGTGGAACCAGTGGGTGCTCATGGTTTCACGCCAGTCGCCGCGAATCTTGATCGTGCCGTTCTCGCACGTTTTCAGGCTTGGGGTCATGTCGTTGGTCCACAGGGTTTCACCGGGTGCGCAAGGGAACGCTGCGCGTGGATCATGGGCGTCGGTGTTGATGCTGTCGTAGCCGGCCAGCTGGATCGGCCAGCGATAGTCGTAATACTGCCCCGGGAAGAAAAACGCGTTGGCATAACCGTCGCTTTCCGCCGGTGCGTGGCCGTTGTGTTCGTGGGTCGTGATGGTGTGCAGCCCGAAACCCATGTTCGCCGAGGGGTCGATCGGCAGGCCGTTGTAATGGCGCATCAGCACAGGCTGACCGTAACGCACCATCAACAGTTTAGGGGGCAAGGTGCCGTCGAAGGTCCAGACCGAGTTGTGGTTTTGCACCGGCATGTTCGGGTGGAAACGCGCGTCGACGCCTTTGGCGGTGCCGTCCGTTGCCGGTACACCGGCGACGTTGTGATAGAGGCCACCGGGCCCAAACTCACCCACGGCGTAATGGTGCATTTGCACGCTGTCGCGCAAACCGCCGTTGACCCGCGCCCCCGTCTGTACGGTCTTGTAGGCGTTTTGCGGGTAGAACTCGTTCCAGCGCTGGTGCGACCAGCCCTTTCCTGGCGGACGGCCTTCGGCCGACGAGCCGATACGGCGGTTGAGGAAGTACTCGATCTGCGCCTGCCACGGGTTGCGGTCAACCACGTTGGAATACTGGCTGGGGAACGGTGTCAGCCCAGGTTGGCGCAAGAAGGTGTCGAGCGCCACGCCGGGTGGCGCACTGCGGGCCGCACTGTTGGGGTCTTGGGCCGGCAATGGACCAATGGCTGCCGGTGGAAACGGCAACAGCGCCGCGGGTGTCGTGGGGTCGAGTTTTTCCGGGCCGAATTCCTCGAACAACACCAACTGCTGAGTGAACGGCAGTGCACCAAACAACGGGCTCGGCTTGCCATTGGTGGGGTAATTGAAACTGGTCTGTGCCGCCGGCGGCAGGATGTTTTCCTTGCGCGTGTCGTCGCGGCTGCCTTTGATGCCATCGGGCAGATCGAAAGAATCCTGGTTGGCCTCGGGCATGGTCAAAATGGCGTTCAAAGCGGTCGCTTCGTCAGCCGGTTCATCGTAGTAAGCAGAAGGGTCGCTAGGCTCGGGCTGTCGCTCGTCGTCGATGGGGCTGGCACGCAGCGTCGCTGTGCCCAGCGTCATTGTCAGAAGGACGCTCAGAGGCGTCATCAGGCCGAACCACTTGAAGGGGTACCGCGCTTTTCTGTCCATCACCAGCCGCCTCGAAGTCATGAAGGGGGTAGTGGTGGTTTTGCAAGGACCTCGCCAAATTTGTAACTGGTTTATACGAAAGTATTAATACCCAACAAAACAATGGCTTATCAACATCAATGTGCCATGACCGGAAAAAGTGACTGGGGACTGACACCCGCTAACGGGGAAGGTTCCCACCCATTTTCAGGGGATCAGCTTGAACGACAGCCGGACCGTCGTGCCCTCGCCCTCGCGGCTGTCCAGTGCCACTGACCCACCGAAACGCTCCATGATCCGCTTCACCAGCACCAGCCCGACACCGAGCCCGCCCTGCTTGGTGGTGAAGAACGGCCGGAAGGCCATGGTGCGTTGTTCTTCGTTCATGCCTTTGCCGGTGTCTTTCAATTCGGCACACACCCCGTGTGAATCGACCGGCTCCAGGGTGATGGTCAGCGTGCCACCGTTGTCCATGGCTTCCACGGCATTGGCCAGCAGGCTGTTGAGGATCTGCGTCAGCTGCACGTGCTGGCTCATGACCATGGGCGTCTGGGTGGGATTGAACACCACCTGCACGCGGGCCTTGGCGATCTGATGCTCGAAGGCCATCAGGCTGTCATGCAATGCGGCCACCAGGTTGACCGGCTCAGCCTCGTCGTTGAGCGGGCGCAAGGATAGCAGCAGCTCCCTGACCCACTTCGACATGCGATCCACTTGGCCGATGATGTCCTTGATGTTCTTGTGCGCCGGGCCGCTGTCGAACTCCAGGGCCAGTTCGGCGCTGGAGCGGATCGTTGCCAGTGGATTACGCAAACTGTGGGCCACCGCTGATGACATTTCGCCCAGGGCCACGAAGGTTTCGTTGGTGATCAGTTGCTTCTGTTGCTCCGCCAGCAAAATCGCCGCCCGCCGCACGATCCAGTAAAGCCCCAGGTAAATCAGCCCGCCGCCCATGGCCGTGGCCAGCCAGATCAGCACCAGGCCGCGCTCCATGCGGTCAATCAGGTCCGCCGGTTCCTTGTAGATCTCGACCATCGCCGTGACGTTATTGCCCTCGGCGTCGAACAGCGGAATGTAGTTTTCGATGAAGATGTATTCCGGCGGAATGACGAACTTTTGCTCCATGCGCGCCTTGTCCACATCGTGATAACTGGCCGACACCGGGATCTTGAAATTGAAGGCGTTGTCCAGGTCTTCGTCGGCATGAATCGTGGTGCCCATCAATGCCGGGTTGGTGGACCAGATCACCATGCGATCGGGGGAATAGATATTGGCCAGGATCACGTCCGGCAAGTGCGCGATGTGGTCGAGGAATTCACCCCGGGCACTGGCCCGCGCCATGGGGTCGACGTCCGGGAAGTTCTTGTCTTGCCGCGGGTCGAGCAACTCGCCCATGGTCCGCACATGGGGGATCGACACATGCCGGACCTCGGCCGAGGCAATGGCCTGAATGAACTGCGACGTCAGTAACGCGTCGCGCTGCACGCTCTCGGTAATCACAAACCGCGTGGACACGGCCCCCAATGCCACCGCCACTGTGCCGATCACCGCCATGCTGATCAGCGAAAACCAGCGCAGCAGATTAAAGGGCTGTTTGCGCGTACTCAGGCGAAATTCACCCTGCTCGGGTTGCAGTGTTTTTGTTGGCATGTTCATCAGGTTGTTCCCGGCTTTCCCCTCATAGGTTATAGCCCACTAGTGGCTGTTTGCCCGTCTTTGGGTCACGTCTCCCCCATTTCCCCGATCCCCCCATCTACCCCCAATGATGGGGACTGGCGCCCGTTCCCTCGACGGGTCTTGCGCTGTCGATTTTTCGCGACACGCCGGTGGCTCGGGGCTCTCGCGGCGTTTTTCGCCGATTGGTATGGAAGTTGCCGAAACCCCTGTCAACTGACCCATCCCCACGGGCCAGGTACTCTGATAGAGGGATTAACTCATGCACCCTTTACTGACCAAAACCGCGACTGTACTGGTCGTATCCGCTCTGGCCCAAAGCATTGCGCAGGCGGCATTGTTTGCCGTCGATCCCGGTCCCTACGTGCCAGCCAATGGCAAATTCGCTGCCTGGTACCAGGACAGCCATGGCAGAACCCTCGACTTGTGCCTGTCGAAGGCTGTCAGTTCACGGGTTCCCAGCGCACCTGGTGCGCCAACGTACATGTGCTCGTTGCTGCCAGCCCCGGGCATTTTCGACGACAATCAACCGCTGGTCTTTCCGACCAACTTCCCCGACGAAGCGTTCTGGTTCACCGCTGACGGTGCGATTGTCGATGCGGCGCGGGGGGTCAATCTGTCCTACGGCTCTGCCATTGAAGCGGCCTTCGGCGGCGGCGACCCGGCCGAGAATGATCAGATCAGTTTCGCCCGCATCCGCATTCGTATCGATGTGCCGACAGCCGGCACTTACATCATCACCCACCCTTACGGGGTTGAAGCCTTCACCGTCGACACCCCCGGGCGGCGGGCAATCAACATGACCCGGGACATCGGCATCGGCGCGGCCGGCACTTACGACGGCGCCCTCAAAGGCGATGTTGGCCCGTTCCTGCGCAGCGTCAACGGCCCCTACACCGAAACCAATCCGGTGACCCATGAGGCCGAACAGTTCATCGGCGATCCGAACATCGACGAAGCCGTGACCGGCAGCCCGTTCAACACCAACTTCATTCGCATCGAAGGGCCCAATGGCCTCGACCTGCGCACCACCGTTTTTGCGGTGTCCGGCAAATTGTCCAAAGTGGAACGGCCGACACCGATGATCACCCAGCGCAGCACCTATTCGCGGCATGCCGGCAATAGCGCACCGGTGGCCCAGCAAGACGTATTTGTGCTGGCGCCACCGCCGCCCGCCACTGTGGCACTGACCAGCAACAACCCGGTGTTGAACATGACCGAGGCCAACACCACCGGCAGCTGGTACGCACAATCTCCCGCCAACCCGACGCTGCCGGCCACCCTGCAGGTGACTGCGGACAACCATTTGGCAATCGCCAACAGTACGCCAACCACCCTGCCCATGGCCTTGACCGACCTGGTGGTGATTTCCCGTGCCGAGTACAGCCTGAGCACCGGGCAAATCACCGTGGTGGCCTCGACCAGCGATGAAACCTCGCCCCCGGTCCTCACCGTCACCTCTGGCACCGGTGTCGCCATCGGCGCCCTCAGTGGCGATGGCGCAGAGAAAACCCTGTCCACCGGGATCTCGCCGATTCCACCGGCCAAGGTTCAGGTGACGTCAGCCAATGGCGGCAGTGATACCGAAGAAGTGGTCATCGTGCAATGAACGCTCACATGGCCAGATCCTCATCAGGAGGCATCATGAACAAATTGCCACGCCTGGCGCTCAACGCCCTGGGACTGACTCTATCGCTGTCCGGCAGCGCCTTCGCCCAACTCGCCGCCGTCGAACCCGGCCCGTACACCTTCGCCACGGGGAAATTCCCGACGTGGTATCAGGACAACAATCTGCTGTCGATGGAACTGTGCCGGTCCCGGGCCACGAGCTCGCGGGTCGCGGCGGCCACGCCCCCGGCGTACATGTGCACCCTGCTGCCGACACCGGGCATTTTCGACGACACCCTGCCGATGGTGTTCCCGGATAACTGGCCAGACGAGGCCTTCTGGTTCCTCGCCGAAACCAACATCCCCAACAACGCCGCCGGGTATGGCATGGACGCGTATGTTGCCGGCATAGAAGCGGCCTTCGCCGGTGGAAATCCGCTCGATGGCGATCAAATCAGTTTTGCGCGGATTCGCATGCGGATAAACGTGCCCGTCGCGGGGACCTACACCATCACTCACCCTTATGGCGTGGAAACGGTCAATGTCACGACACCCGGTCGTCGCGCCATCAACATCACCCGAGACATCGGCGTCGGTGTAGCGGGGAACTTCAGCGGGGCACTCAACGGTAACATCGGGCCATTCCTGCGCAGCGTCAACGGTCCCTATACCGAAGTGAACCCGGACACCGGCGCGATCGAAACCTTCGTCGGCGACCCGAACCTCACCGAAGCCGTGACCGGCAGCCCCAACGACACCAACTTCGTGCGCATCCAGGGACCGGCCGGAACCATCGAGACCAGCCTCTTCACCGTAGCCGGCAAAGTCCTCGACAACCGTCCGCAAACCCATGTGGAAATCGACCGCGCGACCTACCGCCGTACCACGTCCGGCGCCAGCAGCAACACCCGGGTCGAAGTCTTCGGCAAAGCGGATAACAGCTCGACACTGTGCTTCCGTGAAACCCTGGCCCTCGTGGTCGGACCACCCGCCACCCCCTGCCTGACCCCTCTGGTGGGTGACGGCACCGGGCTGTATTTCGGGCAGCGTCAGTTCAACGGCCCCGTGCCTGCGGTTGTGGTACTGACCGCTACCAATCCGGCCGGCAGCACCCGTCCAACGGCGGTGTCGAGCAAATTGACCGACATCGTGAAAATCCAGACTGCTCGCTACAACTACAGCAATCACAGCTTGCTGATCGAAGCCAGCTCCACCGATGAAGTGTCCGTGCCAGACATGGTCGCCCAGGGTTACGGTCGTCTGTCGAAGTCCGGCACCTTGCAAAAACTGACCGTCTCCGATCTGACACAACCACCGGCGAGCGTCACGGTCAAATCGGCGGCAGGCGGCAGTGATACCGAGCCTGTGGTCGTCGTCGGCACCGCACCGGACACCGGTGAGAACCAGGCGCCCATCGCCCGGGCCGACACCGGCAGCACCAGCTTCGGCGTACCGATCACCCTTAGCCTGTTGACCAACGACAGCGATCCCGACGGCAACGTGCCGTTGAGCATCACGGCGTTGACCCAACCAGCACCGGGCCAGGGCACCGTGGCACTGAGCGGTACCACTGCGGTGGTCTACACCCCACCCGCCGTGGTCAATACACCGCTGACCACCACCTTCACCTACAAGGCTCAAGACATCAAAGGCCTGGCCTCGGCCACGCCGGCGACCGTGACCATTACCGTTGCGCCTAACCAGCCTCCGGTCGCGGTTGCCGACAGCGTCGCAACTCTGGGCGTGGCGATCCCGATCAGTGTGCTGGCCAACGACACCGATCCGGAAGGCAACGTGCCGCTGACCGTCGCCAGCTTCACCCAGCCACCGGCCGGTCGCGGCACCGTCAGCAGCAACGGCACGGTGATCACCTACACCCCACCGGCCACCGTGACCACGGCGTTCACCACGACCTTCACCTACTTCGTCAAGGACAGCTTCAACGCCCAGTCGGTGTCGCCTGCGACAGTCACGGTGCAAGTCTCGCCAAAACCACCGGCAGAAACGTTCACGGTGACCACGGCAACGGTGTCGGCGCGTTCCAATAACCGCTTCACCTGGGACTTTGCGGGCACCTCATCGGTGACCACCGGCAACACCATCACCATCCAGGTTTCGACCCCGACCGGGCTGCAAACCCTGGGCACCACCACGGTGCCGGTGACCGGTCGCTGGAGGCTGACGGTGAACAACATCACCACGGTGATTCCGTCGGCGAACCCGACGGCCACCATCACCTCGTCCCAAGGCACCGTGCGCACTGTGCAAGTGATCGCCAACTGAGCCTGCGCCCCATCGGCCGCAAGGTCGATGGGGCAGGCCCTGACTCACAGGACAACGCCATGAAGATGTCGACCGCCGCCCTGCTCTGCCTGCTTCTGCTTTGCAGCAGTGCGGGCGTGCGCGCCGACGATTTGATGGAGAACGACGACCTGGCACCCGGCGCCGACCTCGGCGAGTTACCACCGCCGGTTGGCCAGCACGCGCTGATCGACCAGAACGGCCAGGCCAACGTGGCGCTGCTGCAACAGAACGGCCAGTCGTTGCTCGGCACCATCGTCCAGTCGGGGAGCAATCAGGAAGCCTACATCCTGCAACAAGGCAGCGACCTGATGGCCATGATCAATCAACAAGGCTCGGGCAACGACGCGTCGATCACCCAGACCGGCAGTCACAACCGCGCGCAGATTTCCCAGAATGGCAACAACAACGACGCCAGCATCGACCAGGCCGGTACGGGGCTTTCCAGCGCCGTCACCCAATCCGGGAACGGCATGAGCGTTTCGGTCAAACAATATCGCTAAAGCACTGCACCATCTGGAGGTTTCACCATGTTCAAACTGACGCCCCTTACCGCCGCCATCCTGGTCGTTGTCAGTGCCCAGGCCTTGGCCAATGACAGCGACTCCAACCAGAGCCAGGTCGGTACCGCCAACATCGCCAACGTGACCCAGACCCAGGCCAGTTTCAGTACCACCACCCAGCAACAACTGGGTCAAGGGAACGACGCGGCGGCGCTGCAGGACCACGCCACCAGCACCATTTCCCAGGACCAGGCGGGTGACTACAACGCCGCTTACGCCGAGCAATTGTTCGAAGACGGCAGCACCATCACCCAGCAACAATCCGGCAGCCTCAACGTTGCGCATGCCAGCCAGTCGATCGGGGTGTCCGGCAGCGAGGGCTTGCAGCAACAACAAGGCAGCGGCAACTTCGCGTTCCTCTATCAGGACAGTCAGGATGGCTCCACCGGCCAATCCTTCCAGTTCGGCGACAACAACGAAGCCAACATCGAACAGACCCAACTGGGCACCGCCAACAACGCGACCATCACCCAGTACGGCAACACCAACTACGGCACGGCCGAGCAGGTGTCCCACACGGGCGGCCAGATCGGCATCAACCAGTCGGGTGACGGCAACTACGCCTACGGTGATCAGCGCGACGGCTCAAACAACACCCTGACCATCAACCAGTTTGGCGATTTGAACGGCACGGAAGTCTGGCAAGACTCGCAAGTGACCAGCCAGGCGACCGTCACCCAATACGGCCAGACCAACGAAACCGTGGTCGACCAGAGTTTCGGCAACGACAACGTCGCCCAGGTCCTGCAAGTCGGCGACCTCAACGCAATCTACGCCGACCAGTTCGAATCCATCGGCTCCACTGTTGCGCTGTACCAACAGGGCACGAACAACGTGCACTTCACCTACCAGACCGGCGACAGCCATGTGCTGAACGCCAACTCCGTGGGTACCGGCAACAAGGTCTACGCCAGCAACTGGAAAGGCCCGCAAAAAGGCGGCCAGTTCGGCAGCAACCAGCGCGCCACCGTCAACCAGAATGGCACCAACAACGTCGCCAACTTCACCCAGGACGGCGTCGGCCACGTCATGACCACCAGCCAGACAGGGACCGGCAACAAAACCACGGTCAACCAGGCCGATTCCTACAACGAGCTGTACTTCGATCAGAACGGCAGCGACAACATCCTGATCTCCGATCAGCGCGGCACCACCAACCTGGCCCAGGGCTCTTCAACCGGTTCGGGCAACAGCACCGAATTCATCCAGAGCGGCAGCGGCAACGAGGCTTATACCAATCAGGTGTATGGCAGCGATAACATGATCACGGTCAAACAGGCTGACACCATGAACGTGGCGTATGTGACTCAGGGCGGCGCTGGCAACATTACCAGTGTCGACCAGAGTGGTAATGCCCAGACGGCTACGGTGCAGCAGTATGGTTCGGCTAACAGCGCGACGGTGTTGCAGCAGTAAGTGGGTAGTGTGAAAAAACCGCGACTCTTGAGGGAGGGTCGCGGTTAACTTTGTAGATGGAACCGGTCCCGA
>NZ_RWIN01000074.1 GCF_009761815.1 Pseudomonas sp. PB120
TGCTCGCGAAGGTGTGTCAATTGACAACGATGTAGCTGACACACCATCGCGAGCAAGCTCGCTCCTACAGTGGATTTTTGCGTGGCCGGGGATCGTGAATCAATCCACCTGCAACACAATCTTGCCGATGTGATCACCCGCTTCCATCCGCGCATGGGCCTGTGACGCGTCGGTGTACGGATAGACCTTGTCGATCATCGGCAGGCAACGACCGGCAGCGAGCACGGGCCAGACAAACTCGCGCAGTTGCTCGGCAATCGAGGCTTTTTCTTCCTGCGTGCGTGGGCGCAACAGCGAGCCGGTGATGATCGCGCGCTTGGCCATGATCCCCAGCAGGTCGACGTCGTTGGCGCGGGCACCACCGAGAAAGCCCAGCATCACCAGTCGACCTTCCATGCCCAACGCCGCAATGTTCTGATTCAGGTAAGAGCCGCCCATGATGTCGAGAATGACGTTGACGCCTTTACCGGCGGTTTTTTCCTGGATGACCTGGACGAAATCCTGATCGCGGTAGTTGATCGCCTCGGCCCCCAGCTTGCGGATCGCCGCGCATTTTTCCTCGCTGCCCGCCGTGGCAAAAGCCTTGACCCCGAATTCGCGGCACAACATCAGCGCGGTAGTGCCGATGCCGCTGGTGCCGCCGTGAATCAGTGCGCGCTGGCCTTTGCTGGCGCCGCCCATGTCGAACAGGTTGGCCCACACCGTGAAGAAGGTTTCCGGGATGGCGGCCGCGTGCACCCAGTCCATGCCGGCAGGAATCGGCAGGGTCTGGCTGGCCGGGGCGACGCAATACTGTGCGTAGCCACCGCCATTGGTCAGGGCGCACACCTTGTCACCGACAATGAATTCACTGACGCCGGCGCCAATGGCCACCACTTCACCGGCCACCTCCAGCCCGGGGATCGGGCTCATGCCGGGTCTCATCGGGTATTTGCCGGCGCGTTGAATCACGTCGGGACGGTTGACCCCGGCGGCGTGCACGCGGATCAGCACTTCGCCAGCGCCGGCGGTGGGCATCGGTTCCTGGCGCGGCTTCAAGACTTCAGGGCCGCCGGGCTCGGTGATTTCAATCAGGGTCATGGTTTGGGGCAGAGTCATGTCGGAGTCCTGTTCAAAGGCAGTCATCAGTTGGGACAGTATCAAAGAGTCGGTGATTCAGTGCGTGGCGCGAATCCCTGTGGGAGCGAGCAGGCACTTGTATTCGGAATCAAGCGCATCGCCTGTTCCAGCAGCAATGCAACCACAATGGCACCGGCCGCGATGATGAACAACAACGCGTGATGCCCGCCACTGACATTGAACAATGCCGAGTAGGCAAAGCCTGCAATCGCTTGAAACGTGGCGAAGGACACCGTGGCGCGGCTCCAGGCGATTTGCTGCTGGTGATGGTTCGGGATCAGTTCATGCACCCGTGCCAGTGCCAGCGGCACGATGCCCGGCGGGAACGAACCGAGGATCACCGCCAGCAACGCCAGTGCTGCAAAGGAACTTGAAATCGACAACAGGCCCACGGCAATCGCCTGCACCACCAGCACCAGGCGGATGCTCAGCTTCGCACCCAGTTGGTCGGCCAGAAAACCATAACTCACCGGCCCGATGATCGCGCCGAGGCCGTACATCACCCAAATCAGCGCACCGACGTGCGAACCGGCACCGAGGCCACGGGCCACGTAGTCCACCAGGAACACCATGGCTGGCACGAGCCCGGCGGCCATGAATGCGTATTGGGCGAACAGCAGGTAAACCGCGGGGTCAGTGGGCGTCCGGTTTTTTTCTACCGGGAGCCCCGCCGTTTCATGGTGAACATCAGAAGGCCAACCGAACCAGCTCACCGCAGTCAACATCAACGCCAGCAGCCCAAGCCCGAACCACGTTTGCTGCAAACCGAGGCTCAGCAGTGGCGGAACGATTGTCCCCGACCCGGCAATGCCCAGGCCAATCCCCAGGAAAATCGCGCCACTGGCCAGGCCTCGGCGGGCTGCCGGCACATGGGGTAATACCGTCGCGGCCACCAGCACCATGATCGCGCCGCCGGCCACACCCGAGAGCAGGCGCCAGCCGAAGAACCAGCTCACCGACAACGGAAAGCCGCAGGCGAAAAACGACAGGGTCACGGCCAGCATCATCAGGCGCAGGGCGGTTTTGTTCGACGTGCGATGGGCCAGCGGCCGGCCAATCAGCGCGCCGATCAAATAACCCACGAGATTGGCGGCGCCGAGGTACACCACGTCGCTGGCGGAAAACCAGTGCGCCTGGATCAACGACGGAATCAACGGCGTATACGCAAACCGCGCCAGGCCGATGCTGACGAGGCTGGCGCAGAGGCCGGCAAGGATCGGCAACCAGATCGCGCTGGGCGGGGGGGGCGATGTGCTGTGCATGGGAAATGTCCTGTGAGGTTTCACGCTGGCCACCAGACTATCGTGGTTTGCTGATGCGCCAGCGCAGCGATTTCGCGCTATGGTGATGCATATCTGCATGGGTGGAGGTTCGAATGAATTGGGATGACGCGCGGGTATTTCTGGCGGTGTGCCGAGAGTCGACGCTGCGGGGGGCGGCACGGGTTCTAGGGGTCGATCAGGCGACGGTCGGACGCAGGATCAACGCACTGGAGAAGTCGTTGAGTGCAACGCTGTTTCTGCGCACGTCCGAGGGCTATGCCCTGACCGCATCGGGCGAGGCAGCACTCGCCGCCGTGGAGAAAATGGAGCACGGCGCGCTGGAGCTCGAGCGGCAGATTCAAGGGCTGGATGATCGATTGACCGGCACCGTGCGGGTCAGCACTACCGACTCGCTGGCCATCGATTTTCTGATCCCGGCGATTGCGCATCTGCATCAACAGCATCCGGAGGTGCGGGTACAGCTTGACGCGACCACACAGATTCTCAGCCTGGCGAAACGCGAAGCCGACATCGCCGTGCGCAATACCCGGCCAGACAATCCAGACCTGATTGCCCGACGCATCGCGCGGTGGCCGGTGGGGCTGTTTGCTTCTCGGGACTACGTGGACGCCCACGGCACGCCGGAGCCGGGCTCGGCGTTCGAGGGGCATGACCTGGTGGTGTATCAACCGTATTTGCAAAGCAACAAGGAGATGACGCTGGTCTCGGAACCGCTGACGCGTGGACGGATTGTCGCGAGCCTGAGTTCGAGCCTGCTGGTGCGTCGATCGATTGCGGCGGGTATCGGGCTGGGGGAAATTCCGGTGTACATGGGGGAGAGGGATGGTCTGGTTCGGTTGTGGCCGACACGCACGCGGCCGGCGCCTTACGACATCTGGCTGGTCACCCACGCGGACCTGCGGCATACCGCCAGGGTCCGTGCGGTGATTAATCAAATTGTCGCGGTGTTTTCCGGTACCGGCGAGTGAAACGCGAACCCTGTAGGAGCGAGCTTGCTCGCGATGAATTTGGATGCGACGCGTGTTTTCAGGTAGCACGCGTCATCGTTCACGAACATCGCGAGCAAGCTCGCTCCTACAGGGAAGCCGGGCGTCAGCGGCTACACGTATTGCGTTATGGCATTTCCGGCAGTTCTTGCGGCCGCAGGTCGAACACCAGCACTTCTGCATCCACGCCGTTGCTCAACGTCAGCACCTGCTCCTTGCGCACCCGCACACCATCGCCTTCCTGCAACGGCACGCCGTTGAGCTCGACGCTACCGCTGGCGACATGCACATAGGCAAAGCGGTTGGCGGCCAGTTCGAGGGTGGCGCTTTCCTTGCCGTCGATCAGCGCGGCGTAGACCCGTGCATCCTGACGCACCTTCAGCGAACCCTTATCGCCGTCGGGCGAGATGATCAGTTGCAGGCGCCCGCGTTTCTTTTGCGTGCTGAAGTGCTCTTGCTGGTAACGCGGTTTGGCGCCGCTGACTTCCGGCACGATCCAGATTTGCAGGAAGTGCACCGGCCGCGTGGCCGAGTGGTTGTATTCGCTGTGCGCCACGCCGCTGCCGGCGCTCATCAGTTGCACGTCACCGGGGCGGATCACCGAACCAGTGCCCAGGGTATCTTTGTGTTCCAGCGCGCCTTCCAGCACGTAGGAGAAAATCTCCATGTCGCGGTGCGGGTGCTGGCCAAAGCCTTTGCCGGCGGCCACGCGGTCATCGTTGATCACCAGCAGGTCGGAAAAACCCTGCTCTTTCGGATTGCGGTAATTGGCGAAGGAAAAGGTATGGAACGACTTCAACCAACCGTGATTGGCCGCACCGCGATCCGAGGCTTTGCGAAGGGTCAGCATGATGAAATCTCCTGTGGGGACGTTGATTCGTCCGAGTGAGGAGAAGGTTAATGTTTATCGATGGGTGCAATAAGTAGATGGAAATTGAAATACTGTCCCGCTGAGGTTGACAGTAATGTGCGGTCGATCACGAATTCAAATCCAACGTTAACGCCACTCTTGGCCATAATGCACAGCACGCCTGAATGCTGTGCACGTACCCCGTAGGAGCCGAGCTTGCTCGGCTCCTACGGGGTTTGGTGTTTTGCCAGTGATCCCTTTTTTGACTTCAGTGATTTGAACCCATGAAAACCGTGGCAATGGTGCTCTTTCCGGATTTTCTTCTGCTCGACATGGCCGGCCCCATGGAAGTGTTTTCCATCGCCAACCGCTACCTGCCATCCGCCGAGCGTTATGAACTGTCGACCATCGGCACCGAACACGGCGCGCTACGGGCGTCCAACGGTGTCAGCGTTCACGCCGATCTGCACATCGACCAGGCGGATCACGGCTACGACCTGTTGCTGATCCCGGGCGGTCCCGGTGCGTACAACGAAAAACCGCCGCAATTGCTCGCCTGGCTCAAAGATGCCGTCCCCCGGTCCAAGCGATACGGTTCGATCTGCACCGGGGCCTTCGTGCTGGGGCACGCCGGTTTGCTCGACGGTTACCGCGTCACCACGCACTGGCATTACACCGAACGGTTGATCAAAGGGTTTCCCGGGGCGACCGTCGAGACCGATCAGATTTACGTCCAGGACCGCAATCTCATCACTTCTGGCGGCGTTACCGCCGGCATCGACCTGGCGCTGGCGGTGGTGGCCGAAGACCACGGCAAGAAGGTCGCCCAGGACGTGGCCAAAGTGCTGTTGGTGGTGATGAAACGTCAGGGCGGGCAGGCGCAGTTCAGCCCGTTGATGGCCACCGTCGCGCCCCATGAAACGCCCGTGACCCGGGTCCAGAACCACGTGCTTGAACACCTCGATAAAGCCTTCACCATCGAATGCATGGCCGGCCTGGCGAACATGAGTGCACGACACTTTTCGCGAGTGTTTGCCCGGGAAGTGAGCATGACGCCGATGGAATTCCTCCAGAGCGCACGCATCGATTGCGCCAGAAATCTGTTGGAAACCAGCGACTTGCCGCTCAAGACCGTGGCCTTCAAAAGTGGCTTCGGCAGTGTGCGGCACATGCGCTTCCTGTTCAGTGAAAAGCTCGGGTTGACCCCCTCCCAGTACCGCGAACAGTTCAGCTAGAGCGGTTTTGTCCGTTGCGCGCACCGTGATGGCCGTGTTGCTCCCCTTGTGGTTGTTGTTACGTCATGGAGGCCTGCCAAGATACCCGTGAACTCTTTGCAATGGAGGTGCGCGAGTCTGGCGCGCAATGGAGCTTGCTGTCCCTTGAGTCGCCCCGGGTTTGCGCACGCGAATGTGCATGAACAGTGTCAGAGATTTAAACAGCGATACGGTGCTGCAATTTGGCCCGTACGCGCTCCACCTGCGGCAACGGCTGATCCTGGACGGTGATCGGCCGCTGCGCATGGGCGGGCGGGCCCTGGATATTTTGCAGGTGCTGGTCCAGCGCGCAGGCGCCGTGGTCAGCAAGGACGAGCTGATTGCACTCGTTTGGCCGACGTCCGTGGTCGAAGAAATCAACCTGCGGGTGCACATCGCTGCGCTGCGCCGCGCATTGGGTGACGGACAGAACGGGCAGCGTTACATCGTCAACATTCCCCAGCGCGGTTACAGCTTTATCGCGCCAGTGCTGCGGGTGCCCGCGTGCACAGTGTCCTCCATCGAAACCGTGCACAAGCCTCAGCACAACCTGCCGGCGCGGCTGACCCCGGTGACCGGGCGAGATTCGGTCGTCGGCAGCCTGGTCCGGCAGCTGCCGGTCTGGCGCCAGATGACCCTGGTCGGACCTGGCGGCATCGGCAAGACCACCGTTGCATTGCGAGTGGCCGAGCTGCTGTTGCAACACTACCGGGACGGCGTCTGGCTGGTGGACCTGGCGGTGATCGATGACCCGGCGCAAGTGCTCGATCATTTGTTGCGCACCCTTGAACAAGATGCCGGAACGTCACTGGACGCGTTGGCGCATTGGCACGCGTTGCTGGTGCTGGATAACTGCGAACATCTGCACGAGCGCTGTCGAGATCTGATCGAGGAACTGCTGGCGTTCGCGCCCCGGCTGTCAATCCTCGCCACCAGTCGCGAGCCTTTGCACGCGGCGGGGGAAACGGTCCTGCGGCTGCCGGCATTGGCAGTGCCGCCCCTGTCAGCGTTGCACAGTGTCACCGAAACCATGGGGTATTCGGCGGTGCAATTGTTTGTCAGTCGCGCCCGTGCCCGCCAGCAAGGTTTCTCCCTGCGCGTGCAGGATCTCAATGCCGTTCGTGAAATCTGTCGGCGGCTCGATGGTTTGCCGCTGGCCATCGAGCTGGCGGCGACGCAAATCGATGCGCTGGCGCTGATGGGGTTGCAAGCCCAGCTCGATAACTGTTTTCAGCTGCTGACCCAGGGGCGACGTACTGCCGTGCCTCGGCATCAGACCCTCAAGGCTGCATTGGACTGGAGTTATGAACGGTTGGATACGCTGGAGCAAACTGTGTTGCAGCGCCTCTCGGTGTTCAAAATGGCCTTCACCCTGGACGCCGCGATTGGCGTGCTGAGTTGCGCGGCGCTGTCGCCCGCTCGCCTGGCGGACGTACTGGAAAGTCTGGTGCGGAAATCGCTGCTGTCCCTGGACCCGGCCAGCGGCGTGACCCGCTACCGCTTTCTCAATACCACCCGCCGCTATGCGCTGGAGAAACTCGCCCGCAGTGGCGGTGTGTGGGCCCTGGAAATGCGCTATGCCCGGTACATCAGCCGGGCGCGATGGACGTCAGACGGGCAGTTGACGCTGCAACTCGTCGAGTAACCGCCGGACCTTGATAAGGTCCGGCGTGGCATGGCCCTCGGTGAACCGGGCGTAAATCGGCGCCAGCAGGGCGTGGGCTTCTTGGTAACGACCCTGACCCTGCCAAAGCTGTGCCAGGGAGGTGGCGCTGCGCAGTTCCCAGGCCAAGGCTCCCTGATGTTGTGCCACGTTCAACGACCTGACCAATACGGCTTCGGCGGCGTCGGTTTTCAGCGGGCAATCTTCTGCGATAAGCCCATCGGCCCGGGCTCGCAAAATTTCAGCGGTGCTCCAGCCGGCCTGGCCGGTGTCGGCGCGCAGCAGCAGGTCATCGTCGACGAAAGCCCCGTCCAAAGTGACCATGATTTCCTTGATCAGCCCCGCGCCCGGCGGAGTCGCCTGCACAGGGTCGCCGTCAATCACCTGGGCATACTGCTGGGCCCAAGTGTAGAACAGCAGCACCGAGTGTTTTTGCGCTTGTTCCAGTAACAGGCGCAAGAGTTCGCGAGCGGTCCGGGTGTCGCCGTTGTAATGGGCGATCAGGCAGCCGGCCAGCGCCAGGGTGTAGCAGATGGACGTGCCGTGGTTGATCTGCAGCGCGATGTCCAGCGCCTGTCGCGCGGTGCGCCAGGCCTGTTCCGGCTGGCCCTGTATCCACAGGATGCGCGCCAGAATCGTCAGGGCCGCCACGCTTTGATCGTACTGCACGCCAAAGCCGTGGGTGAAGCGGTTGAGGTGACCGCTCTGGGCCATGCGCTGGATGACTTCTTCAGCATGGGTACGGGCGAGGCGTTGATTGCCGGCGAAGTGCAGCGCCAGCACGCGCAGGCGATGGGTGCTCAACGACAGCACCGCGTCGCCGTCCAGCCCGAGCCGGTCGAACAGTTGGCTCTGCTCCAACGCCATTTGATAGTTGCCGCAACTGAGGTTGACCGCCATGTGCCCGGAGACCGCCCGCAGTTGCCCGGCCAGGTCGTTGTTGTGTCTGGCCAGGGTTCTGGCGCAGACGAAGGCTTCGATGGTTTCGGCGCTGCCGCCCTGGGTGTGATAGCAGGAACTGCCGAGGGCCAGCTTGAGCGCCATTTTCAGGCGAGGGCAGGGCTCGGGGGACGCGTCGAGCAGCGCCAGCGCCCTGCGCACATACACGCCATGTTCCTTGAGCAGCGACAGCTCCTGCCACAACGGCGTGGACGTGGCCGCCAACCGGATCGCCAATGCCTGCGGCCCTTGAACGCGCAAACCCCATTCAAGGGCTGAGCGAATGTCTTCAAGACCACGGGCATAGCGCTCGATCCACAGGCCGGTCGGGATGTTTTCCCAATCGATCTGCGCTTGATGCATCAGCGCCAGGCATCGCTGGATATGCCGCTCACGGGTGCCCGGCAAGTCGGCTGCCTGATCGAGTTTTTCCATCGCATAACTGCGGGTGGTATCGAGCAGGCGGTAGAACACTTCTTCGTCGCCGACCTCGACGTTCAACAGCGACTTGGCCACCAGTTGGGTGATCGAACCGAATACCTCGTTGGGCTCGATGTGCTCACCGACGATGACGGCCGCGGCCGACTCCAGCGTGAACCCTCCACGGAAGACACCCAAGCGACGCAGGCAGGTTTGTTCACACGGGCTGAGCAGTTCGTAGCTCCAGTCCAGCGTGGCGCGCAGGGTCTGATGCCGCCCCGGCGTGGTCTGGAAACCTTGGGTGAGCAGGCGAAAGCTGCCTTGGAGTTGGGCCAGCAACCCGCTCAGGCCAAAGTGGCCGACTTGTGCGGCGGCCAGTTCAATCGCCAGGGGAATGCCGTCCAGGCGGTGGCAGATTTCAATCAGCAGCGGCAGTTCTTCATCGCTCAGTTCGAAACTGTCGTGGCTGGCCATCGCGCGCTCGACGAACAGTTGCAGCGCGGAAAAGCTCAGCGCCTGCGTGCGGTCCAGCACCGCGATGGGCGGCGGGCAGTCCAGCGATTCAAGGCGCTGGACGTATTCGCCTTCGGCTCGCAGGCTCTCGCGGCTGGTGGCCAGGATGTGCACGTCTGGGGCCGCGCGCAGCAAGCGTTCGCACAGCACCGCAATGGCGTCGACCAGGTGTTCGCAGTTGTCGATCACCAGCAGCATCTGCCGGTCGCGCAGTAACCCCGCAAAGCCGCTGATCGTTTCGGCGTCATGCAAAGACAGATCCAGCAGCGTGGCCAGATGCGCGGTGATCATCGCGGGGTCGTTGAGCGGCGCCAGGTCCAGCAGGCGAATGCCGTCCCGGTAGCGCCCGATCAGGCGCTCGGCGACGCGCAGGGCCACGGTGGTCTTGCCGATGCCGCCGGGCCCGACCAGGGTGATGAAGCGCTGGCGTGCGAGTTGGGTGACGAGGTTGTCGACCAGCAGCTGGCGCCCGATCATGCGCGTGCGCCGGACCGGCAGGTTGTGTATGCCGGGCTTCGAAGCTTCGGTCTCGGGAGGTTGCTCGATTTGCTCCAGCGAGTAAGGCGCAACAAAGCTGTACCCGCGCTGGGCCACGGTGACGATGTAACGCTGGCCGGCCTGGCCATCGCCCAGCGCCTTGCGCAGCGCAGCCATGTGCACCCGCAGATTGATGTCTTCCACCACGCTGTTGGGCCAGACCCCGGCGATCAGCTGTTGCTTGCTGACCACTTCCCCGGCGTGTTCCAGCAGGATCAACAGGATGCCCATGGCGCGTCGGCCGAGCCGCAAGGGCTGGTCGGCTTCCATCACCAGACGTTGTCCGGGAAAGATCCGGTAAGGACCGAAATGGATGGCCTGTTCGGGGGAAAGGGTCAACGGGTTACTCCTGCCTGCATCCGTCTAGTACGCGGTTTCCGAGCATATTCCTCAGGTTTTTCCATCAACGCAACGAGGGCTGGGGTGACTGTCGGGTGTTCACTGCGACTGTCGGTACCCGGCGCTCATCGCAAGTCTCGTGTTTATAGGGGCCTACGGTAGCAAAGCAGGGGTTGAGGCATTTGGTGCGCGATTGAAAATTAACAACGTTTAACTCGTCGTGGGTCTGGTCTACGCCCAAAACTCTGGTTCTTCAACTTCCACCGGTCGGTCACTGTGACAAACCTGTAGGAGCGAGCCTGCTCGCGATGGCGGTGTGTCAGTCACCAACGATGTTGAATG